>JALHOO010000001.1 GCA_022842945.1 Minisyncoccota bacterium
ATCTACTACAGGCGTTGATTCTTGAGGAGACTTGCCCCTAGTACGAGAGGACCGGGGTGAACTGACCTCTGGTCTACGAGCTGTCACGCCAGTGGCATCGCTCGGTAGCTATGTCGGGAATTGATAACTGCTGAAAGCATATAAGCGGGAAGCAAACTCCAAGATAAGGAATCGTTATGAGGCTCCTAGAAGACTACTAGGTTGATAGGCTTTAGATGGAAGCGCAGTAATGCGTTGAGTCGAGAAGTACTAATATGCCCAGACTTCTGTGCGGAACTCTGTATGTCACAATCTTATGATTGGTGACTGCAATATTAACTGAGGACCCTATTTGCATATTCGTCCGTCTGCGAAGACGGAAACGTGCGTATGATGCTGGTGATTTATCGGAAGGGCCACACCCGTTCTCATTCCGAACACGGCAGTTAAGCCTTCTTGAGCCGATGGTACTCGTAAGGGGAGAGTAGGTTGTCGCCAGCATCATGCGCATGTTCCTTTCACAATTGTAAGAGCCGCCCCTCCGGGCGGCTTTTGCTATACTGTCAGAACCATGACTTTCACCTGGGCAGAGAAACGACGCTTCATGATCATTGGAGGAGCCGTGCTCATTGGCCTCACACTTCTTTTGGGTGTCGCGTTTGCAGTTATGTACGAAGCGCCATCGTGCGGAGACGGCGTACAGAACCAGGACGAATCAGGTGTGGACTGTGGAGGCTCATGCGCGTACCTCTGTCGCGCTGATGTGAATCAGCCAAACGTTTCTAACCCTCCTGCATTTGTGCGTGCGGTTGCGAACTCTGGACGCACTGATGTTATTGCGTACGTTGAGAACAGGAATCAGAACGCTGAAGCAAAGGACGCATCGTATCGCGTAGACGTATATGACGACCAAGGAGCGCTTCTCGGAACTCGTGAAGGACGTACCGATCTTCCTGCACGCTCTCTTGTGCCGGTGTTTATTCCCGGTATTGTCCCTGGCATTACAAGCTCCCCCCGTGCGTTTGTTACGTTTGAAGAAGATATAGAGTGGCGCACGCCGCGTATTGGAGAAACACTCCTAGCGATTGAAGACGTTACGCTTGAGGCAGGGAACCGTCCACGCGTTAACGCCGTACTCAAGAACAGGTCAGCAGAAGCGGTCTACAGCCGAACACTCGTTGCAACAGTATTTGATGCCTCAGGGGCCGCCATTGCCGCTTCTCAGACGGTTGTTCGGGAGGTGTCGGCGTTCGGCTCAGCACCGGCAGTCTTTACCTGGTTCGTACCGTTTCCTGCAGAGGCCGCACGCGTTGAAGTGCTCAGCGTTCCTCGGCTTCCATGAGTGAGCTTATAGGAAGGCGTCCTCTTTCTGCATGGCTGTCTGAGTGGCCGCTACTCATTATCCCCGTGGCGCTGTCTGTGCTCGGTATCTTAACCATGCACACGTTTGGCGACGGGTCGTCGCTTGCGCCGCGCCAGCTCATCTGGCTCTCTGTTGGTATCATAGTGTTTCTTGCCTGCGCATCATTTGATATGCGCTTCATTCGACGCACGCCCATTATTCTGGCTGGGTACGCGGTTTCTATAGGACTTCTGCTCCTGCTTCTTGTAGCAACGCACTCCGTGCAAGGTGCACGGTCTTGGTTTGACCTTGGGTTCTTCTCTCTTCAACCCTCAGATCCCATTAAGCTCGTATTCATCGCGCTTATGGCGAAGTACTTCTCGAGGCGCCACATGGAGATAGGAGACTTCAGACACATCATCGTCTCGGGCGGCTACGCAGCCGGACTTATCCTCCTTATTCTTGTGGAGCCAGACCTCGGTACGGCAGCAATCTTTAGTACGGTGTGGTTTGGTATGGTGCTAGTCTCTGGTATTTCAAAGAAGCATCTCGCTATTATCATCACGATTGCCGTTGTTACTGCCGTGGGTCTTTGGGCGTTTGCGCTTCGCGATTACCAGCGTGACCGTATCGTATCGTTCCTTAATCCCGCAGCGGACATTCACGGTACTGGGTACAATGCCTACCAAGCGACCATTGCCGTTGGATCGGGTGAGGTTACGGGGAAGGGTATTGGATACGGCACGCAGTCTAAGCTCCGGTTCCTTCCAGAGTATGAGACCGACTTTATCTTCGCGTCGTTTGCAGAGGAATGGGGGTTTGTTGGAGTATCCTTGGTGCTGGTGCTCTACGGCCTTCTGCTTGCGCGGCTCTTATCTATAGCCCGGCGTGCAGCTACGAACTTTGATGCGCTCTTTACGGTAGGAGTTGTGCTCTTGTTTACCGCCCATATTTTCATACACGCAGGCATTAACCTTGGTCTCCTCCCGGTTACGGGTACCACTATTCCGTTCATGAGCTACGGAGGCTCGCACCTCATCGTTGAGTTTGCGGCACTCGGCATCGTTGCTTCTCTTGCACGCAATGCGCGGTCCGTGCCTCGCGAGCACGCTATGAACGAGTATCTAGGCGGTTAGAGGGCGGTGTAGAGTGCGAGCGTGTCGCGGACCATTCGCTCGGTTCCGAACTCTGAGAGAACCTTCTCGTTAAGTGCTGTCCCGATTTGTGTGCGAAGAGCAGAATCTGCAGCAAGGTGAGCGAGTGCTTGGGCAAGGGTGTCTGGGTTTCCAGGAGGCACGAGTAGTCCTGTTACGTCGTCCTCAAGTACCTCAGGAATACCGCCGACGTTCGACCCAATTGCAGGCAAGCCCGCAAGCCCTGCCTCAAGGAGTACATAGCCCAGCGCTTCGCTGAAAGAGGGCAGTACGAACACGTCGAGGGCCTTAAGGTATGTTTGTGCGTCTGCAACAAACCCTGCAAGTACGATGCGCTCGGACAGACCATGCATCTCTATGCGATCAAGGAGATGCGCGCGCTCTTCGCCGTCTCCCATGATAACGAGAGTAGAGGAGGTGTCTTCTTTGGCAATGCGAGCAAACGCATCGATGAGTACCGAGAGCCCTTTGGTTGGGTGCAGTTCTGCGATGGTACCGATCCAGATAGGAGCCTTAATAGCAGGTGCGAGTCTTGCTCGTGCTTCGTCGCGAGGAAGGAACTCGATTGCCGCTATGCCGTTGTGAATGACATGGAAGCGGTTGCGCACAAAGCGCATCCAGTGCGCATCTCGCACAAGTGCGTGTGAGACACAAATGGTTACGTGCGAAAGAAGCACGGTGTAGTAGTGGAAGGTACCGATAACAGCTTTCTGCCAGAGAGGGCGCTGTTCGTTGAATGCCCAGCCGTGGGAGGTAAAGACAATGCGAGGAACATGCTTTAGTCTTCCGGCGAGTACCGCAAGACCTCCTGCTTTCGAGCTGTTGCCGTGTATGACGTCAGGCCTAAACTCCTCAACAATACTAAGGAGACTCTGGAAGGAGCGGAACTCGCTCATGAGGGATATGTCCCGTTTGAGTCCTGAGATGGCTTTCGTTGCTATGTCATTTGCGTCGAGCTTCTCTATAAGAGCGCCTTCAGTGCCGTATACCACGAGCACCTCGTGTCCAGCCTTCTTACTTGCGAGTGCCAGGTCAAAGACATAGCGTTGAGCACCGCCCCAATTGGCCTTGGTTATAACGTAGAGGATACGCATTCCTGCGTCCTCCTGTGCTACTTCGTCGCGGCCAGTCATGTTCTATAGTATAACTGCAAGCATGATATACGGTGGCACACGCGCTCCAGCGCTCCTTCTCGCGGGAGATCTCTCCGTATTCGCCCTTTCCCTGTGGCTGACGCTCTTCATCCGCACCGGCGCCCTGCCAACCATGGACCTGCTCCGAGATCACGCAGGACCCTTCTCGATACTGTTCCTCGCCTGGGTCCTTATCTTCTATATGTCGGGTCTCTATGGGAAGGGAACCATTCTACTGAAGAGCCATCTCCCTCAGGCACTTTTGCGTACTCAGGTAGCAAACATCATTCTGGCAGCACTTTTCTTCTTCCTGGTGCCGGGTGTTGGTATTGCACCGAAGACCAACCTCGCGATCTACCTTGTGGTGTCGCTCCTCCTCATCTTCCTATGGCGTCTTGCGGTGTACCCGAGAATAACGGTTACGCCCGCCCGCGCCCGCGCCGTACTTATCGCAAGCGGAGAAGATGCATTGATGCTTGCGAACGAGGTGAACGGGAACAAGCGGTATCCGCTTGAGTTTGTGGCGGTCCGTTCTCCGGAGGACTTCCTCGCGCTTTCAGAGGCAGAGCGCACTGCACTCATTCCTGACGGCGTGGACGCGGTTGTTGCAGATATAACCGCATGCAATGCACACGGGCTTCTCCCGGTGCTCTATGACTTGCCGCATGGGGTGGGGAACTACGAGATCGTTGACTTCACAGACCTGTACGAAGAGACCTTCGACAGAGTTCCACTCTCGCTTCTGGACCAGGGCTGGTTCCTTGAGCATGTGGCTGAGAAGGATCCGCTCTGGTACACGCTCCCGAAGCGTCTCATAGATCTTGTGGGAGGCGTCGCTATGGGTCTCGTTACACTCATCGCGGTGCCGTTCGTGTGGCTCGCACTTCGCCTTGAGGGGCCAGGACCGCTTCTTATACGGCAAGACCGCATTGGCCAGCGTGGAGGCACTATGCGGGTGTATAAGTTCCGCAGCATGAGTCACGTGGATAGCGGCGCGTGGAAAGGGGAGACGGAGAACAAGGTAACGCGGGTGGGAGGGATACTTCGTCAGATATCACTCGATGAGTTCCCCCAGTTCTGGAACATCCTTACCGGAGACCTCTCACTTATTGGTCCTCGCAACGATATACAAGGTCTCGGGAAGCGTCTCGAGGCTGAACTCCCGCACTACATCATGCGCTACTCCGTTACGCCGGGTATAACCGGGTGGGCGCAGATTAATCAGCAGTACGAGCAGGGCAACCTGTCGCCGCAGTCCGTGGAGGAGACGAAGGTGCGTCTTGCGTACGATTTCTATTACTTAAAGCATCGCTCTCTTGGTCTTGATTTGGTTATTGCACTCAAGACTATTAAGCGCATGTTCTTCAGGCTCTCAAACTGGTAGTCTCTCTATATGAAGCACACTGTACTTATTACCGGCGCCGCAGGATACGTAGGCACGATGCTCGTGCGCAGGTTTGCTGCACGTGAGGATGTTGTCTGTGTTATTGGACTAGACAAGGAGCCGATACCGGACCTCATCAAGAACGAACCAAAGCTCGTCTACATCGAGGCGAACACTGCAGACGAAGACTGGGAGGCACAGGCGCGCGAGCTCAATCCCACAATCGTCATACATACGGCGTGGCAGATTCGTGAGATATACGGCAACCGCCCGCTCAGCTGGAGGTGGAATATTGATGGCTCTGAAAGGGTATTTACCTTCGCGTACGAGACACCGTCTGTAGAGCGTCTCATTCATTTCTCAACCGTAGCGTCCTACGGCGCCTTTGCCACAAACACCATCGAGCACCGCTTCACAGAAGACGAGCCGTTCCGCAAGACAGACTATCTGTATGCCGAAGAGAAGCGCATTGCTGAAGAGAGACTTGAAGCGTGCTTTGCGAACGCTACACGGAAGGTCCCCACAGCCATTGTTCGTCCGGCCGCTATAACAGGTCCTCGCGGCCGGTTTATGCGCATTCGCTTTGGCTTGCAGGCGGCACTCGCCGGCCAGCTCAAGGAATCGTTCGTATACCGTCTCGTTTCTATGATGACGAGATTCGTTCCGGTAACCCCTACGTGGGTGCGCCAGTTCATCCATGAGGATGATGTGGTGGGTCTTGTGGAGCTGCTTGCAACCACACCCGCTAAAGGCGAGTACGAAGTATTCAACATCTGTCCTCCGGGAGACGTAGTGCTCGGCAAAGACATGGCAGAAGCGGTGGGGAAGAAGACCATTCTTATCCAGCCATGGATGGCACGCCTACCATTCGCATTCTTGTGGCACGCAACCCGCGGAAAGATTCCAACCGCCAAAGGAAGTTGGAAGGGGTACTCGTATCCCATTGCAGTTGACGGCTCAAAGCTCACGCGTGAGTACGGCTACGTGTATCAGTACCCAAGTCTCGATGCGTTTCGGTATACCGACGGCGAGTACGAGACGTTTGTGCCCGAAGAACTTCGTCGCTCAAAGGCTCTATGATCATAGACGGCCGCGCTATTGCTACTGACATTCTCGCAGGTGTGCGCGAAAGCATTTCTCGTGCAGGCATGGTGCGGGCGGTTGTGGTGTCACCAACACCGGCTACCGAGTCCTACCTTTCTATAAAGAGTGCGCGCGCTGAGGAGGCGGGGATGCATCTTGAGATTGTGCGGCTCGCAGAGAGCGCAACTGAAGCGGACGTAATTGAAGCTATAGAGGAACCAGGATGCGACGCGGTTATTGTGCAGCTGCCGCTCCCAGAGCATCTCGACGAGAAGAAGATTCTTGACGCAATACCAGAACGTCTCGATGCAGACGTGCTTTCCATACGTGCGTACGCACGGTTTTCGCTTGATGAGCCGGACGCGCTCCTTCCGCCGGTTGTAGCAAGTATTGATGAGATACTTTCGCGCTCGAAGGTATATCCGGCAGGAAAGGGTGTTGCGGTTGTGGGGCAGGGACGATTGGTGGGAGCTCCATCGGCGAGCTGGTTTGTGAATCAGGGCGCTGAGGTTATGGTTGTTACCAAAGAGTCAGGCGATCTCTCCATGCTTAGGGAGGCAGACATTATCGTAACGGGCGCTGGCTCTCCTTGCCTCATCAAACCCGAACACCTGCAGGAAGGAGTGGTGCTCATCGACGCCGGAACCTCTGAATCAGGAGGCGCCATTGTGGGAGACGCAGATCCGGCCTGCGCTGCTAAGGCATCTGTGTTCACACCAGTGCCTGGAGGGGTAGGTCCCATTGCGGTTGCCTGCCTATTCCGCAACGTTGCCATCCTTATGGAAAGGGCGTTGCAGGAAGGCTGAAAGCCAGTAGACTAGGGCATATATGCGCTATATCCCCGCGGTGCTCGTGCTCCTTATTTCTGGATTCTTCGGTTGGTACGTTGTTTCCCCAGACCACCCTATAAAGCTCGGTCTCGATTTGGCCGGAGGAACCGAGCTTATTTACCGGGCGGATACCTCACTCATTGAGGTAGACAAGCCAGGAGCGCTTAACTCTCTTCGCGAGGTTATTGAGCGTCGCGTAAACCTCTTTGGTGTTGCAGAGCCACTCGTTCAGCTTGAGCAGTCGAGCGCGGTTGCAGGAGCAGTTGAAGACCGTCTTCTGGTAGAACTTCCGGGTGTCACCGACGTACAGGCGGCAGTGGACGCTATTGGCGCCACACCATCACTTGAGTTCAAGCTCATAAGCGCAGGAGCGGCTGTGGTTGATGGGAACATAGAACCTTCTTTCACCTATCTTGATACGGGACTTACCGGGCGCTACGTGAAGAAGGCTGACCTGCAGTTTGGGTCTGCGGGAGGCGCTGGAATTGCGAACGAGCCTATCGTACTTCTTACGTTTACGGACGAAGGCGGCGCATTGTTCGAGCAGATTACCCGCGACAACGTGGGTGAGTCACTCGCTATCTTCCTTGATGGCGAGCCTATCTCAACTCCCGTTATCCGCGAGGCTATCGCGGGAGGGACTGCTACCGTTTCCGGAGGGTTCACGCCCGAGGAGGCGAGGGAGCTTGTGCGCAATCTAAACTTCGGAGCGCTCCCCGTACCTATCGAGCTTATTGGAAGCGGGGCAGTGGGACCTACTCTTGGTGCAGAAGCGTTTGAGGCAGGGCTCATTGCAAGCGGACTTGGCTTCCTTCTCGTGGCGTTGTTCATGATTATCTGGTATCGCCTCCCAGGATTGGTTGCCTCTATTGCACTTGTTATCTACGTACTCGTAACGGTAGCGATCATCAAGTTCATTCCTATTACGCTCACGACGTCCGGTATAGCAGGCTTCATCCTGTCGATCGGTATGGCGGTTGATGCGAACATACTCATCTTCGAGCGCATGAAGGAGGAGCTTCGTCGCGGAGAGCGCGCACATGAGGCGGTGCGCATTGGATTTGCCCGCGCATGGACCGCCATTCGTGACGGCCACTTCACCATGATTATCTCGAGTGTGATTTTGTTCTGGATTGGTACACCACTCGTACAGGGCTTTGCGCTCGTGTTCGGTCTTGGTGTTATTACCTCGCTCATCTCAGCTGTCTTTATCACACGCGTACTCCTTCTCGCTATTGTGCCTCACGAAGCGAATCGTATCTGGCGCTTCCTTCTTGAGACAGGACTGTATCGGCACAAGGGTTCAGAACTAAGCACTAACAAAAACTAGTATGTTTGTTGTACGAAACCGTCGCTTCTTCTTTATCCTCACGGGCATCCTTCTGGTTGCATCTATTGTGGCGATCCTCGTTATCCCACCACGCCTTTCAATTGAGTTTACCGGAGGCTCACTCCTTGAGGTTAGCTATGAGGGAGATCGTCCTGAGGTTGGGCTCATCCATGACGAAGTGGAGCTGCTTGGTCTTGGAGAGCTTTCCGTTCGCGAGAGCGGGGAGCAGAACGTAACTATTCGTTCGCGTACCCTTGCTCCAGAAGAGCGTACTGAGCTTCTTTCTGCACTCTCTCTTGGAGGCACAGCCTCGGTTACTGAGTTGCGCTTCAACTCCATTGGTCCGTCTCTAGGCAATGAGCTCGCTATTAAGGCACTCTATGCCATTATGGCCGTGAGTTTGGCTATTGTGCTCTACATCGCATGGGCATTCCGTGGGCTCTCCCGTCCGGTGCCATCATGGGGCTACGGTCTTATTGCGGTGCTCATGCTCGCGATAGACATCATCGTGCCAACGGGCTTCTTTGCAGTCTACGCCTTCTTTACGGGTGCGCAGATTGACTCACTCTTCGTTATCGCGCTCCTCGCACTTCTTGGATACTGCGTGAACGACGTGATTGTTATCTTCGACCGTATCCGCGAACACTTGAAGAACAACGAGCGTGACGAAATAGAGGAAGCGTTCGACGTGACGATTGGCAAGTCTATCGACGAGACTATGGGACGCTCCATCAATACTGGACTCACCGTTGTGCTCGCACTCCTCGCCCTTGCGGTTATTGGAAGCGAAGCCACCCGCAACTTTGCACTCGTTATGATGGTGGGAGTTGCTGCAGGAACCTTCTCCTCCATTACGCGCTCAGCGCCACTCCTTATTCCTATTGCAGAGCATCTCGAGAAGAAGCGCGCTCTCAAGGAAGCTAACGAGAAAGAATAATGATCATCGGCATTACCGGATCATTTGGGGCAGGGAAGGGTGCGGTTGTCGAGTATCTCGTTCAGGAGAAAAGCTTCGGACACTATTCTGCCCGAAGCTTTATTACGCGTGAGATAGAGAAGCGCGGTCTTCCGGTAAATCGTGACTCAATGATTATTGTTGCGAATGATCTCCGCCAGCAGCACGCTCCAACACACATCATCGGTTCACTTCATAGCGAAGCGACCGTACAAGGGGGAGATGCGGTTATCGAGAGCCTTCGCGCCGTTGCTGAAGTAGCACTCATTCAGGAGCTGGGTGGCGTGGTGCTTGGTATTGATGCGGACCCTACTATTCGTTATGAGCGCATCGTTGAGCGAAACAGTGCAACCGACCAGGTCTCCTTTGAAGAATGGCTTGAGCAAGAACGCAAGGAATCAAATCCAGACGATCCAACCAAGCAGGATATATTTGGCGCACTCAAGATGTCGGACTACCGTATCGAGAATAACGGAACTCTTGAAGATTTGTATATGAAAGTGGATGAGTTCCTCGAGAAGGTTCGCGCTTCATAACCTAGAGCTATACTGGAGGGTATGACACCCGACACCGAGAACCCATCCCCGCGCGCATTCCCTGAACTAGGTTTCTACTACCACTACAAGCACAATCCTGACGGGGAGAGCAACAACTATGCATACGAGGTTGTGGGTGTAGGTCATCATACCGAAGACGACTGCAGACCCGAAGATCAGTACATGGTTGTGTACCGTCCGCTGTACGAAGCCTTTGTATACAAGGCAGGGAAACTGTTTGATCTACGGCCACTAGATATGTGGATGGGAACCGTTGAGAAGGATGGACGCACTATTCAGCGCTTCACGAAAATAACCGACGACGTAGTTATCGCCGAGCTTGAGCGTGTGCGTGCGACTATGTACTCGAACTAAGAGATAACCGTTCCTGTAAACGGCTTGCCGTCGAGATAGTCAGAGAAGGAAGAGAGGTTGGCGCCATTGATGATGGCAACTTCAAGTCCGAGTGCTTCGGCTTCTTTTGCAGCAACCGGATCGAATGGGGAAGAGAGGCCCGGATCCCATTCTTCTGGTATGAGTTTTCTAAAATCAGACCATCCTATGGTCTCAATCTTCTGTGCAGTAGGGTCCTTGCGGGGGTCTGCTGTGTAGACGTAATCAATGTTTGAAAGGTTCACGAGCTTTGTGGCGCCCAGTGTCTTTGCGGCCATAACAGCGCAGTAGTCAGTAGACCAGCCTGGTTTCCAGCCAGCACCTATAACGATGCTCTCGCGTCCGCGGAACCTGCTCGTTGGATTCTTTATGATGCGAGCCTGTGCCTCTTCGATAAAGATAGTGCGAAGCAGGTGTGCGTTCAGACGGGTGGAGTGTATGCCAAGCCAATCTATGTCTTCGCGATCAAGCGTCTCTCCTCCGCGGATTTCAGCTGCCGCTTCTTGGTAGTTGCGGGCAAGACGACCTCCTCCAGAGACTATATAAAAAGAAGACCCTTCCTGGGTCTTCTGGAGCACGAGTTCACGGAAATTCTGGAGGAAGCTTATATCAATGCCCTCGGGAACGAGCAACGAGCCTCCAACGGAGACGACGATGTAGTCACGTTTTTTCTTGAGCGAACGCATTGCAAAGCTTGACGGCTGTTTCTATTCTACGCTCCTGGTGCGTGAGCGCAATCTAGGAAAGTCTCATATCGATGTCATAAGGAAGTTGACGGCGTGTAGGGAAGGGCGCTATAACGCATAGGCCACTTTTTAAACTACAGGAGGGAAGATTGGCACAGAAGTACTTTGCGCTCGCGGAGAAGGTCCGGGGGAGTCAGCGGTCTCAGGTCATCATGGCCAAGAACGATGACGACGCCAGGACCGAATTCAGCAAGCGTCGCATGAAGAATTCCGGTCTGCGCGAACTTCACCACCAGGTGAAGCGCGGCGAACGGAGGCTCGTTCTGAGCATCGTCTGACACAGTCAGCCCCCGCACCGGTAACGGTCGCGGGGGCCTTGTTTTAGGCCCTATATCGTCGCTTGACTCCCCCTATTGGTTCCTATACTATGTCTTTACTGCCCTCATGTGAGGGCGGGGTTTGTTTTCGCTCTTCGAAAACTGAATAGTTAGAATGAAATTGGTAAGAACATGAGTTTTCTTGTGTTCCGCCTATTCTTAATGAGAGTTTGATCCTAGCTCAGGATGAATGCTGGCTGTATGGATAAGTCATGCAAGTCGAACGGTCCGCAAGGACAGTGGCAGACGAGGTAGTAACACGTAGGTACGTACTCCAAAGTCGGGCATAGCCAACCGAAAGGTTGGGTAATTCCCGATGGTCCCGCAAGGGTAAAGATTTATCGCTTTGGAAGCGGCCTGCGTAGTATCAGCTTGTTGGTAAGGTAACGGCTTACCAAGGCTACGACGCTTAGGGGAGCTGAGAGGCTGACCCCCACCGATGGGACTGAGACACGGCCCATACTCCTACGGGAGGCCGCAGACGAGAATACTCCGCAATGGACGCAAGTCTGACGGGGCGATACAGCGTGATGGACGAAGTGCTTCGGTACGTAAACATCTTTTATGTGGGACGAAATTATTGACGGTACCACATGAATAAGGGGCTCCTAACTCTGTGCCAGCAGGAGCGGTAATACAGAGGCCCCAAGCATTATCCGGAATCACTGGGCGTAAAGGGTGTCAAGGCGGTCATGTTAGTCGTTCGTTAAATCTGGGGGCTCAACCTCCAGCCTGCGAGCGAAACGGCATGACTTGAGGTCGGGAGAGGTATATGGAACTCATGGTGTAGGGGTGAAATCCGTTGATATCATGGGGAACACCAAAGGCGAAGGCAGTATACTGGCCCGAATCTGACGCTCACACACGAAAGCCAGGGTAGCGAATGGGATTAGATACCCCAGTAGTCCTGGCCCTAAACGTTGCTCGCTCGCTTTACGGAGTATCGACCCTCTGTGAGGCTAAGCTAACGCGGTAAGCGAGCCGCCTGGGTAGTACGATCGCAAGATTAAAACTCAAAGGAATAGACGGGGACTCGCACAAGTGGTGGATGATGTGGCTTAATTCGTCGATAAGCGAAAAACCTTACCAAGGCTAGAAACCACACTGCACGCTCCCAGAAACGGGAGAAGCCTTCGAGGGTGTGTGGCAGGTGATGCATGGTCGTCGTCAGTTCGTGGCTTGAGCTGTTCCCTTCAGTGGGGTAACGAACGCAACCCCCGTTGTCTGTTAAATTTTCAGGCGAGACTGCCCCCTCACGGGGGAGGAAGGTGGGGATGACGCCAGATCAGCATGTCCCTTGATGCCTTGGGCTGCACACGTCATACAATGGATGGTACAGAAGGACGCAATACGGTAACGTGGAGCAAATCCCAAAAACCATCCCCAGTACGGATCGAGGTCTGCAATCGACCTCGTGAAGCCGGAATCACTAGTAATCGTGGGTCAGCACACCACGGTGAATACGTTCTCGAGTCTTGTACTCACCGCCCGTCAAGTCAGGGAAGTTGGGGGTACCCGAAATCTTGGTTTATCCAGGACTACGGTAAATTCAATGACAAGGACTAAGTCGTAACAAGGCACGGCTAGCGGAAGCTGGTCGTGGAACATATCCAATCGGAATGAGAAGTCAGAAATGACTCTCTCCGGTCGATTATCGCTCTTCGGAGAGATAGGGAGATGGTACTCTGTCCCTAAACAGGTACTCGGACGCCGGAACAACGCACCGGTAGTTTGGTAGGAGCGCTCAATTGACGCTCGTACTGGACTGAATAGGCGGAACACAAGGGTACGCATATTCTGAAGATTTCATTCTTTCTATTCGCTGAAAAGCGCCGTGCGGAACAATCCTCTCCGGAGAATTGTTCCGCACGGCGTTTTTCTATTTGCCGTCCGGAAGCTGGAAACTCAGGAGTATTTCTGGTAGTATCCGCAAGCAGGCAAGCGTAGCTCAGTTGGTAGAGCACTCGACTGATACTCGAGCGGTCGTAGGTTCGAATCCTACCGCTTGCACCAAAAAGAAGAAGCCGGTTCCAAGAGGGATCGGCTTTTTCTATACCCACATCTTTCTTAAGAGAGTTGAGAGAGCCGGTATACTAGAGAACATATGCGACACATGCTCATCGTGCTGGTTATCGTCCTTGGAGCCATTCTTGTTGGTGCTGGACTCTATTTCTATGGACCTGAAGAGGTGCGTGAGGCGTACGTGTCACCTCAGGCTTCTGTTGCGGCAGCACAGATCCCGTTCCAGGTTCTTGCAGAGGGGGAGAATGCCGCAGAAGTTACGGAGCGAAAGAACTACGCGGTGTACAGCGAGGAGGACTTTCAAGAGCTTTGGCGCATGGCCTATGGCGACACCTCAGCACTGCCACGAGTTAATTTCGCACAGAACTACGTCATAGCCGTATTTGCTGGAGAGAAGACCTCAGGAGGGCATGATATCGAGGTTGCAGACATTGAGGACACAGAGAGCGAGCGCAAGGTATCCATAGCACTTACACGCCCTGGAGCGGGCTGTATGACCACACAAGCCCTTACGCGCCCCTTCCAGATAGTAGTGGTGCCGGCTTCAGACCTTGAGCTTGCTCGCGAGGAGGCTGAGATAGAAGTGGCCTGCCAGTAGCTGTATTTCCAGAATGCGCTAGGATGCCAGAATGGACCTAGGAACCTATTTCAAGGGAAAGAAAATAACCGTCATGGGGCTCGGTCTCCTTGGGCGTGGAGTGGGCGATGCGCGCTATCTGGCAGGCCAAGGAGCGCACCTCATTGTTACGGATCTCAAGACTCGGGAAGAACTCGCGGAGTCTGTGGAGGCACTTTCTGGTTTCCCGAATGTTTCCTTTGTGCTCGGCGAGCACAGGCTCGAGGACTTCAGGGATCGCGATTTTATATTGAAAGCAGCGGGCGTTCCTTTGAACTCCATCTATATAGAGGAGGCGAGGAAGGCGGGTATTCCTATAAAGATGAGTGCGTCCTGGTTTAAGGAGCTCTCGGGAGTTCCTGTTATTGGTGTAACCGGTACCCGCGGCAAGTCTACGGTTACGCACATGCTTGAGCACATTCTCAAGAAAGCGGGAGGGAACATTCTCGTTGGGGGCAACGTGCGGGGTGTCTCAACACTCGCGCTCCTTGATGAAGCTACGAAAGAACACACCGCGCTCTTTGAGCTCGACTCATGGCAGCTACAGGGATTTGGCGAGGACCACATGAGTCCTGAGCTCTCGGTGTTCACTACCTTCTACCCAGACCACCTCTCGTACTACGCAGGAGACATCGATGTGTACCTCGCAGACAAGGCGAACATATTCCTGTACCAGAAGCCGGACGATACGCTCATCCTCGGCGAGCAGATGGCGCTTACGGTTATAGACAAGTATGAGAGCGCTATTGCGTCGAAGATTGTTGTTGCAGGAGAGAAGACTCTCCCGGACGATTGGTACCTGCTTATCCCAGGTGCGCACAATCGCTATGATGCGGCCTTGGCGCTTGCAGCGGCTCGCGCGGTTGGCGTAGACGATGCTGTTAGCAAAGAAGCACTCGAGTCCTTCCTTGGGGTACCAGGGCGTCTTGAACTTGTTGGACTTACGGACGGTATAACCTTCTACAACGACTCTAACTCAACCACCCCTGAGGCAACTATTGTTGCGCTTCACTCACTCGCAGAAGAGGGAGGTGCACGCATCAACCTAATCATGGGAGGACACGACAAGGGACTTGAGATGAAGAACCTTATTGAACTTATCGGCGAGAGCACAAAGCACGTGTCTTTACTTGCAGGGACCGGTACAGACCGTGTGAAGGAGCTTCTTCCGGACGCTACGGTATTCAATTCTCTTGAGGAGGCGTTTGCGGACGCACTTGCGCACGCTGAGACCGGAGACACCGTGCTCCTCTCTCCAGCATTCGCATCCTTCGGCATGTTCAAGAACGAGTATGACCGAGGCGACCAGTTTACGGCTTTAGTTAAAGGGCTATGAGTGCTATCGCCACTCTGAAGAAGGTTCACTTCGTTGGCATAGGTGGCATAGGTATGTCTGCACTTGCGCAGTACCTTGTTGATCTCGGCATTGAGGTTTCAGGATCAGACCGCGACGCGAGTCCTGTTACCGATCTCTTAGAGAGTCGCGGTATCTCCGTGTCCCTTACGCAGGTGCCAGAGAACGTACCTGAAGATGCCGACCTCGTTATCTACTCAGAAGCGGTCTGGCCAGACAATCCTGAGAGAGAACGTGCTACCGCTCTGGGCATTCCCCAGAAGTCCTATTTCGAGGGACTTGGAGACGTGTCGGAAAAGAAGCGCACTGTTGCTGTTTCTGGGACGCACGGAAAGACAACAACAACCGGCATGCTCGCACGCATCCTGCGCGATGCAGAGGTCTCTCCAACCGCTATTGTTGGAAGCTTGGTACGGGACTTCGGTTCGAATTATCTCCCCGGCACGTCCGAATGGTTGGTTGTTGAGGCGTGTGAATACAAGCGGGATTTCCTCACGCTTGCGCCTGAGATTCTGGTTATAACCAACATCGAACTCGACCACACTGACTACTACAAAGACCTCGAGGATGTGCAGAATGCGTTCCGTACCCTCGCAGAAAAGGTCCCAGCTCACGGCACCATTATTGCTGACGCAACACATCCAAACATTGCACCCATACTCGAAGGTCTTCCGGCTGCGATTGTGGACTATACGCTTGAGTCATCATACGAGACCCGGTTCCCGGGCGAGTACAACAGAATGAACGCGCGCGCTGCTGCAAGTGCTGCACGTGTGGTTCTTCCTGGTATTAGTGAGGCACAGATTGCAGAGTCTCTGAGCGCGTTTGAAGGCACCTGGCGCAGGTTTGAATACAAAGGTGTAACAAAGAATGGCGCTAAGGTATACGACGACTACGCACACCATCCCACTGCCGTCCGCAAGACCATAACGGAACTCCGTGCAAAGGCAGAAGGAAAAGTGTTTGTTGCCTTTCATCCGCATCTCTTTAGTCGGACACGTGATCTCCTCGACGATTTCGCAACTGCGTTTGCGGGAGCAGATAGGGTGCTCATCGCACCAATCTTTGCCGCGCGTGAGATTGATGACGGTACGGTATCGAACGCCACGCTTGCAGACCTTATTCGGGCACAGGGCGTTTCAGCTGAGGCTATGAACCTTGAGGAGATTGAAAGGGTTCTTGCGAGCGAGCCTCACGAGAAGGACATCGTCATGACTATGGGGGCAGGGAATATATACAAGATTGCTGACGCGATTGTGAAGCACTAGGGTTCCGGGCGTATTCTGATACAGTCTTCTCATGAACGAACCCGGCACGCTCTCGGTTGTAGCGACTCCTATCGGCAATCTTGCTGATATCACGCTTCGTGCGCTCGATACCCTCAAGGCGGCTGACGCTATAGCGTGTGAGGACACGCGGGTAACGGCAAAGCTTCTTGCACGCTACGAGATACAGAAGCCTCTCCTCATCTTTCATGCGCAAAGCGGCAGACATGCCTCAACAAGGATTCTTTCCATGCTCGCAGAAGGAAAGCACATCGCGCTCGTTACAGACGCGGGAACTCCGGGTATCTCAGACCCCGGAAGTGCACTCGTGCACGAGGTCCGGCAAACCCTAAAAGAAGGGGTGCGCATCGAGGTTATTCCAGGAGCTGCTGCAGTTACCGCCGCACTCTCTATTGCGGGCGTCCCCACAGACGAGTTCACATTTCTCGGCTTCCTGCCGCACAAAAAGGGGAGACAGACGCTCTTTGCAGAAATAGCAGACTCGCGAAGGACTATGGTGTTCTACGAGTCCCCGCACCGCATTGAGAAGGCACTCGCGTCCTTGGCAGAGGTTCTTGAGGACTCACGCAGGGTTATTGTGCTTCGAGAGCTCACAAAGATGTTTGAGTCTTTTGTTGAGGGCACTGCGAGCGAGGTTGCCGAGCATTTTGCTACCCATCCAGACCAGGTACGAGGGGAATTCGTGGTTATTGTAACGGCCGAGTAGACACAGGTTTTTGAGGTGCGGGCGTCGGGAGGGTATACTAGAGGCATGTCGCGCGCACTCATGCTCATCATCCTCGGCGCTTTGGTTATGACCTCACCGTTTGCCGGGCTCCCTATGAGTATTCTCTCCTGGATTCTTCCCGTGCTTGGCCTTATCGCGCTCTTGATTGGGGTCTCGTATAAGCGCGAGAAGCTCCTTGGAGAGCGAACCAGACCTTCCTATGAAGAAACTCTTTCCCCATCTGCGTAACCCAATCGTACTTGTTCTCCTGGTGGGGGTATTGGTGCTGGTGTTTGGTCTTCTGGTTATGCCGCATGCGGCTGCCACGCGCTTTGATAGGAGTAAGCCAGACACGGCTTCCTCGACCCTAGACAGTCTCTTTACACAGGAAGAGAAGAAGCCAGTATTTGATAGAGAGGCGTACGACGCGAAGATGCTTTCTATGGCTAACTACGCGTCAAATACGCCAACCACCACGGCGCGTATATGGCCCGCTAAGAACACGCCGTATCCGAAGGAAGGAGCACTTCTTCCGTTCAACCGCATCATCGCCTACTACGGCAACTTCTATTCCACTCGCATGGGTGTGCTTGGCGAATACCCAGAGGCGCAAATGTTTTCAATGTTAAAGGCTGAGCAAGCGAAATGGGAAGCGGCAGACCCAGAAACGCCAACGGTGCCCGCTATTAACTACATTGCTATAACGGCGCAGGAACTTCCGGGTCGAGAGGGGAAGTACATGCTGCGTATGCCAGACACCGAGATTGATAAGGCGGTAGCGCTTGCGGCAAAGATTCCAAACGGCATCGTTATTCTTGATATTCAGATTGGCTTCTCCACCCTTGAGCACGAGCTCCCGATGCTCGAGAAGTACCTCGCTATGCCGAATGTGCACCTAGGACTTGATCCTGAGTTCCACATGATTGGGGACGATCCGCCCGGACACGTTATTGGTTCCTTTGATGCAAAGCATATTAACTATGCGGCAGAGTATATGGCGAACCTCGTGCGTGAGCACAACCTTCCCCCGAAGGTGCTCATTGTGCACCGCTTCACGCAGCGCATGGTTACCAACTACCAGAACATCACGCCACTCCCTGAGGTACAGATTGTTATAGACATGGATGGGTGGGGACCACCCGCCAAGAAGATAAATACGTACCGGGCGTTCGTGGCTCCGGAGCCCGTGCAGTTCACTGGGTTCAAGATCTTCTACAAGAACGACTTGAAACCGCCGTCTGACCGCCTCCTTACGCCAAACGATCTCCTGAAGCTTACCCCGCAACCAATGTTCATTCAGTATCAGTAGTATGATTCCAAATAGTTCTCCCTGGCTCAAGCAACTCAACCGTACCCGTCCTATAGTCCCGCTTGCCGAGGATGTTGCTGGGGACGTGGCTATTGTGGGTGGCGGCATTGCAGGCGCGGTTACGGCATATTTCACTCTTCGCGATACCCAGAACACCGTCGTGCTTATTGAGGCAGACAGAGTTGCGCATGGGGCAACCGGACACAATGCAGGACAAGTAACCTCATACTTTGAGCGGCCGTTCGAAAGCATTGTTGAAGAGTTTGGTCTTGAAATGGCCGCGGAAGGACAGAGAAGTGTTGAGGGCGCGTGGGGACTTCTGGATGAGATACTGGCAGAGACCAGTTTGAGCGCTCCTCTGTATCGCTTTACCGGCTACGCAGGTTGCTCGTCTATAGAGCAGCTTATAGAGCACCTTGAGGAGAATAAGGACCGAAGGGAGGGAGGTCTTAATCCCGAGACTATTCTCGTGTCCAACGAGTCAGGGTGGGGAGAGGAAATTCCGCTTGAGTACAAGGACCTCTATGCGCTTGCTCCTCAGACAGATATCCTCGCACTCCTTGAGACCGAGGACCTGAAATACAATGCGTGCATCGCAAGCCAGAAGGGGTGTATGAATAGCGCCACCTTCACTGAAGAGCTTATGGGCTACATGGTTGCTACCTATCCCGGACGGTTTAGTCTCTACGAGGAGAGTCCGATGTCGAGAGTCTCTCTGAAAGAAGACCGAGCGCTTCTTTCGGTTGGTGCGCATACCGTTGAAGCTGCGCGTGTCGTGCTGTGTACGAACGGGTTTGAGCAGTTTCATATTGAGAACGAGTCGGGAAGCGATATCGACACCGCCTTCCATCATCTGGTGCAGGGACGCATTGGATACATGGCCGGGTACCTTGAGGCGATGAATGCCGCACCAACCGCCCTCAGCTACTTTCCGCATGGAGCGGTTAAGACCGGAGACCCGACAGGAGAAACCTACTTCTACCTCACGCGAAGACCTCATGGAGACGATGTGGGCGAGCCTAAGAACCTCGTGTGCGCTGGAGGGCCCGAACAGGTACTTCCGAATCAAGCACTGTATTCTCGTACGGAGCACTGCCGCGAAGACGTGCGTGAGTCTCTCGACGACTTCCTGCGCTCTACCTACCGGCACTATCCGGACCCGGGTACCGAGTATGCGTTCTGCTGGCATGGACTTATGGGATACACCCCAGGAGGACTCCGACGTATTGGAGCTGAGCCTGCTAACCCGGTTCTGTTGTACAACCTTGGATGCAACGGGGTAGGTATTCTTCCGTCTATCTATGGAGGGAAGCGTATAGCGCGCGTGCTTGCGGGAGAAACGCTAGAGCGCTCTATATTTGATCCGGTTGATCAGCGATGTCAGTCCTAGTGCAGGCTGTACTATTTTGGGCTACAATCACGCCAGCAGTTCTATGGGAGAGGGCTATGAGAGATAGGACGTATATCGACACGAACGAACGGCGTTTCTTCGAGAGCCAGATCAAGGAGGTTAAACCCCATATTCTCAACAAGGTGCTCGACGGCAAGAATGATGCGGGTTGGTGGCGGTCGATGCGCATTCGTCGCGCGTGGCAGAAGCTTGTTGGCAAGTTCGACCCGGAGTATCAGGGAGCGATTCGCCAGCAGTACTGCCCGCCGCAGTAACACGGCAATCCAGTAAGACTTTTTCACTCGCGCCTTCGGGCGCGAGCTTCTTTTATTTCTGACGCGGTATACTCATTGCAATGGAGAATCCGGATCGCGTTACGTACTTTGCAGCAACTGATGCACGCGGCAAGCGCGTACCGTTCGGTATCAAGGCCAAGGACCGTGCGCGCCATATGTACGTCATTGGAAAGACGGGTATGGGTAAGTCGACGTTGCTTGAGAACATGGCCATTCAGGACATCCGGAACGGGGAGGGTATGGCCTTCATCGATCCGCACGGAAGCGCTGTTGAGAAGCTTCTTGATTTCATACCGGCAGACCGCGTGAAGGACGTAGTGTACTTCGCACCGTTCGATCTCGAGCACCCTATTGCGTTCAATGTTATGGAGGACGTGGGGTACGACAAGCGGCATCTTGTGGTGTCAGGACTTATGGCAACTTTCAAGAAGATTTGGGTTGACGCATGGTCTGCACGTATGGAGTACATCCTTTCCAACACACTCCTCGCGCTTCTTGAGTACCCAGGCGCAACCCTGCTCGGGGTTAACCGCATGTACACCGACAAGCTGTATCGGAAGAAGGTTGTTGAGAATATTAAGGACCCCGTGGTGAAGGACTTCTGGGTGAGCGAGTTTGCCAACTACGGAGACCGCTATACGCAGGAAGCGACACCGGCTATTCAGAACAAGATTGGACAGTTCACATCCAATCCGCTCATCCGCAATATTATCGGCCAGCCAACGTCGTCCTTTGATATCCGTGATCTCATGGATAACCGGAAGATTCTCATCATGAACCTCTCGAAAGGTCTCGTGGGAGACACAAACATGCGTCTCCTTGGTTCGATGCTCACCACGCGTATCTTCCTTGGTGCGATGAGTCGCGCAGATCTGCCGGCGCATGAGCTTGCGAAGGCACCGAACTTCTACTTCTACGTGGACGAGTTCCAGAACTTTGCGAACGAGAGTTTCTCGGAGATTCTTTCTGAAGCCCGAAAGTACCACCTCAATCTCCTTATTGCGCACCAGTACGTAGCACAGATGGAAGAGGAGGTGCAGGCAGCGGTATTCGGCAACGTGGGTACTACGGTAACGTTCCGCGTGGGTCCACTTGATGCGGAGCTTCTTGAGAAGGTGTTCACCCCTGAGTTCTTGCAGGAAGACCTCGTTAACCTTGGGTTCGCACAGATCTACCTCTCACTCATGATTGATGGTATTGGTTCGCGTCCGTTCTCAGCTATAACTATTCCTCCTATTGAGGCGCCATCCCGTTCATACCGCGCTGAAGTGCTCGCGAACTCCCGTGCGCAGTTTGCAACCGTTCGTGGCGGTGTTGAGGGAGCTATCCTCACGGAGATATCAGCGTCCGCAGAAGAAGCTGCAGCACTCCACAAGGCAGCGTCCGCAGGACCTGGAAGTGTGCGTCCTGCAGCTCAGGGAGCACGCCCGGTGCCACGCAGGGACGACAAGCCCCAGGGACCACGCCCTGAACGAACCGAGCGTCCCGCACCGCGTCCTCAACGAGAGGAACAGCGTCCTTTACCTAAGGCCGCAGAGAAGACCGCAGACGACCTCAAGGCAATCCTTCGCGCTACGGTTGCGAACGTAGAGAAGGACAAACACAAGAAGCAGGAAGGGAAGCAGGAGTCTCTCAAGGATGCTCTAAGGAACACGGTTAAGACTGTCCCTGCGAAGCCTCCCGTCTCGCCACAGGCTCCGCGTGTAGAAGAGCGAGAACCAGAGCCGCGCCAAGAGAAGCCTGTCTTTGAGGTTCCAGAAGAGACTCTCCGGTCCTTGTTTAAGGACGTGTAGGGCTAGGCTAGCTCCAACCCCTGGTCTCTAGTACTCTTTCTGTATCTTCATGTCTAAGACCATTCTTGTAACGGGAGGTGCAGGGTTCGTGGGATCGCACCTGTGCGAGCGGCTTGTTTCGGACGGGCACAAGGTTATTTCCCTAGACAACTATTTCGCGGGAAGCCGCGAGAATCATGTGGCTGGAGTTGAGTATCGCGAAGGGCACACCAAGGATATCGAGACATTGATTCCCGAGTCTCCAGACCTTGTTTTTCATTTAGGGGAGTACTCGCGCGTAGAGAAGAGCTTTGAAGATATTGAAACGGTATGGGATTTGAATAAGACAGGAACGTTTGCGGTACTAGAATTCGTGCGTCGCAGAGGATCAAAGATTGTGTATGCGGGTTCTTCAACAAAGTTTGGGGACGAGGGGGCGGGAAGAGACCAGAGTCCGTATGCGTGGGCGAAGGCAACCAATACTGAGCTCGTACGAAACTACGCATCTTGGTTCGGTGTCCCGTATGCCATCACGTATTTCTATAATGTGTACGGACCTCGGGAGCGCTCCGGAAGCTACGGCACGGTTATCGAGATATTCCGCCAGAACTACCTCTCCGGCAGGCCGCTTACTATAACCGCACCAGGTACGCAGAAGCGTAACTTTACGCATGTGCTCGATATTGTGGACGGGCTCGTGCTAGTGGGTGAGGAGGGGGAGGGAGACGAGTACGGTCTTGGAGACGAGCGAGCGTATGAAATTAAGGAAGTGGCTGAACTCTTTGGTGCGCCGGTCATTATGCTTCCGGAGCGTGCAGGAAACCGAATGGGTTCATCGCTTGAGACAAGCAGGTCTCGTGCCCTCGGCTGGGAACCAAAGCGGCATCTTGCTGAATACATACGAGAGATAACTGAGCAGGGAACGGTAGAAGCTCCAAAGGAGAATCGTATTCTTGTATTCACCACAACCTTCCATCCTATCGCAGGACCTGCAGAAGAAGCGCTCTGCACCCTTATGGAGCAGTTGCCTGATGTGCAGTTCGATATTGTTACAACCCTTTACTCCTCTAAGGCGAAGGGTGTCGCATGTCCTGCTCCAAACGCAACGGTGCATCGAGTTGGATGGGGAACACCATTCGACAAGTTCTTGCTCCCGCTCCTTGGAGGAGGTGTTGCGAGTACATTGGCGCAAACGCACAGTTATCTTTTCTCATGGTCCGTTATGGCAAGCTACGGTACGCTCGCTGCGCTCTCGGTGCGTCGCGACCATAAGCTTCCGCTTTTGGTTACGCTTGCAGACCAACGTCTTGGATGGCACGAGCGCCTCTTCCTTAGGCTTATTCTGGGAAGTGCAGATCAGGTGCATACCTCAACAGTAGAACAAGGACGTTCTCTTGGGTCTCTTGCGCGCCGCATGAGCGAACGGCGCACACTTGGCGCGGGTGATGCGTTCGCTAAC
This sequence comes from Minisyncoccota bacterium, assembly GCA_022842945.1. Classification (GTDB taxonomy): domain Bacteria; phylum Patescibacteriota; class Minisyncoccia; order Phycocordibacterales; family Phycocordibacteraceae; genus C7867-001. The sequence goes on from JALHOO010000001.1 coordinate 23,393, forward strand.
CAGATACGATTTGCGTACAGCGTGATACTTAACGCGCAAAAACGAAGTATATGAAAAAGGTCCTCATATTCTCCCTGAACTACTACCCGCACTTTATCGGCGGGGCAGAGGTAGCTATTAAGGAGATTACACACCGTATTCCGGCAGACGAAATTGAGTTCCATCTCATAACCCTCCGTATGGACTCAACGCTTCCTAAACAGGAGCGGATAGGGAATACGATTGTGCATCGCATTGGTCCTGCGATTAAGAGTCCGAGCATTGCCGACCTCCAGAAGTTTCCTCTTCATTACAACAAGCACCTGTACCAATTCCTAGCGGCGTGGGAAGCGAACGGACTTCATGCGAAGTATCGCTTTGATGGCATTTGGGCGATGATGGCGCACTCGTGTGGTATTCCTGCCGGAATCTTTAGGACGTTCAATCCTAGCGTCCCGTACCTCCTTACTCTTCAAGAAGGTGATCCGCCCGAGCACATCGAACGTCTCGCGCGTCCGGTGTGGCCGTTGTTTGTGCGTGGCTTTACGAAGGCGGATTTCCTCCAGCCTATCTCAACCTTCCTAATGCTGTGGGGACGACGTATGGGGTTTGAAGGAACGGCAGATGTTATTCCAAACGCCGTTGATACGAAGCGCTTTACACAGGAATTCTCTGCAGAAGAAATGCAGAGCATGAAGCATGACCTTCAGAAGAAGGAAGGGGATGTATTCCTTGTTACAACATCACGCCTTGTGCACAAGAATGCGGTGGATGATGTTATTAGCGCACTTCCGCTTCTTCCAGAGAACGTGTCCTTTCTCATATACGGCATTGGTCCGGACGAAGAGAAGTTGCGTGCCCTTGCGAAGAAGCTTGGTGTTCTAGAGCGAGCTCGATTCATGGGACAGATAGGACATGCGCAGATGCCCCTCATGCTCTCTGTGTGCGATATCTTCATCCGCCCGTCGCGTTCCGAAGGCATGGGCAACTCATTCGTTGAGGCTATGGCCGCAGGCCTTCCGGTTATAGCCACACAAGAGGGCGGTATCGCTGACTTCCTCTATGACAGCACTCGAAATCCAGACAAAGAGACTACGGGGTGGGCAGTTGATGCGGATTCTCCTGAGGGTATCGCACAAGCCGTACGGGACATTATGGAGAACCCAGAGAAGGTGGAGAAGGTACGAAAAACGGCTAGAACTATGGTTCTTGAGCGCTATGACTGGAACACTGTTTCGGTAGCAATGCAGGCGCTATTTAAGCGCATGCTCAATGGAGTAGAATAGTTTCTATGCGGCTCCTCATAGCCACCCCTTTATATCCTCCGGACCCGGGCGGCCCGGCTACTTATGCAAAGATACTCGAAACCGAGTTGCCGAAGCTTGGTATACAGGTAGGTGTTTTGAAGTTCGGGGACGTACGTCGTCTTCCGAAGGTCTTGCGCCATGCGGCGTATTTCTTCCTGCTCATGCGGGCGGGACGGGACGCTGACGCTTTCTTGGCGCTTGATCCGGTATCAACAGGATTGCCAACACTTATCGCAAGCAAGCTTCTAAGGAAACCCTTCTTTGTGAAAGTGGTGGGGGACTACGCGTGGGAGCAGGGCACACAACGGTATGGGGTACGGTTGCTCCTTGATGAGTTTGTGCGCACGCATCATGTGCCAACCATGGTGTCCTTCTTTAGAAAGGTGCAGACATATGTTGCATCGTCTGCTACCAAGGTTATTGTCCCAAGCGAATACTTGAAGGGTATCGTCTGTGCGTGGGGCGTACCGAGCGAGCAGATTTCTGTGGTGTACAACGCAATGCAGACGGAAGAACCCGGCACGCTTCCATTGTCTGTTAATGCCGCTACGCGTCCGCGCGTGGTCTCTGTGGGACGCCTGGTTCCGTGGAAAGGGATGCCTGGGATTATTGACGCGGTTGTTGTGGCGCGTGAGACCCTTCCTGAGGTAACCCTTTCAATCGCGGGAGACGGTCCAGATCGGGACAAGCTCGAGCGGTTTATGCATGCAAGGCTCGGTACGTCAGGAATGATGCTCGGACCTCTTTCGCACGCTGATACGCTCGCGCTTATACAGGATGCGGATGTGTTCATTCTGAACTCAACCTACGAGGGTCTCTCGCATCTTCTTATAGAAGCACTTGCGCAAGGTACGGCCATAATCGCTACAGACGTGGGTGGAAACCCTGAGCTTATCGAGGACGGGAAGAACGGTCTCTTGGTGCCGCAAGGGGACCGTACCGCACTCTCTGAAGCACTGCTACATCTTTTGAAGACTCCCCTACACCGAGAGAAGCTTGGGAGTCGGGCGCGTGAGTCGGCGAAGCGGTTTAGCACGTCAGTTATGGCGAAGGCTACTGCGGATATACTTACGGCCGTATGAAAGTCCTCCTCATAACAGATGACCCAACAGTGCTAGACCTTGGAAGCTCAGGTCACACCCGTGCAAAGGAGAATGCGGTTGCGATAGGGGAGCTGCACGTACTCATTAGTACAGGAAAGACAGAAACACGAGACGAAGGCAGTCTTAGAATTCATACCGTTAAAAAGGGTCTGTTTTCAAAGTATGCACACCTCAGAAGCGCAGCGCGCACGATAGTAGAGACACACGGTATTCAGGCTATATGGTCTCAGGATCCATTTGAGCTTGGCGATATAGCATCGAAGGTTGCACACAGATTCTCGCTCCCGTTGTACGTAAACGTGTATACAGACTTTATGTCCCCGTGGTACTCCACGCGTACCGGCATGCTGCGCTCGTCAAAAGTAGGTGTGCCGAAAGGTAACGCGCGCAGGCTTCGTCTTGCGCATAGCGTGCTTCCAAAGGCAAACGGCATTCGTGTTATGTCTGGGCGGGTTAAGGATGCGCTTATAAAGAAATACGGTGCCACCATCAAGGAACCTGAGGTTATCCCGGTGTCGGTGAGCATGAGTCCTCCGGAAGCTACGTCCCTTCCGTTTTCTTTCCCGTTTTCGCTCATTGCTGCTGGACGCCTTGATGCAGGGCGCCGGGTTATCGATATCATCGATGCGCTTGCTCTCATTAAAGACCGGTATCCAGGTGTGGGTCTGTTTGTTGTTGGGGATGGGCCTGAGCGTGCACGCCTTGAACGCCATGCCGCTCACAAGAAACTCACAGAGCGGGTTATCTTCCTCGGGGACCGCAGAGACACCTGGGGACTTATACGGTGCGCGAATGTGTTTATTCAGGCGAGTGCGCATGAGGGTTATGGACGACGAATCCTTCAGGCGGCACTCGCACGCGTCCCTATCATTACAACCGATGTGGGTATTGTGGGAGAGGTGTTCAAGGGATATGACGATGTCCTGGCCATGCCTCCAGGAGACCCTTCTGCACTCTCGGTACACATCGCGGGCCTTATGGAGGACGGACAATCCAGGCAGCTTCTTGCGATGAATGCTGAAGCTTCCGCAAAGCGCTTCCTGCAGGAGGCGGGGAATGTTCCGGAGCGTCTTGCGAAGTTTCTCTCGACTACTTCAGTATGAACATCCTAATGGTTTCACTCGACCGTAAGGTCTTTATAGAAGGAGATCCTACGCGCCTACGTCTTGCGGGGTACGGCAGAGTTTTCAACGAGCTGCACATCATTGTCTATACGAAGAAGAATCTCGGTTTTGTAGACACTAAGATTGCAGACAACGTATGGCTGTATCCAACGAATTCTTCGAGTCGCTTTGTATATGTCACTGATGCAATACGTATCGCACGGAAACTCTTCAAAGGAAGAAAGCAAGGAATCTCTCTTGTGTCTGGACAAGATCTAGCAGAGACAGGGTATGCGGCCTGGCGTATCGCACGCATGTTGAAGACGCCGCTCCAGCTGCAGGACCATGCAGGAGTATTCGACCCCTATTTCATGAGTGAAAGTGTGGGAAATAAAGTTCGGGCATTCATAGCGAGCTTTCTTCTGCCGAAGGCCGATTGTGTTCGCGTTGTTCTTCCACAGGGCAAGGAAGATATTGTTGCTCGTTTCCCGCACCTTGAGGCACGAATAGCAGTACTACCGGTATATACGCCCATTGACCACTTTAGGGACACAAGCCCGGCATTTTCTCTGCATGATAGGTACCCGCAGTTCTCCTCGATATTTCTTATGGCGTCGAGACTTGTTCCTGAGAAGGATATTGGTTTTGCATTACGAGCCTTTAAGGAGGCAGATATAGCCGAGAGCGGACTTATCATTGTTGGGGAAGGACCATGTAAAGAAGTACTTGCAGCGGAAGTCATTGAATTAGATCTTGAAGACCGCGTGGTCTTTGTTCCGTGGGAAAAGGACCTCGTCTCGTATTACAAAACAGCAGACGTATTCCTCCTATCCTCTACGCACGAGGGGTACTGCCGTACGCTTGTTGAAACTGTTGCCTCGGGACTACCGTTCGTATCGACTGATGTTGGTGTTGCACAGACACTCATCTCTGCGGGAGCAGACGGAATTCTTGTGTCGCGTGGCGATCATGTTGGATTTAGAGATGCCATGCGTTCCAAGGTCTTCCGACCTGTAGTTGCAACCAATAGTAGAGGACTTGATCTGATTCAGAAGATGACCGGAAAAAGCGAGGAGGAGTATCGGGCCCGCTATGCTGCAAGTCTCCAGGTCTGCGCAAAGATTGTATAAATGCTTGTATGAGACTCCTTGTTATTACTCAGGCACTCGACCTCGATGATCCAGTTCTCAGTGTTTATCATGACTGGGTAGCAGCACTCGCTAGTGTCTCGCAGAGTGTTGAGGCAGTGTGCCTTAAGGAGGGAAGGCGCGCATTGCCGGAGAACGTAACCGTGCACTCTCTGGGGAAGGAGACAGGACCGAAGTCACGTCTTGGGTATGCATGGAAATTCCTTGCTCTCGTGTGGAATAGACGCAGTCAATATGACGCGGTGTTCGTGCACATGAATCAGGAGTACGTGCTCCTGGCAGGACCTCTCTGGAGGCTTCTCGGGAAGAAGGTGTATCTCTGGCGCAACCATTACGCGGGGTCCTTGCTCACGGACCTCGCCGTGTTCTGGTGCACGGCAGTGTTCTGTACCTCGAAGCGCTCATATACGGCGAAGTATGCAAAGACTGTGCGCATGCCCGTAGGTGTGAACACGGATCGCTTCGTACAAGAGGCTGGCGAGCGTGTTCCGCGATCTCTCTTGTTATTCTCTCGCATCGCACCATCGAAGCATGTGGATCTCTTTGTTGAAGCACTTGGCCTGCTCAAGGAGAGAGGAGTAGTGTTCGTAGCTTCTATAGTCGGATCTGCTCCGCCAGAGTTCGAAGCATATGCTGCAGAAGTGAAAGAGCGTTCGAGTGAGCTCGGGCTCTCAGAGCAGCTCAGATTCTTGCCCGGCGTACTGAACGAGGATGCGCCACTGGTATACCGTCTGCACGAGATATACGTCAACTGCTCTCCGTCTGGCATGCTCGACAAGATGATTTTCGAGGCAGCAGCGTCCGGATGCCTTCTCCTAACAGAGAGCGAGGACATGCAGAGCTTCGGTTTCGAGGACGTTACGTATGACGCAGGGGATGTAGAGTCTCTTGCCAACCACATGGAGCATTTACTTAATTGCACTGACGAAGAGCGTGCTGCACTACGTGTACGGTTCGAGGCACTAGTTAAAGCACATAGCCTTACAGGCCTCGCACGAACTATTGTGGCGCACATGGAATCAGCGGGCTCGCGGTAGAATCAAGGACACATGAGGTACTATCTTGATTTTGAGGGAACGTGCTTCGATTCAGATGCTTTTTCGGCGTACATGGCTGGAAAGACTGAAGACGATTTAATACCAGGAGAACTCTCACAATTCCTGTATCCCGATGCTGCCCAGTTTCTTCGTGATAAGGAGAACGCTGTAACCATCATAACTACAGGCAGTCGCGCTACGCACGAGGCAAAGACTAAAAGTGCTCTCCATGGCATTCCACGTATGTCGGTTATGTATACGGATGGTGTAGCGAAAGGTCAGTATCTTGCTCCTCATACCCATCTCCATGTTGATGCGGTACTTGCAGACGATTCCGTTGAGGAGCTTGAGGTGCTCGCTAAAGAGTGCCCACAGCTAGGTCTGTACGAGATGCGCAGAGGCAATAGGGAAGGGGATGGTTCCTGGCCGGTTATACGCTCGCTCGCTGAGTTGCCGTAATGTGAGAGAATATAGGCACATGGCTTCGACGCGCATATATCGGAATAAGGCAGAGCTCATACGCTCTTCGGCGGGGCCTGAGGACACTGTTCTTGATGTGGGGTTCCTCGGACAAGGCATACGACTTGGGGAGGAGAACTGGCCCCATGGCCTTATGCAGAAGCAAGCAAAGGAAGTGTTCGGTCTCGATCTAGAGATAGATAGGAACGCATTCCCTGACACACGCCACTATGTTCAAGCGAGCGCTGAAGACTTCTCATTTACTGATACAAAGTTCGATCTCGTGTTTGCGGGCGACCTTATAGAACACCTTCCGAATCCTGGACTCTTTCTCGCAAGTGTTAAAGAACACCTTACAGCCAACGGACGGTTGATACTCACAACACCGAACGCATTCAATCTGTTCAACCTAACAGAGAAACTTTCTAAGGAAGAGCCTACGGTTAATGCAGACCATACCTGCTATTTCAATTCAAAAACTCTGCGCGTGCTTCTCTCTAAGTGTGGGTTCGAGATTCAGGAGATAGGGTATGTGTACACCCTTGAATACGGACATCGCGAGAGTCTGAAGAAAAAGATTCTTAATGTGCTGTACCGAGTTCTTTCATGGTTTACTCCAAAGTTTCTCGAAACGCTTGTTGTTGTCGCGGTGCCTAAGCAAGCACATATCAACTAACTCATCGAGCATGCCTACCCCTGTCCTTGAAAGTATTTACGCCTCGCACCATACCAAACGACGCGGAGACGGATTCGTGCTCTTGGGAGACCTCCGTGGCGGTTTTCTCAAAGAGCGCATCGGTAACGGGAAGAAGGTGCTCGATATTGGTTGTCGAGATGGTGCGCTGACGAGTTATTTTGCAGAGAATAACGATGTGCTTGGTATAGATATAGATTCAGCAGCACTAACTCGCGCCGCGGAAGACTATGGCATCCAAACAAGCCAGATTGATTTAAATGGCGACTGGAACCTTCCGCACGCAGCCTATGACGTGGTTGTGGCAGCTGAGGTTGTGGAGCATCTGTATTATCCCGAAACGGTTTTTAAAAAGGTGCATGACGTATTAAAGCCAGGGGGCATGTTCCTCGGTACGGTTCCAAATGCGTTCTCGCTTATACATCGCGTCAGGTACCTTATAAAAAGAAAGCGCAGCACGCCCCTCATGGATCCGACGCACATAAACCACTTCGTGGTGCGCGAACTTGAAGAAATGTTGGAAAAGCAATTCACAGACGTGCGTATCCATGGTCTTGGAAGGTACGGTACGCTTGCGCGGTTGTTTCCTCAGATGTTTGCATATGATCTTGCGTTTGAAGGACGGAAGAAGTTGTAGGAGGTATCTGTATGGCGAGCCGGTATTTATATCTGTACGGGGGAGCGATTGGTGATGCGCTGGTCGGTATTCATACTGGCCGACTTCTAGCTGAGAATATCCCGAGCGCACGTCTCGAACTGATCTCCACTCGACACAATGTCTTTGTGAAAGAGATGGTGGCAAACCTACCGTTCATTGAGTATCGAGAACTTGATAAGAAGGATTTTGCTGCATGGTTGATACTCCCACGGTACCTCTTTCGATCGTACGCTTCAGTGGCATACGATCCGGTAACATCAGCGGTGCCATTGTGGTGGCGTCTCATACTATGGTGCGCTCGTCAGGGGAGAGGCGTGCAAGTTCGGTACCAGCGCATAGGACATGAGTCCCCACTGCCGAAAGGAGTACAGAGACGTACGTACGACTGTCAGAAGGAGAGCTTCTTTACGGATACTCCGTTGAAGATTCTTGCCTCGTGGGGTGTACCGCTTGAGCATGTCACGTTACCTTCGTTACCCAGACGATCTTCTCCTGAAGGAAAGCCCTATATTCTGTTTCATTTCTTTGCCGCAAACTATAGTAGGAGTATCCCCACTGATCATGCGCGCTCCATTCTTCTGGCAGCTCGCACGCAGTTTCCAAACCATCTATTTATCCTGACGTGCGCCGAAAACGAAAGGGCCCGGGCAGAGAGAATGATCGAAGGGGTTTCTGGAACACGCATTGAGGAGAATCTTCCAGCAACAGAAGTAATCGCACTTCTTTCGGGCGCAGACATTGTTGTGGGAACCTCCTCAGGCATCATCTTTATGGCAGTACACCTTGGTGTGTCGGTGGTTGCGATGTCCTGTCTTGTTGATCCGTGTTTCTTGCCGACGTATAGCACCACTACGACTATTCTTGCCGCACGAGACGAGTGTTGGTGTAATAGTGATAAGACAGGAGGGTGTGTTGAGGAGACGCCAGAGGGCGAAGTGTTTCGATGTCTCTATTACATACCAACAGAAGCTGTTGTAGAGGCGATGGTCGGTTTCTCCAATCGTTTAGTAAAGAATTAACTGTTCGCCACTCTTCAATTATGAGGATAAGGAAAGCACTCGTATTCAAAGCATCATCAATCGGTGATGCGCTTATGGCAAAGCACCTTCTCGAGAATGTACACGCAGCGTATCCAGAAGCACGCTGCGGTCTCTTAGTTGCAGGCAGAGGTGCCATGGTGCGCAGCCTCCTTGCTTCGTATCCGTGGATTGAGGTTCTTGAGGTGAATCGGAGGAATCCTGCGGCATTGTGGAAGTTATGGCGAACATATCAAGGAAGTGATCTGGTGGTTACCTCGTACGTTAAGCCCGGAGGACGCTTCGGTTTCTTTAGTAAGGTAGCTGCACGAATATTGGCACGACCTGGATGCCTTTTTGGATTTACGGATGCGTCATGGTGGAACAGGTACGTGTATGATCATCTTCTCGAATCCAGCATGGTTCGCGCTCCACGTTTGCTTGAGGAAGATGTTCTTAGAGTCGCAGGCATATCTATAGCGCATGAGTCGATGACGCTAAATTACCTGCCTCAACCAAAACTTCTCTCGAGACTCGAGCTAGAAGGGGCGCCGTATGTGGCAGTTCATCTCTTCGCTGGCTCTGACGGAAGAGCTATGTCGCAGAGTAAGCGTCAGGCATTGCTCGACGCTCTGTTCGCTGAGCTTCCCGGCATGACCTTCGTCCTAACCGGCACTACGTCTGAACGCCCATTCCTCGAGGAACTTACTCTTCCTGAGCGCGCCCGCATTGTCGCAGGGGATCTTACTGTGCAAGAGCTTGCGGCGCTTCTTGATGGAAGCACGTGTGTGGTTTCGGTGGGGACTGGCCCCTCCCACATGACGTCTCATCTCGGCAAGCCGCTTGTAGTTCTTGTGGTGTGTATCGGGATCCCGTGGTGTGGCAAGGAACAGTTTGGAGAAGCTGCGCCAGTGCAAATATTCTCTGATACGAGTGCTTGTGCATCAGGACACCGGATGACAGAACAGTCCCCGGCGTGTATTGAGGGGATTGATGTCGGGAGCGTTGCTCGTGCTATGGCGACCTACGTCGAGGAGTGTTCTCGTTAGACAGGACCCGGTTCTCCTATATAATCTGACTATTATGAAGGCGGCTATTCTCCATACTATTGACGCTCCACTCGTCATTGCAGAGGTCGGTTTAACACCGCTTCAGGTGGGTCAGGTGCTCGTAAAGGTCCTGGTATCTGGTATTTGCGGCGCTCAGCTGCAGGAGATTGCAGGGAACAAAGGGAATGCTAAGTTCGTACCTCACCTCCTTGGACACGAGGGGTGCGGCATTGTTGAGGAAGTGGGACCGGGTGTTACTACGGTTCAAAAAGGAGACAAGGTGGTTATGCATTGGCGCCAGGGCGAAGGCATCGAATCACCGTTTCCGAAGTACGTGTACGAAGGAAAAGAAATATCTAGTGGAAGGGTAACTACCTTCAGTGAGTACGCGATTGTTTCTGAGAATCGGGTAACTACCGTGCCTTCAGATACACCCGTTGAGCTTGCGGCGCTTCTTGGTTGTGGACTCTCAACCGCGCTAGGTACTATCGAGAACGAAGCAAAGGCCCGCTTCGGGGAAAGTGTCATGATTATTGGTGTTGGGGGGCTTGGCGTAAACCTCATAACTGCGGCAAAGCTTGCAAGTGCGTACCCGATTATTGCGGTTGATATTCATGACAGTAAGAAGGAGCTCGCGCTTTCCATGGGTGCTCACATTTTTATAAACGCAAAGACCGAATCGATTGCTGATGTGCTTGCGGAGCATGGTCTCAAGAAAGTGGATGTAATTATTGACACTGCGGCTAACAAGAAAGGTACCGAGGCGGCCACCCCGCTTCTTTCTGGGACCGGTCGTTACATTATGGTTGGTCAGCCAAAGCCTGGAGAGTCAATAGAACTCCTGGATGCGCATCATTTCTTCGAAGGCATCGGAAAGACCTTCTCGGCCACTCAAGGTGGGCGCTTTATGCCGCATGTCGATATCGCGCGCTACATCCGCCTTGCGAAAGGAAACATTCTCTCGACCGAAGGCATCATTACGCATCGTGTGAAGTTAGAAGACGTGAATGAGGCTATTGAACTTGTGCGCAGTGGAGGAGCCAGTCGTATTCTTATAGAACTATGAGCACGAGACTAGATGCATTTCGTCGGATGACGCTTCTGCGTATTGCAGAAGAGGAAACCGCTAACCTCTACCTTCGTGACAAGATTATGAGCTTCGTACATTTTTATGTAGGACAGGAGGCTGTTGCTGTCGGGGTCTCAGACTCTCTTATGTCTAACGACCGCGCTATGGGGAACCATCGCTCGCATGGCCACTATCTCGCAAAGGGAGGTGATCTCCGTCGGATGCTCTGCGAACTTCTTGGGAAGGCTGAAGGCTCGTCTCATGGAAAGGGAGGTTCTATGCATATGATTGATCGGTCTGCTGGCTTTACAGGGTCCACGCCGATACTCGGAAGTATCGTAGCTATTGCTGCAGGGTCAGCGTTCGAGCAGAAGCACAATGCTACTGGTGATGTAACCGTTGCGTACGTGGGTGACGGAGGTTCGGAAGAGGGAGGGGTATACGAGACGATGAATCTTGCCGCTCTTTTCAAACTTCCGCTCCTTATTGTGGTTGAGAATAATCTGTACTCGGTCAACTCAAAGCTGCTCGACAGACGGTCGAAAGAGTACAGTGTGGAAGGGGTTGTGCGGAATCTCGGACTTGCGTATGCGAAAGCCGACGGCAACAACTACGACGACGTGCGCTCTAAGGCAACGGCTCTCCTTGAAGGAGTGCGCGCAGGAAAGCCTGCGGTGCTCGAGTGTCTCGCGTATCGACACATGGCGCACAGCGCGCCTATCTTTGACGACGCTCAGGGCTATAGGGAGGAGGATGTGCTTGAGCGTCGACTCGCTGAGGATTGTTTAAAGAAGATGAAAGCGCGTCTCCTTGAGGAGGGAAGTAGCGAGGAAGTGTTCAGTGATATCGAGAATGAGATACGCACGCACGTACTCGAGGAGATTGCGTACGCGGTTGCAGCACCCTATCCATCTCCTGAGACTCTCTATACAGACGTGTATGCATAACGAACCTCGTATTCTTAAATATACTGAAGCCTTGAGAGAGGCTACGGAGCAAGCAATGGCAGAGGACCCGTCCGTGTTCGTCATCGGTCTTGGTGTGTCATACAAGAACGGGGCAGACGGTACTACTGCAGGTTTGAAGGAGCTGTACCCAGAGCGCGTTCTCGACGTGCCTGTTTCAGAGGATGCGTTTACGGGTATGGCGGTAGGAGCTGCGATACATGGCATGCGTCCTATCGTGCACCACGGACGTGTGGAGTTTGCGCTCTTCGCAGCTGATCATATTTGTACGCAGGCGGCTAAGTGGAACTACATGTTTGGAGGGAACAATCCGGTACCTGTGGTGTTTCGTATCAATGTTGGACGTCAGTGGGGTAACGGTCCTCAGCACACCCAGTCGCTCTTCGGTCTCTTTGGAAGCGTGCTAGGACTTAAAGTGGTCATCCCGTCATCTCCGTACATGGCGAAGGGCCTCCTCAGAGCAGCGATTAAGGATAATAATCCCGTCGTGCTTCTCGAGTCTCGGTGGGTATTTCCGGTAAAGCAGGAGGTGCCAGAAGAAGCATACGAGCTTCCGCTCGATAAGGCGCATGTGGTGCAATCGGGTAACGACCTTACCGTGGTGGCGTATGGCGACGGTGTTATTGCGGCCCGCGAAGCGATCGAACTTATTGGCGATCAAGTTGACGTGGAGCTTATCGATCTTGTGAGCATTAACCCAATTGACGAAGAGACGATACATGCCTCCCTCAAGAAAACGGGGAGACTCCTTACGGTTGATACGACTAGTGCATCGTTCAGTATTGGTTCTGAGGTTGCTGCTCGCGCGCTGCGCATGAGTGATGTTACGTTCCGTACAACACCGGGTATGCTCTCGTGTCCTGATGTCCCGTGCCCGACGTCCACTGCCCTTAGTGAGGCGTACTACCCAACTAAGGTAGATATTGCCAATGCCATACTTGCGCAGTGCGGAAAGGACCAGATAACAAAGGAGCTTACGTTTGAGGAACTGCACCTGCCCCCTACACACACCATCGTATGAAGAAGATTCTCGTTGTAGGAGAGAGCTGTAAGGACGTGTTTGTGTACTGTCATGCACAGCGTCTGGCGCCTGATTTGCCGATACCTATCCTTGACGTTATTGATGAGAGCGAGAACCCTGGTATGGCCGCAAACGTTGAGCGGAACATAAAGAATATCTACCCTCATTGCGACCTTGCTACAAATGACGGGTGGGAGAGTGTTACGAAGACCAGGTACATGCACGGGAAGACTAACCATGCGTTCATACGCATTGACTCGAAGCACCCGATTGCTGCTGCTGACATTCACGCGCTCCCGCTTGTAGACTACGACATTGTCGCTATCTCAGACTACAACAAGGGGTACCTTTCTGAAGATGATATTGAGTATATCTGTAAGAACCACTCGTGTGTCTTTATCGATACGAAGAAGGTGCTCGGACCCTGGGTAGACGAAGCAACGTTCATCAAGATCAATGATTTCGAGTACGAACGCTCCAAAGCAACTATTACACCCGTACTAGCAACGAAGATCATCCGTACTGAAGGAGAGAACGGTGCGTTTTTTAACGATACCCACTATCCGGTTTCGGAAAAAGTGGAAGTGCAGGACACGAGTGGCGCGGGCGACAGTTTCTTTGCAGCGCTTGTGGTTAGGTATGCAGAGACGGGGTCTATTAACGAAGCTATTGAGTTTGCGAATGACTGTGCGCGAAGGGCTGTTGCACAACGTGGCGTAACGGTTATTGAACGTCCGTAGCGTATGGGAAAGATTCTTCCATTCGAGCGCTTACTAGAAGAGGTTGAGCAATTGAGGAAGGCCGGGAAGACTATCGTTGCAACCAATGGTTGCTTCGATCTTCTGCATGTGGGACATGTTCGTAATCTAGAAGCCACAAAGGCGCTGGGCGACGTGCTCGTGGTTGGTCTCAATTCCGATAAGTCAGTGCGCGAAGGAAAGGGAGATGCGCGTCCTATCGTTCCAGAAGCAGAACGTGCTGAAATGCTCGCAGCGCTCTCATCTGTTGACTACGTATTTATATATTCTGAGCGAACGCCGTTTTCTTGGATTACTGTGCTCCGACCTGATATCCATACCAAAGGGGGAGGGGAAGACATTCGCTCCCACCCCGATCTTCAGGCGCAAATTGATGTTGTTGAGGCGGCTGGAGGAAGATTCGTGTTAGTTGAGCATCATGATGGGCGGTCCAGTTCTCACATGGTCGAAAAGATACGAAGTAAATAAAGGAAAGCGGACGACCGAAGGTCGTCCGCTTTGTAGTTCTTGCTTACTCTAGCTACAGAAGAATGCGCATCAGGCGCACGATTCCTGCGAGCGTGAGTGCATCAGCCGAGAGAAGGACCGATTCCTTCCATGGCATGAAGTAGAGGTCACTTTCTTTTGCGTGATGAATCAGGTGCGCGCGAGGTCTCCATCGCGTTTCCGAAATTTGCACGAGGTCCTTAATCGGGCATTCAAGAGCAAATGTCGGCATGCCCTCGCCCTCGTGAGGATTCTGAACGAAGTACATACGATCAGAATTTACCGGAAGTCCTGGAAGCAGGCGAGCACCTGAAGTGTTGATGCCCCCTTCTTCTTGGCTTTCGCGGCATTGGGCTTCCTCGGGAGATTCATCGACTTCGACAAAACCACCGAGTAAGCACCACACCTTTTCCGGCCCCATATTAGGCCGAGATTCGTGTACGAGACCGATGAGTATCTCGCCTGCAGGTGTCCTTGACCAAGTTACGGTCGTGGCGCCACCTTTTCCAGGTTTAAATGCCCAGCCGTTAAAATTCTCAGGACGCCATCCGAAGACAAAGACCCCATACTCAGAACTTATTTCCAGATGGCGCGGATAGATGTTTTCGCCATCTGCCCGAATAGTCCATGTAAGTGGTTTTTCTGGTGGAACAGGCGCTATAGCAAATGTCACGTGTGTAACTCCACTGTGTGAATATGAACGTCAATCTTATTGCATTTAATCACATTTAGCTTAATAAGTCAATATGTAGGTACCTATCCCCTAATACCAAGTATATGAAGAAAAGGAGTATAATACGGGAAATGAGGAAAACCATCATGATGTGGGATGTGTTGAAATCCCTTAATGAAGAACATCAGTCTGCAGCAAGAAAAGACTTGAGGCTTACTTTTGAGTCCGAAACTGGTTTCGTTAAAAGAGATCAGCTCATCTATCTTTACGCGATACAACATGAAGGGTTTCTCCTTTGGAGAAAAGCAAGACACCTGTGGTGGCGCTATTTCCACAAGCATAGGTTCCAAGGAGTTTGCTTGCATTGCAAGCTAGAAGATCTTGAACTTTCAAACTACAAAGAGGTTGGTAGAAAGCAGCGAGAGCTGATGGGAAAGATAGATAGGGTCTTAAAAAAGGCGGAAAACTGTACACCCAAACTTGTTGAGGTTAAGGATTTGCATGACGGCTTCTATGAAGATGGCAAGAAGAAAATGGAGCGGAACATAAGGCTTACTCAGGCAGGAGAGGACTTCGTCGAGTTTGAAGGTCTTTTAAAGAAATTATGGGACGAAGATTGGAAGGTCATGACAGGAATTGTGAGCACAATTATTGCTCTGATAACCAGCTTAACTTTATTGATCATTAAAGTTATCGAATTAGCTTCTTAGCTTTTGGTTTAATTTGGTTATCCACAATATTAAATATGGTCTATGTAGGCCATATTTACCTGATTATCGTTGACGCTGTCGCTGTCGCGTGTATACTACTAGTACATATGGCTTCGGCCTCGCCCCGCCTCGTGTGGGGCAAAATTCGTTTATGGGAAAAGAGTGGTTTTTAAAGAAGCCACGACTTTATTAAAAGTTGGCTCATCCAGTGTTGCCATTTTCTTTACGAGCCTTCTGGCATCAATTGTTCTGACCTGTGACAGTATTACAGATCCGTCTCCCTCGTCGCCGATTTCACCTAAGTAAACGTGCCACTTACTATTCTCCCTTTTCCTCCCAGTCAGGGCGACGCCAAAGAATTGAGATTTGTTAAATCCCCGAATTATTAAGACTGGTCGATCAAAGTTCTCTCCCGTACCGTCTTGCTCTGTACCAATGTTAACTCCTAGGGCACACCACCAAATCTCACGTTCATTGTAGAAAGGATGGTCTTCTTTAGAGTGCAGACCCTTCTTGGTTGGATGCCATGCCTCAAAATCCTTAGTATAGGGTTCCTCGTTCATTTGCAGATTATTCTACGCCTTTTTGCGCGGTGCGCTATACTTTCTACATGTCCGAACGCAACAACTTCTTCGACCTCTTAAAGAAAGCTATCGGCTCGCCCGTTCCAACAGGTGGGCAAACACCGGAACCGGAGAGTTCCGAAGGTTATAACGATACGCAAACTCGTCCAAGTACGCCTGAAGGTGCTGGGGAGACACGAACGCGTACGTCCCCCGAACAGACTTCTTAAACTGGCCCCAGAAGCCTTCAATGGTGTTGGTGTGCGTATCGCCCCAGGTGTAGTGATTCTTGCCGTGCTTCACGTTGGTATGGCTGTAGCCGTACGCGCGGTATGAGAGCTTATCGTAGCCACGGTACTCATCCGTCATAACGCGGGTACCGCGCTCTACGTTCTCTTTAACCATAGGCAGGATAACTTCTGCACGGCGGTTAGGGGCCTTCTTCACACGTACGCGTCCCTGACGCTCAACCATACCGATAACCGCGTCCTTGTTCTTGAACTTCATCGAGTTCTTGCCCTGCTTTCCGTAGTACGTCTCGTCTATCTCAACTACGCCGGACAACGGATCGCCGCCCTGCTCCATGAGGGCGCGAATCTGGTGTCCCATGCGCCACGCGCACTTGTACGTCACGCCAAGCTGACGCTGTAGCTCCTTGGCCGAAACCCCGTTCTTCGAGGACGCAAAGAGGAATATCGCATGGAACCAGAGCGTGAGGGGTGTAGAGGACTTCTCAAAGATAGTCCCTGCAAGGGGGTGTATCTGCTTTCCCTGAGGGTTAGCGTATGCCTTGCGCTTACTCATACGGCAAAACTGCTTCGCGTCAGGGTATTTCTGGCGGAATATGTAATCTAGGCACGCTTCATCTGTAGGAAACTCTTTGTGGAGGTCTTTAATCGTGTACTTCATTACCTATATCCTATACCAAGAGCTACTTGGCATCAAGGGATAGGTACCAATATGTATTCCTTTTGGCTATTTTGCTCTCCAATATAGGAAGACTCCAAATCCAAGAACGAAGAAGCTGGTAAGTACACGTCCGGCGATAAGTCCTGCTAGGCCGAAGAGGAGGATACCCGATACCTGAAACAGTATCTGCATGATGGGGTTAACCGTATTGAAGAGATAGAGCGTCTTAACGTGTGCGTGTGCGATAAGGGCATTCGTAAGAACTCCTCCCATAGTTGCGGCAAGCGTAAGTGCGTACCATTGTGAATATGGAACCGCTTCCATGTAGGCAGGGAAGAAGATCGAGAAGAGTGGAAACGTAATAAGCATGTAGGCACCTGCAAGGAGCGCGGAAAGAAACGTGCCAACCAGGAGACGATACCCAAGACCCTGTCTAATCTCATGAGGCTTCTTGCCAACAAACTTCGGGAAGGCGGCCGCCGGGATGAATTTAAAGAGCGCACCAATGCGATCGGGGATGGCAGTTGAGAAACTGTAAATAGCGAGTGCTGCGGGACCGAGAAGGTGGAAGGTAAGAATATTGTCGATCTGCGAAGCAAGGCTTCCAAGGAGCCCCATGATGCTTAGGTGCCCACCATACCGTAAGGCCTTCGGGTCTACCGCTGTATTTGGCTTATAGGTAATGAGCGTATGCCGATAGGCAATGAATAGACCAATTGCCTGAGCGATAAGGTTTGCTCCAAGCAGAATCAATGCGGCGTCATAGAACACCGCAGCAACGCCCACACAAAGATAGTAGGGAATGTTCCACCAGAGACTGTAGAAGAACCCTCGTTTGAAATCCCTCTTTGCCTGTAGGTATGAGCCATAGGTGCTGAACGCATTGTTCAAAGGAACAAATACGCCAATGAGTATCAGACCCCACCCAATAGTCTGGTCTCCGGTGTAGAGAAAGTACGCGCCACCTACCCATGCGCCAATGAGGGGAAATATGCCCCAGCGCAACTGAGCCATAAGTGCAGAGTGTACGGACCCTTCAAACCCAAGTGCGACTGATCGCGTTACAGCACTCTTCATGCCCGTTAGAGTAAAAGCACCCACAACAGCACCGAGAGAGAGTAGGTACTGATATGTGCCGTAGGTTTCCTTTGTGAGGAAGTGACTGAAGGCGACGTAGAGAAGGAAGGAAGCGACAGATACGAAGATGGTCCCGGCATTTGACCAGAAGCCAGTCGTGGCGAGGTAGACCATGTCGGTCTTCGTAAACCGCTCAGCGGAGCGGAGGAGGCGATGGGTTCGGCCACGGAGGTCCATTACTAGGTAATACTAGCCTGGAACCGACTAAGGTTACAGGAACACGTTGTCTAGGATATGTGTCGGTCGTATCATAATGATTATGAAGAATCCAATCTCGGTTGATATTTCAAACGCATTCGATGAACTGGCATTGCTCTTATCAACCCTGAAAGAGGACCAAGCATTACAGGTCTCAGTACAGAGCGCCGCCGACCTGCTCTACGAAAAGCTTTTAGAGGGTGGTGTGCTTTACACTGCTGGCAACGGAGGAAGTGCTGCAGAGGCCCAGCACCTTACCGCAGAGTTCATTGGACGTTTTCGACGGGAGCGTCGCCCTTTTCCTGCTATGGCGCTTACCGCTGAAAGCTCTGCCGTAACGGCGATTGGAAATGATTATTCCTTTGACGAAATATTCGCACGTCAGATTACGGCACTCGGGAAGCCCAATGATGTGTTCATTGCCTTAACAACCAGTGGCAACTCGCCGAATATTATTCAGGCACTTCATGCTGCAAAGAAGAAAGGAGTAGCAACTATTAGTCTCCTTGGAAAGGGGGGCGGGATGGCAAAGGGTATTGCTGATATAGATATTATTATTCCCTCAGATACGACCGCTCGGATTCAAGAGGTGCACCTTTTGGTTATTCACGCCGTGTGCGAGGCTTTTGATACGCGTCTCCTTGGGTCTGATTGATAAAGAGCGTAAGGGTGTGGCGCATAGTATACTGGCCCTATCATGAAAAACGTTGCTCGCTGGACCGCCATTATCGCGCTCTTTACCATCCCGTTCCTTCCTTTATATGTAGCTGGAGAGCTATTCTTCCCGTTTATAACTGGGAAGAACTTTGCGTTCCGTATCCTTATTGAGATTGCCATAGCGAGCTACGCAGTCCTTGCCATTGTCGACAGGCGGTACCGTCCCCGCTTCTCCTGGATCCTCGTCCTGTTTACGGCATTCGTTGCCTGGATGGCCATTGCGAACTTCCTGGGTGTGCACCCGCACAAAGCATTCTGGAGCAACTTCGAGCGTATGGATGGTTGGATAATGCTTATCCATGTGTACGGGCTCTTCATTGTTGCAACGTCTGTACTTACGGTTGAGAAGCTTTGGAGGCGCTGGTGGATGTTCTTCCTCTCCGTGGGTGCGTTTGTATGTCTGTATGGTCTTATTCAGACCGTTGGAGGTGCTCAAATCCATCAGAGCGGTACTCGCATCGATGCGTCGTTTGGAAACGCTATCTACATGGCGGTGTACCTCATGTTCTCCATCCTTATAGCAGGATGGCTTGCGGTTACCTCAAAGGGCTGGGTACGCTACGCGCTCGCTGGATCTGCAATTCTTTCACTCCTCCTTCTCCTCTTAACCGCATCTCGCGGTCCGCTCATTGGTCTTGCGGCAGGTATTGGTGCGGCAAGCGTACTGTGGCTTGGTCTCAGTCTTCGTTCAAAGGAGACCAGGAACTCTGTTGGACTTAAGTGGGCAGCAGGAGGCCTTCTTGGACTCCTCATTCTTATCGGAGGCTTCTACCTCGTTCGCGACTCTGCGTTTGTCGAACAGACTCCAAGCCTTTCTCGTCTCTCGAGCGTGTTCACTCTGAGCGAGGAACTCGAGGTGCGCTCTACCATTTGGGGCATTGCGCTTCAGGGTGTACAGGAAGATCCGTTAACTGGATGGGGCCAGGAAGGATTCAATCAGGTATTCAACAAGTACTACGAGCCATCTCTCTATGCTCAGGAGGCGTGGTTCGATAGGGCACACAACATGTACATCGATTGGCTCGTAGCAGGAGGTATTCCAGCGCTACTCCTATTCGTGTCACTACTCGCGCTCGCATTCTTTGCTCTTCTGCGCGCACCTGAGTACACCCGCGCAGAGCGTGCTCTCCTTATAGGAGCACTTGCTGCATACGCCGTGCAGGCACTCGTAGTGTTCGATAACCTCTTCAGCTATGTGCCGCTCGCTATTCTGCTTGCTATGGCACATGCGTCAGCGTCCCGAACTATTCCCGCTCTTGAAGCATTGCCTGAAGTGCGCTCGGAGAACAATCGAACAATCGTTGGTGTAGTTGCGGTACTCGTGGCGGGGGCAGCGGTATGGATGGTTAACGTGCCAAGTATTAATGCCGCAAATCATTTGGTGTATGCAGTGTCGCCCTCACAGGCAGGGATTGCAACAAACCTTGAGCTCTTCAAGATGGCGCTCAAGGACGGATCTTTCGCTAATCAGGAGATACGCGAGCAGCTCTCCATGTTTTCAAAGAGAGTTTCAGAGGAGGCAAATGTGCCAGACGAGTTAAAGTCTGCACTTGTTGCGCTTGCGATTGAAGAGATGGCTAAGGAAATAGCGTTCTCGCCAAGCGATGCTCGTTTGCGTGCTCAGTATGCACAAGCCCTTGAAACAGCAGGGAAGTCCGAAGAGAGCATTGCCGAGTTCGAGAGTGCGATCGAGCTTTCTCCAAGAAAGCAGGCTCTGTACATAACGTATGGATTTAGCCTATATAGACTTGGACGTCTTGAGGAGGCACAGGAGGCGTTTAGAATAGCGTATGAGCTCGACCCTTCTTTTGAGGAGGTTGCGATAACAAGTGCGTCTGGCTACATTCTCACGGGTAGCGTTGCCGAAGGAAAGGCACTCCTTATGGAAGCTCTTGGTACTACCACTCCGGATCACGACATACTGTTCTATGCGTACTATCAGACACAGCAGTGGAATGAACTCATTGGTGTTGCAGAGGCGCGCGTAACAGCAGAGAGCGGTTCTGCTGCTAGTAGACTGCGTCTCGCACAGGCATACGCTGTTGCCAATCGCTTTGCAGAAGCTCGTGCCGAGATTGAAGCTACGATTGCTGCTCATCCAGGGAGCCGCACGGAAGCAGAGGTTCTTCTTGCAAAGATCTTGCAAGCTCAGTAATGATTCTTCGCGAGCACGTACCGCTCTCTTCTCTAACAACCCTTAAGGTTGGAGGACTCGTGCGCTATGTAGTTGAGTGCGCAAGCGAGAGTGACGTGCGCGAGGCACTTACGTTTGCACACGCACAGAACCTTCCGTGGAGTGTGCTTGGGGAAGGGAGCAATGTCCTTGCGAGAGATGAAGGATACGCGGGTGTGTTGTTGCTGATGCGCATGCAGGGGTGTGTGTTCGAGGAAACCGATGGCTCTGTTCTTGTAACCGCTGGAGCAGGTGTTCCATGGGACGAGTTTGTGACTCTGTGTGTGGAGCGGGGTTTGTGGGGCGTTGAGAACCTTGCAGGCATCCCGGGAACCACAGGAGCCTCTCCGGTGCAGAACATTGGTGCGTACGGCACAGAAGCCTGCGACTCACTTGTTGAGGTACGTGTTCTCAATACCAAGACTGGAGAAGTAGAACACATAGCAAACAAAGATTGCGCTTTCGGATATCGGGAAAGCAGGTTTAAGCACGACAAGACGCTCATTATCCTGTCCGTTGTTTTCAGGCTTCAAATAGAGGGCTCGCCTTCACTAGGGTATAAGGATCTTGCGGCATACGAGGCTATGAATGGAGCACTCACAACCCCCAAAGCCATAGCAGGGGCCGTACGTTCAATACGTGCACAGAAGTTCCCAGACCTCGCTACACACGGGACGGCAGGCTCGTTCTTCAAGAACCCAACTATTTCAAAAGAGAAGTACACAGAACTCGCTGAGAAGTTTGAAGGGCTGCCGGGATTTGCAAATGATACGGGTGTAAAGATCCCGCTCGCGTTCGTTCTCGATCGCGTGCTTAACCTCCGCGGATACACAGAAGGGAACGTATCGCTGTTTGAACGTCAGCCACTTGTGCTGGTTGCGCACACAGGAGCAACAGCGCACGAGGTTGATGTGTTTGCAAAAAGTATTGCCGAGCGTGTGCATGACGTCACAACTATTTCAGTTGAACGCGAAGTGCAACCGTTTCCATCAAAGATATGAAAACTTTTCTAACAAAAAACATTCGCAACAAATTATTTTGTTGCGAATGTTTTTAAAACTTATCCACACATAAAATATTTTGTTGCATTAATTATTATTTTTAACCGCATACTATTCCTTAGCACGCATCACAAAGAAATTTTTCATACGAAAAGTTTTTTATGATGCGGGTCGACAATATCAGTCATAGAAATTTATCTAGACTTATGGCAGCAAAGAAGAAGGCAGCGAAGAAGGCAGCTCCAAAGCGTAAGGTCGCTAAGAAAGCAGCTCCAAAGCGCAAGCCAGCAAAGAAGGCAGCTAAGAAAGCAGCTCCAAAGCGCAAGCCAGCAAAGAAGGTTGCGAAGAAGGCTGTTAAGAAGGCAGCGAAGAAGGCTCCAGCTAAGCGGAAGGCCGCAAAGCGCAAGTAGTTTTCAGAACTCCTTTTTGAGAAAACCTCCCACCGGGAGGTTTTCTCGTTTTACGCGGGCACTGTAAGAGGAGCGCGATGTGCGGTATAGTGCCGATACCTTATATATAGATACGTATGGCTACCATCCTTGGAAAACTGTTCTCGAAGAATCAATCAGCAAGCTTTGTTAAGACAGCAGGGCCTGTTGTAGAGCAAGCTAATAAGCTCTCTGAGAGCTTTGAGGCTCTTGCGGGGAGTGAGCTCATAAGTCGCCTTGCGGCAGTACGAGAGCGGTGCAAGGGTGTGCCAACCGAGACCAATGATGTTGCTGAGGTGTTTGCGCTCGTACGTGAGGCAGCCAGACGCACGCTGAACGAACGCCATTACGACGTACAGCTTATTGGAGGGCTTGTCCTTGGAAAGGGAAAGATTGCCGAGATGCGTACCGGAGAGGGAAAGACACTCGTTGCGACGCTTCCGGTTACCTTGTTTGCGCTTGCAGGAAAGGGTGTGCACGTTGTTACGGTTAACGACTATCTCGCACGTCGCGACGCTGCATGGATGGGGCAGGTGTATGCAGCCCTTGGTCTTAGTGTGGGTGTAGTTACATCCGGAGGTGCCTATCTCTACGACGCGTCACACACAGAGACGCAAGACGATGAGAAGCGTGACGAAGAAGGATCGTTCCGTGTGTTCTACGACTTCTTGCGTCCGGCTACAAAGCAGGAGGCATACAAGGCAGACATTACGTACGCAACAAACAACGAACTTGGCTTTGATTACCTGCGTGACAACACGGCGTATGACGCGGGTCAGATAGTACAGCGCGGACAGCACTACGCTATCGTGGACGAGATCGACTCCATTCTTATTGATGAGGCACGCACACCACTCATTATCTCGGGACCTGCAGGAGACGCTGAGGGCCTCTACGAGCGCTTCGCAAGCATTGTGCGCGCCTTTGCACAGGAAGAGGACTATACGGTTGATGAGAAGCAGCGTGCGGTGCAGATAACCGAAGAAGGAATTCGAAAGGCTGAAGCAGCACTTGGTATTGAGAACCTCTATGCCGAGGGCGGCATGAAGTACGCGCACCATTTGGATACTGCCGTACGTGCAAAAGCATTGTTCCGTGGCGACAAGGAGTACGTCGTTAAGGAAAACGAGATTGTTATCGTGGACGAGTTTACCGGGCGCCTTCAGCCAGGACGCCGCTGGAGCGAAGGACTGCATCAGGCTGTTGAAGCTAAGGAAGGTGTACCTATCCAGAAGGAGACACGTACCTATGCCTCGGTTACGTTCCAGAACTTCTTCCGCATGTATACGCAAGTAGCGGGTATGACCGGAACCGGCCTCTCGTCTGAGGAGGAGTTCTTTACAGTGTATGGCCTTGAGGTTGTGCAGGTACCCACCCACCGGCCAATTGCTCGAAAGGACTATGACGACCTTATCTTCCAGAACCTGAAGGGGAAGTATGCGGCGCTCGCGAGTCATGTAAAGGAAGTACATGCGAAGGGGCAGCCGGTGCTTATTGGTACGGTGTCTATTGAGGACAACGAGGTGGTGAGCGCAGCGCTTACTAAGGCAGGTATTCCACACGAGGTGCTGAACGCAAAGAACCACGAGCGTGAGGGAGAGATTATTGCGTCAGCGGGACGCAAGGGTGGGGTCACGGTTGCAACAAACCTTGCCGGACGCGGTGTCGACATTAAGCTTGGAGGCATCAACGCGCGTCCTGAGGACCGCGAGGAAGTGCGCTCCCTTGGAGGACTCCTTGTTATTGGTACCGAGCGTCATGAGGCACGTCGTATTGATGATCAGCTTCGCGGACGCTCTGGTCGCCAGGGAGATCCGGGCGAGACTCGCTTCTATGTGTCGCTTGATGACAAGCTTATGCGTGTCTTTGCGTCTGACATGGTTAAGAACGTCATGGGAACCTTCAAGATTCCTGAGGACGAGCCGATAGAGAGCTCTCTTATCACGCGTGCTCTTGAGACCGCCCAGAAGCGTATCGAAGGATTCAACTTCGATTCTCGCAAGCAGGTGCTCTCATATGACGATGTGCTCAACACCCAGCGCCTTGCGGTATACCGCGAGCGTATGACGGCACTCCTTGGGACTGATGAGGAGATTGAGGCTCTCGTGAAGAGCTTTATGGAAGGGAACGCAGAGGCTCTCGCTATATACGAGGCAAAGAAGGAAGAGTTCGGAGCACAAGCGCTGTCTATGCTCATGCGCCGTTTGGTTCTCCAGGTTACCGACACCTTCTGGCTTGAGCACCTTGAGTCCATGGACTACCTCCGCCGCTCGGTGTCTCTTCGTGCATACGGCCAGCGCGATCCGTTGATTGAGTACCGCAAGGAGGGTCTAGGAAGGTATAAGGCACTCCAAGAGGGTGTACGTGCTGCGGTTACGGAAGCTATTCCGCGCATTCGTCCGGCAGACGACGCTCGCATCCGTGCAGAAGAGGAGAAGGTGCGTGCGAAGCTTGTTGCGGCAGGCGCAAACACTGACGACACAGGAGAGCCGGCACCGCCTATCAAGAACACGCAAGAATACGGACGCAACGACGAGGTAACGATACGAAAGGGAGATGAGACGCAGACCGTAAAGTACAAGAAGGCAGAGCCGCTCTTGTCCGAAGGTTGGGAGATTGTAACGAAGTAGTTTGGAAAGATGAAAGACCGTCCTCGGAATCGAGGACGGTCTTTCGCGTTGTCGTGTGCAACCGTACTCGCACCATGCCTATAATATTAGGTAAAGTCAACGTTCTGTGGTATCCTCCTACAAATGGCTTTTGTTGATGAGATGCATGTACACGCAGTAGCCGGTCACGGAGGATCGGGTGTTGTGAGGTGGCTTCATATGAAAGGACTTGAGAAGGGTGGTCCTGCAGGAGGCGACGGAGGACGCGGTGGAGACATCGTGGTTGAGGCCGTGCGTGACCTTGCGGCTCTTGCTGCATATCGCTACACCAAGCGCATCAAAGCGGAGAATGGGGGTCCTGGAGAGGGGGTGGACCGCCACGGCAAGAACGGGGAACCAGTGGTACTTCGGGTGCCTGTAGGGAGCACGGTGCGGGTGTCTTCTACGAACGATACCTTCGAGCTTCTGAAGGAAGGAGAGCGCGTGATTGTGCTTAAGGGAGGTCCTGGGGGCTATGGGAACGCGCACTACAAGGGACCCACAAACCAGAATCCAATGCAGTTTACGCCGGGCAAGAACGGCCAGACTGGGGATATCCATATCACCCTGAAGCTCATTGCAGACGCCGGGTTCATAGGCTTCCCGAACGCCGGGAAGTCCTCTCTCTTGAACGAGCTTACCCGTGCTCGCTCTCGTGTGGGTGCCTATCCGTTCACCACCCTCGACCCCCATCTCGGAGACTTCTATGGCCGCATCTTGGCTGATATTCCAGGTCTTATCGAGGGAGCCTCGGAAGGGCGAGGTCTCGGTTCTCGGTTCCTCAAGCATATAGAACGTACAAGGTTCCTTGTACATCTCGTCTCGGTTGAACAAGAAGACGTTGTTTCGGCTTATAGGGCCATACGGGACGAGCTCAGGGCGTTCGGGAACGGTCTCGACCAGAAGGACGAGCTCGTGGTGCTTACGAAGGTAGACCTTTTAACCGAGGAAGAGGCTGAAAACCTCCGGGTATCTCTTGAGAGGGAGGTGGGGAAGCCTGTGCTCGCGCTCTCCATTGCAGACGAGAATCTCGTAAAGCAGTTCTCAGATACGCTTACCAAAGAGCTCGCCAAGGCCGATTCCGTAGTAGCCGAGTAACCTCCACCCGTGCTAGCATTTTTGTATGAGTGCCTACCGTCCCACCATAGGGCTTGAGATCCATGCCGAGCTCGCTACGAGCTCGAAGATGTTCTGTGCTTGCAAGAACGAGCCTGAGGGATCTGCTCCAAACGTGCACGTGTGTCCAGTCTGTATGGCGCACCCAGGAGCGCTTCCGGTTGCGAACAAGGAGGCAGTGCGACAAGTGCTGCGCGTGGGTACGGCTCTTAAAGCGAAGCTCGCCGACTTCACCGAGTTCGATCGCAAGAGCTACTTCTATCCCGACATTCCGAAGGGGTATCAGATCAGTCAGTTCGAACATCCACTCGTTGCAGGAGGAACTCTTGCGGGCGTTGCGGTTACGCGTGTGCACCTCGAGGAGGACACGGCGCGCTCCTCGCACACTGCGAAGGAGGGTGTGAGTCTCGTCGACTTCAATCGTGCTGGTGTGCCGCTCATGGAACTTGTCACAGAGCCGGTCATCCATGACGCAGAGACTGCAGGAGTCTTTGCACGCGAGCTCCAGCTCCTCCTTCGTACGATTGGTGCCTCACATGCAAATCTTGAGAAGGGAGAGATGCGTGTCGAAGCAAATATTTCAGTATCGAAAGATGACACGTTTGGTACAAAAGTTGAGGTGAAGAATTTGAACTCCTTCCGCTCGGTGGAGCGTGCCATCGCGTTCGAGATTGAGCGTCAGTCCAAGCTTCTGGACGAGGGAGGCGTCGTGCTCCAGGAGACACGCGGATGGGATGAGGGAGGACAGCGTACCTTCTCACAGAGACTGAAAGAGGGTAGTGCAGACTACCGGTACTTCCCAGAGCCGGATCTGCCGAAGCTCTATCGTTCAGAGATCCCTGAGTTCTCGGATGAGGCACTTCGCGCGTCTCTTCCAGAGCTTCCATGGGAACGACGTAGCCGATACGTTTCTCTTGGACTCAAGGAAAGCGACGCGGTGTTCTTCGCAGGCTCTCATGCACGCAGTACATTTCTTGATGCGGTTATAGAGGAGCTTGGAGGAGACACCAGTCTTTTAACAACAGCCGTGAACTATCTCAGTTCTGACGTTGCAGGTTGGTATGCGAAGAGCGAGAAGGAAGAGTACGAAGGGTTTCTTCCTGCACAGCTCATAGCGCTCGTACGGCTCGTGAGCACCGGTGCTCTATCCTCGAGGGGTGCCAAGGACGTGCTACCGCATCTCCTGTCTGGGGGAGGTGATCCTGAGGAGATAGCGAAGCGTGAGGGCCTTATACAGGTCAGTGACGAAGGTGCTCTTCGTGCAGCTGTTGAAGCAGTCCTAAAGGAGCATGCTGACGTGGCTGCAGAGTACCGTGCAGGCAAAGAGTCTTCTCTCCAGTTCCTGCTGGGAATGAGCATGAAGGCCATGAAGGGGGCAGGGAACCCAGGTGTGCTGAAGGGTCTCTTGGAGGAGGCGCTCAAGGCATAGGTCACAGCGGATTAAAGAACACCTCTCCATCTTTTGGAGGGGTGTTTTCATATTTACGCACTCACACTTGTCCTGTTCATAACCTCTTCGTATCGAGGCGAGAAAGCCTTATACTCAAAGCATGGATGAGATAACTATTGAGGGGAAGGTATACATCTCGTCAAAGCAGGCGGCCAAAATTACTGGATATGCAAAGGATTACGTTGGCCAGCTTTGTCGAGAAGGACGTGTTGACGCTCGTCACATAGGGCGTAATTGGTACGTTCTTGAAGATTCGATCCGTGAACATCGCTTTGGAGTACCAGAAGAGAAGCCTGTGGAGGCTCCTAGGCAGGTAGAGAGTGCAATGAATACCGTATCTACCTGGCAGAAGCCACAGTATGCGCCTGAAGCACCTGTGTCTGTGCCAAGTCTGACTCCAAAGGCCCCTGAGGCGCCTGTGAGCACGCCTGCAATAGCAGATATGCAGTCTGCATGGAAGGAGTGGTTCGAAGAAAAGAAGCCTGTTATGGCGCTTCCAGACGGCTCAGAGGACTTTAAGGAAGAGTATTTGCCTCTCATTGTGCCTGAACCTGCTCTCGAGGAGGTTAAGGCAGAGGCTCCAGTGGAGGAACCAGAGGAAATGGTTGTTATTTCTCGCATACGCCCTGTGCCTGAAGAGGTTGCAGACGTGATTCCAGAGGAGGAAAAGGTTGAGCTACACCGATCGTATACAACTACTACTTCTCCTCGTATGGAATACGACGATGGAATTGTAGAGGTGCCGCAGCCTGCTCACGTCACAGCGCCCGTTATAAAGGCTCCGTACCAGCCTGTTGAGGAGAAAGCATCAGCAAGTGGAGTCGTGCGCGCCCTGCTTATGGTGCTAGCTGTTGCGTCAGCAATGGTAGCGCTTATAGGAACAGGGAACGCAGATCAGCTTCTATCGGGTACTAGCCTAGACTTCGGTGCCCAGAAGGAGGTAATCGATTTTCTCGGTGGAAAGAGTACCTACGAAAGTAGCTTATAGAATATGAATATCTCGTCTCGTATACGCAAGATATGCATATGAGACAGGGGATGATGTAAAGAAAGAAAAAGAAGCAAAACAGCGCCAAATAAGGCGCTGTTTTGCTATGTATGTGGATCACAGGGTCATATTAAACCAACTGCGGCCTATATTCTGTGTTGCGAGACTCACAATGATCATAAGATAAGGACAAATCGTCCTCTACAACCCTACATACCTATATATAGGTATGTAGAAAAAAGTGCAGCGAGTAGAAATTCATCCGACTATCATAAGTATTCATTACTTATTGCGGCTGAACGACCTACCTATACTAATTAATGTATGAATCTCTTTTTGCATTGCGATCGATGAGTCAAAGAAGATTTGTGAGTGAAGTTGAGAGAGTGCGGGCACAAGATGTACCGAATTTCATCTTACATTTGCTTCTTAACTTCGACGCGCGAGTAAAAATTTCTTCGCACTTCTTCAATGCCGAACGCTACACAAATGTTGATGAAGTATTCCTTACAGCTATCCCCAAAGGAGTATGCACGAATAGCTAAATAACAAGCTAGAATGTAGTTAATTCGGACAACCGACCTACTGAACCTTGAACGCACTCTTACAGAAAAATTTTATCTCAACTAAGGAAGCATCTTTGCTTTCGGGATACAACGCTGACTACCTGTCGCGTCTTTGTCGCGAGAAGAGAATCGCAGGTTCACAGATTGGAAGGACGTGGCTCATTGAGCGCGCGTCTCTTGAATCCTTCATGGAGAGCCAGGTTGATAGGAAGATTGAATTTGCAGAGAGTCTCGCTCGAGAGCGTGGCCTTGAGTACCGAAAGGCAAACTCGCCGAGTGCACGCATCACAAGAGTTACTGACAACCTTGAGGAGAGAATGCGCGTGGTTGCGGAATCGGTGTTCACTGCGTTGTCTGTGGTGACCATGCCGCGTGAGGTGTCGGTGTTCGGAAGCAGGGCTGTTGCTCTAGGTCTTACGGCTCTCGTGCTTGCAGGAAGCGTAACGCTCGCGGGAAGCGGAGTTGTTTCTCGCACAGGAGAAGCGCTCCTCGCCTCTGCATTTGATGCACGCTCGTTTGTACTCGCGCGCGCTTCACACATCGGACTCGTTGCGCAAGAAAAGTCTGAGGCACTTATTCTCGCGTCTAGAGAAGAAGTTCAGAAAGTTGATACGACTCTTGCGTACGCACTAGATGAACGTGTAGAAACTCTTCCACTTGAGGTGAGTAAGAATCTTGCACAGGAGCACCCATCTGTTGAAGTGTCCAAGGTCGCATACGGACGTGCGCACGAAATCTACTCACGCTACCCAGCAGTACTTTCTTCAGCAGAGATCGCTGCGAATGTCTCATACGCGGTTACACACCCAGAAGAGACACTCACAGCAGTTGCTCACGGAGTACTGCATGGATACCGCACCATCGGTGTATTCGCACTCAACGATATTGAGAGCGTCCTCGCGCTACACCTACGCATGGTTGAAGCGGGTGGAGAGGGATTGTTCTCAGCGAGTGTTTCTATTCGAGACACCGCATACCGCGCACCACTCGCTGTAGGCAATGTATTTGTTGATGGTTCTGAAACGGTTATGTCTCTCTACGAAGACGGTGTGTATGCATACGTTGAGACTATTGCCGTGGTGCCAGAGACTATCGTCGGAGCGGTGTACCAGATCGGAAACACGTCAGGCGCAGTACTTGCTACGGGCATACAGTTGGCTCCAGGTGCATACGAGGAAGGCGTACTCGCGTTTGCAGAGACCTCGTCTTCTGTAGCAACGCTCGTTGCAAACGGTTCCTATGCGTTTGGAAAGGGAGCGAATGAGCAGGTTTCCGGCCTCACACAGGCGCAGGACCGCGTTATTGGACAGGGAGTAGCGAGTGTCCGCCTTGCGCTCGCGGGTCTTAGCGGACGCGCTACACAGATGGCGGCGGTTATCGAGTCAGGTCCGAGTGCAGCCTCAAACGAGGCGCTTCGGTTTGCGGGAGACATCACTCTTCGTATTGAGAACACTGGGACGCAGATGCTCTCAGCGTCACCACTCGCATCGATTGATTTCGATCGCTTCATTCCAGGATTCTTGAAGAACGTAACAGCGGTTATTGCACATGCCGTTGGAAGCGCCTTCCATGGAGTCTTCGGTCCTCTCGCAGGGTTCTTTGGTGCATCAGAAGAAGTGGGTCTTGCGGTTATCCCTAACGAAGGCACTCTATCCTCAGGGGACGCTGAAGCAGGTGTACCAGGAGACACGATTAACTACAACGGACCGGTAACTATAATCCGTAACGAGTACCCAACCGCAAACTACGGCGGCGTGCCGCAGTCCTATGTTGATGACCGACTCGACTTCCTAAGGCGCACACTCTACAACCGCATCGAAGACGTTGCAGGAGACCGCACGTTCCGTGGCGACATCAACGACAGCCGAATCGTTGATAGCACTATTAACGATTCAAGTTTCTCAAACGGTGTTATTGAAAACTCACAAATTACCGGAGGCACCATCGTTGGTAGTGCACTTAATGTTGCAACCACTACCATCACCGGCTCACTCACGGTTGATGGCGATCTTTCCGTTTCCGGCAGTGTCTCTCAGAACTCGACCACCACCAACTTCTACGCAACCAACGGCACCATTGAGAACATCCTCGGAACCAATGCAACGATTACGAACGCCACCTCCACCAATTTCTATGCGACTCTCGCAACGATTCTGGATGGATTCTTCACGAACCTCACGGCAACCCTCGCAAACATTACGACTGCTGTTATAGCGAACCTCACCGCCACTGATGCGGTGTTCACCAACGCCACCAGCACGAACGCAACGTCAACGAATCTCTTCGCCTCAAACCTCACGGCAACAAGCGCAACCTCAACCAACCTCTTCGTTACGAGTGCCCGTATCACGACAGGTATCATTGACGCGCTTACCTCACCGCTCGCAAACATCACCACTGCGATTATCGCGAACCTCACCGCAACCAATGCGTCTATCACGAACGCGACCACCACCAACGCAACCAGTACAGGCTCACTTGCGCTGACCTATGTCACTCCGTCGAGACTCCTTTCCGTTGGTGCATCGGGCGTTGTGGGATCAGCCGACCTCTCCTCATGGATTGCGGGAACCTTGAATCAGCTCACGGTTACCGACAACGGCATTGGCGGCATAACACTCTCACTTCCATCAACCATCGTTATTGGAAGCTCACAGCCAACCACCATCGCAAGCAACGGCGCTACCTCAACCTTTGGCGGAGGACTCCAGGCTACGTTCGTTGAGGGTGTGCAGTACATCGCAGGCCCGTATGTGCTCGCAACTTCAACAACCGCAACATCTGCGTTCTCAGGAAACATTGCGGTTGGCCGCAATACAACGCTTGGTACTACCGCCGCTGACTTCCTAACGGTTAACAGCTCCATTAGCTCGAACCTCATTCCGTCTGCAAACAACACGTATGATCTGGGATCGGTAGGGAACAACTGGAACCGTATCTATGTGGATGAAGT
The DNA here is from genome assembly GCA_022842945.1 of Minisyncoccota bacterium. Taxonomy (GTDB): domain Bacteria; phylum Patescibacteriota; class Minisyncoccia; order Phycocordibacterales; family Phycocordibacteraceae; genus C7867-001. The sequence continues at coordinate 55,475 of JALHOO010000001.1, forward strand.
AGTGGCGAATAACATCTCTGCTGCCTCTAGTTCGATTGCAGGAACTGTCTCCGAGTCATTCACAATTAACTCCGATAACGCAACGGCGGATACTGAAGATAGTACGCTCGTTTTCAATCGCGGAAGCGCTTCACCAAATGCGCTTATAACCTGGAACTCAGCTACAGACCGCTTTGAGCTCAATATGCCAATCTTCTCGGCAGATGGCATATTCACGAACGCCACTACTACGAACCTCGTAGCGACGAACGTCACGGTTAATGGCGAGACCTTTACCGACTTCACGGGTACGAACCTCACCAACACCGGAGGAGCGCTTGGTCTCTCTGCCTCCTACGCTGGGCAGAGCTCCATTACAACCCTGGGTACCATAACCTCAGGAACCTGGAACGGTTCAACGGTCGGGGTGCCATACGGCGGTACCGGTGCAACCTCACTCACCGGTCTCCTTATTGGAAACGGTACGGGAGCATTTACCGCAACCACACTCTCCTCCGGTATTGCAGGACAGATCTCAGACGAGACGGGTACCGGCTCGCTCGTGTTCAGCAACAGCCCAACTTTCACTGGTACAAGCGTGTTCGCTGACCTTACCGCCACGAACGCCACCACCACCTCATTCTTCACCTCAACACTCGGTCTCGGTTCCGGAAACTACTTCACGTCGCTTCTTGGCAACGGCCTCACGAACGTAGGCGGCACCCTCACGGTCTCAACTACATCTCTTGCCTCAGGCTTCTTCCAGCAGGGAGGGAACTCGTTTGGCACAACGGCAACACTCGGTACCAACGATGCAAACAACCTCGCTCTTGAGACGGGAGGATCTACAAGGATGACGATTAATACGAGTGGGAATGTTGGTATAGGCACGACTACTCCCGCTGTCAGATTTAGCGTATATGAAGGTAGCTCATCAATTGCTGCAGCGTTCCGTGGTGGTGGTGGACCGACCGTTGGAATCGGATCAACTGTCGATGGAGGTAGAATCCAGGCTTATACGAATGATTCCTTAGTCTCCGTCGCTAACATCTCACTCCAATCAGCTGGTGGCAACGTGGGTATAGGTACGACCACCCCCGCATCCCTGCTCCAGGTAGTCTCTTCCGGTGGGTTCACTACGTCGGCACAGACAATAGCCTCGTTCGTACGTAATGGCAGCACAGCGAGCGATGCTGTGGTCTCTATCATTGCTGGAAATGCCGCAAAATCTTTCCTTAGATTTGGTGACACTGATACTGAGGCGATGGGTATCATCAAATATGATCATGCACTGAACGCTCTTACGTTCGGTACTAACGGCGTCCAGGACTTGTTGAACATTACGTCTACAGGCAACGTCGGCATCGGTACAACCTCTCCTTTCTCGCCAGCAAGTATTGGAAGAGTGCTCAATATCTTCAATACAACTGGACTGAACGCAGGAATTAACCTTTCCTCGGGAGCTGAAGATTTTGAAGTTGCAAATGTCTCAGGAGATTTGTGGTTCATTGATGACAACTCGACAAGGATGGTTATCAAAAACACCACCGGCAATGTCGGAATCGGGGAGACCGCTCCAGGTTCGCGACTATCTGTATCTGGCGGGGCAACTATTGGTGCTTCCTACGACACGACGGCCGCACCAACAAACGGCCTTCTTGTGGAAGGTAGTGTCGGTATTGGTACGACGACACCAGGAAATTTGTTGACAGTATCTGGTGCAACTCCCAAGATTCAGATAAATTCTGTAACAGGTTTTCCTTCGTTGTTGTTTTCCGATGGTGGAACAACACGTTATGAAATTTACAGTGATGCAGCAGGAGTATTGAAGTTTGTTGAGGGTGGTGCAGGGTCAAGGATGGTGATAAATAGTGGCAACGTCGGTATTGGTACTACTACTCCCGACACAACCCTCAACGTAGTGAAGGGTGCAGGAAAAACATGGACAACAACCGCAGGAACGGTGGCATTGTTTGAACGTGCAAATAGTTCAGGAGCAGCAGCGTACATCTCTGTTATCTCAGGAAACACGGGTCTTGCGCGCCTCCAGTTAGGAGATACAGATGCAGAGGCACGAGGATTAGTGCAGTACGACAACAGCAGTGATGCGCTTTCTTTGTGGACGGCAGGTACCCAGAAGCTCACTGTTCTTGCTGGAGGCAACGTTGGTATCGGCACCACCACCCCCGGCCAGACCCTCTCTGTCGCTGGTACCGGCCTCTTCTCCGGCCTCTCCACATTCATGTCCGGTTTCAACATCGGCAGCGAAACCTTCACTTCACTTCTTGGAAACGGCCTCACGAACGTAGGCGGCACTCTCACGGTCTCAACCACATCTCTTGCCTCAGGCTTCTTTCAGCAGGGAGGGAACTCATTTGGAACAACCGCAACACTTGGCACCAACGACTCAAACAACCTCGCTCTTGAGACGGGAGGATCTACAAGGATGACGATTGATACAAGCGGGAATGTGGGGGTCGGTTTAACGAGCCCAAGTGACCGCTTTGAAGTAAGGGCGGCAGGAAACGACGACGGTATTCGGCTTCAAAGCAGCAATGGCTCAAATAACCTTGCGTGGCTTCATCAGCAGAATACGGATGCAGCAATACTTCGCATGTATGACGGCGGCACAGAGAACATACGCATAAATTCAGAGACGAGCGGCGCGAGCTTCTTTAATGCGGGCAACGTCGGTATTGGCACCACAAGTCCACAGGCATCGTTGCATGTTGCAGGTGCAAGTGGTGCGCTCTTTGGTCTTCAGGCAGGTCAGGTTGGAACTCTGGGACTAACAACGGCAAGCGCAGGCTCTCCGGTCAGTGGACGCCTAACGTTTGGCTCGGATGGTACAGGGTGGCAGTTCAGGATTGCACAGAATGTTGCAGGAACTGTTACAGATCTTTTTACGGTTGAGACAGGAGGTAATGTTGGTATCGGCACCACAACTCCGAGCGCACTCCTCTCGCTTGCAAGTGGCACAACTGCTGCAAGTGGTATTGCATTTGGTAGTGATGTAAATCTCTATCGTCACTCAGCAAACCTTCTTAAGACAGACGATGACATTACCCTCGGTAGTGGTCTGTATCTTTCAAACACTGGAGAAGTATACGGAACTCAGTTGGTGAACAATGTGACCGGGCTCAATGCGGCAGTTGCGGTTACAACTACAGGCGTAACCATAACGAGGAATATCGCAGATACGAACCCGGCTCTCATTGTTTCGCAGGCGCATGCAGGTTCAACAGGCGATATAATGCGACTCAACAATAGCGCCGGTACCGTACTAACGGTGCAACGGGGAGGTAATGTAGGTATTGGTACAACATCCCCACTATCAAAGCTCCATGTGAACGCAGGAGACATAACTGTTACAAATAGCAGTGCCAATCCCGCGTACTATCTCGGGGAAAGTGATCTGCTTACGGCAGGTACCTATGGCTACATGACCTGGGACCGTACCAGCGATCTTCTACAGCTTGGTACGCAAGCAGCAGGCCCAACCATAACCATGAGTGAGAGTGGGAATGTTAGTATTGCCACCACTACATCCCTTGGTAGGTTGCAAATTGCAAAGAATTCACTCTACACAAACGCAGATGGTGACGCTGGTATCCATATACTCTCAAACACGGGAGAATCTGCTCTTGCACTTGGTGCAGATGATACAAACAATCTGGCCTTTATCCAGTCTGTCCAAAGTGGAGTCTCGTATAGCACTCGACCGCTCTCGTTAAATCCTAATGGTGGCAACGTCGGTATTGGTACTACAGGCCCTGGGTCTAGATTCCATGTAGAAGGCGGAGGTGTGATCATTAACACTGTCGGAGGTGCAGGAACCTCTATTGGTCGACACATTAATATTGGTACTGCAACACCAACAGACTGGAGGTCATACACAGGCTCCACCGCTGCAGCTATCCAGATGCAGAATAGTGCAACAGAAGGATTCGTTCTTGTTGCGACCGTTGGCGCTACCGTACCAAGAACTCAGTTCATTACGACAGGAGGGTATGAAATTCAGGTAGGAGCAACTGTTGGCGGGGCGGGTACAACAGCGCTCCAGATACTGTCTTCAGGCAACGTCGGTATTGGCACCACCTCACCAACTTCACTCTTGAACGTTTCTGAAACAGGTAGTAACTCAGCGACATTTGGAACAGCTATTCCTTTCAGGGTTTCGAGCACGAACTCTTTGAACTCGAATGTTCATGTTGGTCTAGGATTCGAGCGAACGAACTTTAGTGGCGAAATGAAACTCTCAGGAGTCATAGATATCATTTCCGGGACAAACTCAGCAGGCGCGGAGAATTCTTCAATGCGATTTGGCACTCTAAAAGCAGGGACGCTTACACAACACATGATTATTGACTCGACTGGCAACGTCGGTATCGGTACCACGTCGCCCGTTTCGAAGCTCTCGGTAGTCGGCGGTGCGTACCTCGGCGGAAACGTATTCATTGGAGATAACCAGCGAGGATACTTCATCGGTGAAGTAAATGATTTCAGTTATGGTGTTTCGAAAAGCGCATTAGGAAGCTCTGCAAACTTGCAGTTTAGCGCCGGCAGCGCAACTCCTCGGATGTCTATAACGAGTACGGGCAACGTTGGTATTGGTACAACAACCCCTCTAGGAAGGGTGCATATCCTTGGATCAGAAGGCGTAGTGGCACATCCACCAGTCGGGTTCGCATCGGTAGCGGACGATCTCATTATTTCCAATAACGGAAGCAGCGGTATTACCCTTCAGGGAAGTAATTCTGGAACAAACTACATCGTCTTTGCAGATGCGGCACTGGGAGGAAACAACTGGATTGCGTATGAGCATGCGAATGATGCACTCGCATTCCGTGTGAACAATGCTGAGCGCATGCGCATCAATAGTGCAGGCAACGTCGGTATCGGTACCTCAACACCATTCTCCAAACTGTCTGTCACCGGAGCAGGTACGGGCACCGGACGAGGCTTCAGTGTTGCAAACTCCAGCAACCTCGACAACTTCTACGTGCTTGATAATGGAACCACGTACACAAGAGGAAACATAACCCTCCCATTCCAAACAAATAACTTCATCGGTAGTGCATCCAACAACGGGCTGTACTTTGATGGGTCAGGAAACTACGGTATGTCCGTTAACAGTAGTATTGGTGGAGGGATTGTCTTTGAAAGTGATGGAGGAAGTACCGGCAGCTTCTTCATCGGAACAGGAAATGAAGACCCTGACAGTGCAACAAAACTAGTTACCGTTCTTCAGGGTGGCAACGTCGGTATCGGTTCAACAGCACCGCTGTCTGCGTTTCAGGTTGGGGCAGCACCAACATATAACTTTGCTGTCACTAACCCAAAGGCAAATATTATTAGTACAAATTACGACCCGACAGAGTTAACTAGAGGTACGCTTAATCTAGAATCGTCATCGAGGTCAGCAGGAAACAACAGTGGACTTGGTCCCTCACTCACTTTTACTCAAAACACTAGTCAGTATGTAGATGGATACGAAAAAGTGATTGGTGCGATTAAGGCATACATTACTACAAATACAAACGCTAGTGCGAATAGTAGTTTAGGCTTCTATACCCATGATGTCGGCTCATCATTAACTGAGCAAATGACTATAAATAGTTCTGGTAACGTCGGTATTGGTACTACCAACCCAGCTTCCCATAAGCTGGTTGTGGTGGGAGGTAATGCCAATACCTTGCGTATCGATAATGCTGGTGAGCAGTACACTTCTGCTGACTTCTTTAACAATGGCTCATCAAAGGCTACGCAGTATTACGACAACACAGGTTCAGAGTTCGTGTCCCGCACAACGGTAGCTGCCAACCTTGGGTTTGACACAAACCTGACGCGTCGTATGACCATCCTTTCAAATGGCAACGTCGGTATTGGTACAGCAAGTCCTAGTTACAAGTTTACTGTGACGGAGTCTACTGCAAACGGTATAGCCGGGCGATTTGCAGCGAGTGGAACAGGTACTCCGTTCGGTGTCTATGCAACTGCTCTCGGAGCTTCTACACAAAACACTGCAGGATATTTCCAAGCGAGCGGTGCAACGACCAACATTGGCGTGAGTGCAGATGTTGTCTCTGGTGCGAATAATTATGCTATTTACGCAGGAAATACTGCAAAGTCATACTTTGCAGGTAGTGTGGGCATTGGCACCAATGCGCCGGTAACGCGCTTGCACGTAAGTTCTGCAACGTCTGTAGCCACTGTTCCTTCTGCAGGTGCTAGTGCAGGGGCTGGTCTCCTTGTATCGAATGTGGATTCGTCATATGGCCTTGTTGCGGGATCGCTTACAAACGGCAACGGCTTCCTGCAATCTCAGAGAGTAGATGGTTTGGGGACCACCTATAATTTGCTGCTCCAGCCGAACGGAGGCAATGTCGGTATTGGCGATTCCAACCCTAGTCGTAAGCTCAGTGTCGTAGGGACTGATGTTAACGGTAATTACGCGGACTTCAAGAGTGCAAGTGGAGCGATATTGGCTGTCGGCTCTACGGCAACTGCCGGCAGGATTCAAGCGTATACTAACGGATATGGAGGTGTCGCTCCGCTTATCTTGAACGACGCGGGAGGCAATGTCGGTATCGGAGACACCACACCAGACGCAAAGTTCGAAATTCTCCAGGCTAGCGATACGTCCACGCAGGGTCTCCAAATAAGTCGTTCGAATGATTCAGACTTTATGCGCATGTATATGGCTGCTGGTGTAGGAACGCTCTCAGACACGCTCATTTTTAGCAGTGCGTTTGCGGGAGACGTTGCCGCAATTGGTAGGGATGGTAGTGCGTATTTCGCAGGGAAGGTCGGTATTGGTACAAGCTCCCCAGACACAAATCTCAGTGTGGTCGGTAATATTACCGGTGGTACAGGTACTACGATGAAGATTACAAATCTTATGGCAGGAACTGTTGCGTCGCCTGAGTACGCTACTCTTGCATTTAATGGTTATTTGGCTGGTCCCAAAGCAACCATTCAGGCGCTTGAGCAAACGGGCAATACGTGGGCTTCCCAGTTGACGTTTACCATTAATGATGGAAGTGGAGCTAGTTCGATGGTTGAACGCATGCGCATAAACGGTGCGACAGGAAACGTTGGTATTGGTACCTCGACACCAAGTACACTGCTCGAAACGTATCGAGCTGCAGCAAACAACACACTCAAAATAGCTATTGGAGGGGGTACAGGCCATACCTATTCCCCAAAGCTCACTCTCTCTCGATATGCAGCAACTGACTGGAGTCTTTCCCAACCGACGGGATCCTATGATTTCACCATTGATCAGGATGGAGCTCGTAGAGTTACTATACAAACCAGTTCAGGCAACGTCGGTATCGGAACAACCTCCCCGTACGCTAAGCTCTCAATTGTGGATGGTGACGGTTCAGCCGACACTACTCTCGCGCTCAATAACCGATTCAAGTTTAGGGGGGATGGTGTAATGGGTTGGGGAAGTGCTGCGGCGACTGGAATACTCTCATGGGACGGGTCCACAGCGATTGTGGGTTCGCAAGCATCGTCCGACTTAGCATTCATAACTAATGGCACATCCCTCTCGAGCGAGAGAATGCGCATAACAACTGGAGGCAACGTCGGTATCGGCACCACAACACCTACCTCAGCACTTGATGTTGCCGGAAACGTAACCACGAGAGGCCAGCACGTGTTCTTTGGAAGCACATCAAACAGTGCTTTTGCGCTTGGTCTTCAATTTGATTCTACGTATCAGGGCGTCTCAAACGTGTTCCGCTTCCGCCAGGGAGGATCAACTGCTGGAGGTGTAGCATTCTCGGTCTATGATGCTGCGCCAAATCTATTCCTTACGGCTGCCGGTACGGTTGGTATTGGTACCGCAACTGCTGGCTCAGCACTTACGGTTGCAGGAAATATCGAAACTACAAACGGCGCCAACCGAAGTTTGATACTGCGCTCCGCATCTAACTATAGCTACTCTCTCCAGGCAACAAGTGACGACTTCCAGATCTTGGAGGCAGGAGATGCAGCAAAGGTGCGTTTCCATATCGACTATCCAAATGGCAACGTCGGTATTGGTACTACGGCTCCTGGAGCAAAGCTCACTGTAGTCGGCGATACGTGGCTAAACGGTATCACGAACGGCGGTACGTTCAACCTTGCCCTAAATGCCGCTAGTGGAAACGGCATCATAGTAAGCAACGGAGCTGATGCGAGTGTCACGAATAACCGTCGTGTTGTTATTGGGCAATCAGGAACTAATGGTGGACTTGGCTTGTTCTATAACAACGCGGGAACTATCGGAGTGCGTCTTTCAGGAGTGACAAATGACGCGAGCTACTTCAATAATGGCGGTAATGTCGGTATTGGTACCACCAACCCATTAAATATGCTCGTTGTTGGAGGCACACAAGCAGGTAACGCAGGATTCGAAATCGTTCCTGGCTCTGGAATCGTAGCGCAGTCGTATAACCGAACATCATCTGCGTACGCGTCACTCAACTTTGACGGGTCTTCTATCGGATTCCGTCCGAACGGCTCAACCATGCTCACTGCAAACACAACCGGCGTCTTGGTTGCGAATCTCGTCTCCTGTGCTGGTGTCCAGACCAACGGCTCGGGTCTCATGAGTTGTACATCGGACGCGAACCTGAAGGATGTACAGAGTGCGTTCACCACAGGTCTTAGTGGACTTCGAGGGATTAATCCGCAGACCTACACCTGGAAGAGCGGTACTGACTACTTTGATGGTGGTGTCGAGTATTCTGGATTCATTGCACAGAACGTAGGTGCAAACATTCCTGAGGCAATGAATGAAGGGGCGAATGGTTTCAAGCAGATTAGCACTACCGCTATCCTCGCGGCGTCTATAAATGCTATCAAGGAGCTTGATGTACGCACACTCTCCCTAGCTCCTGCCGCAGAGAATCAAGCAGCACACACACTCGCTGTATCGAGTGATGCAACGATAGCTGGCATGCTCACCGTTACAGGTATCGGAACCTTCAGCGACTCTCTCACTGCGGCAAGTATCCTCTCAAATGGTTCTGTAACCGCAACATCGTTCCTTACTGAGACCACTGACACGCTTCCAAGTGAAGTGCTAACCGGAGGAAGTGCAGACCTCTACAAGATGGCTAACTACGCTCTAACGGGCATGCAGGCTCTTGCAGAGCGTACGGATCTCATACTGGAACAGCTCGACACTATCGACAGCCGTCTTGCGGCACTTGAGCTCTCTCAGTCCGCAGAGCCAGGGTTCTTGGGAATCTCTCCTGCTATGTTCACGAGCCTCCTTGCAGGAGTAGGTATTGTGTTTGAAGAGGGAATGACGTCCATCGAGAAGCTTGTGGCTGAGAGACTCACCGTGGGTAGCGTGGAGAAGCCTACCGGTATTACCCTCTATGACGAGGAAACAGGAGAGCCATACTGTCTCTCTATTGGTGGCGGATCTCAGAATATAACGGAGGGCGAGTGTGAGATTGCTACACCAACAACTCCTCAGACACCGCCAACCCCGCTACCGCCCCCAACAGACCCTGTTGTGGAAGATGAGGAGACGCCAACACCTCCAGAAGGTGAGGAGGGAGGTCTAGACCCGGTGTTCCCAACACCAGATCAGACAGATACAGGCTCAGATTCTGAGCCGACTCCTGAGCCAGAACCGGCCCCTGCTCCGGAGCCAGAGCCAGCACCGGCTCCAGAGCCTGCTCCAACCCCAACCGTGTAGGTATGGCCAGAAGGGATGCACCCTTCCTGGAGGTGGTAAACTCATAGCTATATAAGGTAGCGCATATAGTCATGGCCATTCGGGTAGCAATCAACGGGTTCGGAAGGATAGGAAGAGCATTTGTGCGTCAGACCTGGGACAACCCGGAGATTGAGCTCGTGGCAGTGAATGATCTTGGTTCTGCAGAGAATCTTGCATACCTTCTTCAGTTCGACACGGTATACGGACGCGCACCGTTTCCGGTTGCGTGGAAGGAGGGCGCACTCAACGTGAACGGAAAGGAGGTACGGTTCCTCTCAGAGAGAGACCCAAGCTTGCTTCCATGGAAAGAGATTGGCGTGGATGTGGTTATTGAGGCAACGGGCTTCTTCACCAACTATGAGAAAGCGAATGCGCACATAGTGGCAGGTGCACGTCGTGTGGTTATAACAGGTCCCGTGAAAGAGGAGCATCCTCTGGGCGCCACTATCCTTATGGGACTCGACGAGTCGAAGATGGCAACGTGCCCAATTACGAGCAATGCGTCATGCACCACGAACTCCGCGTCTCCGGTTATTGCTATCCTTGACGAGACTATTGGTATTGAGAAGGCTATTCTCTCAACAACCCACGCGTACACTGGTACCCAGTCTATTGTGGACGGTCCGTCCAAAGACATGAAGGAGGGGAGGGCAGCTGCACAGAACATCATTCCAACCTCAACAGGTTCTGCTATTGCCGTAACAAAAGCGTACCCTCTACTGACAGGAAAGTTCGACGGTATCTCTTTGCGTGTGCCCGTTCCTGCGGGCTCTATTGCGGATATTACGTTCATCGCAAAGCGTCCCACAACCGCTGAAGAGGTTAACGAGATCCTTCGAAAGGCTGCGAAAGAAGAGCGCTGGCAGGGCTTGTTCCAGGCTTCGGACGAGGAGTATGTATCAAGTGACATTGTGGGGCAGCGCTTTGCGTCTATTGCAGACCTTGGCATGACGCGCGTAGTTGATGGCACTCTTGTGAAAGTACTCGCCTGGTACGACAACGAGGCTGGGTATACCGCAACCCTTGTGCGTCACGCACTAAAGGCAGGATCCTTCTAGTGTCTATGAAGATCTTCATCGCAACTGATCACGCAGGGTTCCTTCTGAAGGAAGTGCTTGTAGCGTACATACGCGATGCACTTTCGTATGAGGTTGAGGACCTTGGTGCGTACACCCTTGAGCCCTCTGACGACTACCCGGACCTCATTAGGCCGTGCGCACTTAAGGTAGCGAACACACCCGGATCGCTCGGTATCGTTCTTGGAGCTTCAGGACAGGGTGAGGCAATAGCTGCCAATCGTGTGCCCCATGTGCGCGCCGCACTCTACTACGGACAGGCACACGCGGTAGGTGCCATTGACGCAGCCGGAGCCCCATCGCTTGATGGATACGACATCATACGACTTGCACGGGAGCACAACGACGCGAACATACTCGCGCTTGGGGCACGGTTCCTCACCGAAGAAGATGCAAAAGAGGCTACACGCATATTCATTGAAGCTACCTTTACTGGGGACGAGCGACATGTGCGTCGGATTGCAAAACTGGCGTAGAGAAGGGGCTATACTAGGAGGTAATGGGAATCATCGTTCCGGCCATCATCCCAACCTCCCGTGAAGACCTTGAGAGAAAAGTCTCTCAGCTCCGGGGACTCTGCGAAGAGGTGCAGGTTGATATTGTAGACGGGAAGTATGCGAGGCCTGCGAGTTGGCCATACGCTACAGAAGCGGCAGAGCCGTCACGCATGCTCGCAGAAGGCGAGATGCTGCCGTATGCAGGCGAGATTGGGTTTGAGATAGATCTCATGAGTGCAGACCCGGAATCAGTTGCGGGTGTGTGGATTGAGCTTGGTGCAAAGCGTCTCACCATTCATGCAGAGAGCACCCGGTATCTATCACGGTTCCTTGAAAGTGCCCGCACTATGTTTGGGCATGACGCAGGCTTCGCCTCGAACCTCCTGTCTCTCGGGCTTGCTATAGGTACGGAGACTGACCTCTCACTCATCGATCCTTTTATAGAGAAGATAGACTACGTACAGTTCATGGGAGTCCGCACCATAGGGCACCAAGGAGAACCCTTCTCTCCAGGAGTACTGTCCCGGATAGCGGTGTTTAGGAAGAAGTATCCGAACACACCCGTGCAGGTTGATGGCGGGGTTACGCTCGGGAATGCCCCCGCTCTTTTAGAGGCAGGGGTCTCGCGACTTGTTGTAGGGTCTGCTTTATGGAAAGCTCCTGATCTGGGTGCCCAGTACCGTGCGTTCGATGCGCTAACTGAGCAGTACGGTATCTACGGATAAGTAATACGATATACTGTCTACAATGATTCGCGCATGGTGTGGGATAGAGAAGCTATGAACCGTGGATTCACGCTCATCGAGCTCCTGGTCGTAATAGCCATAATCGGCGTACTGTCGTCAGTGGTTCTGGCCTCTTTGAATACCGCACGTATGAAGGCACGTGATACATCTCGCATCTCCCAGCTCGCACAGATACGTACAGCGCTCGAACTGTATTACTTGGATAATGGTTCCTATCCTCCTTCTGAATGCGGCCATGACTGCAACGGATACCGCTACAGCTACAACGCGACATCATGGAATACTCTTGCCGGGCAGCTTGCGCCGTATATGGGGCAACTACCTGTTGATCCTATAAACACGGGATGTGCTCCGTGGGGAGCAAACTGCTTCTCCTATGCGTACGGGAATGTTGGCAACAGTTCAGTTACTCCCCAGTATGACCTCACGGCACAGCTTGAGGACCCCGGCAGTGCCTATCGTTGCGGTGTACGGAACTACAGGTTTTATTTCAATGCGAGCCAGGCTTGGTGCACTGCGTTTGGGGGCTCGTACTCAAACCAAATATACGAAGCATCGCCTCTCTAACATATCCGTATGACAAACGTTTCATTTAATGAAGAGCCTGTTTCGAACGCGTCGTATACAAGCATAAAGGAGTCTGTGTTTATACGCTCGGTGCTTGCAACGGGTATCGTGCGTACTCCGAAGCAGGCAGAGTATGTTCTGGTGGGGGTTGTGGTGCTTGCGATTATTCTGACCTTCGTGCTGTGGCCAAAGGGAAGACCAGCGCCAGATCTTAATGTGAATCCCGTGGCAGGACCTTCCGGAGCGGTGCGGTAGCACATGCTATCTTTAGAGTAATGGCTCTTACAGACACCGAGATACAGGCAATTGCCGCTACAGCAGAAGAGATACGCGAGACCATTCTCGACATGCTTGTGCAGGCTGGGAGCGGACACACTGCAGGTCCTCTCGGCATGAGCGACCTCATGGCCGCCCTCTATTTTCATGTTCTGAAGCACGACCCCAAGAATCCTTCCTGGGAGGAGCGGGACCGGTTCCTTCTTTCAAATGGACACACTGTGCCGGTGCAGTATGCCGCTATGGCGCATGCAGGGTATTTCCCCATTGAAGAGTGCCTAACACTCCGCACCTTCGGGTCCCGTCTTCAGGGACACCCCGAACGAGACCGTCTTCCGGGTCTTGAGACAACCTCAGGTCCTTTAGGATCAGGTTTGTCGCAGGCTGCCGGTATGGCGCTCGCGCTTCGTATGGACGGAAAGAAGAATCGTACGTTCGTTATGATGAGTGACGGAGAACAACAGGAAGGGAATATCTGGGAGGCCGTTATGTTTGCGGCAAAGTATGAGCTGGGGAACCTTACGGCTCTCATGGACCGCAACTTCATTCAGATAGATGGCATGACCGAAGACGTGATGCCTCTTGATTCGCTCAAGGACAAGTACGAGGCATTTGGCTGGCACGTTATAGAAGTGGATGGGCACAACATCGAAGCCATTATTGATGCCTGCGACCATGCACGTGCTATTGCGGAGAAGCCCACACTTATCATTGCGCACACTATTCCGGGAAAGGGAGTGCCTGAGATTGAGTACGATTATCGTTGGCACGGAAAGCCGCCAACCAAAGAAGAGGCGGTACGGTTTATGAAGGAACTCAGAAATGGCGCAGGAAGAGTGCCAAATGAATACGCATAGAGACGGAAGCTGAATTCCTCTCATTACACTCGAGTTCATAGTCTACGTAAGACTTAAAAGCCCTCTGTGCACAAAATGTTAATTACCTAGAACCCAAAATGTTAATTACCTGAAATTAGAATATCCACAGTACCCTTTATTTACAGGTTTATATTTGATACAATGTTAAATAATGGATTCAGAAACGGCAAATAAGCAAGCATTTAAGCCAATTGAACTCAGGCTTTACGAGCCTGATTGGGGCTCAGAACTGGCCACTATAATCCTTGAATTAGAGCAGTTGCGAGTTAAGCGGCTGGGTGGGCCCGTTCCTCCGTATATCTTTTTCCAGCTTAAGAATATTTTTCAGATGCTTGAGAGTCTCGGCTCAGCACGTATCGAGGGGAATAGAACTACGCTCTCGGAACTTGTTGAGAAAGCAATTGAAGAAAAAGGTGAACCGAAGGATGGAGATTCTCAAATGAGAGAAATCGGGAATATTGAGGAGGCCATTACCTCCATAGAGAAGAATGTAGAACAGGGAACGCAGATAAATCGTGCTCTTATTTCTGAACTACATCGAATAGTTGTATCCAATCTTCCGTTACCTCCTAGCGGGGAAGGTTCTCAAAGTCCAGGAGAGTACCGGTCGATTCCGGTGACGATTCAAAAGTCAGAACATACACCCCCTGAACCAACCCAGGTTAATGACTATATGGAGGAACTGTACTCTTTTGTTAACACTCCCGTGGAGTCAAAGAATGATCTCTTGCTTACTGCTCTTGCTCACCATCGTGCCGCTTGGGTTCATCCATTCGATAATGGTAATGGGCGTGTTATCCGCATGTTTACCTACGCTCTTCTTATTAAGCAAGGCTTTGCGGTAGCTACCGGTCGAATCCTCAATCCTACAGCCATTTTCTGTAATGATCGTCAGCGATATTACGACATGCTTGCAAAGGCAGATAGTGGGGAGCGTGAAGGAGTACTTGAATGGTGTGAGTACGTGCTTAGCGGACTTCGAGATGAAATCAAGAAAATCGACCGATTGCTTGACCACAGTTATATGATGGAGGAGATTCTTATCCCTGCCTTGAATTTTTCTTTGGACAGAAAGTTGATTACTGATCGTGAATACTCAATTCTTCTCGAGGTCATCACTAGCAAAGACATGGCTATCAAGTCTCAGGATTTGAAAGACACCATAGGTGACGTCTCTACCACGCACCGGTCTCGAATAATTCGTGACCTGAGGAATAAGGGTATGCTTATGCCGCTTAAAGAAAAGGGTCGGGTTTATACCATTGGTTTTATGAATAACTACTTGCTCCGAGGCGTTATGAAAGTGCTTGAGCAGGAAGGATTCGTTCCTCACTCACTCACTCAAAAGTAATCTCATACACACTTCGGATGCCCTATTCACGTTCTGTAGTTCGTGGACTGTTGGGTGCCAGTGGATGCATAGCGTATACGATATACTTAGAATATATGAAACTGGTACGTAACGCAGATCTCCAGAAGAAGCTCCTCAGGAAGCCAGGCTTTAAGGAATCGTACGAAGGACTTGAGCTTGAATTCGCTCTTATCGATGCTCTTATACATGCGCGTACCGTGCAGGGAGTTACACAGGCACAGCTTGCCAAGAAGATAGGCACAAAACAGTCTGCGATTGCACGCTTTGAGGCCGGAAATTCCAATCCCACGCTCGCGTTCATTCAGCGTCTTTCAGACGCTCTAAATATCCGGGTACAGGTGAGTGTGCGGTAGTATCTATGTATGCTTAACAAGAACGCACATCTGCACGACGCAGTCTTTTCCAAAGACATTGCTGAGAAGCCAACACGCGACGGGTTTGGACTTGGTACGGTTGAAGCCGGGAAGAAGAATCCAAACGTTGTTGTACTGTGTGCCGATCTCAAAGAGTCTACGCGTGCGGAATGGTTCGAGAATGAGTTCCCGGACCGCTTCATTGAAGTAGGTGTCGCAGAACAGAATATGGCAACCGTTGCGAGCGGTATGGCAGCGGTTGGGAAGCGTCCGTTCATTGCGTCGTATGCTGCCTTTTCTCCAGGACGTAACTATGAGCAAATTCGCACAACTATCGCACTCAACCAACAGCCGGTTGTTGTGTGCGGTATGCATGCAGGAGTGTCGGTAGGGCCGGACGGCGCTACGCACCAGATGCTCGAAGACATTGGCATG
Source organism: Minisyncoccota bacterium (assembly GCA_022842945.1). GTDB lineage: Bacteria > Patescibacteriota > Minisyncoccia > Phycocordibacterales > Phycocordibacteraceae > C7867-001. The sequence goes on from JALHOO010000001.1 coordinate 71,381, forward strand.
ATGCGCATGCTTCCCAACATGAACGTTATCGTTCCGGGGGATGCTGAAGAAGCAAAGAAGGCTGTTATGGCGGCCGCTGAATGCGAGGGACCTAGCTACATACGCTTTGGACGCACTGCAACTCCCGTGTTTACGACGCCTGATACGCCCTTTGCCATAGGGAAGGCGCTAGAGCTCTGGAGCTCAGAGAAGCCAAAGGTTGCTGTTATGTCTACCGGAGCGCTCTCGTATGAGGCGTTGCTTGCAGCGCGTGCGCTTGCGACAGAAGGGGTTGAGGTTTCAGTACTACACGTCCCGTCTGTTAAGCCACTCGACGAACAGGCAGTGCTCGCAGCTGCTAAGAAAGCAGGTCGGGTTATAACCATCGAAGAGCACCAGGCAGCGGGAGGTTTTGGAAGCGCTATTGCCGAGTTTCTTTCGGGAGCGTATCCCGTACCTATTACTCGCCTTGGGGTGCAGGACCAGTTTGGACAGTCCGGAACACCGTCTGAGCTACTTATACACTACGGCCTTTCAAGTGCCGCAATACGCAGTGCCGTACATGCTATCGTAAAGGGTACATAATACTTATGCGCGGAAAGAAGCTTTCAACCTACGTAGCAGTGCTTGCAATTACAGTATTTGGCGGCATGGCCACTCTGCTCATTGTTAATGCGGCACACTCTGTTGAAGACGAGGGGGTGTACGCAGGCATGGATCCCTTTGCTCCAGAGCACGAGCCTGACGCTATTCACGAATAGTGCACAAAAAACACTCCCGCAATGCGGGAGTGTTTTTGTTTACGCAATGTCTGTGATCTTGTATTCCGGGGGTGCGTAAGCGAGATACTGTTCGAGCTTTTCGCGCGTAAGAAGTCCTGCCTGAGCACCTACTTCCTGCACTACGGACATGGAGTTAATAGGTCCCCACAGAAGAGCCTCTTCAAGGGTCTTTCCAAGAGAGAGTGCCGCGGCAACCGTTGAGGCGAAGGAATCTCCAGCACCCGTGCGCTCAAATGGTGCACGCGCGTCTGGGTACATGGGTACGTGCATCTTTCGGATACCGTCGTATGCGTACGCACCCTCACGTCCGTCGGTTATAACCACCGTCTCAGGTCCAAGCGCCCGCATGTCCTCAAGAAGAGAACCCATGTCAGTACTCTTGGTGCCAAGAATACGCATAGCCTCCTCTTTGTTGCAGAAGAAGAGTGCGCTTCTCGTGTAGAGTGCAGAAAGTTTCTCCTTGCCCAGCTTCATCTGGAAGGTCCCCGGCTGGAAGGCGAGCTTTGTGGTTGGGTGCTTCTCGAGGAAGCTAACCAGTGCCTCGTGATAGGGAAGCGAGTTCTCTGAAAGAGATGAGAGGTACACCCACGCAGGACTCTCCGATAGCTCAGGAACGGTATAGGTGTAGTCCTCATGCTTTACGAGAATAGTACGCTCGCTTCCGTACCAGAGTACGTAATGGTAGTTAGTGTTCTTACCCGGCTCTGTAACCATAAGAGAGGTGTCCACGCCTTCCTCGACAAGCTTCGCAATGCATTCAGGTCCGTACCGGTCGTCTCCTACATAGGCACGAAGAGAACTAGAGAGACCAAGTCTACTTGCGGACACGGCCGCGTTTGACGCGTTGCCCACAGCTACCGCTAACACGGCGTATTCATAGGGTATTTTGTCCCCAAAGCGCATGCACAGCTGCTTGCCCTCAGCGTCTTTCATCTCTTCTACGTGTGCGTCCGTAAGGCGAATAAAGGGTTCTGTAACAATGTCGCCGATGGCGAGGAAATCAATAGGCTTCATAGGGCGAGTATACCGCATTTGGTGTTTGCGTAATCCCAATACACGAAGAGAAAGACTTCACCGTATCCGCTATACTAAAGGTATGACTGATCTCTCATCACTTGCGCGTTCCTTAGTAGTTCCGGGTAAGGGCATCCTCGCTGCAGACGAAAGCGAGGGCACTGCAGACGAGAAGCGTCTTGCGGCATTCGGTATTGAAACAGGTCCAGAGATGCGTCGGAAGTTCCGCGATCTCTTGCTTGCGACACCAGGCATCGAGGAATATTTGAGCGGCGTGATTTTGTACAAGGAGACGCTTTCTCAGAAAGATACGTCAGACGGTATTCCTTCCAAAGAGGTAGACGGTCTTCCGTTCTCCGAGCTTCTCGCGCGCCGCGGCATTATTCCTGGCATCAAGGTGGATGAAGGTCTTGAGCCAATTGCTGAAGGCTCTAAGGAAACCATAACCAAGGGACTTCTCGGACTTCCTGAGAGACTTGCCGAGTATCATGCAGAGCACGGCACCCAGTTCACAAAGTGGCGGGCGGCGCTACGTATTGAAGGAGACACCCTTCCAAGTGCTGCAGCACTCGTAGAGAATGCAAAGCGCCTTGCCTCATATGCCTGCGAGGTGCAGCGGGCCGGTATGGTGCCTATCCTTGAGCCAGAGGTTCTCTTGGATGGGGCACACGGGCGTTTGCGCTCACGTGCGGTGCTTGAACAGACCATGCGTGTTCTCTTTGAGACACTGAACGAACAGTGTGCTGACATCTCCGGCATCATCATAAAGACCTCCATGGTGCTTTCTGGAAGCGAGACTGGGAAGAAGGACACCCCCGAAGAAGTGGCAGAGGATACGGTGGGGGCGCTTATGGAAAGCGTGCCACGAGAGGTTGCAGGAATTGTATTCCTTTCAGGAGGCCAGACTCCGGACCAGGCAACGGAGAACCTTGCGGCTATAACCGTAGCCGCACGCGCAAAGAACGCACCGTGGCCTCTAACCTTTAGCTACGGACGCGCTCTTCAGGAAGAGGCGCTCAGCGTATGGAAGGGAAAGGATGAGAACGTAACAGAGGCACGTGCAGTCTTCCTTGCGCGCCTTGCGAAAGTTGCAGGGGCCATTACGTAGCATTAATACCAAGAGCTAAGAGTATCTATATGAACGTACAGTTTAACGAGCCTGAGTATGCAGCAGCGCCAGCCGCTCTAGCCTCTAATAAGAGGGGACCCCTTATGGGCTTTATCATTGGGCAGAAATGGGCGAAAGATGAAGCGGGAGCGCAGCGCATCCTTCTGTACATTCTCATTGTTGTTGTGGCTGTTACCGGTATGATCCTTGTATCAGGATTAAACTTCTCAAGTCCTCCTCCACCCATTATTCCTGCAACACCAGGAGCTGGTGCGCCCTAGTGCATCAAGAGATACTGAAATCTAATAGGGATTACAGATGCAGTAGTAGGTATTCGACGATGTGTCGCACCAATTCTGCCCCGGTGCCCACGGACGACACGAACCTGCATATCCGGTTGAGGCAGCGGTGCCGGAAAATTGACTTACGACAAGACCTCCAATGGCTCCTCCATAGTCGTAGTAGTAGTACGGATACGAGGGATTAGGAGAGGTGGGGAGCGAAGCAATAAATCCTTCAGTAACTAGTGGTGTAAGTACGTTTGGAAGGAGCGATCCACAGCATGATTGGGGGTTTGCTGGATAGGCACCGTACTTGCCGAAGTACAGCTGCAGCGCTGTAGACACTTGTCTGAGATCGGTACGAATTTTCGCATCATTTGCCTTTGCGCGGGCAGTGCCAAGAGAAGCGAGTACCACACTTGAAAGCACGCCAATGATGGCGATTACCACGAGAAGTTCAATAAGGGTGAAGCCGCGTTTCATATTATCGGGGGACCGTCTGTTGAGACTGTGCTCGTTCAGTGTATTCGTTTGGAGACACGGTAGTGGTGCTGTTTCCGTTGAGTAACGCAATACCGGCAAGGACGAGGCATCCAGCTGCCACAACTAGTAATACAATAAGAGCTTGTTTTTCATCCTTGGCGAATCCCCAGCGCATCACAAGCGCATAGAGGCCTGTGGGTGCGGAGCTCACCGTCCGTGCCATCTGCGGCTCTTCATTAAAGGTAACGCTCATACCTAGTACTATAGCTAATTGTAGAGCATTGTAGATAGAGTCCGGGGACAGTGGTCACCAGGGCTACGCACTTGTGCCTAACAGCCTTTTCAGGCATACTCCATGCACTATGCAGCACAGCCTAACCGTTTCCCCCCGCACTATTGTGGGCAAGAGTTCTGAGAGCCTTAACAAAGAGGGCGCATTGCCTGCGGTCGTATACGGCCCAAAGCAGGAGGCAATCTCTCTAACCGTACCCCTCGCTGAGTTTGAGGCGCTCCTTCGCCGTGGTGGTGAGTCTGCGCTTATTACCCTCACAGGACTCGAGAAGCCTCTCCAGGTGCTTATCCATGATCTTGATCGCGACCCGGTTACCCACGTACCCCGTCACGCTGATTTCTATGCGGTAGAGAAGGGAGCAAAGGTTACGGTATCGGTACCGCTCGCATTCGTTGGTGACTCTCTTGCCATGAAGGCAGGCGCAAACCTCGTTAAGGTGCTTCATGAAGTTGAGATCGAGTCTGACCCTTCAAAGCTCCCCTCTGAGATCGAGGTGGACATCTCCGCGCTCGCTGAGATGGGCGACCAGATCCACGTATCCAGCCTCAAGGCCCCTGCAGGTGTCGAGATTCTCACTCCTGGAGACGAAGTAGTAGCGCTCGCGCAGGCTGTAGAAGAAGAGCCTGAGGAGACTGCAACGCTTGATATGGATGCTATTCAGGTTGAGAAGAAGGGCAAGGCAGAGACAGAAGAGGAAGCAGCGTAACGCACTCGAATTGAACAAACGCCTGCACGTACGTGCAGGCGTTTGTCGTACGTCATCTGGTATACTAGTCCTCTATGAAGCGCTCGTTCATTGTTGCTGCTCTCTTTCTTTCCGTTCTCGTCCTTCCTGGCGTTCTTGTTGCGCAGGAGCTTTCTGGCGAGGAGCGTGCGGCGCTTGAGCGACAGCTCGCGAATCTCGAGCGCGAGATGCAGCGCACACAAGCAACCATTGATTCTCTTTCAGCTGAAGGCGCGTCCCTTCAGCGCGACATTGCTATTCTTGATGGCGAGATTAAGAAAGCAAAGCTCCAGGTGCGCACTACCGAAACAGAGATCCAGGCGCTTTCTGCCGGCATAACCATACACAGCAGAACTATCGGTACGCTCTCAGAGAAGATGATACGTGAGCAGGAGTCTCTTGCGCAGATTCTGCGCCGTACTGACGCTATAGATGACACGTCTCTAGTTGAAGCGGTCCTTTCAAACGGCGACCTCTCTGACGTATTTGGAGACCTTGATGCGTTTGCATCCGTGAAGCAGGCGATGCGTGTTTCCTTTGAAGAACTGCGTGATACCCGCATTGAGACTGAGAGGGAGAAGATGGGTCTTGAAGACCAGCGTACAGACCAGCAGATATTGCGTTCTGCACTCATCCTGGACCAACAGAAGGTGCAGGCAAAGGAAGCAGAAAAGAGAAAACTCCTTAACGAGACCAAGGGACAGGAGAGCCAGTACCGCCAACTCAAGAGCTCCCAGGAACAGACGGCGGCACAGATTCGCGCAAAGCTATTCCCGCTTCGCGACACGAGCGGTATTCAGTTCGGAGACGCCGTGAAGTATGCACAATCTGCCTCGAGAGTAACTGGCGTACGTCCCGCACTTATTCTTGCGATCCTTTCGCAGGAATCAGACCTTGGAAAGAATGTGGGCCAGTGTCTCATAACGGACCTCACTACCGGAGACGGAAAGGGAAAGAACACGGGTACCCCGTTCCCGGGCACCATGAAAGTCCCGCGCGACACCGTGCCGTTTGAGCGTCTTATGAAGGCAGCAGGACGTGATTGGCGCGCAACACCAATCTCCTGTCCTCTCCCTGGAGGGTATGGAGGTGCTATGGGACCAACGCAGTTCATCCCAAGTACCTGGGAGATGTACGAGGCACGTATTAAGTCTGCGCTTGGTGTGGGGGCAGCTGATCCATGGAATGCGCTTCATGCCATAACCGCAACCGGTCTCTATCTGTCAGACGGGGGAGCTGCAGGAGGATCCTATATTGCTGAGCACACCTCAGCAGCCAAATACTACGCAGGAGGGAACTGGGCGACGTCTGGCCAGGGATACGCCAACAGTGTTATGTCGAAGGCAGCAGCGTTCCAGAAAGACATTGATTTCTTGAACGCAAACTAGCCTGTGCATAAGGCGTAGGATGCTTCGATAAACCGAGGCATACTTAGTACTATCAAGAATAACGTTACCTAGTATCTATGCTCACTCACTCCACCTTGCGATCAGTCGTACCGCTTCTTCTACTTGCAGCTTCTTTTATCGTTGCGGCAGGGGCCATGGTTGTTGTTCCTGAAACGACGTACGCGCAGTGTGGCGGGATTACACTCGTCTGTACAAGCGATAGAGGTAGCCAGGGTGATGGTAATTTTTCACATGCCACAAACGGTTGCCTTAGCGGCTTTGGATATATACAACAGGATCAGTGCGACTCGGGCGGAGGAGGAGGAGGAGATGTGGGAGGCGGCGGTGGTGGTGAAGTAAGTGGTCCAACTGCATTCATTCTTATTAATCCAGACTCACTCGTCGCTGGATCCTCGGCAGAACTTTCGTGGGGATCATCAAATGTGACCTCGTGCTCCATCAATCAGGGCATTGGAAGTGTTGGTGCAAACACGAACGGATCAAGGACGGTTTCCCCCACAGTAACAACAACGTACGTACTTACGTGCGCTACTGGCGAGCCACCGTCGGGATCGGTATGGCAGTACCAGTCGAGCGACATTTCAGACCTAAGTTGCCCACTTACACAGAACTCGAGCGTATACAATAACGTTCCTGATTGCCCGGGCTCTGCACAGGGTCCTCAAGGTCAGCAGTGCAACCCTGCAGCAAATGATAGCTGCAAGATAAATTACGCAAACCAGTCCACATGTAATATCGAGACAAGTCTTTACACCTGCTCGCCGTCAGGCTCCTCTGGCTCAGGCACGGTAAGTAGTGCCGTTACGGTCACGGTTAACCAGGTACCAGATCTTATCGGTCAGGTTGGAGGTGCTGCAACAACGAATGCAAATCAGCCTGTGACACTTTATGGCGGTGTGGCGAATGAGGGAGTTGGTGCTGCGGAATACTTCCCGAATCTTATTCAGGTGTGTGACACCAACTGCGCAACAATTAATCAGACAATAGCAGCGACTGCGGCAGATTCATTAGCACCTGAGGCTTGGCAGCAAGTATCAGCTTCGTATACGCCGTCTACTCAGGGTCAACAGTTCTATCGTGTGTGTGCAAACAACAACACGAGCTGGGTGAATGTGCATACGGAGAGTAACTATGGGAACAACTGTAGTGGCTGGCAGCATCTTACAGTTGGTACTCCTGCACCAGATCTTACGGCGGGTGCCATAACACCTAATACGGCTTCCTTGGGACAGACACGAACTCTCTCTGCAACCATTACTAATGTGGGGGCTGTAGCTGCTGGCGCGAGTACAGGATACTTCCAGCTCACGGCACCGGTAGCAAAGCAGTCAACAAACGCATCGGTATCAATCCCAACGATTTCGCCAAGTGGAGCGACGCCTGCAAGCTTTAGTTACACGTTCCTAACGTCAGGTACGTATAGTGTCCGCTTGTGTGCAGATTGGGCCAATACAGTTGCCGAATCAAACGAAGGCAATAATTGCGGTCCGTGGACTGATGTGTCAGTGAGTGAAACGCCTGTTAATTCAAGTGTCTCGTGCTCGGTTAATACCCAATCTGCGCTTGTTGGGGGAAGTGTGACCTATACGGCAAGTCCTGTCGCGGGTGCCACATCACCCTATAGCTGGCTCGGTTCAGATGGTGCAACCGGCTTTGGTTCAGGAAGCACGGTAACGCGCACCTTCACAGGTACTGGAAGTTACGGTATGCAGGTAACGGCAACCAATGCTGCGACGCCCGCACAGTGTCCTCTGGTTACCGTTGGTGCAAGCTGGTGTACTGCCGGTTCCCCAACACTCACCATAACGGCAACACCAAACCGTGTTCGTGCAGGGCAGTCCTCGGTAGTTACGTGGAGTGCCTCTGGAGTAAACGGAGAGGGCGCGAGCTGTACGGTAACGGGCCTTACCACGCCATGGAGCTCAGCAGTCTCTGCAGCTCCTGTGTGTAGCGCTGGAAGTAGTGCAACAGAGACTATTAACACTCAGCGCACCTTTACGCTTACGTGTGGAGGGCAGAGTCAGTCCGTAACCGTAAACGTTATTCCGGGCATCATTGAGTTCTAGTCTTTTCTAGGTTCAGGGTAGGTACGAGAACCGCTCCCTGGGGGGCGGTTGCTCGCTTTACGGTGCTCTGGTATAGTTTCGAAGCAATGAAGAAAGACATCCACCCAGCAGATTACCGTCAGGTCCTCTTTGAGGATATGTCCTCTGGCGCCCAGTTCTTGGTTGGTTCAACTATCCGTACGTCGGAGACAGGAACCTTCGAAGGCAAGGAGTACCCAAAGTACGTTATCGAGATCTCAAGCGCCTCTCACCCGTTCTACACCGGTGAGGACCGCTCTCTTGATAAGACGGGACGCGTTGAGCGCTTCAAGCAGCGCCAGGCAGTCGCAAAAGCAGGCAAGTAACGATCGTATACGAGCGCTCCGCCAAAAGGCGGGGCGCTCTTGCGGTATCATCTCACTATGGAATATTCCTCAGAATTTAAACAGAACCACCAGACCGCCTATTTGGCGGAGGAATACGAGCGCCTCGCGAAGGAGCGCATTGACGCTACGGAAGCCGCCGGCAACGACGCCGTGTTGCTTGAGATGCTTGCAGAGGACGAGGACCGTATCGATGCACGTCAGAAGGAGATTTTGGAGGAGATCGAGCGGATTATAGACAAGGACAGGGAGGAGGCGGTTCGTCCGAAAGCCATTGTGCTTGAGTTCCGTGCGGGTGCCGGGGGGGACGAGGCGACACTCTTCGCTCAGGAGCTTCGCGATATGTATCAGAAGTACGCAGAGGGGAAGCACTGGAGACTCCGCGTTATTGACGAGCTCACGCTTGAGATTGATGGCGTTGCGGCCTATGACGCGCTTCGGTATGAGACCGGCGTGCATCGTGTACAGAGGGTTCCTATAACAGAGAAGTCCGGACGCATCCACACCTCAACAGCTTCTGTAGCGGCGCTTCCTATCCGTGCCAAGCCAAAGTTCGAGGTTGATATGGCGGACATCGATATGGAGTTCTCTCGGAGTGGGGGAGCAGGAGGTCAGAACGTGAACAAGGTGGAGAGTGCGGTGCGCCTCATACACCGCCCAACCGGTATTGATGTGCGCTCAACCAGTGAGCGCTCCCAGTTGAATAACCGCATAAAGGCACTCGAGATTCTCTCGGCGAAGCTCGAAGCTCTTCATGACGAAGAGGAGGCAAAGAAGCATGCAGACCTTCGTGCGGGGCAAATTGGTACTGGAGACCGTTCTGAGAAGATTCGTACCTACAATTTCCTTCAGGATAGGGTTACGGACCACCGTTTAAAGGAGAGTTGGCACAACCTGCCCAAGATTATGCTGGGTGCCATAGATCCCATAATTGAGGCGCTCCAGGCAGCTAGTGAAGCTGGGGGAGTGGGCCCCGCGGGCGAGGAGGATTGAAAGCCTGAACGGCCTGTGATATCCTAGGAAAATCATGACTGAAGCAACCCAGACCGCAGAACAGAGCGGCCCAGGCGTCGAGCGTCTTTTTGGCGCTGGCGCTCATTTCGCACAGGTAAAGAGCCGCCGCCACCCAACTATGCGTGGGTTTGTACTAGGTGCTAAATCAAACCTTGAGATCTTCGATCTTGAGAAGACTAACGAGCAGCTTGCTAAGGCGAAGAGCGTTATGGCGACGCTTGCTCGCGACGGCAAGGTAGTACTTGTGGTTGGAGGGAAGCGCGAGGCACAGGACTCGGTTAAGGCTATCGGAAACCGCCTCGGTGTTCCGTTTGTTGCTGGCCGCTGGCTCGGAGGAACACTCTCGAACTTCACCGAGATCAAGAAGCGCATTGACCGTCTTGCGGACCTTTCCGCTAAGCGCGAAACAGGCGAGCTCGCTAAGCTCTACACCAAGCTTGAGCGCGTGAAGATTGATCGCGAGATCGACAAGCTTACGCTCCGCCTTTCAGGCGCAACTGCGCTTACACGCCGCCCTGACGTGATGATCATCGTTGATACCAAGCACGAAGCACACGCATCTCGCGAGGCAAAGGCACTCGGTATCCCGGTTATCGGTATCATGAGCTCGGACTGCGACCTTAAGGACGCGGCATACCCAATCGTCGTGAACGACGCATCACGTAGCGTGCTTGCGCTCGTACTCGATGAGCTCGCAAGCGCATACGAGGCTGGTCTCAAGGGCTAAGTGCTTTTACAGATTCTAGGCAGCGCACCCGCTTCTAGATTGGTACGTATATAACTTCATACACATGGCAATATCTCTCGACACCGTTAAGATTCTCCGCGACAAGACTGGCGTTTCAATCATGCAGTGCCAGAAGGCACTTGAAGAGGCTGAGGGCGACATGGACAAGGCTGAGGTTATCCTCAAGAAGCGTTCAGGTGCCGCTGCAGACAAGAAGGCAGACCGCGAACTCGCGGCTGGTGCTATTGGAAGCTATGTCCATGACGGCGCGGTTGGCGCTATGGTGCTTCTGTCGTCTGAGACTGATTTCGTATCAAAGAACGAAGAGTTTGGAGAGCTCGCTCGTGCTCTTGCTATGCACATCGCTGCCTCTAACCCGTCCGTGCTCTCAAGTAGCGAGATTTCAGAGGAGGCAAAGACTGCCGCTATGTCGGTGTTCAAGGAGGAGGTTAAGGACAAGCCCGCTGAGATGCAGGAGAAGATTCTTGAGGGCAAGATGGCATCCTACTTCAAGGACCAGGTACTTCTCGAGCAGTCCTACATTCGTGACGACTCGAAGACTATCCAGGACCTTCTAAACGAAGCGTCGCAGAAGTTTGGCGAGCGCGTAGAGATCTCGAAGTTCGCGCGCTTCTCCGCTCGCTAGTACCGAAGGCCGAAGTAGACTTCGGCCTTCTACCGTATCCCATGCTGTATATCATTCTCATCGGTATCGCACTCGTCCTCTTTGGAGGATTCCTCATGCTCGTGTCTTTTGAGCGAAAAAGGGGGCTACGGGTTGCCGGCGCTCTGCGCAATGCGCTTGATGCGCGTATTGCCCGGGTGTCCTTCATTGTTACTCACGTAGACTGGGGTGCCTTCACCAAACACCTCCTGGGCACGGTATTTGAGCGTGTACTACACGATACCGCGCATGTGGTGCTCCAGATTGTCCGCACCGTTGAGCGTGTCCTTACGAAGGCCGTTAAGACCCTCAGAGAGCGTAGAGGTTTTGCGCCCCTTGAGAACACAGAAGAGGAGGGTGCATTTCAGGTTGGTATGCGGAAGGTGCGTACGGCCCTGAGGAGTGCTCGGAGGGTGTCCCGGAAGACCTTGAAGACTCCAAAGTCCTAGGACTTGCGAATCGCCCCCTCGTGCCCGTATACTCTGGAGACCGAAGATCCCCGCCGGGATAGCTCAGTTGGTAGAGCAACTGTTTTGTAAACAGTAGGTCGCCGGTTCAAGCCCGGCTCCCGGCTCCGTGTAAAAGAAAAGACCCACAGCATATGCCGTGGGTCTTTTCTGTAGGGAGCACTAGCGAACGGGCGTGCTGCTTGTGCTTGTTGTTGCAAACAGGTCCTCAGGGAACAGTTCCTGGAAGGACTCTACGTCCGTGAAGCCGTAGGAGCGCTCGCCTTCAATAACGAAGGCCGGGAAGCGCTCTTCAACCTTCTCAACCGCAATAAGGGTCTTGAGTGCTCCAAGATCAAGGTTGTAGTCGAAGGTGTACACGCGAAGCTGTGGGTAGGTCTGGCGGAGGTAGGAAAGGGCGTAGCTTGCGCGGTCGCAGCTGTCGCACGCACCCGCTTCGTTAGAGTAGAAGTAGAGTGCGGTAACCGGCTCTACGTCACAGGTGTCAGCGATGCGCTGTGCGAGGATGTAGTCACGAATCTGCAGAAGGGTGTACTGCTTCTTAAGGCGCAGCACCTCAGGGTTGTCGTTCCCAAGACGAGACTCTGCAACGTTCAGACGGTCTCCAAGAGAAGACACCTCGTTCGTGAGGTCAGTACCAACCGTAAGGTCTGCACAGGGAGCGTTCTCAAGGAGTGCGAACTGGGTCTCTATGGAAAGGGTGTCGGTTGCAAGCTGTGCCTGAATAGCATCAAGCTCCGCGATGCGCTGGCGATCGAGTTGGTTTATGGCGGCTATGATGGTGCCGATAATGGCAACGGTTATAGCGAGCGCGAGGAGGGCATTGCGGGTAGCGAGCGACATAGGGTACGTATCTAAGAATAATGAGGGATTAGCGCCACGCTCGGCGCTTCCCAGTTAGTACATCATACATGGAGCGCATGAGCCAGAAGGGTGCGATGAAGGCGTAGATAAACGTGTAGCCGATGATACCGATAACAATCGATGCCGGTGTGTTTGAGACATGGCGGCCGATAAGTACCAAGGATACAGACAGGATACCCACCACAAGACTCGTAAGGAGGAGAAAGGTTGCCGGCAGGTAGAACCACTCAAGAGAGAAGCGCGGGAGAAGGGTGTACGAAAGGGGAATGCCGTCCGTTAAGGTGTAGGTGCGAACGAGGTTCAGTACGAGCGAGGACATTGCAACAATGAAGAGAAACGCACCTCCCACAATTGCCACAAACCCGAGTGGAAGCACCATAAGACCAAGGATGCCGTACTTTGGGTTTCCTACGAGATCGCGATAGTCGGTCATAACGTTCCGGAGGAATCCGCTCGTCCAGCGGGTACGCTGCTTTATGAGCTTCGGAACTGAGCGCGGCACCTTCGTATACACGCGTGCACGAGGTGCGTTCTCAATCTCGTAGCCTGCCCGCTGAATGCGCAGCGCCATCTCCATATCCTCTGCCTGGTGTGCATGCTTGAAGCCGCCTAAAGACTCGATAATAGAACGGCGGTAGAACGAGAAGGGTCCAGGCGTCACGTAAATACCGTTTACGGCCGAGAGCGCATGGCGCGCAGCGATACCGATGATGTACTCAGCGTTCTGCATCTTCTCGAGCATGTTCTTTGGCTGGAACACAGACATGGCGGGAGTTGCTGCTGCAACTTCTGGCTTGTCAAAGCACGGGATCATCTCGCGCAGTGCGTCGGCTGCCACAAAAGAATCTGCATCAAGACAGCCAACAAACTCCGCGTCTTCCGCAATCTCGATGCCGTGGTTAATAGCGGTGTGCTTGCCGCCGTTCTCTTGGTGCACCACCGTAATTTGCGGGTTCCCGATATAGGAATCCATAACCGCCTTGGTGTTGTCGGTAGAGCCGTCGTTCACGAGCACAATCTGGAGCTTGTCCGCAGGATAGTCGAGGGCTAGAAGAGACGCTACGGTCCCTCCTATAGTGTCCTGCTCGTTCCAGCAGGGAACGATAATGGCAACCTTGGGAGTATGAAGTGCAGCAGACCGCATGCGTCGCTCTTTGGCCGGGGCTGAGAGGAAGGTGAGCAACATGAACACCTCGAAATAGAGACCGAGAAATAAGAACGGATACGCGAGTATCTCAAGTGACATATATAGGGCCGGTGTTCTCGTAAGCATAGCAAATACGCCTGTTTTTTCTAGGTTGCCCCGTGTATACTCTCTCCTATATGGCGTACGGCCGTCTGCATCCTATCTCAGCGTCAATACGCTCCATTGCGAACTCGTTCGGGCGCATGGGCTTTGCTATTGCGTATGGTCCTGAGCTTGAGGACGAACACTACAACTTCAACGTACTCAACATCCCTGCAGATCACCCTGCACGCGATATGCAGGACACCTTCTGGACGAAGGAAGATCCTGCACGCGTACCCCGTACCCAAACAAGTCCGGTGCAGGTGCGCTACATCGAAGAGCAACTCGCACTCGGCACACCGCCTCCGTACCGCGTTATTGTTCCGGGAAAAGTATTTCGCAACGAAGCAACAGACGCGACCCATGAGGCACAGTTCTACCAGAACGAAGGACTCGTTGTTGGCGAAGGGATAACACTCGCGCACTTGAAGGGAACCCTCGAGCAGTTCTTCAAGGACTACCTCGCGGAGGACGCGAAGGTGCGATTCCGTCCGAGCTTCTTCCCCTTCACCGAGCCTTCGGTTGAAGTTGACGTGTGGTTTGAGCCAGCCGGCAAAGAAGGACGCTGGCTTGAAGTTATGGGAGCGGGCATGGTGCACCCGTCAGTACTTAAGAATGCGGGTCTTGATCCTGAGGTGTATCAGGGCTTTGCGTTCGGCGGCGGCATAGAGCGCCTCATTATGGTGAAGCACGGAGTGAATGATATTCGTGGCTTCCATGGCGGAGACATTCGGTTTGTGTACGGATTCGATCAGACACATCAATAGACTATGAAAGTTTCTCTGAAATGGCTCCAGTCCTACTTCGACGCTCCACTTCCTTCGGTGGAGGCTCTTGCGGACTCGCTCACCTTCCACACCGCTGAGATTGAAGAAGCAGAAGGCGACCTTTTGGATGTGAACGTACTTCCAGACCGTGCAGCCTACATGCTGAGCCACCGGGGTGTTGCAAAGGAAGTGTCTGCAGTGCTTAACGTGCCCCTTCTACGCGATCCGTTGAAGGAAGACCTCCCGGAGTATCCAGAGGGATCTAGTCTTTCTGTGACGCTCGACGAAGAGGGCATGTGCATGCGGTACACGGGTGCTGTCCTTACAGGAGTAACCGTTGGTCCGTCTCCAGACTGGCTCAAAGAAGCACTTGAGGCGGTTGGCCAGCGCTCTATTAACAATGTGGTGGACGCAACGAACTACGTCATGCTTGATGTGGGGCAGCCACTGCATGCCTTTGATGCGGCGAAGCTTGTAGCGCGTGAAGGCCGATACGCAATTGCCGTTCGTGCTGCGACTGAAGGCGAGTCCATAACCACCCTTACGGGAGAAACCTACAAACTTCCAGAAGGTACGCTCCTTATAACTGACGGCAACAACGAGGGACTTCCTTTGGGTCTTGCGGGTGTTAAGGGCGGGAACCATGCAGGTGTTACAACTGAAACTACGGACCTCGTTATTGAGGCTGCAAACTTTGATGGGGCGCGTGTTCGCAAGACGGCCCAAGCCCTGAAGCTCTTCACAGACGCCTCAAGTCGTTTCCAGAACAAGCCCTCTCCCGCACTCGTAAGCTACGGCATGCGTGACGTTATTGCCCTCATACAGAAGGTTGCGGGAGGAACACTCGTTGACGTGGTTGATGTGTTCCCGAATCCGCCTGAGGCACAGACCGTCTCTGTGTCGCTTCAGCGCATCAACGGCATACTCGGTCCGAGCTTCTCTCTGGAAGAGGTTCGCGGTGCGTTTAATCGTCTGGGCTTTTCATACACCGAAGTAGAGGACTCGTTCGTAGTGCGTGCTCCTTTCGAGCGTCGCGACCTTGTTATTCCCCAAGACCTCGTTGAAGAGGTGGGACGCATTCTCGGGTACGACACTATTAGTGGAGAAGCACTACCGGTTCTGCAAGGTGTGCCGGACCAGGCGAAGTACCGCGGTATTGAAGCGGTGCGCGACTTCCTCGTTGAGCGTGGCTTTACAGAGATCTCCACGCCCTCCTTTGCAGAAGAAGGAGAGATAGAACTTGCGAACCCACTTCAGGAAGACCGTCCGTATTTGCGTGCGTCTCTTCTCGCAAACCTGAAGGACGCCCTTACGCGTGCCGCACATGTCGCTCCTCGCGTACTTGGACCAGAGCCATTCATAAAACTGTTTGAGGTTGGTACCGTATTCCAGAAGGGAGGCGAAGCACTCGTGCTCTCTATGGGTGTTGTAGCGACGAACGGAAAGCCAGCCGACTCTGCTGAGGTGCTGAAGCAGAACATAGCAACACTAGAACAGGAGCTGCTCGGGACACCTGCTCATACGCATCTAAGCATTGAAGGTCAGATGGCAGAGATTAATCTCGACAAGGTTAACCTTGAGAAGATTGGCGAAGACTACGCGCCTATAACGGTTGTGCAGGGCATGTTCCGTCCGTATACGTCGTATCCGTTCGCGCTCCGAGATATTGCCGTATGGACGCCAGGCGGCACCGCGGAGAGCGAGGTTATTAACGCCATTATCTCCGAAGCGGGAGACTATCTTGCGCGCATCGACCTCTTTGATCGCTTTGAAAAGGAAGGCCGTATCTCGTATGCATTCCGCCTCGTGTTTGAGTCTAAGGAGCGTACTCTTGCCGACACCGACCTTGATCCCGCTATGGAGGCCATAACAAAGAAGCTGAACGCGCACGAGGGATGGGAAGTGCGTTAGTCGCATACCACACCTTTACATACGTAGGCTTGCGCGCTAGCGTGTACCGCACTCGATACGATTGGCGTATCGAGCTATTCATTGAGGGTAGAAGCATGTCGGGTAAGTCTTCTCGGGGAAATGGAAACGGCCTCAACAAGGAGAAGTCCAGAAAAGCCAAAGGGGGGCGAGGTCTGTCTGCGGGAAAGAGGGCAGGAATCGCTGCTCGGAAGCAGCGCATCGCTGAACTCGACCGGCCGAAGTCGAGGGCCAAGCACAGCCCCGAAGCGCCTATCCAGTAACAGCCATCAAGGCCACAGAAGTCCGCGGACGTGTTCCGCGGGCTTTTTCCTTATCCGGGCCGTAGACCCTCTAGGTACGCCCTAAAGTACCGGGAACACAGCATGATTCTACAGGTGCTCCGTGGTATACTTAGGGGAACATATGGCGAAGGACGAAGACCAGAAACCAAAGAAAACGGCCGCACCTGCGGCCGCTAAAAGTGCATCCAAAGCGAAAGAGTACGACGCGTCGTCTATCTCAGTGCTTGAGGGTCTTGAGCCGGTGCGTAAGCGCCCGGGCATGTACATCGGTACTACCGGTCCCGATGGTTTGCACCACCTCATCTGGGAGATCTTCGACAACTCACGTGACGAGGCCATGGGCGGGTTCGCGAACGATATTGAAGTAGCGCTTCTTCCAGGCGGGTATGTGCGTGTGATTGATAACGGTCGCGGTATTCCGGTTGGCATCCATCCAAAGACCAAAGTCTCAGCCCTTGAGACCATCATGACCACCCTCCATGCCGGAGGAAAGTTCGGTGGCGAGGACTCAGGATACAAAGTGTCTGGAGGTCTCCATGGTGTGGGTGCGTCGGTGGTGAACGCACTCTCAGAACACACCAAAGTAATCGTGCACAAGGACGGCGCGGTCCACATGCAGGAGTATGAGATCGGAAAAGCTAAGGCGAAGGTTAAGCAGATAGGCAAGACCACGCATAACGGTACTATCGTTATCTTCAAGCCAGACGTAACCATCTTCAAGGACGGCATCAACTGGAACTGGGAGAAGATTGTTGCGCATTTGCGCCAGCAGGCATACCTCGTAAAGGGAACCCGTATTACGGTGCTTGATGCACGTGACGAGCCAACCGTTGATAGCGAAGGCGCTACCTACCTCCGCACGAGTGGTGTGGACTGCCCGAGCATGTCCTTCTACTTCGAGGGAGGTCTTCGTTCCCTCATCAGTTTCTATAACAAGCACCAGACTGCAGTGCACAAGAATGTTTTCTACGTAGACTCAAGCGACAACGATGTGGCGGTTGAGGTGGCGTTCCAGTATGTAGACGATCTGTCGCCACGTCTCATGGCGTTTGCCAACAACATCTACAACCCAGAGCAGGGAACACACGTAACAGGCTTCAAGACTGCCCTAACCCGTACCCTGAACACCTACGCACGTGCAGCTGGCGTTCTTAAGGAGAACGAAGAGAACTTCACCGGAGACGACGTGCTCGAGGGTATGACGGCCGTGGTCTCTATCAAGATGCCTGAGATTCAGTTCGAGGGACAGACCAAGGGCAAGCTCGGTTCGGTTGAGGCACAGGGTGCGGTAGCAACCGTGTTCGGCCAGGCGCTCGCAACCTTCTTCGAGGAGAACCCAGACGACGGCAAGGCAATCGCAAACAAAGTGCTTCTTGCACTCAAGGCCCGCAAGGCCGCGAAAGCCGCAAAGGACTCCGTGATGCGTAAGGGAGCGCTTGAGGGCATGACGCTTCCAGGAAAGCTTGCAGACTGTCAGAGCAAGAGTCCCGAAGATTCTGAGCTCTTCATTGTGGAGGGAGACTCCGCGGGTGGTTCGTCCAAGATGGGTCGTGATCGCCGCACCCAGGCCATCCTTCCGCTTCGTGGAAAGATCCTCAACATTGAGCGCGCACGTCTTGATAAGATGCTTGCGTCCGAGCAGATCCGTAACCTCGTGGTTGCAATGGGTACGGCTATTGGCGATATCTTCGATCTTTCAAAGCTCCGCTACCACAAGATCATCATCGCAACCGACGCCGACGTGGACGGTGCACATATTCGCACGCTTCTCCTGACGCTCCTCTATCGCCACTTCCGTCCTATTATCGACGGTGGGTTTATCTACATCGCGCAGCCACCCTTGTACAAGATCAAGCGCGGAAAGGAGATTATGTACGCATACTCGGACGAAGAGAAGTTCCGCTTCCTTGGAGACGATGCCAACCAAGCTGTTGAAGAAGCAGAAGAGGAGCAGGGAACAGACGAAGAGACCGACGGCTCACCTGAAGAAGAGGTTACGTCAAAGAAGGGACAGAAGGTTTCCATCCAGCGCTACAAGGGTCTTGGAGAGATGAACCCGTCTGAGCTGTGGGAGACAACCATGGACCCGGCTAACCGTATTCTGAAGCGGGTAACGGTTGAGGATGGAGAAGCTGCAGACCGTATCTTCGATATCCTCATGGGTACTGATGTGCCAAGCCGCAAAGCCTTCATCCAATCAAACGCAAAGCTCGCGAACCTCGACGTCTAGGAATCACACAAAGAAGAACGCCCCGGCACTAGCCGGGGCGTTCTTCGTAGGAGTGGAAGCGATTAGTTCTCGATATCGATGCGCACCGTCTTGTCGTTGTTGTTTTCGTTTGACTCGCGAACATCGTTGTCAGTATCAATCTCAAGGGAGATGGTACGGTCATCGTTGCTGCGTACACGATCGAACCAGAGGGTGTACTCAATGCGCTCTCCAGGACGAAGTTCACGCGTAACCTTGTAGTCCTTGTTGATAGACGGGCTCGTGTTGATGCGGAACTGGAACTCAAAGTCTCCAGCGATGTTGGTACCGCGGTTAGCGATAGTGAACTTAACGGCACCACGCTCGCCGTCTGGCACATTGTTTGAGGCACGGAAGGTGCTTACGTTCGTACCGGTTAGGTAGCCAGTCTGCACGTTCTCAAGAACGAGATCAGGAAGACCGCTGTAGGTAGCCGGAGTGGTGCCTACCTGTACCACGGTAGTAACGGTAGTGCCCGGAGTTGTTGGGGTAGGGGTTGTTGCAGGAGTTGTTGTTGGAGTAGACGTTGCAACCACAACCACGTCGTCACCAAACGGTACGGTCTCTGTTCCCGGTACTACCTCGAGGTCAGCCTCTCCGTCTGGAGAGAACACCTGGGATGAGAGGTACACGGCTGCAGAGCCCACACGAGAGATAGTCTCAGGTACGAAGCGTGCTGCGTATACCGCAAGCGCCATGCCTAGGATTACAAGGACGATGAAGCCTACGATAGCGAGACCGTTAATCGCCGCATGGCGAGTCCGGCCGGTGGTTGTCTTGATTGTGGTCGTTTCCATATGCATGTTGTTTACCACACTGAATATTCTTTGTCAACTACCTTCCTCTCGCACGGCCTAGATGCTTCAGAATTCCTTCATGTACATGGAGGTACTGTACGCGGAGAGGAGAAGGGAACGCTATAGAGGGCCTTGACAAAAGCCTCGTCTAGTGTAATCATATGTAGGTACCTCTATGGCAGCAGTAAACAAAACCGTACAGCTTATCCGCGCCTTTGGGCGTGCCTATGCACAGAAGTGGAGCTTCCTTGCGACGTTCCTCGCTGTGTTCTTTGTGTCGTTCGCGACACTGGCAACGCTCGATATCGTACCGGAGCCACCCGCAAAGGTGGTGGCAGACGTAGAGGTGCCGTCACGTGCTCTTTCGGCGTCGGTAGCAATGGCGACCCCTGAGCTTCCGGTCCGCATTGAGGTACCGGCGGTAGGTATCGACGTGTCTATTAAGAATCCTGAGAGCACGAATGTCGCGGTACTCGACGAGGCCCTCCTAACGGGCACCGTTCGCTATCCAACGTCGGCAAAGCTCGGAGAGGAAGGGAATGTGATTCTCTTCGGACACTCAAGCTACCTACCTATCGTTAACAACGAGGCGTTCAAGGCCTTCAACGAGATTCAGAACCTCAAGAAGGGCGATCGGATCCTGGTGCATGGCGAGACCATGACCTATGTATATGTAGTGAAGCAGGTGGCAGAGGCAGACGCTGAGTCTGCGGCTATCCCCCTTAACACCAAGGGACACACGCTTACCCTTGCTACCTGTGACTCATTCGGAAAGAAGACTGACCGCTTCATTGTGGTTGCCGACCTTGTAGAGAGCTACCCGCTCGCGAACTAACCTTCGTTATTGGATAGCTCGTTGCAAATGCACGAGTGCCGCCGCATACCGCGGATGGGAATACGTTCCTTCCAAAGGGGAGAATAGAGATGAAACACATCGCTGGCATCGCCGCGCTGCTCCTCGCTGGAGTGGCGGCACCTGCCTTCGCCAATACGTCCGTGGATGCTCCGGCAACCACGAACTGCACGGGGCCTGAAACCCCGTGGCTCAACTTCGGCGCCGACAAGTTCGCCGAGACCGAAGCGGAGGGGATGCGCAAGCTTCCCCAAGCGCTCGATCGTATGGTTGCCATGGGGTGCATGCCCCGTGCCGTCGCTGATCAAGCGCTGGCAACGGTCAGGGCACACCCGAACGGCATGCAGGGCGAGCGGTTGCTCGTTCTGAACGCCGGTACCAGGTTCGTGTACTCGGAAAGCGGAAGCGGCCCGAGTCTGAACGTCGTCATCGGCGAGAGCTACGTCCAACGTGGCGTAGTCGCTGGCGTGCAGATGCGTGCCTGGTCCTTCAAGGACGAGGCAACCGGCAAGATCTACACGTTGTTTCTGCCGCTCGTCTGCTGGAACTGGTCGCTGCAGATCGTCGAGGGTTCGCCCCCGCCGCCGGCACCGCCCGCTCCTCCGCCTCCGGCGGAACCCGACTGTGTGGTGAGTAACCGCGTGGTTCGGGCAGCAACTGACGGCTATGTGCACATCGGGGGTGTCCGGGTCGACCGGTCCCACCAGTGCACTGGCTGGCGCTACCAGGGTGAAACCGAGTGGCGTCAGATCACCGACTGCGACACGGACTGCTACTACGGTCCGGAGTTCCGGGCCGTGATGGTGGAAAAAGTCGGCAACGCCGACATGACCTTCGCCATGAAGGTGCCGGTTGAAGGAGATGGTGTGATTCAGGTTCGCATGCCGCGCCAAGCTCTCGATTCGTCGGCGGGCATCGCGCTCTTCGACTGTCTCGAACTTCGAAACGGCAGGATGTCGGACAGCGTCTACACGCGGTTCGACGACTATACCTTCTACAGCCAGTGGGACCAGAATATCGCCACGGTGTTCCGCACCGAGGCGTCCATTCCGGCCAACTGGAGCGATCGGCGTCTGTACTTCAGGTTCAGCCGTCGGTAAATCATCTCAAGGACCGCGGAGCAGGGGATTCAAACCCCCCAGCTCCGCGAGTACCTCCCCTTTTTTATACGCCGCACCCCGGCAACCCGACTATTGACTTTCACAATAAATAGTGCTAAAGTAAAGAATACCTTAATTACCAAACCCATGACCCAGACCATCACATCGATCGCACGCCATAACCCGATACGAACGGGAGTTTTCGCTATCGTCGGAGTGATTGCCCTCGGCGTCATCGCTGGATTCGCGCTTGGCTACTCTGCGCCTTCTGAGGCCTCCGCACAGGTTGTCGTCCTTCCTGGTGTTACGGTGACGGCGCCTCCAGTTGTGGTGCCACCTCCAGTTATTGTGCCGGTTGTTCCGGTAATCACGCCACCAGTCGTCACACTTCCTGGTGTTACGGTAACCGGACCTCGTCCTGGCGGCTCTACGAACGACGATCCATTCGGTCCTCCATGCTGCACGCCACCACCGGTTGATCCGCCCCCTGTTCAGCCTCCCGTTGTTGATGACGATCCATTCGGTCCTCCATGCTGCACCGAGCCAGGAGGCCCGACTACACCTCCAGTACTTCCTCCCGTTGTTCCACCTGTGGTTCCTCCGGTACTTCCTCCAAATCCACCAACCACATCCGATGCGATATGTCTGTCGCTTTCGGCAAGTGCCTCTGTGATAACACCTGGACAGGCAGTCACGCTTTCGTGGAAGACACTGAACGCAACCTCTATCTCTATTGATAACGGTATTGGTCAGGTCACCCCGGTAGATCAGGGTTCTATCGTGGTCTATCCAACACAGAACACTACCTACACTGCAACCGTTACAGGCGCTAGCAGCTCAGACAACTGTCAGACTGCGGTCGTGGTAACAACGAACCCGCCTCCTGCACAGTGTGTATTCCTTAACGGAACACCGAGCGTTATTAACGCAGGAGACCCCGTCCGTATTGGATGGAAGACTCAGAACGCGAACTCTATCTCTATCGACAACGGTCTTGGTATCGTTACACCAACCGCAGAGGGATCGATAATTGTTAACCCAACACAAACCACGACCTACATTGCAACCGTTACAGGTGCAACAGGTTCCGTGAACTGTCAGACAACCGTTACGGTCACCACTATCGTGCAGGGTCCTATGTGCGTGAGCCTTTCGGCAAACCGCACAAGCATCAACGAAGGGGAGTCAGTTATTCTTTCGTGGGTAACCTCAAACGCTTCGTCCGTATCTATCGATAACGGTGTCGGTGTGGTAACGCCAACGTCAAGTGGTTCGGTAACCGTAACTCCTGGTGACGACACTACGTACACCGCAACCGTTCCTAACGCTCCGTTCAACGAGAACTGCCGCGTCTCAATCTCGGTTGATGAAGGTGGTGGTGGAGGCGGAGGTGGTGGTGGGGGCGGTCGCCGCAGTGCACGTGTTGGACTTGAGTCCTTCGTGCCTGAGCTTGAAGAGCCTCTCTCGTTCGTGTACCTCTCTGAGGTCCCGTACACCGGTCTTGAGCTCGGTACCTTCGGAACCGTTCTCTACTGGCTCATGCTTATCGGATGGAGTGCTGCACTCGCATACCTCGTCCTCTTCAATGCTGTTCCGTTCGCTCTCGCTCGCGCAAAGCGCTTCGGCGGCTCTGTGAAGGAGGCACTACAGACGGAGGTATCAGCACCTGACAACCATAGTGCTCCCGTAGTACATGCGTCAGCACACGCTGCAGACCATGGACACGATGCACATGCACCAGCTCCCGTACCTACAAAGCCCGAGGGCTACAACGCACACGACGGATTCCGTTCGTTCGCGGCAGGTGCAGGTCTAACCATCGACGACATCGTGAAGGGTCTCTCTCGCGAGATTGAGCAGAAGCACCAGGCTCCGGCACACGCTGAGATACTTGAAGCGGTTCGTGCAGAGGCACCGACTCCAGCTCCAGTAGCTCCTCGCTACGTTCCAACGCCTGCTGCAGCTCCTGTAGCCGCACCTATGAACGAGGACGTCCGCGACTTTATTGCCGCACTCCTTAACGGAGACCGCGATACCGTCTTCGGCATGATCCGCTCTATGGCGCGCCAGGGACAGGACACCGAGGCATTCGTCTCGCATGCCGCTTGCGCACTGGACGACGCATACCGCGCCTGCATCGATGGCACCACCTGCCACCCAGACATTGCAGAGCTCACCAACGGATGCCACCCATCCTACCTCGAGCGCCTCGTTGCTTCGCTTACAACAGCGGTAGACGGAAGCTACTCAGCAGGTATGACGGGTGTGAAGATGGCCCTTACGCGCGCACTTGGCGTTGTGGCTGGGTAATCAGCACTCACGTATACGCAGAAACACCCCGGTCAAACTGGGGTGTTTCGCTATACACCATCCAAACACCATCTTCATGGAGGGAGCGTAGAATAGAGGATAGGTAAGGGGCTGTTCCTTGCTGAACTCGATTACGGAAGGGATTAGCGATGCTGCGTCATTTCCAGGTATTCGTTCCGCGGTATGTGCTCGTCAGTGCTGTCCTCGGCGTGACGGTCATTCTGACTGGCCCGCGCTGGATCCAATTGATTGATTTCCTGTAGGTCAGCGTAATCAAAAAGGCGCCGGAACTCCGGCGCCTTTCGACGTTTCAAACTCTTACGCGCGGTCCTTAATCTCGGTAGTGATGCGAGAGACGAACTCCTCAACAGATACTGCACCTTCTTGTCCGCGGTCGCGGCTTTCAACAGACACCGCCTTCGCTTCAATCTCCTTGTCGCCAATAACAAGCATGTAAGGAAGCTTCTCTTGCTTTGCGGCTCTGATGCGCTTGCCGAGCGACTCCTTCGAATCATCAAGCTCAACGCGCACCCCGGCAGACTTGAGGGTCTTGAAGACCTCTGTCGCGTAGTCTGCTTGCGCGTCTGAGACCGGAAGAACACGGGCCTGTACGGGAGCGAGCCAGGTTGGGAAGGCACCTGCGAAGTGTTCGATAAGGAAGCCAATGAAGCGCTCGTGGGTGCCGAGCGGCGCGCGATGGATAACGGCCGGAACCTTCTTCTGCCCATCCTTATCGGTGTACTCAAGACCGAACCGCTTGCCCATGAAGAGATCGAGCTGGTTTGTTGAGGCCGTGAATGCGCGTCCAATAGTAGAGAAAATCTGGAAGTCCATCTTTGGTCCATAGAACGCAGCGCCCTCATGAACAACCTTGTACGGCACGCCGGACTTCTCCATGGCCTCAATAGTCATGCGTTCTGCATCCTTCCAGTCCTCTTCGTCGCCGTGGTACTTCTCCATATTGTTAGGATCTCGAAGCGCGAGCTCCATAACGTAATCCTTGATGCCAAGCGTCTTGTAGTAGTACTCGTGAAGCTGGATAACGCGCACGAACTCCTCAACGGCCTCTTCCTTCTGAATGTAGATGTGCGCGTCGTTCATCTGCATGCCGCGTACGCGCATGAGTCCAAAGAGACTGCCGGAGTCTTCGTACCGGTGGCACCAGCCGTACTCTGCGTAGCGGACAGGGAGGTCACGGTAGCTTTTCGGACGAGCCGCGAACGCCTTGTGATGGAACGGGCAGTTCATTGGCTTGATGTAGAAGTTTGCGTCCTCAATTTGGATAGGCGCGTACATGCTGTCCTTGTAGAGAGGTAGGTGGCCGGACGTGTAGAACAGATCCTCCTTGGTGATTATCGGTGTGGTGATGCGCTCATAGCCCCACTCACGCTCTGTCTCCTTTGCCCAGTTCTCAAGTTCCTCTTTGATGATGTTTCCCTTCGGGAGCCATATAGGGAGTCCTTTGCCGATAGCCTCGTCAAAATGGAACAGATCGAGTGCTTCGCCGATAACACGATGGTCGCGCTTCTTCGCCTCTTCTTGCTTCGCCTGGTACGCCTCCAGCTCCTTCTTGGTATCAAAGGCAAGGCCGTAGATGCGGGTGAGCATCGCGTTCTTCTCGTCGCCGCGCCAGTATGCGCCTGCGATGCGCTCAAGGATGAATGAGCCCTTCTTTATGTCGTGCGCAGGCTGTTCTGAGTGTCCGCCACGGCAGAGGTCCGTGAAGTCGCCTGCGGTGTAGAGCGTGATAGATTCTCCAGCCTCAACAATGCCGTCGATGAGTTCGAGTTTGTAGGGGTTTCCGCTGAAACGGTCGCGTGCGTCCTCCTTAGAAACCTCAGCACCCGTCATGCTGGTCCATGAGGGAAGTATCTCCTCCATGGAAGCCTGGAGCTTCTCAAGATCAGCCTCCTTGGGAGCCTCGCCTCCTGAGAAATCGAAGTCGTAATAAAAGCCATTCTCAACTGCGGGGCCAATAGTTGGCTTTGCGTGCGGATACCGTTCTAGGACCGCGCTTGCGAGTACATGGGCGAGGGTGTGTCGTTTTTCTTCGAGGGATGCCATATGCGTACGAGAATAGCATATATAAGGAAAATGGCGGCTCCCGGGGGAGCCGCCACGTTCGTCTTCAGGCTGTACGAAGTCGTCCGCGCCAGTTGGCGCGCACGAAAGGAGCGGTCATTTCTCGGCTTCGCTGGGCCATGTACGCATTGTGGATGCGCAAACAGAAGTCACGGATCCCTTGTTCGGTCTTGGGTCTCTCGAACGCGCTGACGCCGAGAACCGCTCGTTCCTCCGTGCTGAGTTTCTGCCAAATAGGGTGCAGTGCATCCAGATGCTCCTTGTTGGGCACGACGATTCCTTTCATCGCGGCCTTGGAGAAACGCTCTGGCGGGAAGCCGATAGCTCCGAAGTCTCTCATCACACTCTCCTTATGCTGGTCTGTGTGTACACTATCGCACTTCAGTGGTAAGGAAAAGGAAAGTGGCGACTCCTTTAGAGTCGCCACTCGCTACAAAATCGTTGTCGGGTCCTTGGGTGCTGTGTGAGCGTCTGCTTCAGGATTCACCGGTGCCTTCGGAACATCGATACGGCTACGATCACGACGCATCTCGTTTACGAGCCTCTTAAGCTCTCGGTCTACATTTCCTTTTTCCATGTAATCCTCCGACAGCACCCTATCACAGCAGTTTCAAATTCTCCACGGACAGCGACGTCTCGCCGTTGCGCCCAGACACAGCCGCTTTCAAAAGAAGACAATTCCCAGGCACCATAAGCTCCGCTTTCTCCGTGAAGGTCTTCGGGAAGAGTACCCCCTCGATGCTGTCGGTCTTGTCAGAGACTTTGATGAAGGCCATCTTCTCGCCCTTCTTTGTAAGAAGAGTACGTACTTCGTCTACAAGAACCGGGACGATAACAATCTGGCCAACCTTCGGATCGCTCTTAATCTCAGCGATGGTAACACCGGCTTTTGCAGTCTTGTCGGTGTGCGCATCAAGCGGATGGCCTGATACGTAAATACCAAGGAGCTCCTTTTCCCAGAGGAGCTTGTCCGTTAGGGACGTGTCGCCAATAGCGGAGGGAAGATTGAGAGTGGGTGCGGCAAAACTAAAGAGGGAGTCTTGAGCGGGAGCTGCGGTTGCTTCTCGGTGGAAGGTAAGGAGCGTCTCAATGTGTGCAAGAAGATGTGCACGGCTTCCGTCTGGTCCCGCAAGTGCGTCCATAGCTCCAGACTTAATAAGACTCTCCAGAGACTTCTTGTTCAGGTTCTTTGAGCCTACGCGCGAAAGGAACTCTGAGAGAGATGCGAATGGACCGTGCTCGTTGCGCTCTTTGATGATGGCCTGGGAGATACCTTCTCCGAAGTTCTTAATGGACGTGAGACCAAAGCGCACGGTGTCTTTGTTTTCTCCCGCAACCGTAAAGTCCGCACCCGACTCGTTAATGTCTGGAGGAAGGACGGGGATATTCAAGCGCTCTGCTTCAGCAACAAGGATAGCTATCTGGTCTGTGTCGCCGGCGTCAGCGGTGAGGAGGGCGGCCATGTACTCAACCGGATAGTTGGCTTTCATGTACGCGGTCTGGTACGCCACCTTTCCGTAGCAGGCAGCGTGTGCCTTGTTGAATCCGTAGGCCGCGAACGGCTCAATAAGGGTCCAAATCTTTGCGGCTTTAGCTGGGGAGAGTTTTCCGTATTCTTGGAATCCCTTCATGAGCTTCTCCTTCTGGGCCTCCATCTCTGCCGGAATCTTCTTTCCCATCGCCTTGCGGAGCGTGTCCGCCTCAAGCCAGGAGTACCCGCCAAGGGTAATGGCGGTGAGGAGCACGTCGTCCTGGTACACGAGGAGGCCGTAGGACATGTCGAGGTAGTCCTTCATGCGTTCATCGATGAACGTAATGAGACGAGCGTTCTGCTTTCGCTCAATGTACTGCGGGATGGTTTCCATCGGGCCCGGACGATACAACGCAACCATGGCGTTGATGTCGTGGATGGTGGTGGGGCGCAACTCTTTCAGGTACCGCGTCATACCGGAGCCGTTTAACTGGAAGGTTCCTTCCGTCTCTCCGCGAGCGAGCATGGCAAACGTCTTTGCATCGTCTATGGGAACGTTCTCGATATCAATCCAGATGTCCCTCGTCTCTTTCACACGCTCAACCGCGTCAGAGAGAATGGCGAGGTTCTTGATGCCGAGGAAGTCGAACTTAAGGAGACCTGCGTCCTCAACCGCATGCATATCAAACTGCGTGATGCGCTTCTCTGGGTTCTTCGGATCGAACTGTACCGGTGTCCATTCCCAAAGCGGGGTGGGGGCTATAACCACGCCGGCCGCGTGTACGCCCGTGTGGCGTACGCATCCTTCGATGCGCTGCGCGAGGTCGATTATTTCCTTCACGTCGTCATCCTCGTCATAGAGCTGCTTGAGTTCAGGTTCAAGCTCAAGTGCGTGCTTTATGGTCATAGGGAATCCTTGGCTTCCCATAGGAATGAGTTTGGCGATGCGGTCTCCGGTGCGGTATGCGTGGCCCAAGGCGCGCGATACGTCACGCACGGCTGCGCGTGCCATAAGGGTTCCGAAGGTACCAATTTGCGCTACCTTGTCCTCGCCGTACTTCCTGCGTGCATACGCAATCATCTCGTCTCTTCGGTTGTCGGCGAAGTCCATATCGATATCCGGCGCCTTAGGACGCTCAGGGTTCAAGAAGCGCTCGAACGGGAGCTTGTAGAAAAGGGGATCGACGTTGGTTATGCCGTTTAGGTACGAGACAAGCGAGCCTGCTGCAGAACCGCGGGTTGTGGACATAATGCCGGCGGACTTTGCGAACTCAAGGAGATCAGACACCGCGAGGAAGTACGGCGCAAATCCCTTGGAGATAATCACGTCGAGTTCGTACTCGATACGCGTCACAACCTCTTCGGTCTTCTCCATGCCGCGCATAGAGAGTCCGTCATAGGTCTTCCGGCGCAGTTCGTCTGCATGCGATACGCCTTCCGGGAGGATAACCTCAGGGAAGTTCCAGCTGCCGAGTGTCATCGATACTGTACAGCGGTCTGCAATCTCTCCGGACGCGTCTACCGCTTCCGGTGCATGTGCAAACCATTCGCGCATGTCCTTTTCCGTAACGAAAGAGAAGTTCTCTTCTTGGTTGGCGTCTCCGCGGTTTCCGTGTCCGATCCGGCGCATAACTTCCGTTGCTTCGCGATCGTCAGGCTTTAGATAGTACACGTCGTGCTGGGCAACGAGCGGGACGCCTGCTTCTTTGGAAAGTTTCTCAATAGCCCTCATACGCTCTGGGTGTCCCTCAACTTTCGGGTGGTGCGAGATCTCCAGATACACATTCTCTTTGCCAAAGATGCTCACGTACTCTGCAAGGGAAGCGGCAGCCCCGTTCGGGTCTCCGGCCTTCAGTGCTTGTGCTACATCTCCGGCAAAGGACGGGAGTATGGCGATGAGTCCGTCCTTGTGTTCGCGAAGGATTCCTTTGTCCATACGTGGCTTCTCGCAGAAGCCCTCGAGGAAGGAACGCGTAACGAGCTTCATGAGGTTTTGGTATCCCGTATTGTTCTCTGCCAGAAGCACGAGGCGAGAACGCTTCGTATCGTTCATGTCGGTACGGTCTCTTGAGGCTATGTACGCATCAACACCGAAGACGGGCTTCAATCCAGCTTTCTCTGCTTTCTGGTAGAACTCAACCGCGCCATGCATGTTGCCGGCGTCGGTGAGGCCCAGTGCGTCCATGCCCTGCGCCTTCGCTTCTTTAACGAGCTCTGGAACCTTGGGGAGCGCCTCAAGGAAGGAGTAGTGGCTGTGGGTGTGGAGGTGAATGAAGCGGCCGGCCATTACCCATAGAATACACCCGCGACTTATTCCATGCGAAAAAGGATTCCTGTGTGGAATTTGCTATGGTGCATAGCATGCAGTATGTCGTTGGTGTAGACGAAGCAGGACGTGGTCCCCTAGCGGGCCCGGTTGCTGTGGGTGTAATCGCCGTTACGGAGGGGTACGACATTCTTTCCATGTTTCTGGGACTCAATGACTCAAAGAAACTTTCAGAGAAGAAGCGCGATGCGCTATTTAAGATTCTTCAAGAAGAGATTAAGAACGGAAACGTGTTCGCAACCGTTACGCTCGTTAGTGCGGCTCGCATCGATGCGAAGGGTATTGCACCTGCCGTTCGGCACGGGGTTGATACGGGCGTACGAAAACTTCTCCCAAATCCTAAAGAAGGGAAGGTGTGGCTCGACGGATCCTTGAAGGCTCCTGAAGAGTACGAGCAAGAAACCGTTATAGGAGGAGACGGTCTTGTCCCTGCCATTATGCTTGCGTCTATTGCCGCGAAAGTAACGAGAGACCGAATGATGCTGAAGCTTGATACTGAGTATCCGCTGTACGGATTTGCGGGACACAAAGGATACGGGACCAAAGCGCACACGGAAGCCATAAAGCTGCATGGTCCATGTGTAGAGCACCGAAGGAGCTTCCTAAGAAATATTCTCAGCCACCTATAGATAGAGAACGGGCCCGGCGATAGACTGCCGGACCCGCGAAGCCGCTTAAAGCGACTGAGGGCTTATAGCGAGGTCTGGATTGCTCCTATCCTCGATATGAGCTGAACGCTACATCCCGCGTTCAAAGGGTTGAGAGATCCTCGATTTCTATCCCCAGGGAAGAGAGACCCTGTTCCGTCTTCGAGGATCCGTCTGGTGCCGCTTTATCATGTCGGTGCCTTTCCTGACAGCCGAGGTCGAAATTGGGGTCACCCGGCAGGCACGAGCTCTTGCAAGCGCCTAACCGCTACCTCTCGCCGGAAATGGCGGGCGAGGGTAGTACCTCCTCTATAGCATTCAGTCTCAGGAAAACCAAGGAGTACGGGCCCTTCCGGAAATAAAGGAGGTGTGGTAGGGTATTCCCACTATGACCGTACGAATGCGCCACACCAGTTCGCACACCAAAAACCGCCGCAGTCACCATGCGCTCGTTGAGGGTGCGATCGTAACCGACAAGGAATCCGGAAACCTCCGCCTTCCACACAAGATTGATGAAGTAACCGGTATGTACCGTGGCAAGCAGATTGCAGCACCACGCCCACTCGTGAAGAAGAGCAAGAAGGAAGGTCGCGGCGAGCGCTCTCAGGTTGAGATTGCCGACACCAACCCTGTAGCAGTGAAGAATGATGTTGTGGCGATGGAGGCAAAGAAGGAGGTGAAGAAGGGATCTATCCTCGACAAGAGCACCAAGGGTCGCTCGACAACCCGTTCTGGATTCGGAGGCGGTAGCGCATAATCTCTCCACGCGTTTGCAAAAGAGCCGGGCACTCCCGGCTCTTTTGCTTTCTTATACACAGCACAGTGCTATAGCGAGATACACTCCTTTACTGCTATGCTGTCCCTACGTTCTTTCCTATATGGCTAACCGACATCTTGCACGCTCCGTCGTCCTTCAGACGCTATTCGAGTGGGACACCTCGAATCTCTCTGATGCAGACGCAACCGTTGCGCTCCAGCGTAACGTTGAGGAGTTCGGTGGAGATGATACGGATCGGCCCTTTATGGAAACCCTCCTTGCAGGCGTACTCGCTAAGCGCCCTGATCTTGATCTCGTTATAACGAAGGCCGCGCCAGACTGGCCTCTTGAGCGTATTGCTCCAGTTGATCGCAACATTCTACGTATTGGTCTCTACGAGCTTTTGTTCGCAGACCGCACGCAGGTACCGGCAAAGGTTGCTATTAACGAAGCTATTGAGCTCGCGAAGGTATTCGGCGGAGACTCATCCGGCAGGTTTGTGAACGGCGTACTTGGTGCCGTATACAAGGAGCTTGGGGAACCCGGAAAGGAAGAGACGGGCAAGAAGGAGCGCGTGAAGCGCGAAGACCTTCCAGTTGAAGAGCTCGGAGGTGCCATCGTATACGCGTATCACGAAGGCCAGTACTATCTCGCACTCGTACACGACGTATTCGGACACTGGACCCTTTCTAAAGGAAAGATTCCTCAAGGCACAAGCATTGAGGAGGGAACGATAGAGGGTCTTCGAGACGAGCTTGGTCTTCCGTCCGTCATTAAAGACAAGATTGGCGAGAACGAGTACATCGCAAGCCATCCGGAGAAGGGAAAGATACGCAAGCACGTGTCGTACTTCCTCGCTGAGGCGCCGTACATGGAGCTCACGCTTGAGAAGAAGGGAGGACTGGACGACGCACGTTGGTTCCGTCTCACGGATATCCTCGAACTCAACTTCTACGACGACATGCTTCCTATTGTGACCGAGGCAGTGCAGAAACTCCTCGACAAAGCGCGCTAGTTCACATTACGCAATTATCTGGTATAATGCGGTTATGTCAGACTTCGCCGCACATGCGCAAGCTCTCGGGCTATCATTCAACAACCTCGGTCTCCTAACCGAGGCGTTGACGCATCGCTCGTATCTAAACGAGAACCGCACCACCTCCGGCAAGCATAACGAGCGCCTTGAGTTCCTTGGAGATGCGGTGCTTGAGCTTGCGGTTACGCACTTCCTGTTCGAGCGCTTTCCACACAAGCCTGAGGGAGACCTCACGGCGTTTCGTGCGGCACTCGTAAACACGTACTCGCTAGCAGAGACTGCAGAAGGCCTTGGCGTGAACGACATGCTGCTTCTTTCTAAGGGAGAGAAGAAGGATGTGGGACGTGCACGCCAGATTATCCTCGCCAACGCATTTGAGGCGATACTCGGTGCCATCTATCTTGATCAAGGGTATGACGCGGCTGAAGCCTTTGTTGCAAAGAACCTCTATCCAAAGATTGAGACCGTTATCCAGAACCGCACCTGGCAGGACGCGAAGAGCCAGTTCCAGGAAGTAGCGCAGGAGAAGAAGAACGTTACCCCAACCTACAAGACCCTCAAGGAATCAGGCCCTGATCACGACAAGCAGTTTACGGTTGGTGTGTTTCTTGCGGACAAGGAGATTGCGCGCGGAGACGGGAAGAGCAAGCAAGAGGCGGAGCAGGCAGCGGCACAAGGAGCGCTCGAGAAGATTCAATAAGAAAGACACGCATATACCCGCCTCCCTATAGAAGGCGGGCTTTTGCATGCGCTATACTAGACGCAAATGCTGAAGCGGCTTGAGATCGCTGGGTTCAAATCATTCGCGCGGAAGACCGTGCTTGATTTCTCGTCGTCGGTTACGTCGGTTGTGGGACCAAACGGGTCGGGTAAGTCGAACGTGGCGGAAGCCTTCCGCTTCGCGCTTGGCGAGCAGTCCATGAAGAGCATGCGCGGCAAGCGTAGCGAAGACCTTATTTGGTCCGGATCTAATATCGCACCCCGTGCTAACCGTGCTGCCGTTACGATTGTGTTCGACAACACGAAGCGCATCTTCCCGCAGCTTGAGTTCGATGAGGTGGCAATTGAACGTGCGGTGTTCCGTGACGGCGCAAGCGAGTACGCTATCAATGGTTCGAAGACGAGACTGCGTGACGTACAGGAGCTTCTCGCAAGCGCGAACATTGGCGAGACCGGACACCACATCATCTCGCAAGGAGAGGCAGACCGTATTCTCTCGTCCGCGCCCAAAGAGCGCCGTAGCATGCTTGAGGACGCACTTGGTCTTAAGGTATTTGAATTCAAGAAGCAGGAAGCCGAACGAAAGCTCGAGCGCACGGAGGAGAACGTCCAGCAGGTGGAGGCACTTCGCCGGGAGATTGCACCGCACATCAGATTCCTCGCAAAGCAGGTAGAACGACTGGATCGTGCTGAGGAGCTTGCGAAAGAACTTCGTGCGCTCTGCCAGACGTACTTTGCTATTGAAGAGGCGTATCTGCGTATTGAGCGCACTGCAACGGAGGAGAAACTCCGTATTGTTTCTGAGAGTCTCGCAGTACTTGAAGCAGAACTCCGTACCTTCGAAGAGCGTGTAACAGTTGATGTTGAAGGCATCAAGCGGTCTGAAGCCGTGCGCTCTTGCGAGAAGGAACTCGACCGTCTAACCGGAGAACGTTCTGAGCTTGCGAGAGAGATTGGACGCGTTGAGGGAGCGTTAAACGAAGCAAAGCGCCGCAGTGTAGCGGTTGCGCACGATCCGTACGTAAAGGTATCTCGCGACGATATGACGGCGCTACGGGATGAGGTGGAGAGTCAGGTGCGCGCGGTTGAGCATGCAGACCACGGTGCACTCCATGCAGCTCTTCAGACACTCCGGACCGCTATAACGGCGTTCTTTGAGCGCTACGTATCTGGTTCTGATGACTTCATGCCTGAAGAAGAGCAGGTAGCGCACGAGCTTGCTGCAAAGCACCTGGAGCTCATGCGCAAAGACACGGAGTTTTCTGAGTCGGTTGCGAAAGCGAGAGAGCTTCTGCGAAACGCACGTGAAGCAACTATGGCGTACGAGGAAACCGGACGTGAACAGAATCGTCGCCTTCTTGATTTGGCAGAGGAGAAGGCTACGGCTGAGAGCGAGCGCTCACGCTTAGCTTCCCGCATGGGCGAGCTCGATTATCTATACGAAGACCTGGAGCAAGGGAAGCGGGAGGCGGTTGCGCTCGTTGGAGTGAACGCACTCTCGTACGACGCGGTACAGGCGCTTCCGAACGAAGACCGTAGGGCGCAGGAGGACAGGAAGCGCACCATGGAGCGTCTGAAGATTCGCGTTGAAGAGGCGGGAGGTTCAGGCGAGGATGTCCGCAGCGAATACAAGGAGGCAACAGACCGCGAGGCATTCCTGGCAAGCGAGCTTGAAGACCTGGCGAAGTCCGCAGCAGGTCTCAAAGAACTTATCGCTGAACTCGATACCGAGCTCCAGAAGAGTTTTGCAGAGGGTCTGCAAAAGGTTAACGCATCGTTCGGCGAGTTCTTCAGTCTTATGTTTGGCGGGGGAGGCGCAAGGCTTGTGCTTGAAGAGTTTGCGGCCCCAGACGAAGAGGACGAGGAGTTTGAAGAAGACGCACAGCCAAAGCGTGCGAAGAATGCAAAGCCAGGTATTGAGATATCGGTTAACCTGCCTAAGAAGCGCGTGCAGGCACTCATGCAGCTCTCTGGAGGAGAGCGTGCACTCACTTCCATTGCGCTTATCTTCGCGATGAGTCAGGTGAACCCACCACCGTTCCTTATTCTCGACGAGACGGACGCTGCTCTCGACGAGGCAAACAGCCGCCGCTATGGAGACATGATTGAGAACCTCTCAAGCAAGTCTCAGCTCATTGTTATCACGCACAACCGCGAGACTATGAGTCGCGCGGGTATTCTGTACGGCGTAACTATGGGAGCGGACGGTATTTCTAAACTCCTCTCCGTTAAGTTTGAGGAAGCGGTGTCGGTCGCGAAGTAGGTTGCATTTTTATAGGTGTGTGTTATATTGAAAACAGCACTGAACACAAGAAGTACACCTGCATGAGAGACACTGGAAGTATGTGGAATCCGGACAAAGCCTACCTGTCAGGAAATCGAAGCACGGTGGGGTCAGGCGATGCTATCCCTGGGAGAGCTGGTTTGTACGCAGAGATAGTTTCCTGCTCGCCAAACCGGCCTATCGTACCGCCCACACCCCCGCTTCAGAAATAAGGAAAGGAGAAAAGAGCTCCACGGCACTTGTGTCCGTGGGGTTTTCTTTATCCCCATAGACGCTTTTTGTAAGAAGCGTATGCTTTCCACACCTAACCAACACTATCCATGGCCGCATTCGAATACTTCAAGCACAACGTAGGGAAAGCCGCTGACTTGCTCAAGCTCTCAGAAGAGGAGCGCGCTCTCTTCATGACGCCAGACCGTGTCCTTAAGGCTGAGCTCGAGGTCTCCATGGACGACGGGCGCATCGAAACGTTCCCGGCGTACCGTGTGCAGTTCAACAACGCGCGCGGTCCGTACAAGGGCGGCATACGCTTCCATAAGGACGCAGATGAGGACGAGGTTATGGCTCTTGCTGCCATGATGGCTATTAAGTGCGCGGTTGTTGATATTCCGTTTGGAGGCGCTAAGGGCGGGGTAACGGTTGATCCGAAGAAACTGTCCGAAGGAGAGCTGGAGCGTCTCTCACGTGCGTATGTGAGAGCGTTCGCAGACAACCTCGGACCTGATACAGACGTGCCAGCTCCAGACGTCTACACCAACCCTGAGATCATGAGAATCATGCTCGACGAGTACGAGACTCTAACGGGTACCAAAGCGCCTGCGATGATAACAGGAAAGCCTCTTGAGAACGGGGGAAGCCTTGGGCGCGATACGGCAACGGCAGACGGTGCTATCTATGTGCTCGAAGCACTCCTTGAGGACCAGCACCGCAGTCTTGAGGGCGTGGAGGTGGCGGTGCAGGGAGCGGGGAATGCAGGCGCACAGGCGGCACGTCTCGTTGAAGCGCATGGCGGGAAGGTAGTGGCTCTCGCAGATAGTCATGGCTCGCTCCTTAACCCAGAGGGTATCGATACGAGTGCAGTGCTCGCGCTCAAAGCTAACGGCGCTTCAGTGCATGACGCGGTAGATTTTGGAACAGCTGGAAATGCCGAGGCCGTTATTAGTGCTGTCTGCGACGTACTTATTCCCGCGGCTCTTGAAGAGGTTATAACCGCAAAGAATGCAGGAACGGTTATGGCAACGGTAGTGCTTGAAGTTGCCAACGGTCCGGTTACTCCTGAAGCAGATGAGCTCCTCACCGCACGTGCTATTGGTGTGGTGCCGGACGTGCTTGCGAACGCAGGCGGTGTAACGGTGTCGTACTTCGAATGGCTTCAGAACCGTGCGGGTGAGGTGTGGACACACGAGCGCGTTACGGAGCGCTTGAAGGACACGATGCGTGATGCATACCGTGACGTAGCTGACTTTGCCTACGAGCGCGGTATTACGCTTCGCGAGGCTGCCTACGCACTTGCCCTTACGCGCATCCTTGCGGCGAGGAAGCTGTAGAATAGGAGCATATGGAAACACTTCAAGGCGCGTGCCACTGCAGGAATATTAGATACGAGGTAGAGCTCGACCTCATGCAGCCGGTTATTGAGTGCAACTGCTCGCACTGCCAGATGAAGGGATTCCTTCTTCAGTTCACCACCCCTGAGAAGTTTTCGATTCTCCAAGGAGAGGAGGAATTGAAGACGTATCGCTTCAACAAGCATGTTATCGAGCATATGTTCTGTTCAGACTGCGGTGTAGAACC
Organism: Minisyncoccota bacterium; assembly: GCA_022842945.1. Taxonomy (GTDB): domain Bacteria; phylum Patescibacteriota; class Minisyncoccia; order Phycocordibacterales; family Phycocordibacteraceae; genus C7867-001. Next base: position 108,310 of record JALHOO010000001.1, read on the forward strand.
GTTTGGAAAGGGGAACAATCCGGACGGAAGTCCTGCGATTGCGATTAACGTGCGTACGATTGATGGGGTCGATGTGCCAGCCTTGAATCGAATGCCGTACGACGGGAAGAATATGTAAAAGCAAAAGCGCCGCATCTGCGGCGCTTTTGCTTCTGTCTTTACGCTTTCTTTACGATCTCGAAGTCGAGCTCGCGCTCTGCAAGACGCGCATCAACGAGCTTCACGCGGATTGGGTCTCCAAGCGCATACTCAACCTTTGTCTTCTCGCCAACGAGGCGGTATCGCTTCTCGTCATAGATGAAGTAGTCGTCACCGATGTTGCGGATACGAATCATGCCCTCAGCACGAGACTCTTGAAGTTCAACAAAGAGTCCACGGTCTGAGACGCCTGAGATAACGGCATCGAACTCTTCTCCCACATGCTCCATCATGTACTCAACCTGTTTCATTTTGATAGAGTCGCGCTCCGCTTCAACGGCGGAAACCTCGCGCTCGGAAGAATGCATGGCAAGTTGGTCGAGCTCTCCCTTCTCTTCGTTTGAGAATGGGGTGCCAACGGTGTAGTGCTTGGTTAGGCGGTGGATGAGGAGGTCTGGATAGCGACGGATAGGGGAGGTGAAGTGTGTGTAGAACTCAAAGGCAAGCCCGAAGTGTCCGCCGTTCTTTGTGGCGTACACCGCTTTGGACATGGAGCGGAGCGCGGCAACCTTGATGAGATACTCCTCAGGCTTTCCAATAACCTGCGAGAGAAGCGCATTAATGTCTGCACCTTTCACTTTGCCAGCAACAACCGGAAGCTCATATCCCATAACTTTTAGGAACTGCGAGAGGTTCTCGATGCGATCCTGGTCCGGGGACTCGTGCACGCGGTAGATACTCTGTGACTTTGTCTTCTTCACTTCAGTTGAGAGGAACTCTGCAACGGCTTCGTTCGCGAGCAACATGAAGTCCTCGATAACAAGCATGGTGTCGATGCGATTCTTGAGAAGAATCTCAACCGGCTTTCCTGTCTCGTCGAGCAAGATCTTTACCTCAGGGGTATCAAACGCAATAGCGCCCTTGGCAACGCGACGTGCACGAATCTTGTCGGCGAGCATCTTTAGGGTGTTGAGCTCTTCAAGCATGATGCCGTCTTGCTTGTTGAGTACTTCCTGCGCTTCTTCGTACGTGAAGCGCTTGTCTGAGTGGATAACGGTTGGACCAAACCAGCGAGAGACGATACCCGCTTCCTTGTTGAGCTCGAACACCGCCGACATCGAGAGGCGGTCTTCGTTTGGGTTTAGGGAACAGAGATCCGTTGAGAGGATGTGCGGAAGCATCGGGATGGTGCGGTCTACGAGGTATACCGACGTAGCGCGCTTCCTTGCCTCGTTATCTATCTGCGTTCCAGGACGCACGAAGTGAGAGACGTCAGCAATGTGCACACCAATCTCGTAGTTGCCGTTTGGAAGCACCTTTACCGAAAGGGCATCGTCGAAGTCCTTCGCATCGAACGGGTCAATGGTGAAGGTGGTGGTGCCGCGGAAGTCCTTGCGGGTGCCGGCAGCAACTTCCTGGTCTGCACCGTCTTTCAACATCTGACGTCCGTGAGTCTCCAGGTATTGCGCTTCAGTTTGTACGCCAGGCGGGAAGTCAGAACGGAATCCTTGCGAGAGTGCGAGTGCACGCATTTCGGTCTCATGTTCTCCAGCAGGACCAATGATCTCCTCGAGTTCTCCCCACGGGTATGGCTGGTGCTGGTTCCATCCTTTGAAGCGGATGATTACCTTGTGTCCCAAAGGAAGCGACTCTCCCTTAACCACAAACGGCACGTACATTTTCTTCCAGTCTGGAATAAGCATGGTGAGGTTCTCCTCTTTGTTCTCAACGAGCTTTCCAACAAAGGTCTCACGAGCGCGGCCGGTTACTTCAACTACTTTTCCTGCAGCACGCTTCTTGCCGGTGCGCTGGTCGGTGTCGTATCCCGTGAAAGAGACCTTCACCGTGTCGCCAGGGAAGGCACCTCCCAGGTTCTCGCCAGCGATGAACATGTCCTCCTCGTTGGGGTCGTAGGAGAAGAATCCCTTACCAGTTTTTATGATCGTAATGGGTCCTTCGTAGATAGTGTCTTTCTGTAGGGGCATAGTGTTTACAACTCTATCAGACGTATCTGTATTTGCTATGATTTATAGGTCGGCTCCGTCGACGATCCTGAGAACCTGGGGCGGCTGTCTTTTCTAGACGCCGCCCCTTCTTTACTCTCCTGCGCTCAGGTTTGTTGATTGCATTCTCTACGGATAAGGGTATCGTTAGGATACTGCTCGGTACTGGTGTGTGAGCAGGGACGCGTCGCGTCCGAGGGTGGCGGGCCTTAGGCCCCTGGGGCCCGCCACCTCTTTTGCGCCCGGTTTCATTCCGGGCGCTCTCTATGTAAAGGCCTTGTTTGACCCATAACCGTATATCTGGTACGCTTCCCGCTACATATGTTGATGATCCGATTCCAGAGAATAGGCCGTAGGAACGATGCGTCGTTCCGCATGGCGGTGCTTGAGAAAACTGCCGGCCCAAAGGCGGGTAAGTACGTCGACCTCGTAGGTAGCTACAACCCAAAGACTAAGCAGATTACGTACAAGGCAGACCGTATCAAGGACTGGATTGGAAAGGGTGCACAGGTATCTCCAAGCCTTAAGAACCTCCTTATCAAGAACGGCGTTCTCGAAGGATCTATGACCCCGGTTATCTCAAAGAAGAATCTTGAGAAGAACATTGCGAAGAAGAAGGCTGAGGACGAGGCTGCTGCCCTAAAGGCTGCTGAGGAGAAGGCAAAGGCAGACGCTGCTGCAGCCGCTGCCGCTGAGGAAGCTGCAAACGCTCCTCAAGAAGAGGCTGCTCCCGAAGAAGCTCCTGTAGCTGAGGAAGCACCTGCTGAGGCTCCTGTAGAGGAAGCTGCTCCTGAAGAGACAAAGGAAGAAGAGCCAGCTGCGTAAGCAGACCTTCTTTGTGAGCGCTCGCTCGCATTACTCATACTGAATATCCCGTACCGCTGACACGATTCTATGGAACAAGACCACGCATACCTCGATTTCACTATCAAAGCCCTCGTCGACAACCCTGACGCGGTTGTTATCAATCGTTCCGTAGATGAGATGGGTGTCCTCCTTACCCTCACGGTTTCTCCGGACGACATGGGCAAGATAATCGGCAAGGACGGCAACATTGCGAAAGCCATCCGCACACTCCTGCGCGTTGTGGGTATGAAGCACAATGCGCGTGTGAACCTAAAGATTAACGAACCTCTAGGAGGAAAGCACTTCGAAGGAGAGAACCGCTCTCTTGATCAGGTGCTTGGCGACATCGCGTAACAGAAAGCGGCTCTGCCGCTTCTTTTCGATCTATGATTCGATTCCATCTCGTAACCTTATTTCCTGAAGCCTGCGAGGCGTATCTCTCCGCTTCTATCCTTGGACGTGCCCGCGCTGCAAAGAAGATGTCAGTTAGCTATCAGTCTCCTCGCCCGTATGTAACCAACCGCTGGGGAAAGGTTGATGAGCGTCCGTATGGAGGCGGGCCCGGTATGGTTATGACGGCACTTCCCGTGGTGAAGGCGGTTAAGAAGTCTCTTGGGCGCCGCAAGGGTAAGAAGGCCATCATCTGGTTCAGTCCAACCGCAAAGCAGTTTACGAACAAAGACGCAGACCTCCTTTCAAAGTACGACGAAGTGCTCTTTGTCTGCGGACGCTACGAAGGTATCGACGAGCGCGCCAAGAAGATTGTTGCCACCATGGGAACGCTCAAGACCTATGCGGTTGGGGAGGCAGTGTACACGGGAGGCGAGGTTCCTGCGCTCGCTATGGTGGACGCTATAACGCGTCGTATACCGGGTGTCCTTGGCAAAGACGAGTCTGTAGAGGAACGACGCACCGCACCACCTGACGTATACACCCGCCCTGAAGCTATCGAGTGGGAAGGGAAGACCTACAAGGTGCCGCCAGTCCTCAAGACCGGAGACCACAAGAAGATTGACGCGTTTCGTGCAAAGCAGCTTTCAGCAACAGCCAAAGCAAAGAAAGCTTCCAAGTAGGCAACAGTTTCATACATTGACAATACCGCTGTATGGTGGTATGTTGCTAGACGAGCCTGATTTCAGGAAGTCACTATTGGAGGAGACTCTCAATGCCCGTTCTTCTGTTTGGTATCCTCACTGGCGCGGTCTTCATGGTGCAGATCGCAGTTTCGTACCGGTGGCTTCAGCCCACTGCGAACAGCATCACGTCGTTCGTGGCCGAGCACTTCATCGTGCTCGTCCTGCTTGCACTCTTCATCGACTTCGACCGCGCCGTGATCATCGTCGGCTTCATGGCGATCGCCACCGTTGCCGGCTACGCTGCCTACCTGGCGAATTGCCCGAACATCCGGCGCCGGACCAATGTCGAGGCTCTGGCACGCGACAAGACAGCGTCTGAGCCGGTGATCACACATGTCCGGCCGTACCAGACCGGCCAGATATACGACGGGCACCACTGACCAAGTGTCAGGGTGCCCACATGAGGGCGGCTTCTCCGGAAGCCGCCCTTTTCCATTGGTTTCTCCCTTCAAACCTCCTATCCACAGCCTATTGACCCTCATACGTCCTTCACGGTATAGTATCCCTACGACTGAGTAACGGCCGATACGCGAGAAACGGGCAGGGAAATAGGGCGAACACTTTTTAAAAACAGCGTCTCCATGAACGAGGGGCGCGGCACGTATGTATACGTGCCCATTCGGCGTTTAGGGAGAGTGCGTAACTATACGAACTGACATGCAGCAGAAAAAGCTCGTGCAGAAGACCTTCGACGCATACCGTGCGCCGCGCGTCGAATTCCCGGATCTGGTAGGGCACCAGAGGGAATCGTTCCAGTGGCTCCTCAAGGAGGGTCTCGGCGAACTCTTCAAGGAGTTCTCACCGATACCTGATTATTCAAGCAAGAAGTTCGAGCTCCGTTTCGACGGATTCGAGATTGGCGCACCTAAGGGCACCGAGGAGGAAGCGCGTCTCAACATGCGCACCTACGAGGCTCCTCTTAAGGCGTCCGTTACCCTCGTTAACAAGACCTTCGGATCTGAGAAGACTCAGGAGATCTTCCTTGCGGACATTCCGATGATGACGCCACACGGCTCATTCATCGTGTCTGGTGTGGAGCGTGCCATCATCCCGCAGCTCGCCCGTTCCTTCGGTGCGTTCTTCGTAGTTGAAGAGAACAAGGGCCGCAACTTCTTCGGCGCAAAGCTCATCCCTGCACGCGGTGTATGGATTGAGATTGAGTCTGATGCAGACGGCGCTATCTACGTGAAGATCGACCGCAAGCGCAAGTTCCCGGTTACGAACCTCCTTTCTATCTTCGGCGCGGGAACCCGCGAGGAGATTCTTAAGAAGTTCAAGGGAGACGACATCGCTACTGAGGCTGTTATGAAGACCCTTGAGCACGACACTGCCCAGACACTCGACGACTCGTTCGTTGAAGTGCACCGCCGCATGCGCGACGGCGATTTGGCGACTCCGGACAACGCGAAGTCCTACGTGAACACCCTCTTCGCTCCAGAGCGCTACGACCTCTCAAAGGTTGGACGTCACCGCTTGAACGCCCGCTTCGGCCTTCCTACCGACAAGAAGTCTCTCGACCAGCGTGCCCTAACACTCGACGACCTCATCCGCATCGTTGGAGAGATCGCTCGTATGAACCAGGACGCGAACGCCGTTCCAGACGACATCGATCACCTCGGCTTCCGCCGTGTGCGTTTCGTTGGAGAACTCCTCCAGGCACGTATGCGCGTTGGTATGTCGCGCATGAAGCGCAACATCCAGGACCGCATGTCCACGATTGAGTCTGAGACCAGCCTTCCTATGGCATTTGTTAACCCGCGCCCGCTTTCAGCGTCGGTTCGCGAGTTCTTCACCGCCAACCAGCTCTCCCAGTTCATGGACCAGCAGAACATTCTTGCTGAGCTCGAAGGACTCCGTACGCTCTCCGCACTCGGTCCCGGCGGTCTCACCCGCGAGCGTGCAGGCTTTGAGGTGCGCGACGTGCACCCGTCTCATTACGGACGCCTCTGCCCAATCCACACTCCGGAAGGACAGAACATCGGTCTTATCCTTCGCCTCGCACTTCATGCCCGCACCAACGAGTTCGGTGTTATCGAAACGCCGTACGCGAAGGTTGAGAAGGGTGTGGTTACCGACAAGATCGACTTCCTCAATGCCCTTGAGGAGGAAGAGCATGTTATTGCTCACGCAGCGACACCGGTAGACGACAAGAACCGCATCGTGCCGGACTCTATTGAAGCGCGTCGCGCAGGAGAGCCAGCCGTTGTTCGTAAGGACGAGATCGACTACATCGATGCCTCAACCTACCAGATGTTCTCAGCCGCTACCGCGATGATTCCATTCGTGGATCATGACGACGCGAACCGTGCACTCATGGGTTCAAACATGCAGAAGCAGGCAACCCCGGTCCTCATCCCTGAGGCTCCTTTGGTTGCTACCGGTATCGAAGGACATGCAGCCCGCAACACTGGCCGCCTCATCATCGCTGAAGAGTCAGGAACCGTGTCGTACTGCGACGCCCGCAAGATCATCATCGAGTCAGCAGGCAACAAGCCACACGAGTACAAACTCCAGGGCCTTACCCAGACGAACCAGAACTCTGCATTCATGCAGCGCCCTATCGTCCAGACTGGCGACAAGGTTAAGAAGGGTGACGTCATTGGCGACGCATCAAGTTCAGACCAGGGCCAGATGGCACTCGGCCAGAACGTACGCGTTGCGTTCATGAGCTGGAACGGTGCTAACTACGAGGACGCGATCATCGTGTCTGAGCGCCTTGTTGAAGAGTCCAAGTTCACAACCGTGCACATCGAAGACTTCGAGTGTGCGGTGCGTGACACCAAGCTTGGTGCTGAAGTAACAACGCACGACATTCCAAACGTTGGAGAACTTCGTTTGAAGAACCTCGACGAGGAAGGTGTGGTACGCATCGGTGCTGAGGTTCGTCCTGGCGACATTCTCGTAGGTAAAGTAACGCCAAAGGGTGAGACCCAGCTTACGCCTGAAGAGCGCCTCCTTCGTTCGATCTTCGGCGACAAGGCCAAGGACGTGAAGGATACCTCTCTTCGTATGGAGGGTGGAAAGCGTGGACGCGTTATTGGCGTGAAGGTGTTCAGCCGCGAGCAGGGAGACCAGCTCGAGTCCGGCATCATCAAGAAGATCGTCGTAACGGTAGCCCAGGTTCGTAACGTGTCTGTGGGAGACAAGCTCGCAGGTCGTCACGGAAACAAGGGTGTTATCTCCCGCGTACTTCCAGTTGAGGATATGCCATACGACAAGGACGGAAACCCTGTCGACATCATCCTCACACCGCTCGGCGTTCCTTCCCGCATGAACCTCGGACAGATTCTTGAGTTGCACCTTGGTTTGGCCGCAAACACGCTTGGATACCAGGCTGTGGTGCCGCCGTTCGCAGGAGCAACCCACGCAGAGATTCGCAACGAGCTCGTAGCCGCTGGCTTTGACGCCTCTGGCAAGATGAAGCTGTTTGACGGACGAAGCGGCGAAGCCTTCGCGCAACCTGTGTCCGTTGGCTACATGTATGTCTTGAAGCTCCATCACATGGTGGAGGACAAGATCCACATGCGTTCCATCGGTCCGTACTCCCTCATCACCCAGCAGCCGCTTGGAGGTAAGGCACAGAACGGAGGACAGCGCTTCGGCGAGATGGAAGTGTGGGCGCTCCTTGGGTACGGCTCTGCCTATACCCTCCGTGAGATGCTCACGATTAAGTCCGACGATATCCAGGGACGCTCTGCGACCTTCGATGCGATTGTGAAGGGCGAGCCGGTATCACACTCCGGCACACCGGCATCCTTTGCCGTTCTTACTAACCAGATCCGTGGTCTCGCGCTCGACATTGAGCCGCTCGAGAATTACACGCAGGCTGACTAACGAAATCATCTATGGCACTACCTAACATGAATTCCGGAAAGCGTCCGATGATGTCTAAGAGTCGCGATTGGGACGCACTCCGTCTCTCTCTCGCCTCGCCTGAGCGTATCCTCTCTTGGAGCCGTGGCGAGATTACGAAGCCTGAGACCATCAACTACCGTACCCAGCGCTCTGAGAAGCACGGGCTCTTCGACGAGAAGATCTTCGGTCCTGAGCGTGACTACGAGTGTTACTGCGGCAAGTACAAGGGTATTCGCTACAAGGGCATCGTCTGTGACAAGTGTGGTGTGGAAATCACCCGCTCTATCGTGCGCCGTGAGCGCATGGGACACATCGAGCTCGTAACCCCGGTTGCGCACATCTGGTTCCTTCGCTCGATGCCAAGCCGTATGGCACTTATTCTCGGTATCCCATCTGCGGACCTCGAGAAGGTGGTCTACTTCGCGGGCTACATCGTTACGAAAGTAAACGAGGACGTGAAGAAGCGCATGCTTGCGGAGCTTGAGAACGAGTACAAGACCAAGCACAAGGCATCAAACACTGACACTGAGCGCGATGCGCTTAAGGAGAAGATGACTGTTGCGAAGAATGAGATTGAGTCTGTGGTTGTCGGCAAGGTGTTCGACGAGATCATGTACCACCGCTTCTCGGTGCGCTACGGAACACTCTTTGAGGCAAAGATTGGTGCAGAGGCTATTTACGACCTCTTCCGCAACTTGAAGCTCGACGACCTCAAGGTAAAGCTCGAAGAGCGCTACCCGAAGGCTGCCGCTGCTGAGCGCGAGAAGCTCGCAAAGCGCATCTCACTTGTTACCGCTATGATCGCGGCGAATATCCGCCCTGAGTGGATGTTCCTCACGAAGATCCCGGTTATCCCGCCAGCGCTCCGCCCTATGGTGGCGCTTGAGGGAGGACGTCATGCGACCTCGGATGTTAACGACCTCTATCGTCGCGTTATCAACCGCAACAACCGCTTGAAGAAGCTCCTCGATATTCACGCACCGGAGGTTATCCTCCGCAACGAGAAGCGCATTCTTCAGGAGGCTGTGGACGCTCTCATGGACAACTCTATCCGCAAGGGTGGAGCAGCCGGAGGCGCGATGACCCCTGCACAGCGTCGTCCACTCAAGTCACTCGCTGACTACCTTAAGGGTAAGCAGGGATACTTCCGCCAGAACCTTCTTGGAAAGCGCGTGGACTACTCAGGACGTTCCGTTATTGTGGTCGGTCCTGACCTCGAGCTCGACGAGTGTGGTCTTCCAAAGCACATGGCGCTTGAGCTTTTCCGCCCATTCGTTATCGCAGGACTCCTTGATCGCGAACTCGCGTTCAACATCCGCGGAGCAGGCCGCCTCATTGAGGACGGTGTTGCTGAAGTCTGGGAGATTCTTGAAGAAGCTATCCAGGGCAAGCACGTACTCCTTAACCGCGCCCCTACGCTTCACCGCCAGGGTATCCAGGCATTCCGCCCGCGTCTTATTGAGGGCGACGCTATCCAGCTTCACCCACTCGTGTGTCCTGCGTTCAACGCAGACTTCGACGGAGACCAGATGGCTATCCACGTACCGCTTTCAGAAGAGGCACAGTGGGAGGCAGCGAACGTTATGTCCGCGAACAAGAACATTCTGAAGCCAGGTTCTGGAGAAATGATTGTCATGACCCAGAAGCCGCTCGACATCGTTCTTGGAACCTACTGGCTTACAAAGATGATGGCAGGTTCAAAGGGAGAGGGAAGCTACTTCCAGTCTCCAAACGCTGCTATCCTCGCACACGAGTATGGTGCGGTTGATCTTCGCGCATCTATCCACGTGCTTCCGGTTGCCGGAAAGCCGAAGTACGCAGTTATGGGTGACGGTATCTTCGAGACAACCGTGGGACGCCTTCTCTTTAACACCGTTCTTCCTGCGGACTATCCGTATGTGAACGAGGCTATCTCGAAGAAGGTTATTACGGGCATCATGAGCGCGTGTATCGACAAGTACGGTATCGACTCTATCCCAGGCATCGTGAACAAGGTGAAGCGTTTCGGATTCGAGTACGCAACCAAGTCTGGTGTTACCTGGTCTCTGGACGACGTGTCGGTGCCTGAGGGCAAGGACCCAATTGTGGCAGGAGCTCGCACCAAGGTTGCTAAGATTGAAGGCGACTTCAAGGATGGTCTTCTCTCTGCGGAAGAGAAGCGCCGCATGATCATCGAGGTCTGGCACGCAGCTAAGACTGAGGTTGAAACGCTCGTTGAGGCTGCGCTTGATCCAACCGGATCGGTGCATGACATGGTGCGCTCTGGCGCTCGTGGTTCCATCGGAAACCTCACGCAGATGGCAGGTATGAAGGGTCTCATCCAGAACACTGCCGGCGAGACTATCGAGGTGCCTATCGTGTCCTCGATGACGGAGGGACTCAACCCGGTTGAGTACTTCATGTCCACCCACGGTGCGCGTAAGGGTCTCACCGACACCGCGCTTGGTACCGCACGTGCCGGATACCTCACACGTCGCTTGTTCGACGTTGCGCAGGACTCCATCATCACGGAGCAGGATTGTGCAACGAAGCGTGGCATCACCATCAACCGTGTGTCCGCTTCCGGCATTAAGATCGACTTCGGAGAAGCAGTTCGTGGACGCACACTCGCTGCAGACGTTGCGGGCCTCAAGAAGGGCAAGTACATCTCAGCAGAAGAGTCACAGCTTATTGCTAGCGACGAGACTATCGCATCTGTATCGGTTCGTTCACCTATGTCCTGCGAGACCCGCTACGGCATCTGTGCAACCTGTTACGGTATGGATCTCTCAAGCCAGCTCCCGGTTGATCTTGGAGAGGCGGTAGGAACCGTTGCTGCACAGGCTATCGGCGAGCCGGGAACTCAGCTCACGATGCGTACCTTCCACGCGGGAGGAACGGCCTCTGTTGGAGGAGACATTACCTCGGGTCTTCCTCGTATTGAGGAGGTGTTCGAGAAGCGTTCTCCGAAGAACTCAGCAGCCGTATCGAAGTTCGATGGCGTTATTGTTGAGATGCGTGACCAGGGACGCGACAAGGTACTGGTCGTTACTCCCGAGAAGGGACAGGGCAAGAAGGACGGCTCGAACACCGAGTACCTCCTCTCCTACCCTCGCCAGGCACTTGTTAAGGAAGGGGACTCTGTTAAGAAGGGCCAGCTCCTTTCTGACGGATCCGCTGACCTTGATGAGCTCTTCGAGCACGCAGGTCGCGCGATGGTACAGGAGTACATCATTGCGGAGACTTCGAAGATCTACGAGCTTCAGGGAGCGAGCGTATCCCGCAAGCACCTTGAGGTTATCGTGAAGCGAATGTTTGCTAACGCGAAGATCACGGAGACCGGAGACTCAGACTACTCAGTGGGCGACGTGGTTGAACACTGGGAGTTCGAGGAAGAGGTGAAGGCTATGGAGGAGGAAGGAAAGATCGCGCCGAAGGCGAAGGAAATGGTACTCGGTATCAAGACCTCCGCACTCTCACGTCGTTCGTTCCTCTCCGCAGCGTCCTTCGAGCAGACCACAAAGATTCTTATCGACGCATCGCTCCGCGGTTCCGTTGATACGCTTCGCGGTCTTAAGGAGAACGTTATCCTCGGCCGCCTTATCCCCGCGGGAACAGGCTTCGCAGGATCGAAGAAGTTCGAGGCAATTGCTGCCATGCAGGCACGTCGCGCTGTTGAACAGCAGCGTGCTGAAGCAGAGCGTCTTGCGCTTGAGGAGCAGGCAACTGCGTAACCAAAGCGTTTTAGAGAAAACACAGCCCGCTCGAAAGAGCGGGCTGTGTTTGTATATGAAGAAACCCCGCAAGAAGACGGGGCTTCCTGCGGGGCCTAGTGTCTGGGGTATTACCCGGGCGGTTTCGGAAAGTTCCTGGCGATAGCCTCCATTCGTTTTTGTTTCTCGATGTCGCGCCTGAAGTAGTCGACCCAGTTGAGGTACGCGATGCGTGTGCATCGGTCCTCAACTGTTTCGGCCCAGGCTTCCAGGGAAGCGACCTTCTGAACGTACTCAGGACTCAGTCGGTTCTCGCTGCCGAAGAAGCTCAGAGGCAGAGAGCGGGCCGCCGCCGAACTGAGTGCATCTGAATCCGGACAGGTGAACGAGGTCAGTGCATTGAAGGTCGTGCGCGGTGCGTATCCCAGTGACAAGCCACTTCCGGCAATTACAAGCATAATCAGAGAACCGACCCCAACCATAAGGCAAGAGGTGTTGATGATAAAGGAACGTAAACCGTTCTTCATTGTCGAGGCCCCTCCTTAGGGCGATTGAATGATTCCTTTAAAATAATGCACCGAATGCCTGTATTTGTCAATACCTATCGGTCGCGACTACGCTTCTGAGGCAGGTGGCGTGTTCGTACGTGACGAAGCCCCGCAGGAAGCGAGGCTTCCTGCGGGGCGAGAGTCCTGTATGGCTAGTACGGCGCTCGGGGAGCTGTTTCGGTAAGAACGTTCACACGTTCCTGTCGGTCGGCTCCTCTGCTGTAGCGGTAGATCTCGGCAAGGTGAGCGGTACGCGCACACCGATCCTCGATAGATGAGGTCCATGCCTCTAAAGAGGCGAGCCTCTGTCTTCGTTCCTCAGCCGGTAGATACTTGATTGCGTAGAACGGTCGTTGCGCTATCGAGCTATGTGCGTCGTAGTTCGGACAGGTAAACGAGGTCAGGTGATTCAGAGATTCGCGGGGTGTGTGTCCCATGAGTGCGTGGGCTCCGAAGAACCCGCTCAGCATCAGCAGGAACGCCGCGAAGACATAATCCGAGATCAAGAAAACAACTTTCTTCACGGCAGCAGCCCCTCCTTCGGGCGGTTTGGTGGTTCCTTAAAGACAATGCACCCAACTCTTTTTGTCGTCAATAAATGGGTAAACAAAAGACCGCGTTCTGCGGTCTTAAGTTGGATTAGCGATGTGCTGTTTCTTTCTTACGTGCTGTCACGAAGATAGAGAGCAGCACAAGCGCCGCGAGGATCGAGAGAAAGATATACCCTCGAGCCTCTTTCCACGAGATGTTGTTGTGGAGGAAGTCGAGAGTGTTTCCAAGAAACACAGCGACCGTAACCGCAACAGCAATAATAAAGAGCGCACGCATAGGAAATCCCTTTCTAATGGAGGTGACGTTTCTCTTTCCATATAACCGCGGGCAGGGGAGGAGCGTCAAAGAGTGCGTGTGCATAAGAAAACACCACCCAGAGGACCTAGGTGGGTCTTCTTGGGTGGTGTTGTGGTCAGCGCTTTCTCCACGGCTGAATCAGGGTGAGGACGCAGATCACGCCTGCACCTGCGCCCAAAACGCTGGACTGGAATGCGGTGTCCCAGTTCTGGTCTGTCAGGGCGATGATGCCGTAGCAGAGCAAGAAGGGAATTCCTATGCCGCCAGCGATGTACAGCAGAGTCTTTAACATGAAGTAGCTCCAGTTGATCTGTGTATATCATAGTATATATAATGAGTATTGTCAATTAACCATACATGATTCTAGATACGCGCTAAAATAGAGAGAAGCACATGGATACCGTTGAACAGATAAAGGCGAAGCTCTCTATCCTTGAGGTAGTAGCACCCTACGTGAAGCTCACGAAGTCAGGTCGCAACTATAAGGGGCTCTCTCCCTTCAATAAGGAGAAGACCCCATCGTTCTACGTGAACGTTGAGCGCGGTACCTACTACTGCTTCTCCTCAAGCCAAGGCGGAGACCAGTTCCAGTTCATACAGCAGATGGAGGGCGTGGATTTCAAGGGAGCGCTCAAGATCCTCGCTGAGAAAGCAGGGGTTGAGATTGTGTATCAAGGGAGTGGCGAGTCAAAAGCAGACAAGGACAAGCGAGATCGTTTGTACGAAGCTATGGCGCGTGCAGAGGCGCTCTACGCAGAAGCGCTTCTGCAAGGAAAGGGTATAGAGGGAAGTGCGTACTCCTACGCACTCTCCCGCGGGCTCACAGAGGAAACCATAAAGACCTGGAACCTCGGCTACGCACCTGATGCATGGCGCACGGTACTTGAGTCTCTCATGTCTGCCGGCTTTACGAATGCAGAACTGGTCCAGGCTGGACTCGTTAAGGAAGCGGACGAGAAGAAGGGCACCTGGTACGACCGGTTCCGGAACCGCCTCATGTTCCCGATACGCGATTCGGCCGGACGCACCGTTGCCTTTACGGGTCGCGCTCTAGACTCTGCGGATCTCGCGAAGTATCTCAACTCTCCAGAGACTGACCTGTACAAGAAGTCAGAGATTCTCTTTGGCATGGACAAGGCGAAGGATGCGATACGTCAGAGAGGATTCGCACTTCTTGTTGAGGGACAGATGGATCTTTTGCATTTGCATCAGATAGGGTTCCAGAATACCGTTGCGCTCTCCGGTACTGCGCTTACGCCCCAGCACCTTTCCTTAATGAAGCGGTACGCAGACAACGTGATGCTTGCGCTCGACTCAGACCGTGCGGGCCTTAACGCATCTATGAAGAGCGCCATAGCGGCTCTTCGGGCTGGCATGCGTGTGAAGGCAGTACACCTTCCGCCAGGGAAGGATCCGGCAGACCTCGCTCTTGAGGACCCCAAGGGTTTAACTACTCGCATCAAGGACGCTACGCCTATCGTTGAGTTCTTCCTGTCGGTGCTCGCAGAGAACGAGAAGGACTCGCACCGTCTCGTTATCCTCGTTGAGAAGACCGTCCTTCCGCTCATAAGTGCCATACAGAGCCCAATGGAGCAGGAGCATTTCGTAGGAGTTGCTGCACGTTCTCTTGGATCAACCCCCGAAGCTATCCGGGCTGGACTTAACCGCCTTCCAAAGGAAGGGCAGGCGGAGAGGGCTCCTGAGACACCCTTTAAGCCTCAAGTGCGGGTTGAGGTACCCCTTAAAGCCAGCGAGCGGCACGAGCTTAATTTGAGGGCTGTAGCGGCCTGTTATGCGGGCTCTTCCCTTGCGGCACGGCTTGAAAGTGAGTATAATCGCATTATCGGCGTACCGTTCCCGGATGTGCCCCCTCCCGAAGACATGATCTTCGAGGCAGGAATAGCTTTTGGCGAGGCCCCCGGAGAAACAGACGCGGACGATCTCATCGTCGCATTCGAGAAGGCACTTTTAGCGGAGCAGCTCCAGGCTGCTACCGCTCGCTTGCGCGTTGCAGAGGCGTCCCGCGACGAGACCTCAATCAAAGAGATAGGACAGGAGTGCGAAGAACTCCGCAAGAAACTCGCTACCTTTTCATAGCATTCGATTACTCGTTTGAACTCTACTCACATGGCAACCTCAAAGAAGCCAGCCAAGAAGGCTGTTGTTAAAAAAGCAGTGAAGAAGGCCGCCCCAAAGAAGGTGGTTAAAAAGGCTGTGAAGAAAGTCGCAAAGAAAGCCGCACCTAAGAAGGTGGTGAAGAAAGTGGCTGCCGCTAAGAAGCCTGCAAAGAAGGTGCTTCTTAAGAACATTGTGCGTGTTGCGGCAACGGGTGCTAAGGCGAAAGCTGCTGCACAGAAGATGGACAAGGGCGACATGCTCATCCAGAAGGGAAAGGAGCGCGGATACATCACCTACTCTGAGATCCTTAAGGAGTTCCCGCATGTTGAGGACGACATCATGTTCCTCGACGAGCTCTACGAGAAGTTCACCACCGCAGGCATCGACATTCTTGAGGGGGGTATGCTCGCAGACGATACGGACCAGTACCTGGCCACCCGCAACATAAAGAGTCGTGACTCTGGTGCATACGACTCCATCCAGATCTACCTTCGCGAGATTGGACAGTACCCGCTTCTAACAGCGTCTGAAGAGCGCGAGCTCGCCCAGCGCATTGAGCGCGGGGACGACGAAGCGCGCAACATTCTTGCTCGCTCGAACCTTCGTCTCGTTGTGTCTATTGCAAAGAAGTACGTAGGACGCTCTCCGGACCTAACCCTCCTCGACCTTATCCAGGAAGGAAACCTTGGTCTCTTCAAGGCCGTAGACAAGTTCGACTGGAACAAGGGATTTAAGTTCTCAACCTACGCTACGTGGTGGATTCGCCAGGCTATAACCCGCGCGCTCGCAGACCAGTCTCGTACCATCCGCATCCCGGTGCACATGGTTGAAACTATCGCGAAGTACAAGCAGGTATCCCGCCGCCTCGCTCAGGTGCTCGGACGCGATCCGCAGCCTGAGGAGATAGCTATTGAGATGGGTGTGGAGGTAGACAAGATCTACCAGATTGAGAAGATCAATCAGGACACGCTCTCTCTTGAGAATCCTATTGGTTCCGATGACGACCAGAACTCAACGCTCGGCGACTTCATCGCGGACGACAAGATTCCTTCTCCAATCCAGGAGTCTTCGGAGCGTATTCTTGGAGAGCAGGTGCGCGACATTCTTGAAGACCTCTCTCCAAAGGAGCGCAAGATTCTTGAGATGCGCCATGGACTCCTAGACGGTGTGTACCACACGCTTGAAGAGGTTGGGAAGGAGTTTGGGGTTACGCGTGAGCGTATCCGCCAGATTGAGGCGAAGGCGCTTGAGAAGATCAGGACGCATGAGAAGAGTAGGAGGTTGAAGTCCTATTAAAATGACAGAGAAGGCAAAGAGTACAAAAGAGCTGGAGAAGACCGTTGATGACGGTGCTTCGATAACCAGTGATTTGCCTGCCGATAAGACAGTTAATAGGTCTAGCTTTTCAAGTTGGAGTCGTGCGATACCGCCTGCAGAGCTAAAAAAGCCGGACGTAGCTCGTGCGATAGCGAAGATGCTTCTCATGCTCAATGATGACCTTCAACGTGATCTTGAGAAGGCCCATCCATTTGAGGCTAAATTCTATGAGGCCGATAAGCGTACAGAAGTGCTCAAGGAGAGAATACGTGGCCTGCAAAAATCGGTCGGTGTAAAGGTACTATTCTCCTCTGCGGGCTTTGGCCTCGTGGGCTTTTCACCGTTCCTTTGGGACAAATATGTTCCACTATTTATACTGGCCATAGCTTTAGGAATCGTACTCATTGTCGTCGGTTACTTCATAAAGGATATAAGTGACAAATTCGAAAAGTAAATCTATGCAGATTGAAATTAAGAAAATTGTAGATAGAGATCTCCTGGAGCAAGAAAGAGCAGTTCTTGGTGTAGTTTCTGATACTTTCTTAGGAAATTTTGCGATATTCCAAACTCACTCAAACTCATCCGGAACTGTATCAACACAGATAAAAAGAACATATTGGTTTCCAGATCGGGATGTGAAGGCTGGCGATATAATTGTTATTTATACTAAGTCTGGGAAGAATAAAGTGCGTGACAATGACGATGGTACTCAGTCACATTTCTTCTATCTTGGAAAGGATGCGCCAATTTGGAAAGACGATTCCTCAGCACTGGCAATAATTAATATCCTTGAGTGGGACTATAAAACGGCTGATGGAAAAGGAGGGAGAGAAAAGATTTAGACCACATGGGCTATTTTTAGATTGGTATAAGAAACTTGTTAGTCACCCTTAAATAAGGTGGTCGATCACGCCTGCATGGACCTTGCGATCTAACTGAGCAAAATCTAAGCCTTAAATACTGTATATATTCTTACAGTCGGGAAGTGGGGTAGAATACTGTGACAAAGACTTAGTAGGAATGCTGCCAAAAAGACCCCAAGAAATTTATGATCAATCTAGTAAGCCTACAGGAGGATCTTGAGAATCTCAGTCAGAAATTTTCAAAGCAAACGTTTGTCTTTGATTTGCTGTCCGTGTATGGACTGCCGAAAAGCACCATCTCTTTACTTTTCAAAAACCCCTCAAAGCTATCGGGAAAGGAAGATCAGATCATTTTAAAAAACAAGGTGCTTTTTCACATAACCAACTTAGAAGAAGACGAGCACGTCGCTATCGATACTCTACAAAAGGATAAGAACTCATATAAATTCAATCCTCGATTCATTATCGTTACGGACTTTGCAACATTCTTGGCTGTAGATACAAAAACAAAGGAGACTCTTGATATCCAGATTGGGGATCTCGGCAGACATTACGCATTTTTCTTGCCGTGGTGTGGCATGGAAAAATCACAGCATGTTAATGAGAACCCTGCTGATATTCGTGCTGCCTACAAAATGGACAAGTTGTATCAGGCAATTGTTAATGACGATCCAGAATACTATAAGAACAATAGTCACGATTTAAACATATTTCTATCACGGCTTCTTTTCTGTTTCTTCGCCGAAGATACCGGAATCTTCCCGAAAGCAGGATTATTCACAAACTCAGTAATTTCTCATACTCATGAAAATGGTGAAGAGTTAGATGCACATTTCTCAACGCTGTTTGATCTGTTGAACACAAAAGATAGCGACCGGTCAAAGTTTGCATCTCACTTTTTGGAATTCCCATATGTAAATGGGGGTCTTTTTGAAGACAAGATTAAGTTACCTGCATTTACTGCTAGTTCACGAAAACTGATTATTGAGTGTGGAAAATTGAATTGGGATTCAATCAATCCTGACATCTTCGGGTCTATGATCCAGGCTGTCGTTCATCCTGGACAGCGAGAGAATCTCGGAATGCACTACACCTCTGTGCCTAACATAATGAAGGTGATTGAACCGCTCTTTCTTAATGATTTGTACGAAGAATTAGAAAGGTCGAAAAATGATCCAAAGAAATTAGAAAATCTTCGTGACAGAGTTTCCAAGATCAAGATATTTGATCCAGCCTGTGGATCAGGTAATTTCCTCATTATCTCGTACAAGGAGTTATCAAAACTAGAATCAAAAATAGTTGCTTACGCCAAAGCCATTGGGCATGACATGGTGCAGTACTCTGGTGTATCTCTAAACTCTTTCTACGGAATAGAGATAGATGACTTTGCTCATGAAATTGCCAGACTTTCACTTTGGCTAGCTCAACACCAAATGAACCAGTATTTCGATGGAATGTTTGGAATTATGAAAGCAACACTCCCGCTTAAAGAAAGCGGAAAGATTGTTTGTGGTAATGCCACGAGAGTCGATTGGGAGGAGGTCTGTCCTCGTAAAGATAAGGTTGTAGGAGAACATGAAATATATGTAATTGGTAATCCTCCTTACTACGGGGCAAGAAAGCAAGATGACGAACAGAAAGAAGATATCAATAGAATTTTTAAGGGGGTCAAGAATGCGAGCAATCTGGATTATATTTCCTGCTGGTTTCTTCTTGGCAAGAACTATATTCAAGGCACAAAGATCAAGCTGGCTTTTGTTTCAACAAATTCAATTTGCCAGGGCGAGCAGGTCTCTATTCTATGGCCACTAATTTTAAAAGACCAAATCGAAATAGGTTTCGCGTACCAGTCATTTAAATGGAAGAACAGTGCCAAGGGTAATGCCGGAGTCACTTGCGTTATTGTTGGATTAAGAGCTGAAGCAAAAAATCATAAATATATTTTTAGTGGTCAAATTAAGATTTCAGCCAAAAATATATCACCGTATCTTGTAGATACTGATAATCTTTTTGTGCAAAAAAGAAGTAAACCGCTATCACAGATTCCAGAGATGTGCTTTGGAAGTATGCCTAATGATGGTGGATATCTTTTGATTGACCAGAATGAGTATGTAGAACTTAAAAGTAATAATCCTACTGTTCTTAGTTTTATAAAACGATGCTACGGTGGCCAGGAATTTATCAAGGGAATTGTCAGGTATTGTATTTGGATCAGTGATAAAGAAGTTGACAGTGCTATGAAGATTGAATTTATTAAAAATAGAGTCGAGCTAGTTCAATCATATCGAAGTAAGAGTGACAGGGAAGCAACTAGAAAATTGTCTGCAAAGCCTTACAAATTTGGTGAGATTAGACACCTTGATACCAATTCAATCATTGTTCCTCGAGTTTCGTCCGAATTGCGTGATTACATTCCTGTAGGTTTTCTGACCAAGAACGATATCATCACTGATTCTGCCCAGGTTATATATAACGCCGAGCCTTATATTTTTGCTGTACTAAATTCACACATGCACATGACCTGGGTGCGTGCTGTTGGAGGAAAATTGAAGACTGACTTGAGGTACTCGTCCGCACTTTGTTACAACACCTTCCCATTTCCAGAGATTACCCCAAAGCAAAAGGACTCGCTTGCTACTCATGTCTATAATATTCTCGAAGAGCGCGAGAAATATCCCAATAAAACGATGGCAGACCTGTATGATCCAGTAAAGATGCCGGATAGCTTGAGGGAAGCTCATAAATATTTAGACCTCGCCATAGACCAAATATATCGAAACAAACCCTTTGAAAGTGATGAAGATCGGTTGGCTCATTTGTTCAAATTCTACGAAGAGATGATTACTAGAGAAACCAACGGATAATTTTATGAAAACCATTCAAGTCGCCGAAGCAACATACGAACAGACGGGGCAAAGTACCAAGCTTAACGAGCTTGGTATGCGTGAAATGCAAGCCAAAGCATTCGAAAAAAAGGGTGCTCAGTACCTACTTTTGAAAGCCCCTCCAGCATCTGGAAAGTCCAGAGCATTGATGTTCCTTGCTTTAGATAAACTTGCCAATCAAGGCATCAAAAAAGTCATTGTTGCCGTTCCCGAGAGATCTATCGGTGGATCTTTTAGTGAGACCAATCTAACTGAGAGTGGTTTCTTTGCAGATTGGAAACCAAATGATGACTACAACCTTTGTACTCCTGGTCTAGATAATGCAAAAGGCAAGGTCGAAGCGTTTAAGAATTTTGTGAATAACGATGAGAAGATCCTCATCTGCACTCATTCAACGCTTCGCTTCGCATGTGAACAAATTGAAGACTCAAAATTCAATGATATGCTCATTGCGATTGACGAATTCCATCATGTGTCTGCTGACAAAGAGAGCAGCATTTTAGGGCGCGTTTTGCACGGAATAATGACTAATTCAAACGCGCATATTATTGCGATGACAGGGTCATACTTCAGGGGAGATGGTGTTGCTGTTCTGTTGCCACAGGATGAGGCAAAGTTTCAGAAAGTGACATACAACTACTACCAGCAGTTGAATGGCTACACCTATTTAAAGACCCTAGGTATCGGGTACCATTTTTACCAAGGCAGATACACATCAGCGATTACTGAGGTGTTGGATACAAACAAGAAGACGATTCTACATATTCCGAACGTGAACTCCGGGGAGTCCACAAAGGATAAGCTCAATGAAGTCGATCTGATCTTGGATATCATCGGAGAAGTAGATCATCAGGATCATGAGACTGGTGTTATCTATGTAAGACGTGACGGAGACGGAAAGATGCTTAAGGTCGCAAACCTTGTCGACGATTCAGTCGATCGAGACAAGATATCAAACTACCTCCGTACCATGAAAAACGAGGATGATATGGATATCATCATTGCTTTGGGTATGGCAAAAGAAGGTTTTGACTGGCCGTACTGCGAACATGCACTGACTGTCGGCTATCGAAGCTCTCTCACAGAGATCATCCAGATCATCGGCCGCTGCACCCGTGATAGTGCTAACAAGACTCATGCTCAGTTTACAAACCTCATCGCCCAGCCTGACGCAAAGGACGGTGAGGTTAAGGTGTCCGTAAACAACATGCTGAAGGCGATTACCTGCTCTCTACTTATGGAGCAAGTCATGGCCCCGCACTACAACTTCAAGCCTCGATTCCCCAATGACGACAATTCTTTTACTCCGGGCGAGATTAAAGTAAATGGATTTAAGGCACCAAGCACCGAACGGGTGAGAGAAATCATTGAATCAGATATCAACGATCTCAAGGCATCTATTCTTCAGGACGACCAAATGATTAAGGCGTTGCCTGGAAATGTTGATCCTGAGGTAATAAACAAGGTGATGATCCCAAAGATTATCCAAATGAAGTATCCAGATCTTAGCGATCTTGAGGTTGAGGAAGTCCGCCAGCATGTCGTTGTTGACTCTGTAATTAAGAACGGAGAAATTAAGATTGTAGGAGACAAGAAGTTTGTCAGAATGGCGGGGCAGTTTGTGAATATCGACGATCTTAATATTGATCTCATTGATAGCATCAACCCCTTCCAGGAAGCCTTTGAAATACTTTCAAAATCCGTGACAACGGGCATCCTCAAGGTCATTCAGGACACAATCGACTCTTCCCGAATCGAGATGACACCAGAGGAAGTTAAGATTCTATGGCCTAAGGCAAAAGAGTTTACAATCCAGACAGGTCGGAAGCCTGAAGTTACTTCGTCCGATCCGCTTGAGAAAAGGCTAGCCGAAGCGGTGCTCTATCTGAAGAAACTCAAGGCCGAGCAAATCCAAAATTAATATGGATAGAAACGATTTACTAGATTTGCTAAATGATGACGACCTAGGACTTCTCGATATAGAGAAGAAGTCTGTTTCCGTTACGCCAGATGATCGGCTATCAGAATCATTTATGGAAATAAATGAGTTTTTCTTGGCGCATAATAACGAACCAAAGAGTGGCGGAGATATCCATGAACACAAGCTTGCATCAAGACTTAAGCACATCAGAGAGAATAAAGAGCAAAGAGACTTCCTCAGTAAATACGATACTCATAGTCTATTGAAGACTGATGCAAAGGATCTCGATACCGTAAGTGATATTTTTGCAGACGACGATTTGGATCTCCTTTCGCTTGAGGATAGTTCTGTTTTTAACATAAAGAACGTTCCAGAAATCAGACAAGATCGCTCCAACCCCGACTTCGTTGCACAGAGAGAGATTTGTACTGATTTCGATAAGTATGAGTATCTGTTTGCACAGGTTCAAAGGGACCTAAAGAGCGGAACAAAGAAGCTGGCTAGCTTTGTTGAAAGTGAGATGAAAGAAGGCGACTTTTTTGTACTTAGTGGAGTGCTCATATATCTCGAAAAAATTGATGATCCATACCGAGGTAACAGTCAAAAAATAAACAGGCGAACTCGTTGTATTTATGAGAACGGGACTGAATCAAGCGTGCTTCTTCGATCGCTTGGGAAAAGACTTTCTGATGCAGGGTATGCCATAAAGGGTAATTCAGAGATGGTGGCTATTGAAGATGGAGATTCTGAGACAGGCTATATCTATGTACTTAAGTCCCTAAGTGAGAATCCAAGGATCGCAACTACTAAAAACCTTTTCAAGATTGGTTTCTCAACTACTCGTGTCGAAGAGCGTATAAGGAACGCAGAACAGGACCCTACGTATCTAATGGCTCCAGTTTCTATTGTCGCTACTTACCGATGTTTCAACATGAATCCTCAGCGGTTCGAAAGGCTGATACACCGTTTCTTCAGTGAGTCATGTCTGGATCTTGAAATCACCGACAAGGATGGGAGAAGTTATGTTCCAAAGGAGTGGTTCGTAGCACCAATAACGGTAATCGGAAATACCATCGAACTAATCATCAAGGGAGAGATCGTCAATTATTCTTATGACAAAGATACTGAGTCAATTGAAAAGATTAGATAATACTTCTCTCAAATAGGATTCACAATTTTATTGAAATGCCTAGACGGCACTGGTGTAACCGAAAGCCTCGACCCTTTTTGTAAAATCATCATCCCTAAAGAAGCATCGGCACGTATATCCGATAGGGTAACGGGCACATCAAACTTCTTTACGAACGCAATATCAACCAAGTCCCATATTGGCCTTGCTTCAGTTGCACGCTTGTCGTAGTAGTCGCTCTTCGGATCAAACTGCGTTGGGTCTGGATACGCTTCCGTAACAACCTTTGCAATCCCATACACTCCAGGAACCTTGCAGTTGGAATGATAGAAGAGAACCTCGTCGCCAACCCGCATCTCACGCATATAGTTCCTCGCTTGAAAGTTCCGCACGCCATTCCATGACGTCTTTCTATCCTTCTTTAAATGGTCTATCCCGTAGCTCTCGGGCTCTGACTTCATAAGCCAATACTGCTTCATTAGAAACAGTATATAGGATGCTAATCTTAAGGAATGGAACCAACCCCCGCACCAAGCAAAGCCCCAAAACTCCTCACCCTATTCATCATAGTATTCAGTGCATCTCTCCTGGCTACGAGCACCATCGCTCTGGGCGCCTTCTCTCTTATGGGAGACACATTTGAAGGCGGTACTGCTGCAGAGTCCTGGGCACCCGCTGCAGGGTGCAATGTTGTGGGTATTGCGGTACATGGCGACATCTCCATAACACCCTATAGCTACTCCCCGGAAGAATGCGTTGAAGGATGCCCGTCAGGTACGTATTCCGATGATGTGATTCAGTATCTACAGGCAGCCCGGGAAGATGACTCAATCCTCGGTATACTCCTCGACGTTAGTTCCTACGGAGGAGAGCCAGTTGCCGCAGAAGAGATTGCTGAAGCCGTAAAGAATACTGAGAAGCCCTCTGTAGCATGGATACGTACGTCAGGGACGTCAGCTGCGTACTGGATAGCGAGCGCTGCCGATACCATTATTGCGTCAGCAAACTCGGATGTGGGTGGTATTGGTATAACCATGTCCTATCTTGATAACGTCACGGCAAATGAGGACCAGGGACTAACCTACAACAGTCTTTCTTCAGGAAAATACAAAGACGCGGGGAGCCCGGACAGAATACTCACCGAAGAGGAGGCTGAGATCTTTAAGCGAGATCTTGCAATCATGCATGCAAACTTCATCAAGGCAGTGTCCATACACCGTTCTCTACCGATCGAGCAGGTAACGGTTATTGCAGACGGTTCAAGCATGCTTGGAGAAATGGCCAAGGAAAATGGACTCGTAGATAGTATTGGAGGCCAGAAAGAAGCATACGAGACACTCGCAGCAAAGATAGGCGAGGAGCCGGTGATTTGCTGGGGAGGTCTATAGTAGCCGACAGGCATATAAGAAAATCGGCCGCCCTTGAAGAGGCGGCCGATGAAGTGTCTGTACGATTGTGCTACCGACCCATGAGCATGTTGTAGCCAACCGTTGCCTTCTCTCTGACGTAGGTTCCGTGGTCACCTTCGGCCTGAATGCCGTGTGCCACCGCCCTCATCAGACAATCGAATGCGCGTGCCTGGGGAATTGACGCCTGAGTGTCAGGCAGACTCAGGGTCATCTGCATGGCGTGAGCCATGGCCGCGAGCCTGATGCGCCTCTTCTCAGGATCGGTATCCTGTTCCAGGTCGCGCACGTACTCATCACGAAGCCGTAACATTTCACGGCGATCAAGCGTTGTAGCCACTGTATATTCTCCAGCGAATGGTTCCACCTGTTTCCAGTATAGCACCAATTTAGAAGAATGTCAAGTCTACACTAGAAAACCCGCCTTGTGGCGGGTGCTCTAGTGATGTTTGGGTACAGCTTACCTATAGCCGTGAGAGGGCGAACCCTCCAAACATCTCTGATAGCCTAAGACGGAAGAGATTCTTTTGCAATGATGGGCAGAGAGTATACAAAGAAAACCGGCCGCCCATTGGACGACCGATTGCTTCTTCTTAGCGCTTCCGCTCGCGGACTTTCCGCTTGCCACACTTCTTCAGCTTCTTCCTGAGTCTGTTGCGCGCCCGGTCCTTCTTCCAGAACCGGTCGCCCTTCTGGTTGTGCAGGCGCTGCGTTGCCGCATGGATCTCATTCTCCCCAACGTAGTGAGTCACGTAGTTCTCCCTGTTGTGCTCTGCGCACACAGTGCCTTCTAAGCAGGTTTTAGTCAAATGAGTATAGTAGGGGAATGAACGGGGAGTATGAAGTACGAGAATCAACCCGCGCCAAACGGCTCGGCCTAACCGTACACCCAGACGGAAGGGTAGTTATAACAAAGCCGGCGCGTACTTCTTTGAAGGCTATGGAGACGTTCGTAGAGAAGCACACACAGTGGATAGCAGACACACAAGAGAAGTTCAGAAAACGCCTTGAGCGCCAGAAGAAGAGCGGTATAGAGCTTGTTGCACTCCCACGTCCCCGCAAGGGATCAGCGATGTACAAGGAAGCACGTAAAGCTGCCCGCATACTGGTTACGGAACGACTCGAACACTTCAACCAAGCGTACGGCTTCCGGTACGGCACGCTATCCATACGAGACCAAAAGACCCGGTGGGGAAGCTGTTCAGCTGCGGGAAACCTCTCCTTCAACTACCGCATCGTATTCCTTCCCACAGAGCTCCAGGACTACGTAGTTGTCCATGAGCTCTGTCACACCAAGGAGCATAACCACTCGGAGAAGTTCTGGGCACAGGTTGGGAGAACCCTCCCGAACCACACACAGCTTCGAAAGGAACTCCGTACGCGCTACAGCACTTAGTTGCTTTGTTCCTGTTTTGTACTATAATCCACCCACGTTCTTTCATGCAACAATAATCATCCTTGGGAGGGATAGATGCACCAAACGTTCGCAGACCCCATACTGAACCCCCTTCAGGAGGGTGGCGGCATCATCCGTCTTTCGCACCTACCGACGCACTTCGATGATTGGAACCGCGCCATTGAGGCCGGGGCACCAGACACGAAGCCCGATTCTTCCGCGCGCGATATGTGGAAACTCTATCCACCCATCCCGCCCGTGCACGAGCCGCAGCGCTACATTCTTATGTGGGCAGGAGCGAAAAGCGTCACGTCGACGCACGCAGCACAGTGCTGGGGAAGACAGTATCAATTGATCGAGACCGATCCGTACGAAATCTTCGCTCTGTCTGCCTCGTTTCCGTGTCTGTATGAACGATTCGGGATGCGGGGCGGGGGACTGGTTCCTACGCGCTCTGTGCCCTTCAAGACAGAGGCGTTCATCTGCGGACTCTGGCAGTCCCAGTCCGGCGAGCGCCGAGCAACGATGGTTAACCGGCTGATGAAGTTCCATGATCGGACTATCTTCATCTTCCGTGAAGCGTAAGTGATAGAAAGGGCCGTATGCACGAGCATACGGCCTTTATCCTTATATAAAGTTCGTCCGCAACCTTGGGTCGCGGACGAGGTATGGTGGTTACGTTTGCGGTGGGTTATTCGATGGGCCCCCGGTCCAAAGGGGCAAAAGTGCCCGACCTCATCGTCTCGCGATCACGAAAGCAGTATGCGCGCATCTGATCCTCTGCTTCTCCTGCGAGACCATCCTTTCCGTTTCACCTTCCAACCCGGTATCCGGCTTCTCCTGTTACGGGACCTTCCTGCGGGACAGGAGTAGTATACCAATCAAAAGGGCCGGCGATACATTCGCCGGCCCCTGTCGATGTCAGACCGGAATGCCGAGTTTCTGGCACTCAATCCGCACCCAAATCTTGTCCCACGAGTCAGCAAAGCCCCAGGGTTTCGCGCGCGGCTGACCCTTGTCCATCCTGAGGTTGAAGAAGATTCTCTCGTTCAACTCCGGATGACGATGATACGCAGGACTTCTTCCTTCCGGCTCCGTGCCGTTGTCGAAGAATTCCACCTGTTCATTCAGGTGAATGAACACATTGTCGAGGCCGAGCTCAGTGCAGGTGAGGAATCCGTATCCCTTTGCGGGGAAGTAGAGTCTCACGGTACCAACGTACGTTTTATCCGCCATCACACACTCCTGTTCAGGACGAAACTGTCCAAATATATTGTACAATATTCGCAATATAATGCAAATACCGTAGAATAGATACATGAAGAACGACACGGCATTCAATACGAGCTACGCGATGCTCGACAGCGCTCAGAAGCTTGCCGTAGACACGGTAGAAGGACCAGTGCTGGTTATCGCGGGACCGGGCACCGGAAAGACCCACATCCTCACGCTCCGCATCGCAAACATCCTCAAGGAGACTCAGGCAAATGCCTCACAAATCCTCGTCCTCACGTTCACCGAGTCAGCGGCGAGAACCGTCCGCCAGCGCCTCGGTACACTCATTGGCGAGAAGACCGCCCGCGAGGTATTCATATCAACCTTCCATGGCTTCGCAAACCACATCCTTGAAGAGTACGCAGACTTCTTCCCAGAGTGGGCCGGGAAGCGCCAAGCAGGAGACGTGGAGGCAACGCTTCTCTGGAGAGAGGTGCTTGAGAACGAGGAGCTCGTACACCTGCGTACCCCGAAGTCTCCATTCTTCTACCTACGCGATCTTGCACGCCTGCGGGACGAGCTCGCTCGCGAGCGCATAACTCTCGACGACTACCGCGCCTGGGCAAAGGAAGAAGAGGACCGCCAGCGCAACGACGAGTCTAACTACTACACCCGCGACTCAAAGTACGGAAAGAAGGGAGACCTGAAGCCAGACGGCGCAAAGAAGATTGCGCGTCTCGAGAAGGTATACGAAGCCGCACGACTCATAGAAGCGTATGACCGCCTTAAAGACGAGCATGATCTCTACGACTTCACCGATGTGCTTCGAATCGTAACGGACAGACTCGCTACAGACGAGGCACTGCGCACTACGCTCCAAGAGCAGTACCAGTACGTGCTTGCAGACGAGCACCAGGACGCAAACGCTCTCCAGCATGCATTCCTCGACAGCCTCGCCTATGACGAGCACCCGAACCTGTTTGTTGTGGGGGATGAGAAGCAGGCTATATTCCGCTTCCAGGGAGCTGACTCCTCGCACTTCGGCGAGTTCCTTGAGAACTACCCACGCACCACCGTTGTTGAACTCAAGACAAGCTACCGTTCCCTAGGACCCATCCTTGAGGCCGCACACAGCTTAACCAGTGGCATTCCTACAAGTCGTGGGGAACATCAGACCCTTTCGGCACACCGTGCTGAAGGAACCGCACTCCTCAGTCTTCTGCCGGCAGAGGATCCACTCGCTGAGCGGGACCAGGTTAGCGGACTCGTTGAGACTGCTATTAAAGAAGGTGTACGTCCTGAAGAGATTGCTGTTATAGCTCGTACGAACGCAAACGCTGACGTGTTTGCGGATCATCTCGCCGCACGCAGTATCCCAACCCTTCGTGCAGGAGACGTGTCCCTCTCCTCGCGCCCTATAATCCGCTCGCTCCAGGCACTCATGCGTGCGGTTGCAGATCCTCTAGACGCGCCGTCTCTTCGAGAAAGCCTCCTTGCTCCGTGGTGGAGTGCGTCGCTTAAGGAACGGGCACAGTTCCTGCGTGAGACCAGGGACCGCGATCTTCAGACGCTTCTCAAGGAACGATTCCCAGAGATAGAGGAGGTGGTAGGTACTCTTCAAGAGTCTGTACAGAGACTCGCTCCTCTCGAACTCATATCAAAACTCCTCGAACTCTCAGGAGCGCGTAGCTTCCTTCTTTCGCACAAGGAGCACCTCGACGACGTGCTTCTCATCCGTCGCCTCATCATGCACATCGAGGAGTTGGTGCGCCGCGACCCGAACGCCTCGTTCGCAACCGTTATTCATGAGCTTAGGAAAGCGCAAGAGCATGGCCTTGAAAGCGTAAAGGCAAGCGTCCTCCAGAAGGAAGGTTTCGTTACGGTTATAACCGCACACAAAGCAAAGGGTATGGAGTTCGAGCGGGTGTTCCTCGTATCCGCTACAAGCCGCGAGTGGGAGAGCGGAGGACGCTCAGCAACCATACCGTCTCCGCTTGCGCAGAAGGCACAGGCAGAGGACGCCGTGAAGCTGTTCTATGTAGCGCTCACACGTGCAAAGAACGCCCTCACTATTTCATACGCGACACAGACCGGAGAAGGAAAGGACCTCTCTCCTTCATCTCTCATTCCAGACGGACTGAACGTTATCACACCAGACGTTGATCTGCTCCCACTCATGCACTCAACGGTAGACGCGTCAGAGCTGGTCCGCGACCTTACCCGCCACTACCTCACCCATGACGGTCTCTCTCCGTCTGCACTTAACGAGTATCTAGAATCGCCTGCAACCTTCTTCGCCAAGCGCGTGCTAAAGCTCAGAGAACCAGAAGTCCCGGCCCTAACTATAGGAACCGCCGTACATGCTGGTATCGCATCCTTCCTTGAAGAGAAGAACGAAGAGAAAGCGTTCCAGGTGCTCGATACAACCATGCGCCGTTCGCTTCTTCCAAGGAACTCAGCCTTTGATCGCATCACGGAACACGCCAGAGAGAGTCTTGCAGCATACATTGCATATCGCACCGAGCCCGGAACACTTCTTGCTCCTTCCGCTATTGAGGAGGAATACGAGACCAAACGTGTTGTGAGTGGATGCACGGTACGCTTGAAGGGACAGATAGACGCCCTGTTTGAAACCTCTCTAGGTATCTGCATCGCCGACTTCAAGACCACGAGTGAGGTGAAGGCGGTAGACGAGAAGTATGTGCGCCAGCTCGCGTTCTACGACCTTCTGGTCCGCGAGAACGGCGGCAACCCCACAAACGCCGCTATCGTGCAGGTTGGTCCAGACGGTGTAAAAGACCATGCCGTACCCCTAACGGAAGAGTCCCGTGCTGAACTCGTAGCGGTGCTCGACGAAGTATTAAACGAGCTTCTAAGCGGGAAGTGGAGAGAGGGAACCGCGGGAGAATACGACGATCTCCTCAAGCTCTTCGCATAAGTTGACAATATACACGTAGAGTGCTATATTAATAGCCGGTCTTTGTAAAAGGGTTTGGTGATGCGTGAAGCGCTGGAAGCGAAACAACGGTCCGTAAGGACCATACTCGTATCCCGCGAACGCCTTCCGGGATACGTCACACTCAAGTTGAAAAGGGTCATGCCGCAATTACAACGGGCAATTCAAAAATTGACTGAAGCCAGCTACGGCTTCTGCGACGATTGTGACGACACTATTCCTGATAAACGGCTTAAAGCCGTTCCTGGTGCCACGCGCTGCGTGACGTGCCAAACCCTATCTGAAAGGAGAAAACATTAAGCCGCCATCGCAAGATCGGCGGCTTTTTCCTTTGATAAGAATCCTCTATATATAAATGCCGGGGACTTCTTTCCCTCCTGCTCCCATTCCCACAGAAGGTCCTTCTCTGTCTCTGTCATATGCGCCTCAGGAAAGTTTCGAATAGGTATACGAACGGTAACGAAGCGTATGGCTTCCTTTGGAACAAACCCTGCGCCGCTTCTCACGCGACTTCGCTCTATACCTCCGAATATATGAGTGGATTCAGGATACTGCTCAAGATAAAAATCATCTGGCTTTTCGAAGCCATAAACGGTAACGATACCGTCCTTATGGCCGTATCCCTCTAGGAATGCATTATCAATACCTCTGGTGCCGTCCGCTCTTGGGTTCCATACTACCGAGTTTGCGTACGGAAGATTACCCACAAACTGGATTTGTAGTGGCTCGCCCGTGGAGAGTACGCGCATAAGCTGCTCAGGGTTCTCGCGACGCACTACGAGGGTTTCCGAAGGTAGTTCACGGTACATGCTCGTAATATCGGTGTACTCATCAAACTCACCACAGTGTCGTATCTCATTGAGCACCTGCTCTGCAGCTTCAAGTCCCGGTTTCAAAGACTCAGGACTGAACGAATCATCCTTCCTATTCGGAGTTGGGTACTGCTCTAGACCCATACGTTAGCGTGTCTTCGCAAGCGCCTCGTTAATAACCCGCTTCATATCCTCGTACGGAAGCGCACCCTGTATACCAACAGGTTCCTGTCCCTCAACCAGTACAACGGTATAGGGCGCACCCTCAGCACCCGCCTCCATAGCGTTGGTGCTGTCGTCATAGACCTTCTTGGTAAAGCGGCCGTTCTGTAGACAGGTCTCAAACTCAGCCTGCGGAAGTCCAAGCTGTGCGGCTACGCTTGCATAGCCTTCAATAGGGAACTGGCTCTCTCCAGGAGCGGCAGACTGAAGTGCATCAATAAAGCGCCAGAACGCATCATCGTCTCCAAGGAATCCAGCGCACTCAGCTGCTTCAGCATGAGAGGCAGCGGCCGCATGCTGGTCTAGAAGCGGGAAGTGGCGGTATACCCACGCAACCTCGCCTCCTGCAGCGTACTCGCTCATAAGCTGCTGCATGGTTGCCTGGAACTGCTTGCTGTATTCAGAGTCTATGTCCGCGTACTCAACCAGCTTTACCTTAGCTTCTGGGTTTCCAATGATACGGTCTACGGGACTAACCGGACGGGTCATTTCAGGGGTACCAGCGCCAAGCTTTGGTGTAGCCTCAGTACGAATCATAAAGATCGCAAACGAGAGGATAAGTCCGGCAAGAATAATAGCGCCCGGGAGGAAGTAATCGTGACGTAGTTTCTGGGTGTCCATGGAAAAATGATAGCACAAGGAGTAATGAGGAACCCCGCGCCATTGCGGACGCGGGGTTTTCTTCAGGAAACAAGGGCGACTGGCGGTAAATCCGCGTGGACGGCGTCCTTCTTGCTGTCTTTCACGATAGCCTTTTTCACCATTGTGGTGTCAGTGATCATGTCACTGACTTCGCGCAGGAGTTTCGCAATTGCCTCATCGTTGTAGCGGATTCGGACCGGCACCCGATAGAGAGTACACAACATTTGCGAATCGTCCTCCACAAGGGCAACTTCTGCGTTCTTGGAAAACTGGTGTGTACTGATGTCGAACTGGTTGAGCAGTCGTTTCTTCATCGTCTCAATATCTGAAGGCAACGCAAACCCGTACAGAGTAATCACTGCGAACATGATAGCCCCCTCAAAGGTCCAATTGGATACCTGCCATGAAAATAGCACGAAAACCCCAAAAAGCAACTACAGCCCCAACGTATGCGTAAACGCAGAAGGCTCGGGCTCAATCTGCCACTTCGACGTATCAATCTTGATGTCTCGGATATCCTTCAGGTCTTTGTACTTCAGGCTGCCCTTGGTTAAAGCTCTGTCGTACAGGTCACGCGTTATCTTCACGTCCTGAATACAGTACTCTCGCACCTTCTCGTACAGTCCCTCATTCCACCACTTAACCGACTCCAGTCCGTTCCCGCTCTTTCCAATCTTGAGCGTTGCCTCAGCTAAAGACTGAAGGCGTATACGGCGTCCGAGTACCTTCTGCACCTCAACCATAAGGTCTATGGAGCGGATCTTTGTTAAATCTCCCGGATAGTACTTATTCAAAAGAGGAACATCGAACGAGTCTGAGTTGTATCCAATGAGGGTGTCGGCCTTCTCAAGAATAGGCCAGAGCTTTGGGAGCTCGCTCTGATCATAGGAGGAATACTCTCCAGTCTCGGAGTCATGTATCGCTACAACCGCAAGATCAAGACGCGTAACGTCTTGCCGGGCAAGAGAGGGAAGAATGTTTGAGGTCTCGATGTCGAACGTTATCTCACGCATGTCTAGCGAACTATAATGCTTACGAGCTCGTCCTTAGAGACGGCATCCTCCTGTCCGCTTTCAAGCGTCTTAAGCTTCAGACTGCCGGACGTCGCTTCGTTCTCTCCATAGGCTGCAAAGTACGGAATGCCACGCTTAACCGCCTCCTTAATCTGGTCTCCGAGGCTCTTTCCCGACACGTTAACCAATACACTCACACCTTGCTTCCTTAGCGAATCTGCAAGCACCTGTGCAGAGGCAATATCGTTCTCGGTTGGGGTGCCTATAAACAGGCGTGCTCCAGACACTGCCTGTGGAAGGAGATTGTGCGTGGTGAGGAAGTCGATAAGCGTCTCAACACCAATAGCAAACCCAACTGCCGGTACCTGCTCGCCGCCATAGAGCGCAACCAGTCCGTCATAGCGTCCGCCACCAAGGAGCGCGCGTGGGTTCTCAGGGTTGGTATCAAACACTTCGAACACGAGGCCAGTGTAGTAGAGGAAGCCGCGAGCGATGGTGGGATCGAACTCAACGTTATCCATGCCACGCTCCTTAAGGGCCTCGATAAGTTCCATGAATTCTTGATACACCGCGTCCACGGATTCGTTGGTGCGAGCTTCAATAAGCTCAAGCGGATCAGTGCCGTTCTTGCGATACACAGCGCGTGCAGTCTCAAAGTCTTCAGCACTCATCTTGTCCTTGCGATCAATGACAGAGAGGTACTCCGTAACCTCGAGAGGAGAGAGTCCGAGTGCTTCGCCCGCGGCATTAATAAGAGAACGGGAGTTCATGCGGATACGGAAGTCCTTGTTCTCTGCACCAAACGCACGCAGTATCTCGTACGCCATAACAACGGCTTCGCCTTCAGCTTTCGCGCCTTCTATGCCGATAATGTCGACGTCTGCCTGGTAGAACTCGCGGGAACGTCCCTTCTGCGGGCGCTCGTAGCGGAAGCGGTTTCCAATAGAGAACCAGCGAAGAGGATATACAAGCTCGCGACGGCGTCCAGCAACCATACGTGCCAAGGTTGGGGTCATCTCAGGGCGCAGCGTAACGCGACGGTCCCCACGGTCCGTAAAGGTATAGGTCTGCTGGCTTACGATCTCTTCTGAGGTCTTGCTCTCGTAGAGCTCTGCGCGCTCAAGGGGAGACGCCTGGTATTCCTCAAACCCGTAGAGACGGAGGGTTCTACGGATAGTCTCAAAGACTGAGGACACGCGTGCCCAGTCTAGGGGGTAATAGTCATGTACGCCCTTGTAGGGTTCGGTGGAAAGGGGCTGCTTGTCGGTCATGTCCTGATTCTAGCAAATAAAGAGAAAAGCCCTATCCCAGTATCTAGGGGTTCTTTCGATGCTGAAGCTCCGCTATTTCGCTCATGATGAGGTCCCGCATACCGGTTGGGTTGTCCACGCCGTCTATAACGAAGTCCTTCGATTCGGTGCCCGCGGTCTGGACACGTACGGAGCCATACCCAAGCAAGTCTGCAAAGATGCCGTTCACGTCTGTGGTTACGTCCTGAACGCGGGAGAGGAGGAAGCTCGAGACCTCGCGGTTAAAGAAACCATGCTGACGCACGCGTACGATACGGTTCGTTGTAATAACCCAGTGGTTCAAGTAGTACTGGGTGAAGATATTGAAACTTCCAATCCACAAGAACACCCACCACAATCCAAGGAACATACGGAACCATGGGTTCTCAGCTGTGAACGCTCCAAAGAGCGAAACCGCGTCAGGACTTGCTGCTGCAAACTTCATAAGGAGAGCTGGTACGAATGTCGGTAACCACGCAAGCAGAAGGAACGGAATCAAAGAGGTAACAAGCACGAACCAGTGCTTCCTGACGGTCCGAGTTACGCGCTCACCTTGATCTAGCTGGAATTCTTCCATATCAGCCGGTGAAGCCACTAACGGCGTAGAGTGCCAGGTACCCTGACACCACTACGTGGGTAATGAGTGCAGGAATTGCTATGGAGGAACGGTGTCCGTAGCGGAGCCAGTGGTAGGTGGTAATAAGGGTATAGAGCGCCCAGAGGATGAACAACACCGCAAAGACCACGGCCACCACCTGGTCTGCACTCACATTCTGGAGAAATGCGGGGAGGGTAAGCGCTTCAAGCGGCTCGGTCTGCATTAGTCGTAGTATCCCACGACCACCCGTGGCCTGCCATACAGATCAGTGCGTATCGCGGCCTCTCTCGCACCTCCTTCCAGAAGGAGATTCTTCGCCTCCTCAATGTTGTCTATATCGCACTCCATCCATAGTTCGCCCCTAGGAAGAAGATGAGAGGGGGTGTCCCGAGCAATGAAGCGCACGAGGTCTAACCCGTCAGTACCTGCAAAGAGTGCCTCGGAAGGTTCGAAGTCTGTAACGCTCTTCTCAAGTTCTCGCTCAGAGGGAACGTAGGGCGGATTCGTTGCAATAACGTTGAAGCAGACGTCAGGAAGTGCAGAGAATAGATCTCCTTGGTGCAGTTGTGCACGCGACACATCAATATCGTTTATTAAAAGGTTCGCTTGAATCTGCGCCACATGCTCGGGGACGAGCTCTGCAAAATGCACTCGCGCATTGGGAAGTGCACAGAGCACACTGATGCCTATAGCTCCAGAACCTGCACACAGATCGAGAAGCGTGAACGGGGAATCTCCAAACTTCTCCTTGAGATGTTCTATAAGATCGAGTGTCCACCATTCCGTCTCAGGACGGGGAATCAAGGGACGCGTGGCAAGCTCAATGCGTACTCCGCAGAAGGGAATCCAGCCTATGACATAAGCAAGGGGCTCTCCAGAAGAGAGACGCTGAAGATCCTCCGTCAAATCCGCTGTACGATCTCCATTGTATTTGTCTCGTATGAGGAGCTCTCGCTCCTTGGTGTCGGCTTCCATATATCCACTGTACAGGAAATAGCGCGGTTGCGAGAGATGCTAAGCTTTACCCACATGAAAGCCTTCTACAGCATCCTGTTCTCTGTGTTCTTCCTTGCACTTGTAGCGTTGAGCTACGTATATCTCTATGACGCAGGACGCCTCGTTACCACTATCCCTTGGACTGACCTCATACTGCTCTCGCTCGCAACCTTCCGCCTCGTGCGCCTCTTCACGTACGACCACATAACCGCATTTCTGCGGGAGTGGGTGCGTACCTCAAAAGAGGGAACGTTCCTCGGTACAGTCCGCGATCTTCTCAACTGCCCATGGTGCACGGGTGTATGGTTCGCATTTCTCGCGTATGTAGGATACGCGGTTAGTCGGGACGCGGTTATGCCAGTTATTTTGATCCTCGCCATTGCAGGACTCGCTTCGTTCTTCCAGGTATTTACGAACCTCGTAGGTTGGAACGCAGAGGACAAGAAGATAGATGTTAAACACAAGGCAGACTAAATAAGAAAAAGACCCCTCAGTGAGGGGTCTTTTTCTTTCAGGGGCTAATTAGTAGCCGCCCTGGTATCCACCGCTGTTGCCGCCGCCGAAGCCGCCGCCACGATTTCCACCACGATCGCCGCCGCCGAAGCCGCCGCGGTTACCGCCACCGAATCCACCCTCGCGAGGAGGACGGTCACCCTGGGGACGAGCCATAGATACGGAGAGCATGCGCCCGTCCATCTCCTTGCCATCCCAACGGTCGATAGCAGCCTGGCCTTCAGCCTCAGATGCCATCTCGACGAAGCCGAATCCGCGAGAGCGGCCGGTCATACGATCGCTGATAATGCTTGCGGATGCTACCTCACCAGCTTCCTGAAAAGCGGTGCGGAGCTCATCCTCGGTCGTGCGGTACGGGATACCGCCGACGTATAGTTTGCATGTTGCCATGTGGCTTGTAGATTCCTGGATAACCTCGCTGATGCCGAACGCTAGGAGCAATTTGGAGTTTCGGCGAGTTATTCGCAGTATGCGATAAATTAGGTTTTCACGCAATGAATGCCTAGGTATAACGGGGATAGCGACACCGCTGCATTTGAATAATGCGATAAATGTGTTAGAATGTTTCCAGAAAGCCGCAAGGCTTGATCATTCATACAGACAAAGGAATTTTCATGACACGAACCGCTTCGCGTCCCAAACTACACCTGAGGCCTATCGAGGAGCAGCTCAACTCGGTGCTGAAGCTCAGTACCGTGTTCCATCCAGAGCATGCGCTCAACTGGGCAGAGACAAGCGCAACAATCGTCCCTCCCGGTTATGCCGGATTCCTGGCTGTGCCGCTCTTTAGTAGCTTCGGATTCCTGCGGATTCCGGTGGCGAATGAGGCGTGGGGCAAGAAGACTGGGTGGAAGCTTCACACTAGTGTTCCTGGTCTCAAGGGAGAGCACAACAAGCATCGTGCTGACGATTTCGTCGTGAGCCAACGCACCCTCGACGCGTACAAGAGACTCGATGCGCAACAGGCAGTCCTTAATGGGCAGTTCGATGCCAATCGACTTCGTGTCTTCCCGGTTCGCTTTAGTGAGGAGGCGGAACCCGAGCTTCTCGAGAACGAGTTCCATCTCGATCTCGGTTCGCTCATCTGGTTTCTGGCTACGCACTCGGAATGGAAAGCTCTGCAAGGAGGTCTCCTTCTGCGGTGTCTCGGCGAGACGCATGTGTCGCATGCCAGTATCCTCGTTGGGTACCAGCACATGGAACGAGTACTGTCGGTGCCCACTTCCTCCATGAAGACCCACGGGCTTGTCGTCATCGGAAGGGCCCCGGCCTGAAAAGAAGCCGTCCACGCGAACGTGGACGGCTTTTCTCTATCCCTTCTTCGTCTGAAGCTCCCTAATAGAGCGGTTCCGGTGGATGAGTTCGTCGTTTCGGATGGACTCAAAGAGTTCGTACTCGCACCGCGCCGTACGGCCGTAGAAGACGAGAAACTCCGAGTACACGGGTGTGTCGCGAAGACGTTCGCCGTTCTCAACAAGGAACTGCTGGTACTGGTTGTACGCGTGGTTCTCGAAGAGGTAGTTAAGCTCAAGCGCTGAGCGACGCGAGAACATGTAGAGAAGGTAAATGGTCCAGAAATAGAAGAGCGCAAACACAAGCGGAATGAATACATGGCGGAAGAAGCCTTCGCACTTAAGCCGCTTAACTATTTGAGAGATAACAACCACATGCATCGTCTCGTTGTCCTGAGCCTCGCGGGAGAAGGTGCTGGTCTTTGTGAGTTCAATGGCGCGCTCTTCGTTTGAGTAGAGTCCGGTGAGGAGGGTGTAGGAGGCAACTTCCCAAGACTGGTAGGGAATGCGAGCAATAACCTCTATAGCTTTGAACTTCTCGTAGCTTGGCTTCTTTCCGTACACTAGGGTGCCGGACCCAACCAATAGGCACCCGAGGACGCGTGCAAGAAATCCTGGACGATAGTTGTCATAGGCGCGCGCATACTCAGCGCGAAGCACAGGATCGTTCAATTCTTTAACGAGTGCCTCGTGAGCGTTAAACTGTTCTTCGTTCATACGAATAATCTAGCATGCGCTATACGCTCTTGAGCATATCGCGCTCAATGTCTGCGAACGTACCGTGTACTTTCTTGCCTGGATTAAAGATGTCGGTTGGGTCGAATATGTCTTTGGTCTTCTCAAACAGAGACACCATCTCGTTCCCGAAGAGCTGAGGCAGATACGGCGTACGGATGATGCCGTCGTTATGCTCGCCGGTGGTGGTACCGCCGTATTTAATAACGAGATCGTACACGCGAGGAGAAAGCTCAAGGATAACGTCGCGTACCGTGGGATCGGAAAGATCCATAAGAGGAATGATATGGAAGTTCCCGTTCCCGATGTGTCCGGCAATGGTGTAGAGGAGATCATACTCCGCAAGAAGACTATTAAGTTCCGGCATGAACTCAGGATATGAGTCAGGGGAGACAACGAAGTCGTCGATAAACGGGGCGGCATAGAGACCCTTTGCGTTTTTGCGGAGAAGCGCAAAACTCTCGCGACGCACCTTCCAGTATTTCGCTGAAGCTTTCTCGTCTCGCTTTATGCTCATAGGAAGACCAAGGGGCATGAGTGCCGCCTTGGCAGCCGTTGCCTTAAACAGTGCCTCCTCATGGGTGTCTTCTGAGAACTCAGCCATAAGAACAAGCTTTGGTACGCCGCCGCGCAGCACCATGCCAACCTCAGGAAGGAAGGAGAATCCAAGCTTCGCCGCTTCAACCACACCCATTTGTGAGAGCATCTGTGGGAGGAACTTAATAGCGAGTTCAAAGGTATGGTCGTCATAAGACTCAAAGCTCTCTGGATTGAAGGGAAGTACCTTCCGCACAATCTCAGGAAGAACCGCAATGTCGTCGAGGAAGATAACGAGCATGGAGCGGAATCCCTGCTCGCGTACCAGGCTGAGCTTCATCTTCGTGGTAAGGGCAAGCGTACCCTGTGCGCCACAGATAAGCTTCGCAAGGTTCATACTGCCGTGTTCCTCCATAACGTCCCAGAGTGCGTACCCGGCTGAGTTCTTGGATACCTTCGGACGTGCCTTCTCGATGAGGGTCTTGTTCTCTGTTATGAGTGCGCGGAGGTCTCTATATATCCGGCCCTCCAAAGTATCAAGGGCAACCTTTGCGTCCACCTCTTCTTTTGTGAGGGATTTGAATACCGCCTGAGTCCCGTCTGCAAGCACTACATCTACTTCCTCTACATACTTGCGTGTCTTTCCGTACTCGAGCGTTCGTTCGCCTCCCGAGTCGTTGTTAAGAAGCCCGCCCATGGCAGCTATTTCGCGGGAAGCCGGGAAGGAGGGAAGTATCTGGCCGCCTTCAGCAAGCGTGGCCTTCTCGAAGTCGCGATAGTAGACGCCAGGCTCGGCTACGGCATAGCCCTCGCGCACCTCAATAACGTGGTTCATGTACTTCGTGAACACCGCAACCACCGAGTCCGTAAGCGATCCTCCTGACATACAGGTGCCGGCAGAGCGTCCGGTAACAGACGCTCTGATACCGTCCTTCTTTGCGCCTGCGATAGTCCGCACCAACGCAGACACATCATCTGCATTCTTGGGATACACCACGATCTCCGGGGTACGCGAGAAGATACTGGTATCGCGCGAGAAAAGTGCTCGCGTCTTCGTGTCGTTGAGTACGTCTCCTTTAATGCTTGCACGTATGCGTGTACTAAGTTCAGTGTCAGCCATTACGCTCTAGTATACCGTGTGATAGCTCTAGGGATGGTGTCCCGCGACACGGAAGTTCACATGGAGATTGAAGAGATAGTTCGCAAACCCAACTACACACGCAACCAGCACGCGCGCAACTAAGTAGTGAAGCGCAAAGAAGGCAACGAGGAAGGTAACGGCGCCTGTAATAAGGAGCGCGCCTCCTCCTGCAAACAGGATGAAGTACACATACCCGTGATGTATGCGGCGCTCGGTACCTTTGAATACAAACGTGCGTGAAAGCAGATAGTTAATCGAGACTGCTATAAGGAAGCCCAGGGCGGTGGAGATTTGGTAGGGCACCCCAAACAGCTCCGTCATGATCCAGATAAGCACAAGATCGAACGCAAATGTTGATCCGCCAACAAGGGCATACTTCAGAAACCTTTTATAGGTGGGATTCTGCAGATGCTTCATGGTTCGTATGATAGCCCAGAAAAGGGTCAATGGTATACTGCCTCTATTATGGAAGATTCAGTACCCGCACTCCGCATTGAAGACCTTAAGAAACTGTACGCAAAGGATAAGAAGGTAGCGGGGACTGAAGCACTCAAGGGGGTATCCCTCACTATTCAAAAGGGAGAGTTCTTTGGACTTCTTGGACCCAATGGTGCCGGAAAGACGAGCCTCATTGGTATAGCTTCGGGGCTTGTGGTGAAGACTTCAGGAACGGTTGAAGTTATGGGTTCTCCTATAGACACGGATCCCGTAACGGCAAAGACCCACATAGGTCTTGTGCCGCAGGAACTCAACTTCGATATCTTCGAGACTCCACTCAACATCATCGTTAATCAGGCCGGATACTACGGCATCCCGCGCGCAACCGCTCTTCCGCGTGCAGAGCAGATTCTTAAGGACCTTGGCCTCTGGGACAAGAGGGACGTGGCCTCGCAGAAACTCTCAGGAGGCATGAAGCGCCGCCTTCTCATTGCGCGCGCTCTTATTCACGAGCCACGTATCCTTCTCCTCGACGAGCCAACAGCGGGAGTGGATGTCGAACTCCGTCGCGGCATGTGGGAGTACTTGAGGAAGATCAACGCGGCAGGCACCACTATTGTTCTCACGACCCACTATCTTGAAGAAGCAGAACAGCTCTGCAAGCGCGTCGCCATCATCAACAAGGGCGAGATTATCGAACAGGGAAGCGTGAAAGAACTTATAGGAAAGCTCAGCTTCGCGACCCTGCTTCTGGACACTGTAGAGCCCGTAACACCTGCACAGATTGCACTCATGCGAGATTTGCCTGTTACCGTCATTGACGACAACACGCTTGAACTTACGCTTAAGCCAAACGAGATCGTAAACGACTCTATCCGTCTCATGACGAAGATTGGTATCAGCATCAAGAACATCCGGAACTCCGGAAGCCGTCTTGAGGAAGTGTTCGTTAATCTTATTGAAAAAGGCTCCTAGTATGACTACCGCTCCTATCTTCATCGGGTACTACACGATGCTCCGCAAGGACATCAGGCGCATTCTGCGTATCTGGTCTCAGACCCTGCTTCCTCCAGTTGTTACTACAACCCTGTACTACCTCATCTTCGGTGCCTTTATCGGAAGCCAGGTACAGCCTATCGACGGGTTTTCGTACATGCAGTTTATTGTGCCGGGCCTCGTTATGATGACGGTTATTACGAGCGCCTACATGAATACGGTCTCCACCTTCTATTTCGCAAAGTGGGTGCACACGCTCGACGAGCTCTTGGTGTCACCGATGCCGTCGTGGGTAGTTATTGCAGGCTTTGTGTCTGGAGGCGTTGCGCGTGCGGTTATGGTGGCGGTACTCGTGCTCATCGTCTCCTTGTTCTTCACGCACATGACCATCGTGTCCATTGGCATCGTTATTGCTGCCATCCTCCTTACGGCTATACTCTTTGCGCTCGCAGGACTCCTGAACGGTATGTTTGCGAAGTCCTTTGATGCCATTAGCATCATTCCAACCTTCGTCCTCACGCCACTTACATACCTTGGCGGTGTCTTCTACTCTATAGATCAGCTTCCAGAGTTCTTCCGTATCATCTCGCTCGCAAACCCGGTCCTCTATATGGTTAACGCGTTCCGCTACGGATTCCTTGGTATTTCAGACGTACCGATTGGTCTCGCGTTCGGTGTGATGATTGGGTTCATCGTTGTCCTTCTCGCAATTGTGCTGTGGCTCTTCCATAAGGGAGCAGGGCTGAAGAACTAGAGGTTCGATCCCTAGTCTGCCACCATAAAAAATACCCTTGCGATTTTGGTCGCAAGGGCAAGTGTGAGAACAAGTCTCAGGGTTTAGGGGCGTACTTCTGACAAATCAGTTCGTCATGGACCTCGGCCGCAACCGCGCTCATGGCGAGCTCGGCGAGCATGGCTCTTGGCGAAAGCTCGAAGAAGCGTCCCGCGGGTCCTGCCCTGAAGTTGCGTTCGTCCTCTACCCAGTAGACTTCGCATCCCAACACCGTAGCGATGGATGCGCGGGAGTAATACTGACCGTCTTCGAAGCTCCTTCCCGCAGTTACGATCTTTGCGAGCGTTGCAGTCGTAAACCTCTTCTTCTTGAACCAGGCCTGGAGTTTCTCCTTCACTGATTTGTAGAACCAGTGCGGATTCATATCAGTGGAGGAGGGCGGATTCTGGAACTCGATCGCATCGGGCCCCAAATTATTTTCCCGAATGAACCTCAGGGCAAGGTCTGCAATGTACTTTCCCATTTCTAGTCTCCTTTAAAGAGATAACCCACCTGGTCTTAATGACGCGTGCCCTGGGAAAGGCAGTATTGGTGAGTCCAGCTACGAAGTAGTGGCAGTCACAAGATGCTACTTTTGTGCGTAAAAGTCAAGTATAGGCCGGGCTACAAAAGTTCCAACAACGTCCCAGACAGCCAGCAATGTTTTAAAACCTAGTCTGCGCAGATAGACAGAGTGATACTTTGGAACAGGTACCCATATTGACGTTCATATGCTCGGGTATATACTTCTTTCAGAAGATGTTCCTGGTAGCAGGTAGAGGAGCTTAGCCCACGGGCTGAAATAGCAACTCTAGAAGCTCTGTCCTCCCGCTGGGGGACGGTGTGCTCCGACGGAAATCGTTGGATAGGCCGATTAAATTCGGAAAGATTCACAGGGACTTGCGCTGCTGCGCATGCACCACGAATCGGCATCAACATCTTCGCCGCTTTCTCATTGGGTCCGGACTTGTTCCGGGCCTTTTCTTATACAAAGGTTCCAACATCGTCCCAGACTGCCAGCAACGGTATACTTGCAACATGGAAAAACAACCTAAGGGCTGGGGTGCATTCGCGGAACATGTGAAGGAACGAGCACCTGACGAGACACTTCAGGAAGCTATTACCTACGTACAGGATAGGGAGGCGGCTCTTGATATGGGGGCAGGCGCACTAAACGAAACGAAGCATCTCCTCGCCTCTGGTTTTCAAAGAGTTGTAGCGCTGGACGCAGAGCCAAGCATTGTTGAGAGAGCAAAGGGTCAAGCGGGCGGCGAACGTCTCGAGGTTATAGTGTCTCGGTTCGAAGACTACGAGTTCCCACCGAATGCCTTCGACCTCGTTAACGCACGATACTCTCTGCCCTTCATGTCACCGGCTTCCTTTGAGGAAGTATTCGCTAAGATAAAGGCATCTCTCAAGTTTGGGGGTATATTCACAGGCCAGATGTTTGGTCCCAATGATTTCAGAAACAACCAAGAGGGCATGACTATGCATTCTCGTGAGGGGGTAGAAAGTTTGCTTTCCGATATGGAAATTATTGAGCTAGAGGAAGAGGAGTATGACGGTCCAACGTATAGCCAGGGCACGCAGCACTGGCATGTGTATACCGTTGTAGCGCGCAAGTAATTACATATATATACGAGCCGGGCCCGCCCTACGATTAACGCAGTGCGGGCCCGGCAATCAATCCTTTAGTTTCCGTATCATACAGGCGCTGTGTGATTAGCGTCTCGTAAGGATCTTTCCGTATGCCGCGCATCTATTCCGTAGCGATACACGGCCTAAAAGTGAGGAAAGAACTATGAGGACTGGTACAGGGGAGCACGTATGCATTCCGTGTGTTCCTCAACAGTACTCATAGTAGCGAGAAGGCTATGAACCCAGTATGAACGAATTCATGAAGACTTCTACGAGAAGTCTACGGATACTTCGTTCGTTCCTTTGCCGTCT
Source organism: Minisyncoccota bacterium (assembly GCA_022842945.1). Classification (GTDB taxonomy): domain Bacteria; phylum Patescibacteriota; class Minisyncoccia; order Phycocordibacterales; family Phycocordibacteraceae; genus C7867-001. Next base: position 152,529 of record JALHOO010000001.1, read on the forward strand.
TCACCAAAAGGATCTTCCAGATTCTTATCCGTTGCAGAGGGAAGGCTTATGCGGATTTCTGTACCCACCCCAGGCGTGCTCCGGATGTTAATAGCGCCCTTATGCAAACGCACAATCTCGTTCACGATAGCGAGTCCAAGGCCTGACGTACCCGTGCCAATGCCGCGCGCTCTGGAGGTGTCGCCGCGATAGAACGGTTCGAATATATGGAAGAGGTCTTTCTGGTCTATGCCAATGCCCGTGTCCTTAACCGATAGTATAATCTTGTGCGCAGACTCTTTCTCCACGCGCACGGTTACTGAACCGTTCTTTCCTTTAGGGGTGTAATTAACGGCATTCTTCACGAGGTTCGTAACAACCTGCTCAAGTGCCACACTGTTGCCGCACACGAAGCAATCCTCTGCTATCTCATCTATAAGATGTACCTCGCGAGACTTTGCGAGTGCCTCATGGCGAACAAGCGCTGTGCGAGCAATGTCGCCCAGGTCCGTTGCCTCAAACTGCATACGACGAGGGCGGGTAAGGGTGTCGAAGGAAAGGAGATTGTTTATGGTCTCTGAGATACGGTCGAGCTCAAGGATGGTGTCGTCAAAGGTCTCGCGGACACTCTCTGGAAGCTTTGGATCAAACAGTGCAACCTCGGTATTGGTCTTTATGATAGCGAGCGGGGTGCGAATCTCGTGCGCAATATTCCCGATGAAGCGCTTCTGGAACTGCAGGCTGTTGCGGGTAGGCCAGAGGGCGTAGCGCGCAATAAGGATGCCGAACAGAATGTTCAAGAAGAGTACGATGATAGACGAGTAGAGATAGGTCTCGTCGCTCACGCGCGCAACTGCCTCAGAAAGACTTTGCGTACTTGCCGGAGAGTCAGCGAAGATGCCTGCAACGATTCCTTCACCTACGGTTTCAATGGTGCGTTCCTGCGCATACTGAATGCTCCATGCCACCACAATGATGGACATAAGGGCGAGCGCCACCTGAAGCGCTACGACGTGAGTCGCAGTCTTGTAGAAGAGGTTGAACCGATACTTATCGGTTAAGTCGGTAACCAACGCCGCGTACGGTTTCAAATAGGGGGGCATCGTCATAGGTATCGAGTTTCTTGCGAAGGTTCTTCATGTGTACATCAAGAACGTTCGAGAAGCCAGGGAAGTCAAAACTCCACACATGGTCGAGAATGCTCTCGCGGGTAAGAGCCTCGTCTGGGTGTCGCATGAAGTACTCAAGCAAGGAATACTCCTTAAGCGTGAGTTGCATAGGTTTGCCGCCCTTGGTAACGGTGCGGGCTCCTGCATCGAGCACGATGTCGCGGACCTCCATCTTTGAAAGCACCGTTTGTTCCGGACGGCGTAGCACGGCATTGATGCGTGCAACGAGTTCCTCGAAGGAGAAGGGCTTAGCCAGGTAGTCGTCAGCGCCTGAGTTGAGGAGTTCAACCTTGTACTCAGTTTCGTCACGTGCCGTAAGGATGATGATAGGTGTCGTTACACCTTCCTTGCGTGCCTCACGCGTGATGGTGGCACCGTCTATGCCGGGGAGCATGAGATCAAGCAGAATGAGATCGTACTCATCCCTATAGAGGAGGATGCGTGTCTTCGCCTTTTCGCTCTCCGCAATCCAGTCAACGGCAAAGCCCTTGGACTCCAGTCCACGCTTCAAGCCCTCGGCAAGTTTCGCTTCGTCTTCAACGATGAGTATGCGCATACGTACAGCAGTTAATGGCTAAAATCAGTACTGTAACTGTAGCTATTAGACCATGAAGCCTTCATGAACGAAGAAAACCCGCACTATGCGGGTCTTCGAGAAAGAGCGAAACTGGCGCAGGAGTGGGGTTTATGCGGGTCCGCTCCCATCCTGTGCCAGCCGATTCGTCACCTGGATGGTGCGAGCCTCTTCCATTGGACTTGCTCCGGCATTGGTCGCCGGAGCTCCTCCGTTAGCTCCAGAAGTGTAGCGCAAAACGCGAAAAAGGGCACCCATTTCACGGCCCATTCTCTAGCTTTTAGAAGTTGTGTCTTGAATGCTTTCAGGAATGTTTCGTACTGGTTTATCCACGCTGAGATTTCGATGAAGGCGGGTATCATACAGAGACAAACCAGCCGAATGCAGTTGGAAAGAGCGGAAGATAGCGCCACGGCGTCCTCACCGCAGTCCAAAGTGGAGAGAAATCCCTGCCAGCGTTTAGAGCCAAGGCTGTCTTATAAACGTTCTGAGTAACCTACGGGATTATCTCTATGATGCAGGTCAAAAAGCGCGACGGGAGCATTGTCGACTTCGAGGAGGGAAAGATTACTAATGCCATGCGCAAAGCGTTTGCGCATGCAGAAGTTGAAGCAGGCGAGGAACTCCTCGAAACACTCACCAAGAGCGTTATCGACGATATCGCGGCGAAGTTCGGCGAAGAGCTCACACCTTCTGTGGAGCATGTGCAGGACTTAGTAGAGCTCGCGCTCATGGAGGCGGGACAGCTTAGAGTTGCTAAGTTCTACATCGTCTATCGCTACGAGCATGCGAAGGTTCGCGAAGAGAAGAAGCAGGAGACTCTCGAGAAGATTGAGGAGGAAGGTCTCCTCATTACGACCGCATCAGGAAAACAGGAACGTTTTAACGAAGTGAAGCTACGCCAGACGCTTGAGCGTCTCGCAAAGGAAGATCAGGTAGGTTCGTTTGATATCGAACACATCCTCTCTCAGCTCAAGTACGAGCTCTATGAGGGCATGACCACCGCTGAAGTTGGAAAGGCACTCATTATGGTAGTGCGTTCGATGATCGAGCGTGATCCCGCATACTCCCGTCTTGCGGCGCGTCTCCTCTTGAATCGTCTGTACGCCGAAGTATTCGGTGCAGAGTTCGATAGCAAGAATCCGCTTGAGGCGCATGAGCGTGTGTTCACCGAGAACATGCAACGACTTGTTGCTGAAGGGAACCTCGACGAGCGCATGGCAGAGTTCGATCTCTCAAAGATGGCGCGCGCCATGAAGGTGGAGAACGACATGCTGTTCGAGTACATGGGTCTTGAGATCATGATCAGCCGGTACTGCATGGAGGACCCGAAGGCGAAGAAGACACTTGAGACTCCGCAGATGTTCTGGATGCGTGTGGCTATGGGTCTCGCCATCGCTGAGAAGCCAGAAGACCGCGAGAAGACTGCGCTTGAGTTCTACGACGCACTCTCAAACTTCTACTACACGCCGGGAGGACGCACGCTCTTCCAGGCTGGCTTCAAGAAGGCACAGATGAGTAACTGTTTCTTGAACACCGTTCCAGACTCCCTCGACGGTATCTTCAAGGCTATCTCAGACAATGCGCAGTACCTTAAGTGGTCTGGAGGCACCGGAACAGACTGGACTCCGGTTCGCGCTATGGGCTCCTTCATTAAGGGAACCGGCGTACCGAGCCAAGGTATCGTGCCGTTCCTTAAGATTGCGAACGACGTGAACCTCGCTATTAACCGCTCAGGCAAGCGCCGTGGTGCAGGCTGTGTGTACCTCGAGAGCTGGCACCTTGATCTTGAGGACTTCCTCGAGCTCCGTAAGAACACGGGAGATGAGCGAAGGCGCACCCACGACATCAACACCGCGAACTGGATTCCCGACCTATTCATGAAGCGTGTGCGTGATGGTGGACAGTGGACACTGTTCTCTCCAAGTGACGTACCGGATCTCCATGAGATCTATGGTGCAAAGTTTGAGGCTGCATACATCGAGTACGAGGCAATGGCAGACCGTGGAGAGATTGAAGTCTTCAAGCGATACCCAGCCGCTGACCTCTGGAAGAAGATGATTGGTATGTTGTTCGAGACAGGACACCCATGGATTACTTGGAAGGACCCATCAAACGTTCGCTCTCCACAGGATCATGCAGGTGTGGTGCACAACTCAAACCTCTGCACCGAGATTACACTCAACACCAGCAAGGACGAGACGGCGGTGTGTACGCTTGGATCACTCAACTTCGCGAAGTTCGTAACCCCAGACGAGAATGGAGTACTTCGCTTTGACCATGAGATGGTTGCGCGCGTAACGCGCTCAGCAATGCGCATGCTCGACAACGTTATCGATCTCAACTTCTATCCAACGATAGACGCTGAGAACGGAAACACCCGTCACCGTCCGGTTGGTCTTGGTGTCCGCGGATACCATGATGCGCTCTACATGCTCGGCATTCAGTTCGACTCTCCAGAGGCACTTAACTTCGCAGACGAGAGTATGGAAGTTGTTGCGTACTACACCGTGCTTGCTTCAAGCGAGCTCGCAAAGGAACGTGGCACGTACTCTACCTACAAGGGCTCGAAGTGGGATCGCGATATCTTCCCGCAAGATACGCTCGACCTTCTTGAGAGTGAGCGTGGGGAGAAGATCAACGTGAAGCGTGGCGGCAAGCTCGACTGGACTCCAGTCCGCGAACACGTGAAGGCGCACGGTATGCGTAACTCGAACACCATGGCTATCGCGCCAACGGCGAGTACTGCAAACCTCGTAGGCTGCATCCCATGCGTAGAGCCGATCTATAAGAACATCTACGTAAAGAGCAACAAGGAAGGAGAGTTCGTTGTGGTGAACAAGTACCTCGTTGAGGACTTGAAGAAGGCGGGACTGTGGAGTGCTGGCATGTTGAACCGCATTAAGTATGCGGACGGAAGCATTCAGAACATCGATGAGATCCCACGCGTGCTCAAGGAGAAGTACAAGGAGGTGTTCGAGATCGACGGCAAGTGGCTCGTTGAGGCGGCAGCACGTCGCGGAAAGTGGATCGACCAGTCCCAGTCTCTTAACATCTTCTACAACGGTACTTCTGGAAAAGATCTCTCGGATATCTACTTCCTTGCCTGGTCCATGGGTCTTAAGACCACCTACTACCTCCGCACCCTTGGAGCCAGCCAGGTAGAGAAGGCAACGGTTTCAACCGCAGAGTATGGGGCAACCCATAACCGTGTTGCTGGAGGAAACTTCGCCGCTCCTACGGTTGTAGAGACAGTAGAGGTGGTAGCAACCGTCGAAGAAGTGCCAGCTGTAAGTGTCCCGAGCGGATTCTCGCCAGACGAGTGGAAGGCGAAGATGGCACGAGTTGCCGCAGGTGAAGAGGCAGGTGTGTGCGAGAGCTGTGAGTCATAGTCTTGGCTTCAGAAAGTCGAATTATAGGAATCCCTAACGAAGAACTAGTATGCCCATCAACAAAGGTGCCGCTCCCGTGAACATCAACAACCGTAAGATTATTAACGGCGGAGACGCTGACGTGATGCAGCTGTATCCGATGAAGCATACCTTCGCGTGGGATGCGTACATGGCTGGAAACAGTAACCACTGGCTTCCAACCGAGATCTCTATGCAGAGAGATATCGAGCAGTGGAAGAGCACGAGTGTGCTTACCGACGACGAGCGCAAGGCGTTCGAGACCGTGCTCGGCTTCTTCACCACAGCAGACTCCATTGCCGCGAACAACGTAGTGCTCGCGCTCTACAAGCACATCACGAGTCCTGAGTGCCGCATGTACCTTCTTCGCCAGGGATACGAAGAGGCTATTCACACGCACGCATACCAGTACATTGTTGAGTCTCTTGGTATGGATGAGTCCAAGATCTTCAACATGTACCGAGAAGTAGAGAGCATCTACAATAAGGACAACATGATTCTCCGCTTAAACGAGGGAATCTTCGCAGATGACTTCAAAACCGGAACACTTGAAGCAGACCAGCTCTTCGTTGAGAACCTCTGCGTGTTCTCCCTCATCATGGAAGGTATCTTCTTCTACTCATCCTTTGCGGTTATGTTTGGCTTCCAGCGCCAGAACAAGCTCACCGGAGCTGCAGAGCAGATTCAGTACATCATGCGTGACGAGTCCCAGCACCTGAACTTTGGTGTGAACATGATTAACACCATCAAGGAGGAGCAGCCTGAGATTTGGAGCGAAGAGTTCCAGCAGCGCATCATTGATCTTGTGAAGCGCGCGGTTGTGCTTGAGTACACGTTCGCAACAGAAGTATTCCCACGCGGTATCTTCGGTATGAACGCAGACGGTTTCAAGCAGTACATCGAGCACATCGCAGATCGCCGTCTCGCAACTGTTGGTCTTCCGGCGCAGTACAACGTAGAGAACCCGTTCCCATGGATGGGGGAGGCGGTGGATCTCAACAAGGAGAAGAACTTCTTCGAGACCCGCGTAACGGAGTACAAGACGGGAGGACAGTTGAGCTGGTAATACGAGAAATCAGTCCCTAAGAAAGCCGCTTACAAGCGGCTTTCTTGCGTATATCGAATTTCTCTTTTCTTGACACTCCTATCCCTGTCGATATACTATATATTATTACTATAGTATAGTACTTATATGACTGTTATTACTGTACCTGTATCGAGCGAGCAGGAGCTTTTCATAAAGAATCTGGTGAAGAGCGGTCGCGCTGCAAACAAGGCGCATGCGGTCCGGATGGGTATTACGCTACTTGCGCAGGAAGATGCGATGTTGCGCATCGCGAAAGCAGAGCGCGAAATAGCTGAAGGTCAGGTCCTGAAGGGTGATCTGAGGAAACTTGCGAAGCTTGTTGACTAGCTATGCTTGAGGTCGAGTACGCACCGGAGTTCATTCGTACCTGGAAAAAACTCCCTGAAGACCTGCAAGAAGAAGCAATCGATCGTATCGAACTGTTCAAAGATCGCACGCATCATGCGATGCTCAAGGTACATAAGCTCTCCGGAAGACAGAAGGGAAAGTGGAGCTTTTCAGTCAATTTCAAATATCGGATTATCTTTATGTACGCTCGTGGTGATAAGAACACTGCGCAGCTACTCGATATAGGCGATCATTCTGTCTACGAATAGCACATAATGAATAAGAGCTTCTTTGAGACTGGTGGCCAGCTGAGCTGGCACGTTTCATCCAGTCACACAAAAGCCGCATTGAGCGGCTTTTGTCATTTAGCTCGTAACCCACAACCTTCTATTTGATTTTGCATAGAGCGTTCGAAAGTCGTGGATCACATCGTCTACAGACGAGGTGTTCTGCACCATCTCTTCAAGAAGCGCTGAGGAGAGAATGGACCCTTCGGCTCTTCGTACGTCCTCGTAGTCATGCAGGCTTGTGAAAGGATAGGCAACGATGTTTCTGTGCACGTCACTCCGCCTGCTCTCTTCAAAGAGCTGAGACGGGTTGCCGTGTATGTAGTTAACAACGCGCTTCAGGGGTGTAGTCTTGCCTACGTGCCTTGATTTGAACCTTCCAGAGAACAGCGTGCCTGAACGCCGGTACTTCGCATTGAAGTACATGATGTAGGCGGTACCGAGCTTGCGCATGAACAGGCTAATACCGCCCGGGGCACGTTCCCTTAGAAGAAGGTCGTAGTGTGTGGGCATGAGTGCATACGCGCCAATATCAACCAAGCACTCGTCGCGCAACTGCTCGAACACCGCTTCGAATGCTGTGTCCTCATTTCGTACAGAGCGCACCGGCAAACTCATCCGATTGTTGCAGGTGTATAGAAGCATCTGAAATCTCAGATAGTCTTTGTGCTCCATAAACACCTGGCGCATATCGATGCCACGGTTGTAGCAGTGATACCACTCGTCCGGGAGAAAACGCTGAGGCTTTGACATGGGTCTAACGGCTAAGACAGAACTCCTCGCTATCAGGCAAGGCAGACTCTGCAGCTCCTGGTGCACACACGGTTATGCGGCTTGCTACAGGATCCTGTCTAACGGTGTACTTCGTTGAGTACTCTTCAGTGCACGCAAGCGTTGTGCAGTTGTTCTCTCCGGTGGAAGGATCAACGGGTACTTCTGAGAGATAGGTTGGAACAAGGCAGCGACGCAGGTCATAGGAGTCAGAGCTTATCTCTTTCGCTACTTCCGTTGGAAGGGGATCACACGAGGCACTTGCGAAGAGTCCGCGAGTATCTGCCATGCGGTTACTTACTGCGTTCAGAATGGTAGCTACATTCGCCTGGCGCTGTGCGTTTCTCGCTTGGGCGAACTGTCTTAACGGGTTAACCGCAACGAGGACAATAGTGGTGAGTATGGCAAGCATACCGATAACTACGAGTATCTCTATAAGCGTAAATCCGCGCACGGGGTGCTTTCTTTGCATGGATGGTAGATAAGTAGGTAATGCGCACCCCTGAAGCATAGAAAGAACCTCCTCATCGAAATCTCAAGGATAGTTCAAATTTCCCTGACCGATTCAACCCTAAAGGGAGGTCGCAAACCCGGCAGTTCTTCAAGGAACACTTCCAATCTTGTTATGGAGTCTTTCTGTTCTCCTTGAACAATAATGCGTAGTAGGGAATCGATCTCAACAATGGATTCAATAGTGCACAACGCGTCTACAGAAAGATCTACAACCTCTCCGTCTTCGTGCGGACGGTATGTGAGGTCTGTAGAAAGCTCGAACAAGGCTACCTGCATACACGAGTACGCATGCGCGCGACTCATAAGAGCGTCTTCGTTCCAAAGGGCTGAAAGCCGCAGAAGATAGGTGCGTGTAGCAGACGAGAAGGCAAGAGCCGTAAGTACAGCGCACAGAAATAGGGTGGTGATGAGTGCGGCGTATCCGCGAGATAGGTGTGTCATGGAGCGAGTAGGTAGATTCGGTCGCTAAAATCTCGCTTTCCAAACTCTCCATGGACGAGAGAAAATCGTATATCTATATACGCTGGATTCTCTAATTCCTCATACAACACACTGAAGTCTTGTACGATATAGGGAGTGAGAGACTGCATGTTTTCTGCGTCCGGAACCTTTCCGTGCATAACAGCCTGGCGCGCCTTCTTCAGAAGAAACACCCCTTCAAACTCTATGTGTGAGAGCTCGTTCATACGTTCGCTCGATGCGCCTATAGCAAACGCACCCATGCCAGAGCCGGTTATAAGCAGGGAGAATAAACCAAGGTACACAAGTGTCTCAACAAGACTGAATCCTCGGTGTGTCATAGGCCAAGGCGCAGAACGTGTCCGCCACTAGAATCATTTGCCGCCACAAATAGACCCGATCCTCCGCATGCAACAGTGCCTCCTGTCGTTCCTTGAGGAAGGGTGTAGGACGAATGTCGAGCGATGTATCTTGCGTTCTTAACGTCCCAGTGTTCCAGGTGGGTTCTTGTGAGCACATACGCCTGCATGCCCTGCACCACAATCCCATAAACGCTTGAATCTATGTCCCGCGAAGAGAGTTCCTCTCTAAGGTTGGTTGCGGAAAGAAGATACAACTCCTTTGAGTTTAAGGGTGCAGATCGCCCGATATAGAGCACCTCTCCGGAGAGTGCGAGAGTCTGTGCAATGCCCGCTCCCGGAGGCCGAGCTCGCATGCTCGCTTGCATAGAGGAGTTAAGCGAGGACAGGGGAAATGCCATAACCGCTCTATCTCCCGCGATACTGTTGTCTGCCGTTGCGACATAGACAGTACTGCCATTGCTCACGATGTCGTTCACAGTGCTTCCAATCTCGGCACTCCCTACCTGGACCGGAAGTTCAGGGTTCTCCAGAGAGAACACCCGAAACTCCGGGTCCATGCTTGAGGCACGAAGCCCAACGAAGAGATATCCATGCGCGTAGGTAATGCTGCGTGTGGGTGGTAGGGGAAGAGAATGCACTCGCACAATCTCTGTACCCTGTAGCAGAAGCACATCAAGCGCGGCGCACGGTATGCCAACAGGGCACGTGTGCGCTGAAAGGGCATAGATATAGTCTCCATGCACCGCTACGGCTCCATACCCAATCTTCGTACTGGTTGCCGTGTCAAATGTGAGGGGAGTCTCAGTGCTGTTCTTCGTATCAAATACAAGTAAAGCTGGATCAGAGAACCCGGCTGTTGAGCTCGCAGACACAACTACATGCGCACGATTGGCTGCGAGAGAAGCGATGTGAGGGAGCGGGAAGGTGGTAAACGGTTTAAGAGCCGGTTCTGAAACTGCGTGTCTTCGCAGAAACGGGCTACAGGCATACTGGTCCGCATGCATATAGTCTGTTACGTATCCATCCATCACTAGCGTCTGCGGAATATCCCATACCGTGTTCCAACTAACCTGACTTTGCACATGCCTTGCACTCCCGTCTCCCACGGTCTCTACAAGCACCGCTGTATTAAACACATTGTTAGTACCCTCGTACGAAGTAATATCAATAAACCCTTCAGGTCCGCGAGCCATCTCCTTTAAGAAACCTTGCTGTGCTATATAGCCCGCCTCTCTGTGCAGTACTGCATTTGCAACTACGTCGGGTGCGCCGAGCACAAGAAGACTAATAGCAATGAGTGTTGTTGTGAGGAGGGTAAGAGAGATGAGTATCTCTATGAGGGAGAAACCGCGAGTCATGGTAGAGGGGTTGTGTCTTCAATACGGCCATGGGGAGAGACACTGATGCGATAGTCAGAGCGTGTGAGAATACGCTCCTCAACCACTTGATTGGAAAAGAGAAACTCTGTATCTCCCTCTGTCGCTACGACTCTTTGAAATGGATAGTCTGAGTCTTCACGCCTCTCAGAGTACGAAGGGCCATAGAACACAACGAACTCATCGTTGTGTACCAGGACACCACTCTCGCTCGCGCTACTCCTTGCATACAGAAGTGCCGTTACCAGGGTCTCTCTGTCGCTTTGTATAGAAAGCCTGTTATAGCTCGCTACGGGTGCAATCGCTGCTATCCCAATCACGAACGCACTCACACCAAGTACCACGAGTACTTCTATGAGCGAGAATCCTCGTACGCTAGCCATGCAGATCCTGCGTTATTTGATACACCGGCGTAATAATCGCAAGCGCAATAAACCCAACCAAGATACCCATGAGGATCATGAGTACCGGCTCAATAAGGGTGGCAAGACGAGCGCACACTGCATCAAACTCCTCTTCGTAGTATTCAGAGAGAAGTGTAAGAGCGGAAGGTAGGGTACCGGTGCGTTCTCCCGCCTCAATCATCTGTGTAAAGAGAACGGGGAAGCACCGTTCGGAGTCCGCTAGAGACGTCGAAAGACGCTCCCCAGAAAGCACCTGTCCTTTGGCAGTAGTAAGCTTAAGACCGAACACTCGATTCCCACACACTGCTTCAGACAGCTCAAGTGCACGGATGATACCTGATCCGCTATGAAGAAGAGTGGAGAGCGTCCGAGAGAGGTGCGTTAAGAGATACGTGCGCACCAGGGTACGGAGAAGAGGAATACCCAGTATGCTGGTGTCTAGGAACAGACGTACCTGTGGCTTCTTGTGCAGATACCACGCACCACCACCTATAAAGGGAAGTACCAGAAGAAATACCCATCCATGCGAAGCTATCGCATCAGATACGAATATAAGGGTACGTGTTGAAAGGGGAAGTGCAGAATCAAACCCACGGAACAAAGGAATAATCTTCGGAAACGCATACAGACTTAAGAATGCCGAGATAGCGAGCGTAGAGCACACAATAATCGCAGGATAGATGAGCGCACTTATGAGCCGCCTCTGAAGGCTCGTTTGCTTCTTCAAGACAACCGCAAGCTGTGCGAGAGAACGAGGCAGAGTGCCCGTCTCTTCGCCAACCTCAATCATGGCGATAGTCAGGGGACGCACAACGCGAGGGAATTGTCCCAGTGCGCTTGATAGGCTGCTTCCTTCTGAAACGGAAGACACAAGAGACTGCAGAATATACAGGCTACTCTTTGAGCGCGCTGAGTCCCGCAACAATGAGAGTGCTTCAAGTATCGGTATGCCGGCGGAAAGGTACACAGAGAGTCTGCGTGCGAACAGTATCTGTTCCTTGAGTCCAAAGATAAGAAACCGTGGTGTGAGGTTACGCATACGAAGCACGTGCAATCTCATCTATGGAAGTGATGCCCTTACGCACCTTCTCGAGCCCGTCCCCAAGCAGAGGCACCATACCGCGAGAAAGAGCGAGGGCACGTAGGGTGTCCTGTCCTGTTCCCGTCTCTATGCTGGTGCGAATAATCTCATCAACTGCAAACACTTCAAACACACCCACGCGCCCTCGGTATCCCGTGCCTCTGCACGCAATACACCCGTGTCCCTTAAAGAACACCTCAAGTCCACTAATCTTCTCTGGCACGAACTTCCGTATCCGCTCGAGCACATGTTCTTCAGGCGTATACGGTTCCTTACACTCGCTACACATCCGTCGCACGAGCCTCTGCGCTATAACAAGGCGCACTGTGCTCGCTATGAGGTACGGCTCGATACCGATATCTTGAAGACGAGGCACTGCAGACACTGCGTCGTTAGTATGGAGTGTTGAGAGCACGAGGTGTCCGGTTAGTGCGGCATGCACCGCAAGACGTGCCGTCTCCTCGTCTCGAATCTCGCCAACCATAATAATGTCCGGATCCTGGCGAAGTACACTCCGTAGTCCATTAGCAAAGGTGAGTCCGCGCTCTGTGTTCACGGGTATCTGGTTGGTACCCGGAAGGGAATACTCTATAGGGTCCTCGAGCGTAACGATGGATCGTGTCTCGCTGTCGAGCATCTGTAGGAGTGCATAGAGAAGGGTAGTTTTGCCGCTTCCGGTGGGTCCTGTCGCAAGAATCATCCCACTTGATTGCTCAAGTGCCCGCGTAAGTAAAAGCTGATGCCCGTTCCTGCATCCGAGAGAACGTAGAGATTTCTTCTCGCCTCCAGGTACGAGGATTCTCAGTACCGCGTTCTCTCCGTAATAGGTTGGAGCAATGGAAACACGCACATCGTTCTCGTGGCCGTCGGGGTCAATAAAGGTAAAGCGTCCATCCTGTGCGGTGAAGTGTTCGTCCGTGCGAAGTCCAGAGAGTATCTTTATGCGAGACAACACTGCAGGATGCGTGTGAGCGGGAAGTGTGCGCACATCCTGCAACAGTCCATCAATCCGTATACGCACCCGCACACCCTCCCGGTCTGGATTGAGATGTATGTCAGACGCCCCTGCCTCAAGAGCCTCCTGCAGAACAGTATTGATAACCGTTACGGCAGACGGAGTACTTAGTATCTCCTGTATAGATTGCGTGCGGGTATCTTGCATGAGGGAAGAGTACTCAGAGAGAGCTCAAGGAAACCTCAAGTGCGAATAGGGAGAATATAAAGAAGCCTCCGGATCTTTCGATCCGGAGGCCCTGTAGTTGTTGAGGAAGCCTATGACTCAGGCTTCCAGTGTTCGAGCATCTGTACGAGAAGCGGTACCGGTACGCCGGTAGCTGCGCCCTTGAAGAGGCCGTCCTTGCCGGTGCCTTCCATACCGGTTCCGGCGATGTCCAGATGGGCGAAGATGCCGTTCATGTCTTTTGCCGCGTCCGCGAGGAACGCGGCAGCAACACAGGACCCGCCCATTTTGCCGCCGTTCGGTTGCACGTTCGCGATGTATGCGACCGAGCTCTCGAGATCCGCCTCGTACCCTTCGTGGGGCATGTGCCAGACATCGTTCCCGGTCTCCTCACCCCAGATCTTCATGTGGTCGACGAAGCTGTCGTCCGAGCAGAAGAAGCCGGTGTGGCGGTTCCCGAGCGCGATGCGGATCGCGCCGGTAAGCGTAGCCACCGTAACCAGAAGGTGTGGATCGTGTTCGTTGAGGGCATGGGTGATACCGTCACGAAGCACGAGACGTCCTTCCGCGTCCGTGTTCAGAATCTCCACGGTCTTGCCGTCGAGACCCTTGATCACGTCCATGGTGCGATAGCAGTCGGACGAGACGAGATTCTCGGCCGCCGGAACGATGGCAACGGCGTTAACGGGAAGCTTGAGCTTCGCCGCGATAAGAACAGCCATGATGGCCGCAGCGCCGCCGCCCATATCCTTCTGCATGCCCTGGATTGCGCCAGAGAGCTTCAGGTCAGTGCCGCCGATGTCGAGCGTGACGCCCTTGCCGACGATGGCCACATCCGTAACGGACGAATCTGGTTTCCCATCGTAAGAGAGCTCGATCAGGCAGGGCTTGTTCTTCGCCCCTTTCCCGACCGCACACAGTAAGCCATAGCCGTCCTTCTCCAGCTCCGCATAGTGTTTGACCACAACGCGAACGTTCTCGATTCCTTCAGCGAGCTTTTCAACGCGCCGGCCGAACTCCTCTGGATAGAGGTAGTTCGAGGGTTCGTCCACCAGTTCGCGGCAGGTGTTCACGCCGACGCCGATAATTGCGCCGGTACGCAGACCTGCTGCTTCGTCATCTCTGCAGTTGATGACATAGAAGTTCTCGACGCCAGAGTACCCCTTGCTCGGCATTTTGTACTTGCCGGAGCGATATGCCGCGAGCATCAGGTTCATGGCATAGAGGCGTCCTTCAGAGAACAGGTCGCTGTTCTCGTCGAACGGCAGCACGTCAAGATAATCGAGTACGAGATCCGAAAGTTTGAGTCGGTGCGCCTCCTGCATGACCCCGCGCGCGATCGATGCGATACGAGCAGGATTGGTGAGCGTCCCGTCGATGCCGTACACCAGGATTTGCCTGGCCTCCGTCTTCGAGAGATAGGAAGTGTCGATGTCCGGGTCCAAACGAACCTGCACTGCGTGTGCGGGTGCTGATTCGGCTATATGAATCTTCATGGTCCTTAACCTCTTCTTCTGGTGCCAAAGTGCATGGGGAACTATTCCCCGGTAAAACTCCAGGTGAACCCTATCAGTATTAGGGTGGGTGTCAAAGAAAACAGACCTGTTCTAATCCTTCCCCCAGCGCCATCTAGGCTCCTCGCCCCACTTAGAACAGATCCTATACAGGGAATAGGAGAGAAGGGCTATAACCACAAGGAACTCCAGGATGCCAAATACCAGCTCCCGGGTGCTCACAGCAGCCTCAGAAGCAACCCCAAGCCAGCTGAAGAACACGATGAAGCTAAGGGAGAACAAAAGGGCATAGAGGGCCGTTATAGCCCATCCTTGCCACGAAATAGGGAACCAACCCCACCCGTATGTCTTTGCCCTAAACCAGAGCTTGCGGACCTTCTTTCTGTGTTCGCTCATGGGATTATAATACAGTATCTAGGCCGTTTTTCCAGTCTTGACGGCTCCAAAATGAGGGGTGCGTGAACATGAAGAAATGGCTTCCCACATCTTGACAGCACATGTCAAGTCTGCTACTATGGGCTTGTAAGCCGTCCGCAAGGGCGGTTTTCATTTATGCCAGTTATTGCAGTAGTAGCTCTTATGAGCTTTCTGTTTCTACCGGGTAGCGCAGGGGCACCGGCACATGCGGAGACGATTTCCGCGCCGACTGTTACCAGCGGGATGGCTGAAGAGCCTTCCAAACGTCTGGCTACCTCACGTGAGGTAGCCGATACCTACCAGGTTAGTATGACCGCTTACAATGCCGTTCCCGGACAGACAGATGACAACCCATTTGTCACCGCGAGCGGTATGGCCTCGAATCACGAGGTTGTGGCTGCGCGATCACGCGATATGGCGGCTGAACTCCCGTTCGGCACCGTCATACGCATAGAGCGCTCGACGAAGGACACCCCTTCGTGCCGTTTCGGCGAAGTCGAGCACTTGATCGGGTACCGCATTATTGCGGACACGATGCACCAGCGCTGGGTCCATAAAATTGATGTCCTCTTCGATATCAATGATACGGTCCCGGTAGAAGGTCGCGAAGTGAACCCGGCCATTGCGCTTGGGCACTGTGAAAGCGTAACAGCTACGGTTGTAGGAAAGGTGGATATGAAAAACCCACCAACTACTCAGGCTGAGCTGGCTGCGATGTTCGCTACGCCGTCATACGCACTGCGTTAATAAATGAATCTCCTTCATGAAGACCCGTACTCGTAAGAGCGCGGGTCTTCGTTCGTTTGGTATAGTACCTATAGTATGAACATCACATTCAAAGCGTTCGTTGCCAGCGCACTCATGGCAACCTTTGTGCTTTCAGGAGTGGCACCGATTACCGCGCATGCCGCAAGCAAGAAATCTTCAAAGATAGAAGTCTCTGGCTGGATCCCGTACTGGAGAACGGAGGCGGGCACCAGGGACGCTGGCAAGAACCTGTCTCTCATGACGGAGGTTAATCCGTTTAGCTACACGGTGCGCGCAGACGGAAGCCTCACCGATGCTATGAAGGTTGGCGGAAGCGACTGGCAGAAGCTCTTCAAAGACGCAAGGAAAAAGAAAGTTCTTGTGGTGCCAACTATTATGTGGAGCGACACGAACGCGATACACAACGTGCTCTCGAACCCCGTAACCCGCACGGCGCACATAGAGGGTATTGTGAAGGCGGTAAACGATAATGATTTTGATGGCATCGATATAGACTACGAAGGTAAGAAAGCCGAGACCCGTGTCCACTTCTCTGCATTTCTTGAAGAACTCAAGGACGCACTCGGACGCGACAAGCTGCACTGCACTATCGAAGCTCGCATGCCGCTCTCTGCACGCTTCTCAGGCACGCCTCCCGCAAACATCGAATACGCAAACGATCTTAAGGAAGTGAACCGCCACTGTGATCGTGTGCGCATCATGACCTACGACCAGCAGACCGCAGACCTTGAGCTCAATAAGGTAGCGCGTGACGCGAAGGAGATATATGCACCGGTTGCTGACGTGAAGTGGGTAGAGAAGGTTGTGGAGTATATGGGCCAGGACATCGACAAGAAGAAGATGGTACTCGGTATCCCTACCTACGGCTACATCTATCAGATCATGCCAAACACCAGTGGAACGGGATACAGCTACATCAAAACCGAAGTATTCAATCCCGGATACGGCACACAGATTGCGAAGCAGTATGGCATAACCCCTGAGCGCAATCGCGCAGGAGAGTTGTCGTTGAGCTACGTGCCCAAAGACCAAGTCTCTACACTTCCGAACCAGAAAGAGCTTGCACGTCTTGCACCTAAGGGGACTACAAGTGCACGTCTCGCTAGTGCAGGCGCACTCGCACTTGCAAAGAACACAGGACAGCAGGCACCGGTAACCTATCTAACCTGGAGCGATGCAGGAGCTATTAAGCAGAAGGTGGACCTTGCAAAGAAGCTTAAGCTCGCAGGTGTTGCGGTCTTTAAGATAGACGGAGGATCGGACCCGAAGATGTGGCGCGCACTGAGGTAGACACAGTACAAAAGAAAAGACCCGCCTGAGCGGGTTTTTTCTTTTGTGAACTACTTCGGGACCTCAAGTACGTCGTCCTTCTCAAGGGTTTCCATGCCCCCATCGCTGAAGGTTATTTCAACCTCGTTAGCAGCATTCGTGCGGTAGCTGGTTATAGTGCACTCCTTTCCATTGCGAACAACGGTATCGCGCACCTCGAGATCAGAGACCTTCTTTTCAAAGCTCTTCTCAGGACTTGGTACAGGCTGGGGAAAGGATTCATGCATAGTCATGGGTGGATTTTACCATAGAGCGTTTCTACTAGTCGAAAAGAACACCCAAATACTTGTCTAGGGTTCGCTGGTCAAGGTCGTAGAAGGTCTCTTTCTCTTCGTGAAGACGTTCAGCCAGTTCGGTGCCAACGAAGCGCCAGTGCCACGGCTCGTACTGGTAGTACGAGTTGCCGCGAGGGTAGGAGAGTATGAAGCCGTATCGCCACGCGTTGTCAGTAAGCCACTCGTATTCGTCCGTCTTGTCGAAGCCTGCGAATGTGCCGCCAACAGAAGGCGTAGTGAGGTCAACGGTGGTACCCAGCTGGTGCTCCGAGTATCCTTGCTCCGCAGAGAAGGCATTGGCACCGCTTCCGTAGCGGACGGTGTACGAGGACTTGAGTGCGGTCTGAGTGGCAAACGATCGATACGCAGACGCAACGAGAAGTGCCATGCCGTCCTTCGCAGACTCTTCAAGTAGATCAGTTAGGAACGGTTCCATCTGCGCATGTACCTCATAGGTACGATCCTTCTGGAAGACAAACAGAGAAGGGACTGGTGCAAGCGTGCTTGGTGCATAGTTCTCATTCAAGAAATACACCTTCGAGTACTTGGCGAGGAGTTCCGGATCGGTCTCAACAATCTTCTCGAGGTCCTGTACCTCTTCTGAAAGTTTTCGCACTGTCCGCTTTGAGTCGCTATGCTCCTCTTCAAGCAAACGAAGCTGCCCCTCAAGAGCAATGCTTTGAGACGTCTTCTCTTCAAGTCTTGCCTCGATCTCTGCTTCAGTCTTCGCATGCTCTTCCTGCATCTGTGCAAGTTCGAGTCTGGCTGAGGCAAGGTCGGTACTACTCTTCTGAATCCAGAAGATACCTCCGAAGAGAACCCCTACACCAAGGATTCCCGCACCTATACCTGCCATCTGCTTCATGCGGGCATTGTCCCACACCCGCTAGTCTTTCGCGATTTTCGACAGAATCTCCTCAATTTCAGCGAGGCCAGTGGGCTTCGTGAGGTGGTGGGTGAAGCCCGCTTTTTGAGCCTTGCGAATGTCTGATTCCTGGCCGTATCCCGTAAGAGCAATGAGAGTCGCTGCCACACGCTCGTCTTTGGTGAGTGCACGCGCTACGTCGTACCCCTCAATGTCAGGCAATCCAATATCAAGCAGGATAACGTCAGGGGCGTATTCTGGAGCGCGTTCAATGGCGGATTCTCCGGTATAGACCGCCTCCGTCTCATTCCCGCGAAGGGCAAGAAGCTTGGCAAGTGAGTCTGCAGCGGCCTTGTTGTCGTCTACAACGAGAATGCGAAGACCTTCTCTTGTGTCCATAGAGCGGGGTACAGAATTAGGAGTGCTTGTAGAAGTTGGGTGGAAAGGGAGGCGTACGATAAAGGTGCTTCCACGTCCTTCGCCGCCACTCTCGGCCACAATAGAGCCGCCGTGCATTTGTACGAGATTCTTGCTGAGCGAAAGACCAATACCAAGACCTGCGCGGAGCATGCCTGGCTGGTCTATCTGAAAGAAGGGCTCGAACACGTGCTCAAGCAAATGTGCATCCATACCGATGCCTGTGTCACTAACGGTAACAACTGCTTCGCTTCCTACAGTCTTCGCCGAGATCGTAATCTCTCCTCGAGGCTCCGTGTACTTCGCGGCGTTGTTAAGCAAGTTAACGAACACCTGCTCAAGGCGCACGGGGTCCGCCTCTATGAGAATGGCCTCTTTGGGGAGACTGGAGGTTAGAGTGTGCTCCCGCTCTCTCATAATCCCGTCCACCGTTCCCATGCTGCGTACAAGAATAGCGTTCAGATCAACCTGCTCCTTCTGAAGGGATAACTTCTCCTTCGATATGCGCGATATATCAAGGAGGTCGTCGAGGAGATGCCTCATGGTTTTAAGGTGCGTGGTCATGCTTTCTGCAAGCATCGAGGCACGTACATTCTCCGCCTGCTCAAGTTTCATAATCTCAAGAGACGACATGAGTGGTGCAAGGGGATTGCGAAGCTCGTGTGCGAGGGTAGCAATAAAGCGACTCTTCGCCTCGTCCTCCTTTCGAATACGCTCCACGGCCTCCTCAAGGCTCTGTATGTTGCGCCTCAGATCGTTTGCCGTATCCTTGCGCTCCTCGGCAACGGTAACCAAGAGTAGGAACAAAGACGAGATCATAACAATGTATATTTCTGTTTGCAGGAGAGCGGGTGCGAGACTTGTGGCAGTGTCCGAAGATCGAACAAGCAATATCGTCCCGCCAAGCGCAAGTGCCGCATGCAGGAAGAGCGCAAGGGTCATAAACCGTGGACCAATGCGCAGCGCAATCCAGAGCAGAGGCACCAGTATGAGATATACGATAGGGACCTCGGCAATCTCTCGATACGCTGTCCAGTACAGCAGCATACTCACAAAGACCACGCTTGCTATCGCAAACCATGCCTCAACATACTCTATGGGTGTACGTGAGAACTGTACGCGGGGTAGCCAGCGAATGAGGAGAGGGGTAATAATCAGTACCGAGAGTATCTGACCAATCCACCACGGGATGAAGGTGCTCGTGCTCTGCACTACAGGGAAGTCCGCCAGAGCATACGTTACGGTCCCGAGTGCTGGCCCAACGGCCGTGGCAAAGAGTGCAATAGTAATGAAGACAAGCGTATCGCGGACCTGCGAGAATGAGTTCACAAAGCCGAACTTCCTGAGGAACCATGCGGCAACAACGGCCTGCAAGGTTGCGCCAAGAGCAAGACCAATAGCAACGAAGAGTGTCGCGCCTTTAAGGAGTTGTGCTAGGAATGCGGCGGCAAGGATGGCGGGCCATAACCCTACGCCGCCCAGTATGAGTCCGGCAAGGGCAATGCCTGACGTAGGCCATATGAGTGCAGGTGAGGCGCCAAGTGCGCTCTGAACATAGGCAAACACCTGTGCTGAGAGCAGACAGGCTACGAACAGTAGACTCATGTATACGAGATGCCTTCCGGAAAAGGTTGGAGGGAGAGTGGCGCGCATGCGGGTAGAGGAAGTGGTTGTCTCTTAAGTCTACGGATTATTCATGAAGCCTACATGAAGAGAGGCTGTCTTGCGCGAAAGACCGCTGTACCCGTAGTATACGTACTACTATATGGGTAAATATGAACCAGGCGACTTCGCCCTTGTCGCTAAACGTTCCAGTGCCGGCATCGGTCTCTTTACAAACTCCTCCATACCAAAGGGCGCCTGTGTTATTGAGTACGTAGGCCGTACACTCTCAGAGAAGGAAACAGAGAACAGCAAGAGCAAGTATCTCTTTGAGATATCAAAGAAGAAGACGATTGACGGCAAGCCTGCCATAAACAAAGCCGGATACATTAATCACGCATGCAAACCTAACTGCGAGACCAAGATACATGCCGGAAGGGTGTTCGTTATGGCCATCAAGAACATCAAGCCCGGGGAAGAGCTTACCTACGACTACGGAAAAGAATACTGCCTCGAACACTGCGTGCCGTGCCGCTGTCCGGCAGCGAAGCACCTCTACAGATAGCAGGACACGCCTGTCGAACCCCTCGAAGTTTTATATAGACGGCTCCACAGGTATCGGATTCTGCAGGGGCGCTCTAGGCCTTTGCCGGAAGTTTGTTCCAGTACGGTTCAGGATCAAACGTATTTCCAGCCGTATTCTGCTCTGCGTCTTTATACCTGCCCCACAGTGTCATGTGTACACGCTTGGAGGCCATGTGCGTATGTGGGCCTGTTGAGCGCCCTGTGCTTCCTCCGTATCCCACAAGCGCACCCACGGAAAGATTCATACCAACCCGAACAGGCGTGTTCGAAAGGTGCATGAACGTTATTTCAACCCGTGCTTTCATACCGTCTGGAAACTCATACTGACTACGGGATAGAAGACACACATAGAGACCTGAGCCGTTTGGTTCAACCGCAACCTTCGTTACCCGGCAATCAAACGGGGCATGGATAGGCTGTCCATGAGTCAGTGCGAGGTCTACGCCGTTATGTAGCTCAAATCCAAACTCTCTGTACAGGACATCAGGTACGCCCCAGATACGAGTAACGATATGAGGTGTAACGGGGTAGTAGAGGGAGAGTCTCTGCATAGCACAATCCTAGCACCGGTCTCATGAAGTCTTCACGCACATTCTGCAATGCTACAGCGGTCTATCCCTAATCATTTCTCTATGGACCCGTATGTAGCCCCATCAACCAAGCCCCTGTACCGCGGCACCCAGATTGTCTGGTACATCCTCGGTGTGCTTGAGATACTCCTCGCGTTCCGTTTTGTGTTGAAGCTCCTTGGTGCCAACGCATCAGCAGGATTCACCAACTTCATCTACACACTCTCGTATCCGTTTACGCTTCCGTTCTCAAGCGTGTTCGGTGTAAGCCAAGTGTCCGGAAGCATCTTTGAGTGGACCACGCTCCTAGCAATGGCAGTGTACTGGCTCGTTGCGCTCGGTCTCATAAAGATCCTCACCATGAGCAAGGCCGTAACAACGCCAGAAGCAGCCGTAAAGCTCGACAATCAATAGAAGACACAAAGAGAAAAGGCGCGCTCACATGAGCGCGCCTTTTCTTTCTTCCTATCCCTTCCACATGTCTTCGAATGCCTTGCGTGCGTCTTCGTCTGTGGCTCCTGGGTTGTCGCGCTTATAGTTCTCGAACCATTCTGCCATAGCTTTAAAGTCCGCATCGAACTTCTCTTTGTCGGGTGCGGCTTCTCTCGCCTCCATCAATTGGTCAAAGTCCTGTGCCTTCTCTTGCGCCATAGCCGCAAACACACCAATGATGACACCAACGGCAACAAGCACGATACCTATAAGAATCTTCTTAGTGGTTGGGTTCATGTAGAGCAGTATAGGAAACCCAGATGAAGGAGACCTGAAGGCTGTGCTAGCGTAGAGGGAATGTATATCCATGTACGCGCCACCGCCGGGCACAAACAGGAGTCTCTGGAGCAGCTATCAGAGACACACTTCTCTATAACAGTGCGGGAGGAAGCTGAGCGGAACCAGGCGAACCGTCGTATCGTTGAGCTCGTTGCTGAGCACTACGGGCTCCCCAAGGGAAGGGTGCGTATCGTGAACGGGCACCACAGTCCTTCCAAACTCCTCTCAGTGTCTTTCGACGAACCTAAATCGGACGGATAACGAACGAGTCAATAGAGATGGCACCTTCTGCACTCACGGAATACGTGAAGTCTGCGGTGTACGCATTGTGTCCATCCTCGTATGACACGACGCCTGCACCGTTCTCGGTTTCTATGCTGGTTACATAGTATGTTCCGCCAAGTACCTCAGGCTCCGGAGAAAGACGAGAGATATTGTCTGCAATGTACTGGTCTATGCTTGCAAGCTCTTTTGGTGCCTCCGCAAACGTTACGCTTTTTGCAATTGCGCGAATGGCGTCTACGTTAGCTTCCGCAAGATTCTGATTCAACGGCGCATGTACCACGAGCACCTTTGAAGCACCCGCATCTCCCTGCATAAGGAATACGTAGTACGGTCCTTTCTGTACGTTCTCAACGGCGCCCGTGCTGAACGTCTTCAACTCGCCTTTGAGATACACCTCAAATCCTGCAGCTCCCGCGTTCGTTAAGAAGGGCATACCGCGATCTAGTCCCGTGCAGGTAAACGAAGCCTCAGGGCCGTCTGCAGCACAGAGGTCGGCAAGGCTCCGGCTTGCGGCTGCCATGAAGGTCTCCCCGGGTTCTCCTTGGATACTAGCGACGCGCACATCAGCAATACCGTCTATACCGCCCTCGGTGAGAGTACCGATGGTTGCCATATCAGGTGTGTAGACAAGAATGTCGAGCTCACCCGGGTACGAGAGCGCGTAGCCGTGGTCTGTGTTTTGGTACGTCTCGGCAGATACTGCAGCGGGTGTCTCAACGGTGTCGTTCTTTTCAAAAGCGTATACCGCAATGGTTACGAGGACAATAACACCAATGATGCTGAGGATGACGGAGGTGGTTCTGTTCATGGTTCCTAGTATACGTCAGGGCTTCATGAGACGCACAGGCTCTCTGTAGTTCAATGTAGGCATGGCAGATCCAAAACAACATCCACATACTGAGACTCGGAGAAGAGAGGAAAAGAAACGTGAACAGCCAGGAGGCTGGAAGGCTGGACGAGTGCATCAGAAGGGAGGTGCACCAACCTCAAACAAGGCGACGGGAGGGAAGATGGCTCGCTGAATAGCGAAAGGGCGCACGGAATCTCCGTGCGCCCCAAGGCCTCCAGCAGTGCTGGTCTTACTCGCTAGCGAGCTGGCTTGCGAGCATCCTTTGCGGCCTGCTTGATAGCAAGACGCTTCTTGGTCTTTGGAGGACTCTTCCTCGGCTTTTTTGGGCTAACCCCGTGACTGTTTGCGGCCATAGATTTAAATTAGGTGTGACTACACCATACTACGAAATGGGATAAAAATCGCCTTGCAGGTCTGCGACAGTGATTACATCTTTTTGCCGTACCCGTAGCTTCGGTAGCCGAGATACCCAGCGAGGGCTACAGCAACCCAACTAAATGAAACAGGTATGGCAATGCCTCCAACTATGGCTTCCCAGCCATAGAAAGCACGCATAAGGTGCGCAACTGCTACAAGGAGGAATACTCCTGATACAAGGTAATAGAACGTTTGTTTGCTCATGGGTGTATCGTAACATGCCTAAACTAATCACCCCCTAAATAGAAAGAACCATGCATTACATGGCTCTTTCAGTTTGCTCCGCGGGCAGGATTCGAACCTGCGACCAATCGATTAACAGTCGACTGCTCTACCGCTGAGCTACCGCGGAATGGTAGTTGCCCTCAACGTGAGGGCCTCACTATACTAGGCCTAAACCCCACATTGGGCAACCTGTGGGCTTGCTATACTGAAGGTATACACACCTAACTCCAATCTTCCTATGCCCATACTCTATGTTCGACCCGGCTGTCCCTATTCGCACAAAGTGCTCCTTGAGGCTGAAGAATTGGGTGTTACGTTCGAGCTTAAGAACGTAAATGATCCTGCTATTGCGGACGAGCTCGTAGCTCGAGGTGGGAAGCTCCAGATGCCATACCTCGTAGATGAGGAGCATCGCGTAGAAATGTACGAGTCAGACGACATCATTGCTCATCTTCACGAGTCCTTTACTCCAAAACCCTAGACTGGGGGAGTGGAGGGACTCGAGCAGGTCCATGTTTTATGAGCGTGTAATCAACCAGACTCCATGCAAATTAACTTCAAAGGTTCCAATTATGAGCTTCCGTCGAACATCAGTGCACTCGCGAAGCGTAAGGTAGACGGCCTCGCTAAGTATCTCGGAAAGGGGAAAGAGAACGCTCGTGCGTATGTAGACCTAGGCAAGGAAACTGAAGCGCACCAGAACGGAAAGATCTGGCGTGCAGACATTAACTTTGACGTAGACGGTAACCGCTTCTATGCGAAAGCTGTAGAGGAGAGCATTGAGGTTGCCATAGATCGCTCCGTGAGCGAGCTTGCACGGGAACTCCAAACCGCACGCAAGCGCGAACAGAGTCTTGCGAAGAAAGGAGGAAGCATCATCAAGTCCATGATGCGCGGAGGACTCTCTGCTTAAACTGGTTTCCAGCCAGAGCGTTCGAGGATATTGAACTCCGTTTCGTTCTTTCCCTCAGGTACAACCAAGGTTGGGATGAATATACCTTGTTCGTAATCGTAGCGGGCAGATCGAATCTTCACGCGTATCTTCACATCGTTCTTTTCAACAAAGAAGTACGTCCCGGGAGACTCAGCGTATGCTCGGTACCGGTTCCAGTTCTCGAGAGGATCTCCGTTAAGGGACAACTCTCCCATCTCTTTCTTGATCTTCTTGGTGTGTGTAGCGAGCGTATGGTCCTGAGGTACAGCTTCAATAGAGCCGTCTTCAAAGGACGGAAGGATGTCTGTTAGAAGCTCGGCACCAATGCTAACGAGTCGAGGACGCAGTTCCCGCGTTGTCTCGGTTGGCTCTATAGGAACTTCAACACTTGCCAGAACGTCTCCTGCATCAAGTGCATAGACCATTTGCTGAATGGCTACACCAGTAACGGTCTCTCCGTTTAGGAGTGCTCCTTCAACCGGAGAGGCACCACGGTACTTTGGGAGAAGAGAGTAATGGATGTTAAGAACGCCAAGGGGAAAGGCATCTATGAGTGCCTGCGGAAGGATCTTTCCGTATGCCACAACAAGGGCGTATTCAGCTCCATATTCCTTAATCTCTGCAATAAACGCTTCGTCTATCTTCTCTGGTGTAAGAACGGGAAGGGTGTGCTCAAGCGCCCATGCTTTGGTCTCTGAAGGGGTGAGGGTCATGCCGCGCCCTTTAGGTGCGTCTGGAGAAGACACAACTGCAAGGGGCGTGTAGCCCTGTGCAACAAGATGCGCGAGGGTGTCGCGAGCAACGTAGGGCGTCCCGAAGAATAGAAACGGTTTATGCGACATGGTCTGGGGAGTCCTTACGTACTTCGGTGCAGTCGGTTGCGTGGTCTATGAACAGAATGCCGTTCAAGTGATCCGTTTCGTGCTGAAATATCTGCGCAAGGAGACCGCCTCCTCCACGCTCGAATAGGGTGCCGTCTACATCTTTGGCACGCACCGTAGAGCGCTCGTGGCGCATGGTTTTGCCGTATATACCGCGCACCGACAAACACCCTTCGTCCATCTCAACACGTCTGCGGGAACTCTTTACGAATTCAGGATTTATGTAGACGCCGACGTCCGCTGGATGCTCTCCCATTGGAGGCGGAGGGATGGTGCGGTCGTAGCGAACAATGAAGATGCGGTAGGGAATACCAATCTGCGGAGCGGCAAGTGCTACACCGTCCATCTGGCTGTCGAGCGTCTCTTCCATGTCCGTGATGATGTTCTGAAGCTCAGGTGTGCCGAAGAGCCCGTCTGGTACCGGTTCTGAAATCTTGCGGAGGACGGGCTCTCCGTCTTGAACGATTGTCGACATAGGGGGACTATAGCAAAAAGAAAGGCGCCGGTCCCGAAGTGGGTGGCGCCATTGGTGTCTAGAACTAAAGAGCTACGGTGCCGGGGACCCTTCCTGAGGGTCGGAAGTCAGGATCCCCGGCACCAGCGCACAGCGGGAGGCGCTACCCACGTCTCTGGAGGGGAGACAGCGAGTACTATAGTTATAGCAGACTTGACCCGTCTGTCAATGTTTAGAAAGGCTTGTCTGGCTGCTTGTGCTTCTCCGGGTCTATCTCCCACCAGAACTTTTTGCTGAAGTTCTTTGAGCGGCTGCAGACCGTTTTCAGATAGTAGAGGTCGTCAGTGGGGATACCTTCGAGGATTTTCCCCATGCGCCCCATGGTGAGCTTCGGAATGCCGTCGTTTGCACGGGAGTGGTTCAGGTGGCGCACAAAGAACCGCATGAGCTCGCC
Organism: Minisyncoccota bacterium; assembly: GCA_022842945.1. Classification (GTDB taxonomy): domain Bacteria; phylum Patescibacteriota; class Minisyncoccia; order Phycocordibacterales; family Phycocordibacteraceae; genus C7867-001. The sequence goes on from JALHOO010000001.1 coordinate 179,120, forward strand.
ACGCTCAGTCTTGGTACTGCGTTTCTTTTCTCCAAAGTCCTTCGGCAGAAAATCGCTGATGCTCTTCATAGGGGCATTGTAGCAATTTCTTCTTATGCAGGCAGACCCATGCTCTACGGAGGAACTAGGGGTATACTTTACATACTATGTCTAATCACGTGCGTGGATTTACCCTCATCGAGCTTCTGGTTGTTATCGCTATTATCGGACTCCTCTCGAGTATCGTGCTTGCAAGCCTGAGTAGTGCACGAACGAGAGCAAATGATACCCAGAGGGTGGCTGCGGTTAAACAGATTCAGAACGCTCTTGAAATCTATTACCTCAACAACGGACAGTATCCTGGAGCTGGGCAAGGTATAAGCTCATCCTTCGTAATCGCGCCGCACTCGGGAGTTGCGTGTGGCTATAACAATGACTGGTGCACCTTCGAGACCGCTATGGCGTCGTATATAAGTAAGATTCCTCGGGATACCGCAGGCTCGTTTAGTGGTGGAGGGCGCTATGTATATAAGCGTAATGCGTCGAGACCTGATCTGTATGCCCTTGGCGTAAGTATGGATGGCACTAACAGTGCCGCAGCTAACGATGGAGGAACGCACCAAACGTTATATGAAGTAGGACCGCTAGTTGAATACTGCAAGTCTAAGTACTCTGGAAACAATGCACTCTGGTACAACTGGGATGGCGGCAATCTCTGTAACGGAGGGAACTAAGCCTGCTCTATTTTTGCACCAATAGATGTAAGGCGATTAACGAGGTCCTCGTAGCCACGGTTGATGCTGTACACGTTGCGAAGCGTTGAGGTGCCTTCTGCAGCCAGCATACCTATAAGAAGGATAGTTGCGGGGCGAAGTGCTGGAGGTGCCACAATCTGCGTGCCACGCAGATGAATTGGACCGCGTATCTGGATGCGGTGTGGATCCATGAGGACGGTGTCGGCACCTAAGCGATCAAGCTCGGTGTAGTAGATAGCACGCTTTTCATACACCCAGTCATGGATGAGTGTCTCGCCTTCAGCTTTTGTTGCAATAACCGCAAAGAAAGGAAGGTTGTCTATGTTGAGTCCTGGATACGGACGCGCATGAATCTTCTCGGGGAACGCTATGAGATGAGAGGGTTCTATATGGATGTCCGCAAGTTTTGTTATACCGTTCTCGGAAAGAGCATGGTCCGTAACAGTGAACTTCAGATTCATCTTTTCAAGTACCTCGAGCTCAACCTCAAGAAACTCAATTGGCGCATTGCGGATGGTGAGGGCCGAGCCTGTGGTTGCGGCTGCCGCAATGAAGAACATCGCGTCAATTGGATCCTCGCCAATAGCGTAGGTGATGTCCTTATTGATACTCGTCACACCCGTTATGGAGAGGGTGGTGGTACCAAGGCCTTCGATAGTAACGCCGAGCTCCTGAAGGAACCCGCATACTTCCTGTACCTGGTAGTTCGCAGACGCGTACTTAATAACGCTCGTGCCTTCAATACCGGCTGCTGCGAGCATGGCATTGATGGTTGCGGTGTCGCTCGACTCATAGAGCACAATCTCTGTTGCAGAGAGTCCGTCGTTGGTTATTTGATACCGGTCGGAAAGGGTTTCTATACTGATGCCGAACTTCTCTAGGGCCCAGAGGTGCGAGCGCACACTGCGTAGACCCAAGGTGCATCCTCCGGACTGCGGCAGGTCAAAGGTTGGGAAGTGATGCACCAACGAGCCAATGAACATGAGAATGGAGCGGGTGCGCACCGCGGCCGCTGTATCGATGGTATCGAGAGAAATAGTCTCCGGGGGTGTGATAACGACGTCTTTGTCCTTCCACACAACGTCAACGCCAATAGAGCGCAGTACCTCTATAAGGCGATGCACCTCTTCAATCTTTGGAACCTTGCGGAGGGTTGTCGTTCCTTTGTTAAGGAGAGATGCAGCAAGCATGGCAACCGCACCGTTCTTTGAGGAGTTCGTGGTTATCGAACCCTTGAGCGGGTGCCCGCCCTGAACGACAAAGTTATTCTCTTCGGTAGCAGACATGGGTCGCATTGTATCAGTACTAGGGGAAAGTTCGATCCCTCAATCTGCGCAATGAGAGATTTTGCGCGTCATACAGGAAACAGGGTATGATACAGGCCACATGCCCCTCTTCTCTCCTCGCATCGGAATCGACCTCGGCACTACGAACGTTCTGGTATTCGTTCCCGGGAAAGGCGTGGTCCTTAACGAGCCGTCCGTTGTTGCAGTGTCTACCGAAACCAACAAAGTGCTCGCCATAGGTGTAGAAGCAAAAGCGATGGTGGGGAGAACACCAGACTCCATAACCGCATACCGCCCCATGAAGGACGGTGTTATCGCGGACTACCGCGTAACCGAGGCCATGCTCCGCTACTTCATTCGTAAGGCCGTAGGACGTAACCTGTTCAAGCCAACCGTACTCATCTCCGTGCCTGCCGGTGTGTCCTCAACCGAGAAGCGTGCCGTTATCGAAGCGGCAGTGAAGGCAGGGGCGTCTGATGCGTACGTGGTTAAGGAACCTATCCTTGCAGCTATTGGTGCAGGCATTCCTATTCAGGAAGCCATGGGTCGCATGGTGGCGGACATTGGCGGCGGAACTATCGACGTAGCGGTGATTTCTCTTGGCGGTATTGTTGCCTCAACCTCCGTAAAGGTAGCGGGCAACAAGCTTGATCGTGCCATCATCGACTACGTGAAGAAGCAGTACAACCTTTCTATAGGAGACAAGACTGCAGAAGAGATAAAGATTCAGGTGGGTTCAGCGGTCCCGGTAACCGAAGAGCTTTCTATGCAGGTAAAAGGTCGGGACCTTCTTACCGGTCTCCCGCGCACCATAGAGCTCAAAACAAACGAAGTGGTGCAGGCGATGAACCGGGAACTACGCGAGATGATGAACGCGGTACGAAAAGTGCTCCAAGACACCCCACCAGAACTCGCAAGTGACATCATCGATAACGGCATTATCTTAACCGGAGGCACTAGCCAGCTCCGTCACTTGCCGGAACTCGTATACCGCCGCACCGGTGTCCAGGCAAAGCTGGCAGACGACGCGTATTTCTGTGTAGTTAGAGGAACGGGTATCGCGCTTAAGCATCTTGATACGTACAAGAAGAGCATCATTTCTAAAAAGTAGCGTAGAGAAAATAGAAACAGCCCCGAGCAACGTGCTCGGGGCTGTCCTCGTTTAGAACGAGTAGTACAGACGCACACCGTACACGGGCTCGGTACGAAGAGTCGGAAGACCGTTCAGGCGAAGCTTCGAACGATCGACGCCGCCGGTGATGGAGAACCGATCATTGAGAGTGTAGGTGAGACCCACGCCCTCGTCGCGAACACCGATGGTTTCAAACGGACGATACGTTTCGCCGCGCGTCCGGAGATACCAGCCGTTTCCGGCTTGAAGCATCGGACGCCCCCGCTCGTCAAACGAGAGAGCCTGAATCTTCTGGAAGTCGCGTGCAGGCCAGATGTGCGGGTAGTCGAATGCTGGACGGAAGTCCGCATGGCGCGGACCGTAGGTCTGCTCCGTGTACGGATCGTCCATGGGAGTTTGCGCATGTGCGTCACTCGCAAGAGCGAGCAGCGCAATAGCAAGGATGGAAAGGACAGAGGCACGCATGGGAATTCCTTTCGTGACTGGACTTCCTTTATGAGACTCCTGGGACGGGTTCTCGTCAAGGAAACAAAGTGCGTAAATGAAAAGAGCCCCGCAAGATAGTGGGGCTCTTTTCGTACCGTTCCTCCTTAGTTCACTCTCGTAAACTCAAGCGATCCGTTCCCAAAGAGATAGATCATCGAGAGATCGTTCTCAGAGAGTTCCGTAATAGCGAAGTACATAACCTCCTCGGCAAACTGAATCTTGATAACCCGTGCATCTTTCACAACCGGGAGTGTTGGTTGTTCTTCAGCTGGGTTTTCAACAAAGTTCCATGAGCCTCTAATGGTTGCAGTGTCGTCACCCTCATAGCTATCAACGACGGTACCGTCTGCACTGAACGCACGAACAAAGCGAGCGTCATCTTTGCTTTGCCAGGTGCCTGAGAGCTCGAATGCTGCTTGCTCGTTTGGAGCGGCAACACCGTTCACGCTCTCGCTTGGACTAAGTACATCTTTGGTTTCTTGCGGCATCATCATGGCCCAGTACCACCAGCCAACAACCGCGAGCGCTACTACTACCGCAATCCCTATAGCCACGTTCTTGTTCATACGCATCCGTTGGATTAGCTCCTATGGAGAAAGTCTAGCATCGAGCTAGAATGCATATATGAAGCACCATGCGTACGTGTATGTAGGCGAGCGGGAGACCGGTCTCTTAGAGGTGAGGGCCTTTGCGAAGAAGACCCTCGGACTTTCCGGCATGGATAACCCAGATATTGCGGTATTTGAGTATAGTCTCTTCTCGGTGGACGATGCACGCAGAGTAACCGCCTTTTCCGCACAGTCTTCGGTGTCAGGCGGAACTCGCCTCATTGCTATTGCTGTTGGTCGCATCTTCCATGAAGCACAGAACGCACTCTTAAAACTCTTCGAAGAGCCGAACGAGGGAACCGTCCTTGTACTCATCATTCCGGCTGAAGGACTTCTTCTGCCAACACTCCGTTCGCGACTAGTACCTCTGCCTTCAGAGCATGCGGTTGAAGTGTTGTCTGAAGACGCGCGTGCGTTCCTTGAAGCAAGTAAGACTGAGCGCGAGAAGCTTGTTACGAAACTCGTAGCTCGCTCAAAGTCTGACAAAGAAGTAGAGAAACAGGCAGCACGTCTTGCTGCCGTTGATTTGGTGTATGGCATCACGCGCGCAGCATACGCCAAGCGTAGAGGTTGTGAGGGGAAGGAGGCACAGGAGCTCGACGCGCTCCTTGACGACCTTTCTCGTTTTGCCCCCATTCTTCATGAACGCTCGGCACCCTTGAAGCTTATCTTCGAACATCTGCTCCTCGTACTCCCGGCAAGTCTCTCGAAGTGATACACTGGCCGGTATATGGCGTCATTTGATTTCAAGAACCTAGATACAAGCATTAAGGAGACAGAGGAGTGGCTCGTCCGCGAGCTCTCAAGCGTGCGCACCGGACGCGCAACGCCCGCAATCCTCGACACGATTAAGCCTGAGGTGTATGGCACCCGCACCCCTATTAATCAGGTTGCGGCCGTGAATATTGAGGACGCACGTACGCTCCGTATTGTGCCGTGGGACAAGTCGCTTACGAAAGTTATTGAAGGAGCTATTCAGAACGCAGACCTTGGAGTCGGTGTTGGTTCAGATGATCAGGGTCTCCGCGTGACCTTCCCCGAACTCACCGCAGAGCGCCGCACCATGCTTCTAAAGGTCGCAAACGAAAAGCTCGAAACCGCACGTATCACGCTTCGTGGACACCGCACTGACGCGATTAAGGCACTTGAAGCGGCCGAGAAAGAGGGTGGTATGGGCAAGGATGAGCTCGCACGCTTTAAGGATGAGGTACAAAAGAAAATTGATGCTGCTAACGATGCGCTCTCTGCGCTCGGCAAGAAGAAGGAAGTAGAAGTCTCTGCATAACCCATGACTATTCTCATCTTCATTCTCGTCCTTATAGCTCTAATTGTGGTGCATGAGTTCGGGCATTTCCTTGTAGCGAAATGGTCCGGGATGCGTGTAGACGAGTTTGGGCTTGGGTACCCGCCTAAGGCGTGGGGAAAGAAGATTGGAGAGACCGAGTACACCCTCAACTGGCTGCCGTTTGGCGGCTTCGTGAAGATATTTGGTGAGGACCCGGAGAAAGGAGAGGAGTATGCGCCACGCTCGTTTGGTTCAAAGCCAAAGAGTCTTCAGGCGCTCGTGCTTATCGCAGGTATCGCTATGAACCTCTTCTTTGCGTATGTGCTTATTACCGCAACGTTGTTCATGGGTACCACTCGCGCCCTTACGAATGAAGAGGCGCTCACGGCTCCTGACGCAGAGCTCGCTATTGCGTCGGTGCTTCCTGGGTCTCCGGCTGCGCGCGCAGGACTCATCCCTGGCGAGTTCATAGCAAAGACCGAGTCAGTAGGAGGGGTGTACGAAGGCGCAAACCCTGAAGGCTTCATGGCGCTTGTGGGTGAGAACGAGGCGGGCATTCCGGTGTCTCTTACTATTGAGAACGAAGTGGGAATCCGCACGGTTACCGTTACGCCCGAGACAAACGTCATTGCGGGAGATCCAGAGCGTGTCGCTCTTGGTATCGGACTTTCAGCGGTGGGGACCGTTGCATTGCCGTGGTACCAAGCACCTATTGATGGCGCGCTTATAACCTGGGAGCTCACTCGTCAGACGGCTATAGCGCTCGTTGGCTTCTTTGGAAGCGTGTTTACGCTTTCTGCTGACTTGTCTCAGGTAGCGGGACCCGTGGGTATTGCAGGAGCGGTAGGGGATGCTTCAAGCAATGGCTTTGCGTCACTCATGACCATAACCGCACTCATCTCCATAAACCTCGCACTCATTAACCTTCTCCCGATTCCAGCCCTTGATGGCGGACGACTCCTCTTCGTTATTATTGAAGCGATAATCCGGAAACCCATAAAGCCAGAATTTGCGAACGCCGTGAATGGTATCGGGTTCTTCTTCTTGATTGGACTCATGCTTGTTATTACGGCGAGCGATATCTTTAAGATCTTCGCGTAGCGTTGCAAATGTTTAAGCGCCGCCTGCACGGGTGCAGGCGGCGCTTTTTCAATTGCTTTTCGTGTCGTACCGGAACGTGTGTCCAGGAGTCGCCCACCACGCAACCAGCATGACGTTTGTTGGTATAGCTGAGGACGCGAACTGTTCGTTTGCGATGTGCTCGATGCCCACGCCAAGTACGGTTGCCATTCGCTCCATAACTGTTTGCGGCACCTCGAAGAGAAACTGAAGATCGATCTGGGCGAATGCGGAATCTCCCATGTAGGCTTCCGTGACCGCCACCATAACCTCTGGCGACTGGTGGAGTGCGTTCAGTTCAAGATCGTTCGTAACGAGCGTCTCGGTCGTGGACGTTACCCAGTCGTGGAGGAGTATTACCATCTCCTTGAGGCTGCATGCTCCAGTCTTCACGGGCACTGCGGCACGTCTGTTCAGCGTAATGAGCACATTAATCATCTGTTCTTCTCCAGGGACGATATGTCTGAAAGCATTTAGACATTACTGTGGCTTTTTGTCCAATGGTGCCCTTGTCTGGAATTGCACTTCAGTAATTTTGCGGTGTGTGAAGGAGGAACGTATACTAGAACAATCATGCGCCAGAGCCAGCTATTCACAAGAACCAGGCGTGACGCCCCTAAGGACGAGGAGGCGAAGAATGCGCAGCTTCTAATCCGTGCAGGGTTTGTACACAAGGAGATGGCGGGCGTGTACACATACCTCCCGCTTGGTCTTCGTGTCTTGAACAACATCGTACAGATCATCCGCGAAGAGATGAATGCTATTGGCGGGCAGGAGATGGTACTAACCGCGCTCCAGGACAAGAAGCTGTGGGAGAAGACAGACCGCTGGGACGACAAGAAAGTAGATAACTGGTTCAAGACGGAGTTTAAGTCTGGAGGCGAAACAGGACTCGGCATCACACACGAAGAACCCATAACCCGCGTTATGTCCGAACACATTGCGTCGTATCGGGACTTGCCGGTATACGCATACCAGTTTCAGAATAAGTTTCGCAACGAGCTTCGTGCCAAGTCCGGCATTATGCGCGGCAAAGAGTTCTTGATGAAAGATTTGTACTCATTCGCAAAGAACGAGGAGGAACACCAGGTATTCTTTGAAAAAGCACGCGAAGCATACAAGACAGTATTTGCGCGCATGGGCATCGGAGACCGAACGTATGTAACCTTCGCTTCAGGAGGCATGTTTAGTGCGTTTTCGGAGGAGTTCCAGACGGTCTCGGATGCAGGCGAAGACACTATTTTTGTAGATGAAGAGAAGAAGATTGCGGTTAACAAGGAAGTCCTTACAGACGAGAACCTTGCAACACTTGGTCTTGAGCGCGGCAACCTTGTTGAGAAGAAATCTATAGAGGCCGGAAATATCTTTACCCTTGGTACACGCTTCTCCGAGCCGCTCGGCCTTACCTATATGGCAGAAGATGGTACCAAGCAGCCCGTTGTTATGGGAAGCTACGGCATTGGTCCGACACGTCTTATGGGTATCATTGCCGAACTATTCTCAGACGAGAAGGGTCTTGTGTGGCCTGAGGCCGTTGCCCCGTTCCAGTATCACTTGGTGTCACTTGCAGGTACAGACGCCGGTATCACGTCTATTGCAGACGAGCTATACGCTGAGCTCACGCTGAAAGGCATCTCGGTCCTCTATGACGATCGCGACGCGCGTGCGGGAGAGAAGTTCGCAGACTCAGACCTTATGGGTATGCCGTATCGCATTGTTGTGGGAAGGGATGCGCTCGCAACAGGAGAGTACGAGCTCGTGCACAGAGCAACCGGAGAGGTGTCGAAGGTTTCTAAGGAAGATATTCTGAAACGATAGGTATGGCTAAAGGAAACCGCTTTTCAAAGAACTCGCTCTTCTCAACCGACATCGGCATCGATCTCGGTACCGGCAACACACTCGTCTACGTGCGTGGACGCGGCATTGTTATCTCTGAGCCTTCGGTTGTAACAGTTAACGAAAAGACCGGACAGATGGTTGCGGTAGGGAAGGAAGCAAAGGCGATGCTCGGCAAGACCCCGCCGCATATCCGCGCTATTCGTCCTTTGTCGCACGGAGTTATCTCAGACTTTGAGGTAACGGAAGAGCTGCTCGCGTATTTCATAAACAAGGCCCAGGGAGGACGGACGAGACTGTTTGGCCCTCGAGTGGTTGTGGGTGTGCCGACCGGTGTCACGAACGTGGAGAGCCGTGCGGTACGTGACGCTGCTATGACTGCCGGCGCACGGGAGGTATTCATCCTTGAAGAACCTATGGCAGGTGCTATTGGTGCAAAGCTTCCGGTTATGGAGGCGGTGGGTACTATGGTGCTTGATATTGGTGCGGGCACTACCGACATCGCTGTTATTGCGCTTGGCGGCTCGGTTACCGGCAAGAGCTCGCACGTTGCAGGAGACCACTTCAACGACGCCATCATCGACTACGTGCGTAGCGAGTTCCAGCTCCTCATCGGCGAGAAGACTGCTGAAGACACGAAACTCGCTATTGGTGCGGTGCTTCCGCTCCAGACTCCCCTTGAGAAGGCTATCCGCGGACGCGACCTTGCTACCGGTCTTCCGCGCGAGATCCTCCTTACGGACTCGAACATGCGTGAGGCTCTCTCGCCGTCTTTAGACGCACTTATGGAGGCTATGAAGGAGGTTATCGAGAAGACGCCGCCTGAGCTTCTTTCTGACGTGCTTGAGCGGGGGGTAACGGTGTTTGGAGGAGGGGCTCTCCTGCGCGGTCTTCCAGAGCTTCTGGCGAAGATGCTTGGGGTGCCGGTGCACGTAACCTCGGACCCGCTCACGGCCGTGGTACGGGGTACGGGCGTTGTAACAGAAGATCCGCGTCCATGGCACGACGCCTTTATGCATGAAGAAGCGATTCTCCCGAAGACATAACTCTCTACTGGGTGCGTATCCGTGGGCAGGACCCGCCGCGCTCTCTTTGTTGGTGCTCGTACTCCTGGTTGCTGTTTTGCGCTTCTTTGTTCCAGGAGCGCTCATGGCCGTTGCAACGCCCCTTTGGTACACCGGTTCACTGCTCACGGCAGGCGTAGGGAACAGCACGTCCTTCTTTTCTAATAAGACAGACTTGATGCGGGAGCGCGACCGGCTTCTGGCAGAGAACGCGGCATTCTATGCAAAGAGCGCACAGCTTGAAGCTAAAGTAGAGGATCTTGAACGGTTGCTTGGGGATCGCACGGAACGCACGGACGCTATCCTTGCAGGTGTGCTTACGCGTCCTCCGGTCTCTCCGTATGACGTGCTTATTATCGACACGGGATCACAGTCTGGAGTTCGCGAAGGAGCGCTGGTACACGGTCCCGGCGGCATGCCGCTCGGACGTATTCAGAGCACAACTGGGAACACCGCGCGCGTGCTCTTGTATTCAACGCCAGGGACCGAGACTGAGAGCTGGATAGGTGACGCAAGACTGGCGGTTACGCTTGTTGGGGAAGGGAGTGGTGCTATGAGTGCGATTGTTGCGCGTGAAGCAGGAATCCTCGTTGGCGACATGGTGTATGCCATGGGACCTGGTGCGCAAGCGGTTGGTGTGGTGAGTGCGGTTGGAAACGATCCTTCTTCACCACGGTCGCGAGTGGATATTAAGCCGCTTGTAAATCCATTCTCCATTACCTGGGTAACCATAGCGCCATGATGCGTATTGGAAGCGTTGCGGTTGCATTCATCTCTCTGTTTGTGTTTCCTTGGCCGGTATCGTTCGCGCTCATTCTTGTAGCCAGCGTGTTTATGCCGCTTGCAGGTGTTACGCTCGGAATTCTTTCTGATCTCCTCTATTTTGTCCCTGGTTCCGCATTCGTGCCGTACGGCTCGCTCTTTGGCCTCGTCTGTACCGTAGGTTCGCTTTTGATGCAGAGGTTCGTGAAGACGCGTATTATGGGTGAATGATCTTCGGGAAGTATCACCGCAGGAAGAAGCGTGCACATCAGCTCGATCCAGACGAGATTTTCTTGGATTCTTCCAACCCCTCTGGCTTTGACCAGAGCAGGCTTGAAGGAAAGCTTGAAAAGCCTATCGCACGCACCACGTTCTCATCAGTTGGGTTCGTTATCCTTGTCCTTCTTTTTACGCTTATAGCGCAGGCTGCAAACCTCCAGGTGCGCCAGGGAGACACGTATGCGCTTCAGAGCGAGCGCAATCGTTTGCGTCCCCAGGTCTTATTCGCTGAGCGCGGCGCTATCGTAGATCGCAATGGGGAGGCGCTCGTATACAACGAAGAGGGGGAGGGCGGGTTCGTTCGGAGAGTATACGAGTATCCAGGCTTCTCCCATCTCTTAGGATACGTCTCGTACCCGAAGCAAGATTCCTCCGGCAACTTCTATGAGACGGAGATTAGGGGATTGAATGGTGTCGAGGAAGCTATGGACGATGTGCTGTCAGGCGAGAATGGCACCCTTTTGGTTGAGGAGAATGCGCATGGCGACGTACAGTCTTCAGGTACAGTGAAGCCAGCCGAAAAGGGCGAGACTGTTATGCTTTCTGTAGACTCACGAGCCCAGCGTGCGTTTGCGCGTGCCGTGTCCGAGCTTGTGAACAGTATCCCGTATATGGGCGGGTCTGCCATTCTTATGGACATACGCACAGGGGAAGTACACGCACTCGTGTCCTACCCTGAATACAATCCGAACGTCCTTTCCTCAGGCGGGCCCTCGAGTGTTATTGCCTCGTACCACACAGACCCGCGACGGGTATATCTCGATCGTGCGGTATCCGGTCTTTATACACCCGGTTCCATCGTTAAGCCGATGGAAATCGCAGGTGCGCTCTCAGACGGGATTGTTTCGCCTGAGTGGGGCATAGTCTCAACCGGTTCTATCTCCATACCAAACCCGTATGATGCGTCTCGTCCGTCCATATTCAAGGACTGGAAGGCGCACGGGTGGGTAGATGCGCGGCGTGCGGTTGCCGTATCCTCTGACGTCTATTTCTATGCCATTGGAGGAGGGTACAGAGACGTTAAAGGACTCGGTATTGAGCGGCTTAAGTATTGGTACGATGCGTTTGGCTTTACGTCGCCAACGGGTATTGAGCTTTCTGGGGAGGCAACCGGGTTTGTGCCAACGCCTGAGTGGAAGCAGAGGACCTTTGACGATCCATGGCGTCTTGGCGACACGTACAACACGTCTATTGGGCAATACGCGATGCAGATAACGCCGCTTGAGGCTGTGCGCGCGGTTGCGGCGGTGGCCAACGGCGGGAAGCTTGTGAAGCCAACGTTAGTTAAGGACGCGCCTCTACAGGGGCAGAGTATACAGATAAGTCAGGATGCGCTTCGTATCGCACGCGAGGGTATGCGTATGGCAACAACTGAGGGAACGGCTATTGGTTTGAACTCTCTTTCGTTTGTGAAGGTTGCTGCAAAGACTGGTACTGCTCAGCTTGGTGTGAACAACGAGTTCCATAGCTCATGGTCTGTGGGGTACTTCCCGTACGACAATCCCAAATATGCGTTCGCTATTGTTATGGAGCGCGGACCATCTACGAATGCTATCGGCGGTATTTTCGTGACACACCAGGCACTTACTGAAATGAACCAGACCGCGCCTGAGTATTTTGACTAGATTGACGGGGGCAAGAGAGCCCGTACAATACGTACACCAACTAGCGTTCACTATTCATTCACACAAGACATGACCGAACAGGATACCGTCGTAAGCCAAGAGAAATTCGACGAGATGATAAAGGAGCTCGAGAATCTTAAAACCGTTCGCCGCACAGAGATTGCGGAGAACCTTGAGTACGCTCGTTCGCTCGGCGACCTTTCGGAGAACGCAGAATACCAGGAGGCCCGCGAGCTGCAGGCGGCAACCGAAGAGCGCATCAGAAAGCTGGAGGAGCTCGTGAAGCGTGCGAAGATTGTCACAGACGGCAAGAAGAAAGACGTCGTCGGCTTTAGCTCGGTCGTTACGATAAAGAAGGAGGGAAGTGGAGACGCGCACGAGTACACCATTGTTGGCTCTGAAGAAGCAGATATGCGCATCCACAAGCTCTCGCACGTCTCGCCACTTGGGTCCGCACTCATGGGCAAGAAGAAGGGAGATACCTTCACGTTTGAAACCCCTAACGGGAAGCAGACGTATACGGTTGAGAAGGTAGCGTAAGGACTAGGAGATAAGAATTGGCCCCGCATACAGCGGGGCCTTTCTTCTAGTCTCCAGAGCGCTCCTGTTCCCATCTCCGTTGCTGAGCTTGTACGGCAGTCTCGTAGGAGCTGAGCGGCAGTGCATCGAGCGGGACGCGAGGATACTCGATCGGCTTCTCCACAACCGGCTCATCATCCCCAGAGGTGTAGGGACGAGGAATCGGTCCGAGACTGGCGCGAGCGGATTCGTCGTGGTCGTTTTGCATGAGTATGCTCCCAGATCATGCGGTTGGAATGAACAGCGTTTCGTCTTTCTAACGAACGAGTCCCCGGCCTTTTCAGGTCGGGGACTCGATTCAAGTTTCTTTTCCTTACTTTGGAGAAACCTCAAGCGAAACACCGACCGGACGCAGTAGTCCGAGGTAGGTGAAGACGAAGAAAATAATCTCTTGAATCGCTCGAGTCATTACTAGAAGAGGATAGCCCGAATAGAGACGGCACGCAAACCAGGGTTATACACAACTTTCTGTAAGAATCATGAACCATGTGGGTGAAAGTGGCATATACTGACATATAAGTGGGATGAAGTGGGAACATCGTTTCCTCACCAATCTTGCACCTTCTTACTATGCTCATCGGAGAATACCGCCACACCCTCGATGCGAAGAACCGTCTTTCGCTTCCTGCGAAGTTCCGAAAGGAACTCGGCTCTTCAGTTATTGTGACGCGTGGTCTCGATCACTGTCTCTTCGTCTACACGAAGGCCGCATGGAAGACGGAGGCGAAGAAGTTTGCAGAGCACTCCACGGGAGCGGCAAGTGGCCGAGCTATTGCGCGCCTCATGCTTGCAGGCGCTAACGAGGCGGATGTGGACTCTGCAGGACGCATCCTTGTCCCTGACTACCTCAAGAGCTACGCAGGCCTCTCAGGAAAGTGCGTGGTTGCCGGCGTGTCAGATCGCGTTGAGCTCTGGGACGAAGCGGCATGGGAGACCTACACCGCAAACATTGAGCGTGACGCTGACTCGTTCGCCGAGGCACTCGGAAGCCGCACCACCTAAGCCTATGGATACTCCTTTCGAGCAGCGACACGATACCGTTCTCCTTGAAGAGGCAGTGGATGTGCTTGAGGTTGTTCCGGGGGACGTTGTAGTAGACGCAACCTTGGGAGGTGCCGGACACTTCCGCGCACTTCTCGCAAAGCTTGGGTCTGAGGGAACACTGGTAGGTATTGATGCAGATGAGGATGCGCTCGTGCGTGCACAGGAAGTGGTTGATGCGATTGCCGCAGATAAGCGTCCAACAGTGCACCTCATCCACGGGAACTTCCGCGACCTCGAAGACATTCTCGCAAAGAACAACCTTGTACCTACAAAGATCCTCTTTGACCTCGGCTGGAGCGCCTTTCATCTCACAAGCGGTCGAGGATTCTCCTTCAAGGTTGATGAGCCGCTCCTCATGACGTATGGCGACCCAGAGGGCACCACAACCGCTGGAGACCTCGTCAACCACCTCTCGGAGAGCTCGCTCGCAGACCTGCTCTGGTCTCTTGGAGAAGAGCGCTTCGCAAAGTCTATTGCGAAGTCCATCGTCCTCATGCGCGAAGAGCATCCTATCGAGACCACGTTTGACCTCGTAAAGGCTATTGGCGAAGGTGCGCCGTCTTGGTACCAGCACCGCCGCATCCACCCGGCAACCAAGACCTTCCAGGCACTTCGCATTGCAACCAACGACGAGCTCGGAGCGCTACGCGAGGGACTGCATGCCGCTATCGAGCGCCTCCCTGAAGGAGGTCGTGTAGCGGTTATCAGTTTCCATAGCACCGAAGACCGCATCGTAAAGACGATGCTTCGCGACGCCGTAACAGAGGGAAAGGGAAGTCTTGCGCACAGAAAGCCTATCGCTCCTTCTGCACGTGAGCTTCTCGCAAACCCCCGTGCGCGAAGTGCGAAGTTGCGAACGTTCGTCGCTGGAGTGCCTACCAGTAAAAGCCGCATTAATCTAACTAGTTTCCCTGTATATGCCTAAGCTCACCGTTCCTGTTCTCGGATATGTTGCCGCTGCACTCGTAGCGACGTATCTCGTGCTGATTGTGGTTACGGTGTCCATGGCGGCATGGCAGACGAACCTTGCGATGGAGGTGCACGAGACCGAAGCGGATATCGCACGTCTTGAGGCCCGTTACTACGACATGGTGGCGCAGATTGATCAGACAAACCCGGAAAGCCTCGGTCTCACCAAGCCTGGACGTGTGATGTACGCGTCAACACAGACCGCACCGTCTGTAACGCTCCGTTAGTACTATGCGTCGGGAGATTCGCACGAGACTACGCATCCTCACTATAGGGTTGGCACTCGTCGCACTCCTTCTCATAACTCGGTTATATTTCGTACAGATTGTAGACGGAGAGGAGTTTTCACTACGCGCAGAACGTCAGTACCTTTCTGCAAGCCAAGAGCTTTACGACAGGGGTACTATCTATTTCAGTCGCAAGGACGGCACGGTGCTTTCTGCAGCAACCTTGCGTAACGGCTTTACGATAGCCATGCATCCAAAGCTTGTTGAGGACGCTGAAGCTACCTATGCCGCACTCTCTGCTCTTATTCCCATTGATAGGAAAGTGTTCTTTGCGTCTGCAGCACGCACCGAAGACCCGTATGAGGTGGTTGCAAAGCGTGTGGGGGAAGATGAGGGGCGTGCAATACAGGCGCTCGACCTCGCAGGTATTAAGGTAGAGAGGGAACGCTGGCGGGCGTACCCTGGAGAGACCAGGGCAGCTCAGTCTATAGGGTTTGTGGCCTTTGATGACGACGATACGCTCGCGGGTCGTTTTGGTCTTGAGCGCTATTACAACGACGCCCTGTCCCGCGACTCGGTTGGAGTGTTTGGAAACTTCTTCGCAGAACTCTTCTCAAATGTACATAGCGTAGTATCTGATGCTCGGGAGACACGAGAAGGAGATCTCATAACCTCCATAGAGCCCGTGGTACAGGAGAAGCTGGACCAGATACTCCTCGAAGTGAATGCGCAGTATGGAAGCTATGAGACCGGTGGCATCATCATGAATCCGAAGACCGGCGAGATTATCGCGCTTGATACCGCACCTTCCTTTGATGCGAACGATTTCGCAAATGGAGACCCCGCGCACTTTGGAAACCCACTTGTTGAACACCGCTACGAGTTCGGCTCTATCGTAAAAGCACTCACTATGGCAGCCGGCCTCGACTCAGGAGTAGTTACACCAAACACTACCTACAACGATACCGGCTGCACCACACTCAACAACAAGAGGTTCTGTAACTACGATCTCAAGGCTCGCGGCGTAACGCCGATGCAGGAGATTCTCTCGCAGTCTCTGAACATGGGTGCGTCGTATGTCGCTCTTCAGGTGGGGCATGAGAAGTTCCGTGGATACTTCAAGGATCTTGGTATGGCAACAGAGACCGGTATAGACCTCCCAAGCGAGATTAAGGGAGACCTCGGCAACATCGAGACCAGTCCGCGCGACATTGAGTATGCAACCGCGTCCTATGGACAGGGTATCGCGCAGACCCCGGTGCAGATGATTCGGGCACTGGGTGCGCTCGCTAATGAGGGGCAGGTGGTAACGCCGCACCTGGTAACAAAGATTAGGCTTGAGTCAGGTATTGATAAGCAGCTTTCGTGGGGAACACCCGAGCGCGTGTTTAGCGCCAAAGCAGCAGAGGAAACTACACGCATGCTTGTTAAAGTAGTGGACGATAAGCTCGCTGGGGGCACTGTGAAGATCCCGGAAATGAGTGTCGCGGCAAAGACCGGTACAGCGCAGATTGCAGGTCCCGGAGGCACCTACTCTGAGAACAAGTACTTCCACTCCTTCTTTGGGTATTTTCCAGCCTACGACCCTAAGTTCATCATCCTGCTGTACACCAGGGAGCCTGGGGGAGTACAGTACGCGTCTGAGACCCTCACCCACCCCTTCATGGATCTGACACACTTTTTAATCAATTATTATGAGATTCCGCCAGATCGCGCGGACTATCCAGGCTAAGTATGAAATCCCTACTCAAATCGTTCGTTGCAGGTTCTCTCGCGGTGCTCGCGGGTGCCGTTATACGCAAGTACCGTCCGCTTATCGTTATGGTAACGGGAAGCGTAGGGAAGACGTCAACGAAGGATGCGCTCGGAAGCGTACTTGCGGGCAAGTTTAATCTGCGTGCAAGCGAGAAGAGCTACAACAGTGAGTTCGGTGTTCCGCTCACTATCCTTGGAAGCCGGAACCCGTGGGAGAACCCCTCGGCGTGGCTTCGAGTATTTAAGGAAGCATTCGCACTCCTTCTCCTTCCAAACATCTATCCGAAGCTTCTTGTGCTTGAGGTTGGTGCAGACAGGCCTGGAGACCTTGCACGCATCCTGCGCATTGCAGACCCTGACGCGGTTGTGGTTACGCGTCTTCCTGAGGTGCCGGTGCATGTTGAGGCGTACGCGAGTCCGCAGGCCGTGCGTGAGGAGGAATTCGCTCCTGCCTATGCGCTCACTCCTGGGGAGGCACTCATTATCTCTGCAGACGATCCTCATGCTATCGCTATGGCAGCGCGTCTTCCGGTTACTCTCACAACCTTCGGATTCGCAGACGGGGCTGATGTGCGTCTTGAAGGATACTCATACTTTGAAGAAAACGATGTGCGGGGTATGGAGGCAATCCTTAATGTACGCGGAGAATCCTGCACCCTCCGGGTTATAGGCGCACTCGGCAAGTCCCAGCTCTATGCACCAGCAGCCGCTATTGCAACGGCGCTCTCGTTTGATATGCCGCTTAGTTTGGCGCTTGAAGGCGCACAAGCCTACGTACCTCCTGCCGGAAGAGGCCGCTTACTCGGAGGCAAGAACAACACCCTCCTTATAGACGACTCATACAATGCGTCGCCTGCGGCCGTTGAAGAGGCGCTCTCTGCACTCCAACTGCTTCCAGGAAAGGGAAGAAGGATTGCCGCACTTGGAGACATGCTTGAACTTGGACGGTATTCTGCAGAAGAACATGCGCGCATCGGTACGCTCTGTGCAGAGAAAGTTGATGTGCTGGTTGCGGTTGGTACCCGCTCGCGCGCAACCGCTGAGGCAGCACGAGCTGCGGGTATGAAGGACGACAGTGTATTTGCCTTTGATACATCGCTAGAAGCTTCAGAGATGCTCGACCTGTTTGTTCAAGAAGGGGATACGGTTCTGATTAAGGGCTCGCAGAGTATTCGTATGGAGCGCATTGCAGAGCGTCTTCTAAAGAACCCTGAGGACGGCGTAAAGCTGGTGCGGCAGGAGCGTGAGTGGAAGGCACGGTAGGAAACGTAGAATGAGTAAAAGAAGACCCGCTACATCCGAAGATGTAGCGGGTCAGTATGCGTTATGTAGAGATTACGCGAGTCAGCCGTAGGTGCGACAGACTGCGCGCTTCACACCGCTCCACAGTAGGCGCACGTTTGTTGGCGCTTTGGGAGGAGTGTCGTTGCCACACATGGCGTACGTTTCGATGCGGACCAATACTGCGGCCTGTTTCTGACGTGACGTGTGCCGTTCGTAGAACTCGATTGCCTTGCCCATGCCGCCCCAGAAGAGGATGATCAGGACTATTGCGATGATGCCGAACAGTGCGATGAGATACCATGCCCGGAGATCCGGATTCAGGAACCACGTCGCGGTAAGTGCGACCGCCGCAATCGGGAAGATGGGAACCAGCAGGAGTTTCCATCCCTTATAGTCCATCATGTGCTCATGCTCGTCTGATAGAAGCAGATTCTCTCCGAGCCTGGCCGACAGTCGAGTTGCCACGGCTTCCTTCCAGACCGGTAGCGGATTGCCGCCGAACAGAAAGTGCAGGATCCCGGCGAACAGAACCCAGGTCCGCTTGGTGATTTCGAACAGCAGGTATAGAGCCACGCCGAACGTGAACGCAAAGGCGATTCTTCCGCGCATGGAACACTCGTCCCTCGGCCTGTTCAGCTGGAAATAGCCCAGCCAGTCCTTCACCCAGTCGGGCAGAGGCTTGGCGAAGATCTCGGTTGGAACCGACACCTTCATGTGGTCGTAAGCGATGACCCGGCTGGTGCCCGAGATGAAGTCCAGATCGCGATGTGCAGTCCGAATTTCGTCGCCGTCGGAATCCCAGACGTTGATTTCGCCAGGCTTGTCGACGGCCTCCTTCAAGCGTGACCAGAAACGCCGTGCTTCGTTCGATTTCACCAGATAGGTGACGAAGTCGTAGTCGCCAGGGCTCCGGAAGGAGAAGTAGCCACGTCCGTCACCGATGCGTTCGGCACCGTTTACAGTCTGGATGACTGTTTTCGACCTGTCCCACCATCTGTAGTTCGAGTCATCGTTACACTGCTTTTGGGCCACAATGACCAGCGCCCACTGGCTCCCGATGTTGTCGCGCATGAAGGCCAGGATCTCTGGCTTGATGCACCACCGAAAGGGAACGGACGGATGATCGATCGTCGGGTCGTCGAAGTGAATCTCGACGGCGCCCTCGACAGGAAACTCGGAGGCTTCACGCACCTTGGCGGCGCGGAAAGCGTTCTCCCGTGTCGCGTCGTCGATGACGGTGAAAGTCACCTGCATTCCAAGTTGTAGGCGAACATTGCAGTCGTCGCTGTGGATGTATACATCCTTTTTCGACGCCAAATCGGCCGGCGAACCGTCCTTCTTGGTGATGGTGCTGCGCTTGATGTAACCGTAGTCGCCGCCCCCGTTGAGTTTGTTGATGATACCTTTGTAGCGTTCTTGCTGGGCCATGAAGGTCCCTTTCTGTTGTGAGCAGCAGAAGTTTTATTCTCTGGAAAGAACTGCTCTTTCTTCCAGAAATCCTATGCACCCGTTACGGATGCGCAGGAAGCTGGAGAAAAGAGCGTACGAAAATACTTTAACACTTAGAAGAATAAAGTCAATTTAGGCATTTGCCATAACTAAACGCAAAACCGCCCTTTCAGGGGCGGTTTTGCTCGTGTGACCTCACGGGGAATCGAACCCCGATTTGATCCGTGAGAGGGATCTGTCCTAACCGTTAGACGATGAGGCCGTACAGGTTTTATACCAGATTACCGCAAGGAATTCCAGACCGGGTATCCGAGCCAGTGTCTACGCTTTCCTATACGAGTCCGCTTAATGGAGAGGCAGAGTCCCTTGGTATCAAGGTTTGCCCCTATACGCTCCGCTAGGGTGCGCATATAGGTGCCTGAGGCGCAGACAACAGAGAGTGTAAGGATGGTGTACGAGCGGTTAGGAATCTTCCCAAAGAGAGACCTCCATTCTTCACGTATCTCGTCCTGTCTGAAGTCTGCACCCAGTTCCTTAGAGGGTTCGTCTGAACGGGGAGCTTTAGAGAGCATGGATTGTATGCGCGCGTGCAGTTCTTCAGCGGGTGTCTCAGAGAGACTCCTTTGCTTGATGGAATAGATGGTTTCGTTGTGGCGGGGTATCTCTACGGTACTGAGCGTTCCTTCAAGTGCGTACAGGAACAAGGGCTTTCCCTCCACCGTCTTTGAAGAGAATGCGGGGTACGCAACAAACTTGGTTCCTGTTTGCTCTTTGAGCACTTTCTTAATCTCTGCAGGAGAGGGGAGTGTCTCTTTATCTGCATAGGTTGGCATACCAAGCACGTCCCCGGTATCTGTTGAGAAATCTAAGAGCACCTCAATCTCATACTCCTTATCAAGACCTCTATAGTTCTCCTGGCGCTTGCATTCCTCTCCAAGAAGCACGAGCAACATGCCTTCAGCCATAGGGTCCAGTCTTCCCGCATAGCTTGCAGGAATGTTCGTGTAGGCAGGGTTAGCAGCTTTCCACGCTGTTATAGCTTCAAGGGGCGTTTGACCCACTTCTTTATACAGAAGGACGTAGGGAGGGATCATAGGGTAATGGTATGGTACGAGGTATGAAAATGAAAACCGCCCAGTCGCTTTCTGCAACACGGGCGGTCGGGTCTTCGAGAACTTCTGTTCAGTGGTAGCTCATCGTGTCGGGCGTGAAGTACTCTCGAATCTCCACTCCGAGTTTCGCAGCCTGATTGCGGAGGCCTTCATGAGAGGCGACCTTCACTGTCCGGCGCACTTCGATCCAGGGCAGGGGCCTTTCGACCCTCCGTCCTTTAAGCACGTCTTTTTCGAAAAGGGCGATTCGCTCTTCGCTGATACCTTCGGCGAGCAGGAATCCCTGAATCATGACCTCTTCTCCGTCCTTCGAGAAATGTCTCTGGAACGGAGCATAAATCAACGCATGCTTACACATTGTAGGTGACCTCTCATTTCACGTGAATGAATTACGTCACCATCACCGAACCCTGCCGCTACCATAGCACGCAGGAATCATACGTAAAGGCTCTACGTCATGAAGAACGGCGGCCTAGAGATGGCCGCCGAAGAAATATTCCTCATTGCTATTCTGGTTTTGCTCCACCTCAACCATAGTGTTGGTGATTGTGGGGTCCTCGAGAATCTGTTCGTACAGATCGTCTTCATGGTCGACGATCTTCTCAGTCTTCTGTGCGAGCTTTTTTCGTGCTCTCGCCTCGCCACCACGACGTGCGCACATAAGCACGAAACTGTAGTCGTCCCGGGCCAGCGCATCAGCGATGAACGCTGGTTTTGAGCGTTTTGCCATTCTCTCCTCCAGACAGAGCTCCTGGAAGCATTCTACCGACAAACCCCCAAAAGAATCAAGATAGTAGGGAGTCGATAACCGCCTTAACTGCGCCTCCGTCTGCGCGTCCCTTAAGTTCCTGCATAACCGCGCCCGTAAAGCGGCCGGCATCTTTCTTCTCAGAGATACCCAGCTCAGTCATCTTTGCTTTAACCACAACCTCAATCTCTTCAGTACTCATCTGCTCGGGAAGAAGAGATTCAAGCACAACGAGCTCCTCTTTCTCTGGTACTGCGAGCTCATGACGTCCTGCTGCCTCAAACTGCTCGATAGAGTCCTTGCGCTGGTTCGCAGCACGCTTCACAACTGCGAGTGCCTCTTCGTCCGTTAGGAACTCATCTGGCTTACGCTTCTTTGCAACGACTTCGTTTGTCATTGCGCTTGCAAGGGAGCGGAGGGTGCGCAGACGCACCTCGTCTTTCGCACGAAGCGCGTCGGGAATACCTGCCTTTATGGTCTCATGTATGGTCATGAGGGAATCGTACCATTCTGTTCCTATGAGGGTCTAGGTCCGGTACGAAGCGGGAATGCTCGCATACCCCTCCTTGGAGACGATGACATGATCTACAAGCTCAATACCAAGGAGACGTCCTGCGTCTATGAGCTGCTTCGTAACTGCGAGATCTGCAGAGGAGGGAACCAGGTCCCCTGAGGGATGGTTGTGTACGAGGATTACCGCAGCTGCCGCATACTCAAGTGCTGGACGGAATACTTCACGCGGATGCACCAGGTTCGTGTCTATGGTGCCTATAGACAGTACCTCGTCGCGAATAACCTTATATCGACTATTGAGATAGAGCCCCCGCAGGTGCTCCTTGGGAAGTGTGCGCATGTCCGTAACATGCTCGAAGACATCGCTTGCCGTGCGCACGATAGGGAGCTGGCGATCATTCTTCGCAAAGAATCGGCGCCCAAGCTCAGCACTCGCCACAATCTGCATACTCTTCCCAAGAGGAATGCCTGCTTGTTCTGCAAGGCGCGCCGCATCCGTCTCCTGCATGATTGAACGGTCTCCGTACTCGCTCGTTATGCGCTCTGCCATGGAGAGCACATTCTCTTTGCGGGTTCCTACGGAAAGCACAATGGCTATAAGCTCGGTTGTTGAAAGTGCCGAGGGTCCTTGGGTAAGGAGGCGTTCGCGCGGGCGCTCGTCATGCGGGAGGTCGTTAATGGCGAGAACGTACGGGTGCTCCACTTCAGAAAGTAGGGAAGCTGAAGGGGTAACGACGTACGGGCTTCGGATAGCGTGTCTCATATATATAACCGTACGTGAGCAGCGGGCATTTCTCAGAAAAGAAATCCACAGAATACTTCAGGTTTTCTTTATCTTTCTGTGCATACGGCAGTCTTGGGTCGTCAGGTATACTAAGGCCTAATGGCTATTGAATCGTGGCATGCCCTTACCCCAGACGCGACCGCTCAGCGTTTGGCTACAAACCGTGAGCGCGGCCTGGAGAGCCAGGAGGCACAGGCGCGGCTGGCGGAAGGTAAGAATCAAATGCCCGAACCTGAGCGTGACGGCTTCCTTGCGAAACTTCTAAAGCAGTTCGCAAGTCCGATAACGCTCGTGCTGGTGGTAGCGGCAGGTGCAACACTCGCCCTCTCCCATGTAACTGACTCCCTTGTTATTCTCGCCGCGCTCATGGTTAACGTGGTGATGGGGTTGGTGCAGGAGGGAAGAGCCGGAAAAGCCTTCGAGGCCTTGAAGAAAGGGGAGGCACGTAACGCGGTGGTGCTTCGAAACGGAGAGCCGCTACGCATTCCTTCAGAGGAATTGGTGGTGGGAGATCTGGTTGTACTCTCCACGGGGGATGCTATTCCTGCAGACATACGTCTGGTTGAGGTGCATGGACTTTCCGTCAACGAGTCCGCGCTCTCTGGAGAGTGGCTCGCAGTAGAGAAGAATATAGAGGAGTCCAGAGAGAATGCTCCGCTGGTTGAGCGTACGGGCATGGTGTATGCAGGTACTCTTGTTAGTGCAGGAGCAGGAAAGGGACTCGTGGTAGCTATTGGAAGAAATACGGAGATTGGAAAGATTGCGGTTGAGCTCGGAAAGAAGGATGAGAGTGTCACCCCGCTGATGCGTGACATTCGCCAGGTGGCACGCTTCATTCTTACTGCAGTGAGTGTGATCCTCGTGGGCATCATTGCACTGGGATTCTTCCGTGGCCTTCCGCTTGACGAGACCATCTTCACAGCTATCGCCCTTGCGGTAGCCAGTGTTCCAGAGGGTCTCCCTGCAGCAGTAACGGTGGTGCTTGCGCTTGGTATGGAGCGCATCCTTAAGAGCGGAGGACTCGTACGCAATCTTCTTGCGGCAGAGACCCTGGGCACTACAAGCATCATCCTCACCGATAAGACGGGCACACTAACGGAAGGTAGGATGACGCTCGAACAGTTCGTTGGGACAAGCACAATCTCAATTGATGCCGTGCATGGAGAGGCACGACTCCTGTTAACTGCAGCAGTCCTCGCGTCAAACGCGTACGTAGAAGAGCGTCCTGAGGCAATTGAGGACGAGAAACTCGTGGTGCATGGACGCCCCATAGAGTCAGCCATTGTTATGGCGGGACTTAAGAACAGCATTGCGCAGCACGTCCTTCTAGAGGAGTTTCCGCGCATGGACGAGCTGCACTTCGATTCCGCACGCAGATTCGGGGGCATGCTTGTGCGTGCACAGGAAGGACCCGTTGCATACCTTACGGGTGCTCCTGAACTCTTTTTGTCGCATATAGGAAAGTCCGTGAATGCAGAAGGGCGTGCGGAGGTTATTTCAAAAGAAGTACTCGCACACCTCGAAGACGCGCTCGAGGACGCTGCCAAGCAAGGGAAGCGAGTTATTGCGGTTGCGCGCGTAACCGAACCTGGCACTTCGTTCCCTCAAGAGAAAGGTCTTGAGGACTTCCTCCGTTCAGGAGAGCTGCTTGGTCTCTTGGTGTTCTCAGACGTGATTCGTCCAGAAGCAAAAGAGGCTATTGCCGCCATGCGCAGCGCAGGGTGTCGCGTGATTATGCTCACCGGCGACAATCCAGAGACCGCGCTCTCTATAGCACGTACAGTTGGTATTGCAGACGATCCTGAGGAGCGTGCCTATATAGGTGCAGAACTCACCACCCTAACGGATGCCGAGCTTGTTGAGCTTCTACGCACGCACACCGTATTTGCACGCGTAGCACCCTCTGAGAAGCTTCGTATTGCGAACGTGCTCAAGGATGCGGGGGAGATAATAGCTATGACCGGAGACGGAGTGAATGATGCACCTGCGCTCCGTGCTGCGTCCATTGGTATTGCACTTGGGTCCGGTACGGACGTTGCCAAAGAGGCATCTGACCTGGTGCTCCTTAATAACGGGTTCTCGGTTATAACCGCAGCCATTCGAGAGGGAAGACGTCTTCGAGACAACTTCAAGAAGATCTTTGCGTACATGCTTTCAACCAACTTCAGCGAGGTTGTCCTGATTGCGTTCTCACTCATCTTCGCTCTCCCGCTTCCCATCCTTCCTACCCAGATACTCTGGTCCAATCTGGTACAGGGCGGTCTCATGAACTTCGCGTTTGCCTTCGAACCTCTCTATCCAGATGCGATGAAGCGAAACCCTCAAGACCCTGAGACTTCTCGAGTAATCTCACCGAAGATTGTCCAGCTTATCGTCCTCGTTGGAACCATCACCTCCGGTACCCTCATCAGCGTCTACCTCTTCCTTATCTCCTTCACGGCACTTTCTCTTCCTGAGATTCAGACCCTTATGTTCGTTGCGGTGTCCGTGAACTGTATCTTCATGGCGTTCTCTATGAAGAGTTTCGGCACGCCGTTGTGGAAGATTTCCTTGTTCTCAAACAAGTTCTTGCTTGTCTCGCTCGTGGCGAGTGCGGGTATTCTTCTTGCAGTGCTGTTCGTACCTTTCCTGCAAGGGCTTGTGCATGTGTCCCCGCCAACCATGCTTCAGATAGGTATGCTCGTTGGGTTTGGGTTGGTTAACCTTGCAACCATTGAAATTGTTAAGTGGCTTGTCTTTATTCGTCCACGCACACCGTCCGGTATACTCAAGGTATGAACGTCATAACTGTTGTAATCATTGTCGCGGTACTTATTCTGTTCCAGGGTATAGGTCTCTGGCTCGTGCTTAAGCGTCGCGAGAACGACACTCCTAAGGACGATGGCGGTCTCCTCCTGATCCAGAATCAGATGGAGAAGCTTGAGCGTTCCTTGGACTCTCGTATGGCAGAGAGCTCTCGCTCGATGCATGAGACTATGCGAAGCCAGGTAGGGGAGAGTTCCAGGCTTTTGAAGGAGATAACGCAGGAGATAACCTCCGTGAAAGAGATTGGACGTGAGACGGGGAAGTTTGCTGAACAGTTGAAGAACCTCCAAGACATCCTGAAGAACCCGAAGCAGCGCGGTATCCTCGGCGAGTACTATCTCGAGACTGTGCTCAAGAACGTGCTTCCTCCCGGCATGTTCAAGATGCAGCATGCATTCTCGAACGGAGAGATCGTTGATGCTGCGGTGTATGTAAACGACAAGATTGTTCCTATCGACTCAAAGTTCTCGCTCGACAACTACAACCGCTACATCCATGCAGAGGGCGCTGAGCGCATTACGCTTGAGAAAGCATTCGTGAACGATCTTAAGATTCGTATCACAGAGACCGCTAAGTACATCCGTCCTGAAGAGGGCACCATGGACTTCGCATTCATGTTTATTCCCTCAGAGGGCATCTACTACGACCTCCTCACCAACCAGGTAGGTGCCGGAGAGGACGAGAACCTTATCCAGAGAGCCGCCGGCAAGTTCAAGGTTATTATCGTGTCGCCAACCTCCTTCCTTGCGTACCTCCAGACCGTTATGCAGGGCCTTAAGGCGCTCCAGATAGAGAAGCAGGCAGAGGAGATCCAGAAGCGTGTAGGGGAGCTTGGCAAGCACCTCGCCTCATATGAGACCTATTACCAGAAGCTTGGGGTGTCTCTGGGCACCGCCGTCTCCCACTACAACGCTGGGTACAAAGAGCTCGGAAAGGTTGAAAAGGACGTGTACCGTATAGCTGAGGAGAAGATAGGGCTTGATGTCCAATTGCTGGATAAGCCCGGGAATACTGAGGAATAGCCTCACTATTGCTTTTTAGGGCCTACTTAGGTATTCTGAGGGGACTATGGAACTCGCAGTAATCAAGACCGGAGGCAAGCAGTATGTTGTCTCCCCAGGCGCTCTCGTAACTATCGAGAAGCTTGGCCGTGGATCAGCAACAGAGGTGCTCAAGAAGGGTGATACCGTCACCTTTGATGAGGTCCTCATGACCGACAACGGCACCCTCGCACTCGGCGCACCATTCCTCGCAGGAAAGACCGTTACTGGTACCGTGTACTCGGTAGGACGCGCTAAGAAGGTGGATGTGGTTAAGTACAAGGCGAAGAGTAACTACTTCAAGCGCCGCGGACACCGCCAGCCGGAAATCAAGGTTAAGATCGACGCAATCGTCTAGCACAGACCGCCCCAAAGGGCGGTTCTTGCGTTATAGACCGTACATCGTATGGTCTATAGAGACGTCTGCAACAGGAGACATACATGATAGTTCTTTTAGTTCGTGTCTGCCCTGATCGGCAGACGCAGGTAACACTTACGCCCGCTATCCAGCGCGTCATGAAAACTGACAAGCCTTTGCCCAAAGACGGCGGGAAGTTCTTCTTCCCGGCCCTTGGCAAGGATCTTCCGGTGTTCAACCGTCCTCGCGCACCGAAAGGGAGCACTCCTGAAATCTGGTGTACGGCAAGCCCAGACGACATCGTTCGCCTGCGAGGCTTCGAGTCTGAATGGACCCCGATGTCTTGCCTTGCGTGCGGGTGATATGAGCCTCGAAACTGATGTTTCGAGGCTCATGAAGTTTGCACAAGTTAAAGTTGGTGGTATAATACTCGCTGAATTGTTCCAAAGGGGAAGAAGAATGCAAAAAAGAATCATTGCCGTGTCCGGCGATACCTTCCCTGGCTGTTTGCCGAGGGTTTCGAGACCGCTTCGCGATCATGAGACGTTCCCAGGCGAGAGCGAGAACTTCTACGTCGAGGAGCTTCAAGAAGGTTTCTACATCATGGACGTAACGGCCGATGCGGCAGTCTTCTATGTGTTGAAGGCAGTTGCCGAGCGGTTGCGCGACACGTACAACTGGAGCGAGGAATCGCTGCCTGTGAATCGGGTTGCGTAGCGAAAGAGGGTCCGCGAACAGAACGTTCGGCGGGCCTTTTCTCTTTAGGTCTCCTTTCTGTTCTGGAGTGCCGCAGACAAGGTCGCTGAGTCCGCATACTCAAGCTCAGACCCTGTTGCAAGGCCGCGCCCAAGCTCTGAGATGAGGATAGAGCCACGCAGCGGCCCCAGTACCTCTCGTACACGGTCTGCAGTGTGTTCGCCTTCAGAGGTTGCGGAGAGGGCAAGCACAATTTCAGAGAGTCCTGTGCGTGAGCGCTCCTCAACCACTCGTACCAAATCTCGTTCTCGAATGGCACCTTTGCCTGAAAGGGTTAGAACGCCACCCAGCACAAAGTATCGCCCACGATACGTACCCGCTCGTTCAACCGCTACCAAGTCCTGGTCCTTCTCTACAACCATGAGCATGGTGTCGTTGCGGTTGTTGTCGGTGCAGTAGTTGCAGAGGGTGTCTGTGCTAACGGGAGCAAAGCGCATGCACATGCGACACTGGTGTACGTCATTAGAAAGGTTCGCTATAAGGTCAGCAAGACGGTTGCGGTCTCCTTGAGGCACTGAGAGGAGATGGTATACAAACCGCTTTGCCTGCCGCGGTCCTATGCCCGGGAAGCGGTTGAATGCTGAGGACAACTCTTCAATGCGGTCACGCATACCTAAAACTCGTCAGCAAACTCTCCGTACCCGGTCTTATCCATCGGCATGAAGCTCGTGCGCTTCTCGTCGAAGTACAGCTCAACCTTGCCGGTTGGTCCGTTACGATGCTTCTCAACGAGGATCTGGGCAATGTTTGGTCTGTCGCTCTCCTTGTTTATCTTGTCCTCGCGATGGATGAACATAACCACGTCAGCGTCCTGCTCAATGGATCCAGAGTCGCGAAGGTCCGAAAGGCGAGGTGTGCCTCCACGCTGCTCAACGGCACGAGAGAGCTGGGAGAGGGCAATAACCGGTACCTCAATCTCGCGAGCAAGCTGCTTCAACGAGCGAGAGATTTCCGTAACCTGCTGCACCATGGAGTCTGAGGCCTTGGTGTTGGTTGGTGCCATGAGCTGGAGGTAGTCCACGATAATAAGTCCAATACCACGTTCGCGCTTGAGGCGTCTCGCAACCGCACGCATGGAGAGAATGTTCTGTGCGGGCTTGTCGTCGATGTAGATAGGGGCCTTTGAAAGACTCTCAAGCGCGTCACGAATCTTCCCAAAATCCTCCTCGGTACTAATAGCACCCGTGCGCATCTTCCACGAGTTAACAAAGGACTCCGCTGACAACATACGGTCTACGAGCTGCTCGGAGCTCATTTCAAGAGAGAAGATACCTACGGGCACGTCTCCACGTACTGCAGCGTTACGTGCGATATCAAGCGCCAAGGAGGTCTTTCCCATGGACGGACGGGCGGCGAGGATGATGAGGTCAGACTTGTGGAGGCCTGAGAGAAGATTGTCGAGGTCGGGGAAGCCGGTTGAGACGCCGCGAATGGCTCCCTTGTTCTTCGAGAGTTGCTCGATACGGTCCCATGCATCATCCATCTTGTCTTTGATGGCAACGAACTTATGAACGGCGCTTGAGTTTCCGATAGCGTAGATAGACTTCTCTGCGGTATCAAGTGCAACGGCGGTGTCCACGTTCTCGTCATACGCGGACTCGGTTATCTCACTCGCGCAGTCTATAAGGGAACGCATGATGTGCTTGCGGACCACGAGTTCCGCGTAGTGATTAAAGTTTCCAGGAGTAGGGGAGGAGCCGGCAAGTTCCGCAAGGTAGGCACGTCCGCCAGCCCGCTCAAGAAGTCCCTTTGCATTCAACCGCTCTCCAAGAGAAAGCATGTCGATAGGTTCGCCGCGCTCAACAAGCTCACGCATGCAGTCAAAGATATGGCGATGCTTGTCTGCGTAGAACGACTCTGGACGGATAAGGTCCGAAACGTCGTGAATGGCGTCAGGCTTCAAAAGAAGTGAGCCGAGGAGTGCGCGCTCTGAGTCGAGGCTCTGGGGCGGAATGCGGTGGGGAGTGTCGGTTGCCATTCCCTCTATTCTATCAACCAGGGCGTCGAGTGACTATGGTGCCAGAAGGGCCGTCCTCCACATGATATCCACTGCTCTCAATGTGGATACGGAGCGCATCAGACTTCGAGAAATCCTTAGATACCCTTGCTATATCACGCTCCCTCACGAGTGCCTGGATGTGCTCAGGTACTTCAGCTTCTTCCGCAAGGAGCGAAAGCCCGAACACCGCATCTGCCGCATCAATAACCGCAAGTTGTTCTTCGCGCTCCATGTCCTCGTCTTTAACGGTCTCCCAGAGGAGTGCGAGCGCGCTTGGTGTTGCGAGATCGTCTCGAAGGAGCGCAATCATGCGGCGACTCGCATCAGATTGCTGAAGACGTCCTTTCGCTTCGTGCTTTATGGTGCGCGCAAGACGGGTAAGGCGTGATAGTGCTTCGTTGCTCGCCTCAAGAGACTCCCAGCTGAAGGAGAGGGGAGAACGGTAGTGCGCCTGGAGGAAGAGGTAGCGCAAGGAAAGAGGGCTCAGTCTTCTGGCGGTTATATCTGAGAGATAGATATCGTCGCCTGCAGACTTCGATACCTTGCGGTTGTCGATGGTTAGGAAGGCACCGTGCATCCAAAACCTCGCAAGTGGTTTCTCGAACGCTGCCTCAGACTGCGCTATTTCGTTCGTGTGGTGTACGGGGATGTGATCCATGCCGCCGGTATGGATATCAAATGGCTGGCCGAGTAATGCGCGCGCCATAGCCGAGCACTCAATGTGCCACCCTGGGAACCCTACGCCCCAAGGAGAAGACCACTCCTGTTGGCGACGACTTCCTCTCGGAGAGAACTTCCACAGTGCAAAGTCTGCTGGATGCTTCTTCTCTGCATTGTCCGCTATGCGTCTGCCAATCTCTGCGAATGCTTCTTCCTTTTGCTTCGCACCCGAATGATCAAGCGCGCCGTAGTTGGCGTACTTTGCTGTATCGAAATAGATACCGTCGTTCGTTTTGTACGTATACCCCTTCTCCTCAAGCTTCTTCACGATATCTATCTGCTCATCTATATAGTCTGTTGCGCGTGGGAAGCTGATGTCGTCAGTGTCTACACCAAGAAGTCGTATGTCCTCGAGGAAGAGCTTTGTATAGCGTGCGGCAATGTCCTGGGCGGTTTGTCCTTCCTGTTTTGCACCTGCCTCCATCTTGTCCTCGCCATGGTCTCCGTCTCCCTGGAGATGTCCTACGTCCGTTATGTTGATGACGCGACGTACGTGGTACCCGGCGAAGGAGAGGGTGCGTGCGAGAACGTCTGCGAACACGTACGCACGCAGATTCCCGATGTGTGCACGACTGTATACGGTTGGTCCGCAGGAGTAGAGGGTTGCAGAGCCGGCCTTGAGAGGAGTGAAGAGATCACGCTTGCCTGAAAGCGTGTTCGTAAGGAAGAGGGGTGCGTCGCTTCTCGCGGGTTCGCTTGCGCGCGCGGAGAACAGATTCTGTATCCATTGCATACGTCTATTCTATCGCACCAACCCTAAATGGCCTTATAGCCACTTGCGTACGCGGAAGTACACCACAAGCGCCAAGGAGACACCAACCATGAGTCCAAGGATAATCCAGAAGCCGTGTTCTGAATCAACAAACGGCATAACCTCGGTGTTCATGCCGAAGACGCTCGCGATAAGCGTAAGGGGAAGGGCGGTGAAGGCCATAACCGTTAAGGTCTTTGTAACCTGGTTCTGGGAAGCGCTTAGAAGTGAATCGTTCGTTACGCGGAGCTCTCCAGCAACGGCCCTATATGAAGAGACGAGGGACGCAGCATGAATGCGTCTTGCTTCGATGCGTGCAGCGTACTCTTCAAAAGCAGAACCAAAGAAGACAGGCGTTGAAAGTGCTGCGAGGAAGTCTGCGAGCGGCTCTTCATGTCGTGCAAGCGACGTTTCAAAGCGCAGAAGAATGCGGCCAGAGTCAGATATGGTGCGCACGGTCTGCTGCTCCTTGCCGCTGAATATGTCGCGCTCGATACGCTCCAGTCGCTTGCCCGCCTGCTCAATGTCGCCGCTAATAGATGCATATAGTCTTCCGAGTACACGCTCAACCATACCCGCGGTCTTAAGACTCTTCTCTGGAAGGCCAAGCAACTCCTCGGCCTCAAGGATCTTGTGTAGGTTGTGCAGAGATTCGACACTCTCATACCGCGTGGTTATGAGGAACTGCTTGCCTACGATGAAATCTATCTCCTGTGAGTGCGTGCCATCTTCAGAGCCCATAACGGGAAAATGGAGGATAAGGTACGAGTATCCAGGGAAGGCAATAGAGAGCGGATAGGGGGTGGGGGTAGAAATCTCCTCATGCACCCGCTCATCTATATCGAACTCCTGCATCACGCTCGTGATCTCGTCCTCGGTAGGGCACTCGAGATCTACCCATACTGTTTTGCCACGTACATGCCTCATTATCATTACTCGTAAGTATACGCGCTGTAGAGCGTCTAAAGTCGCAGCGTATCCCCGTATCCGTGGATACAGACCTCATGATAGAATTTCCTTATGAACCCTTCTGACGAACACCTGGAGCCTGAAGTCACACGTGCGACACCGTTCGCAAAGATAGCAAAGCTTGGAGTTGCGCTTGCGCTCATGCTTGCTATTGGGTTTGCCGGCGGCATGGGTGTGGGTGCAGCAGGCGGCAGTCGCGTGCTTTCAAACCTTCCGCTTCTCGGAGACGGACTAGACGCAACACCCGACACCTCAGCAGACCTCTCAGACTTCTGGAAGGCATGGAATGCACTTAATGAGCGTTTCGTAGAGACACATGGCACTTCGACAGCGCCCTCAGCCGAGGACAAGATCTGGGGCGCTATTCAGGGACTTGCCGCCTCGTACGGCGACCCGTACACCGTATTCATGCCGCCAACTGAAGCCAAGCAGTTCCAGGATGATATTCGTGGCGACTTCCAGGGTGTGGGTATGGAGATAGGTGTTAAGGACGGGGTACTTACCGTTATAGCGCCTCTCAAGGGAACCCCTGCAGAGCGCGCGGGACTCCACTCAGGAGACATGATTATTGCGATCGATAAGACATCAACCGACGGTATGTCTACAGATGCAGCCGTTAAGCTCATCCGTGGCGAGAAGGGAACCACCGTTACCTTCACCATCCTTCGCGACGGAGCGCCGCTTGAAATCCCGGTTGTGCGCGACACCATAACCGTGCCTACGATTGAGACCACGGTTGATGAGAGTGGGGTGTTCGTTATCTCCTTCTACAGCTTTACGGCGAACTCAAGCCAGCTCTTCTCAAAGGCCATTACCGAGTTCCGCAAGTCGGGTTCAACCAAGCTCCTTATTGATCTGCGCAACAACCCAGGAGGATACTTAGAGTCTGCTGTTGCGATATCTGGACACTTCCTCCCAAACAGTGCAGTTGTGGTAACAGAAGACTATAAGGGTAAGCAGGAGAATGTCGTACACCGAAGCAAGGGCGTCAACGGTCTTCCTGCGAACACTGAGGTAGCTATCCTTATAGATCAGGGATCAGCATCAGCCTCTGAGATTCTCGCAGGCGCACTTCAGGACGCAGGTGTCGCAACTCTTGTCGGCGCACGCTCCTTCGGAAAGGGCTCGGTGCAGGAACTTGTAACCATTAATGGAGGTGCCCTCAAGGTTACGATTGCTCGCTGGCTCACTCCGGGAGGACGCTCCATCTCAGACGGTGGCCTTACGCCAGACATCGAGGTTGCGTACACTAAAGAAGATAGGGAAGCGAAGGCGGATCCTCAGAAAGCGAGAGCGATTCAGTTCCTGACAACGGGACGATAGGTAAAAGAGGAAGCCGCCCGGTGTATGCCGGGCGGCTTTTCGCTAGATAACGTTTCGGATGTAACGCTCGAGCTTTTTCGGGTTGGCGCATTCTGCGACGACTTGCCAAAGCATGTCGCGTGAATCGTGCGCATCCTTCATATTCATCAGTTCATGATCATTGAAGTCAATTGCGGGACTCTGAACTATCAAGTTCCGTAACCAGAGGGACGTGGAATACTCGCTCCACGACCCATACTGAATACAGATATCCATAGATTCCTCAATGTCCGCTGCTTGCGATTCGCCGAGGTAGGAGAGATCAGAGATGCGCACATACTCCGGGTAGAGAGCGAGTGCAACAACCCTTTCGTATCTGTCCATGTCTCTTGAGGAGGGGAGTATGATGTCATCTCCCCAAATCGTAAGGTGACCTCCAGAGAGGGGCATGAGGGCTTGGAACTCGGGTGTCTGTCCGAGCTCAGAGACCGCTTTGATACCGGTGAGAATCAGACCGGCACGACGACGATCGCGACGAGCTCTCCGCCACGCGAGGTATCGTTCATGCTGAAAGCGTTGTTGCCTAACTTCCTGGAGGTAGACAACGCGTCGCTCAGCCGAGACTTTTATTGACGTGAGTCGATGTTCTACCTTCTCGGCGACTTCTTGGCGCAGTGCATTGGTCGTCATGGTCGTCTCCGATCCACTGTTGATGTTTGGTACGTCTAGAATGATATAGCCACATTCTGCTCATTAAATCAAACGTGTCTTGGTTGCATCAGAGAGCCCGGCCCGGTAGGATGAAGCTATATGAAAGTAGTACTACTCAAAGACGTTAAGAACACGGGCCGTGCAGGAGCAGTCGTTGACTGTTCTGACGGGCACGCGCAGAATTTCCTTATTCCTCGTGGTATGGCGGCACTTGCTACCCCTACGAACCTAAAGCAGGCGGAGCTTCGTCTAAAGCAGGATAGCGACCGCAAGGAGCTTGATGTAAAGCTTATCCAGGATCGTCTCTCAGCGCTCGCTGAGGACCGCATCGTTATCAAGAAGAAGGTGAATGAGAAGGGACACCTGTATGACGCGGTTGATTCCGCAGATATTGCAAAGGCAACAGACCTTCCGGAGTCCGCTATTAAGATCGAGAAGCCATTCAAGGAGGTAGGTACGTTCGACGTCCCTGTGTCTCTCGGAGAGAGCTTCGGAAAGATTTCCATTACGATTGAGGCTGAGTAGGGGAGGGGTATAGAGAAACGGCGCGTCCTGAAGGGCGCGCCGTTTTCGATTCAACAGTATCGAATGATCAGTGGAAGCCGGCAAACCTATCGGAGGAGTATTTCCGACGTCTGGAAAAACGCCTCGCGACCATTTTCCAGATACTCTTGAGGAACCAGAACAGAAGATACGTAGCGAACGGCGAGACGAGTGCTGTGATGGCAATCATCTCGTACGGATACATCCGAACGGTATCTGATTGATACAGTTTAACCAAGCCTGCATTCTTACGACCCTCTTCTCGAACGCGCACTACCTGAGCGGTAGCGGTGTCGGCTTCTGCCTGTTTGAGTGCGAGACGCTCCATCCACGGAACATGCGTCTCGCACATACTCTCGACAGTCATGCCCTGGTAGACGCGGTACGCGATACCGTTCAAGAGTATTTCGGACCCAATCTGAAGATTCGTCGGGATAACCTCTCGGCCGTCCCCATACACCGCGCTCGTCATGCAACGGGCAAGCGTAGATGGTGTCTGGGTATGTACTTCTCCGGCAATAGTCATCGAAACCAGAACCGAAGCGATTCCGATGCTTGTGCTCCTATACATAGCATTTCCCCCTATAAAGACCTGTGGGATGAGTCCCGTTTGATGCTGAGGAGCAGTATGCACGAGAGAGGGTGGTATTGAAAGGGGCTTCTTCATAATGAGAAAAGGCCGCTTGGGGAGCGACCTTGTTCGAGTGTGCGATATGCAACCTGCCCACGGCAGGATCTCTGCGACGGACCTTCCAAGGGGTTTGTTCCCTTGTGAAGCGGCGATTTGCATAAAGCTCTTTATGGGTAGGCACGAAGGTACTCTGTACAGTGAGGATAATCCTCAGGATAGGGTTGATGAAGCGGTGCCGGGGTCAGTTCCGCTTGGTCTGCGGCTGGCCCGTTGCCGGGGGAGCCGCGGCGGCTGCAGCTGCGGCCGGGGCGGCGGCGGGGCGGGCATCGATGCGCGCCTGGAGGCCTTCAACGAGGGTGTTGGACGTCTCCCAGCGTG
This sequence comes from Minisyncoccota bacterium, assembly GCA_022842945.1. Lineage (GTDB taxonomy): Bacteria > Patescibacteriota > Minisyncoccia > Phycocordibacterales > Phycocordibacteraceae > C7867-001. The sequence goes on from JALHOO010000001.1 coordinate 214,763, forward strand.
CGTAGGACTGGGTCCATTTCCTCTGGAGTGCGACCTTCTCGTCGGAAAGTCTGTCGACTTCGCGTGCGAGTTCTGAACGCGTGACCTCCGCGGCCGCGAGCTCGGTTGCGACGGGATCCCTGAGGGCCGCCTTGCAGATGCTCCAGTAGGTGTCGCCCTTCTGGAAGGTGACGGTCGGAAGACCGCACACGTCCTTCCGGGTCTCGCCGACCTGGATGGCGCGGGCTTCCCGTTCCGTGTCGCCGTTGGCGATGCGGGCCTTGCGGGCAGCGTCGGCGATCATGGGGTCGGTGACGGCCACGATCGGGGCAGGCACGACAGGCGCAGGACGAGCAGCCGGGGCTGCAGTTTCCTGCACCGGGGCAGTCTGTTCGGCGATCGCTTGATCCTGGCCTTTGCAGGCGGGAACCAAAAGAGCGAGGCACAAGCCTGCCAACACGATAATCTTTTTCATCTTCGTATCCTTCTTTCAATACTTGTTGCTGTTCAGGCAGAGACCGGGGCGCGAAGCCAAACGGTCTGTATCTACCTGGGAAACTCCATTTACAACATTAGCACAAAGTACTCTAATGTCAAGGAAGGTGTACTGCTACCCATACAGAAAAAACCGCCCAGGTGGGCGGTTTTCTAGGAGAGAAGTATTACGCGGGGACAACGTCTACAACCTTCTTGCGGACAACGCGTCCATCAAAGTTGGTCTTGCGGCGGTCGCGGAAGAGGATTTTGCCTGTCACCATCGAGTAGAGGGTGTGGTCATGGCCTACTTTCACGTTCTTTCCAGCCTCAATCTTAGTACCGCGCTGGCGCACGATAACCATGCCTGGGCGAGCTGCCTGGCCGTCATAGAGCTTAACCCCCAGGAATTTTGGTCCTGAGTCTCGTCCGTTTTTGGTAGATCCTCCTGCTTTTGTATGTGCCATACTGCTATACTTTCCTTTAGTACCTATGAGTATACCAGACCAAGAAAGGAAGGACAAGGAAGGTCTGGGCCGTATTCCTACCGACCTCCTTATTGTCCTTGTGGTTATACTCTCTGCCACCCTAGCGTTCGGGCTCGGAGTGCTTGCGGGAAAGGATATGGCAAAGCCCAACGGCAAAGACGGGTTCTGGATAGAGCAGCTGCCTCAGAGACCTGAAGTGAGTGGGGGAGGGCCTGCGGCGGCTATAGAGGCCATTGAGGAGCCTGTAGTTGAAGGACCTAAGGTCTATATGGCCTCAAAAACTGGCACCAAATACTACTTGCCAACCTGCGGCACCGCCAAGCGCATTAAGGAAGAGAATAAGGTGTGGTTTAGTACCAAAGACGAGGCTGAGGCGGCTGGGTACGGACCCGCTGCAAACTGCCCAGGACTGTAGGGTAGAATAGGGTCATGATCGTCCTAGATGTTGAGACTACTGGCCTCATCCCACACAAGCATTCCATTCTTTCTCTTGGTGCACTCGACCTGAACGACCCCACGAATCAGTTCTATGAGGAGTGTCAGGTGTGGGAAGGAGCAGGTGTTGACGAAGATGCGCTGCGTATCAATGGCTTTTCCAAAGAGGAAGTAACAGGACAGGGGAGTATGAAGCAGACCGAGGCGGAACTTATAACGGCCTTCGTCGCCTGGGCCACAGACCGCCCTCAAGACCGAACGCTTGCCGCACAGAACCCGTCGTTTGATTTGGAGTTTGTGCAGGCAGCGTGCGCACGTGCGGGAATAGACTGTCCGTTTGCAAAGCGCACCATAGACGTGCATACGGTTGCGTGGGTGCATATGGTTGAGCATGGTGTGGAGCCTCCAACCAAGAACGGACACTCAGCCATTAATCTCGATACTGCACTTAAATACTGCGGTGTGCCCGAGGAACCCAAACCACACAATGCGCTCATGGGCGCTATGTGTCATGCCGAGGTTATCTCGCGCATAGCGTATACTAAGAAATTATTGCCCGACTTTAGCTCTTTCGATATTCCATGGGAGACGAACCGATAATCACCACGCCAACGATGAGCCTCTACGCCCCTGACGAAGGGGAGACAAAAGAGGTGCGTAATCGCGAGATGGGTAACGTGCTTACTCGTGCCATTGAGGAAGGGAAGCACGAGGTACCCACAAACCCAGCACCCCTCGTATGTAAGCCGCAACAGCTTGAGAGCTGGAGAGTGTTTAAGATCATGGCGGAGTTCGTAGACGGCTTTGATCTCCTAAAGAAGTACGGTCTTGCCGCTACCTTCTTTGGAAGTGTTCGTCTTACCCCTGAGGACCGGTACTACCAAGAGGCGGTAGAGCTCGCAGGTGTCCTCGCCAAGGAAGGCTACGCGGTTATAACGGGAGGCTCAGCAGGCATTATGGAGGCAGGAAATAAGGGAGCACATGATGCAGGAGGCTCTTCGGTTGGTCTTAATATCCGTCTTGAAGATAAGCAGGCCAACAACGCCTACCTTACCGACTACTTCACCTTCGATCACTTCTTTGTGCGCAAGGTTATGCTTACGTTCTCCTCAGAGGTATACGTGTACTTCCCAGGAGGCTTCGGTACGCTCGACGAGTTCACGGAAATTCTCACACTGGTGCAGACGAAGAAGATTAAGCCAGTGCCCATAGTGCTGTACGGCTCTGAGTTCTGGAATCCGTTCGTAGAGCTCTTCCGGAACCATCTTCTTGTAAAGTACGAGACTATTAGCGAAGAGGATCTCGCACTGTTCGTGGTTGTAGACTCGGTTGATGAAGCCGCGGCGTACATTAAGAAGACCGTAGTCTGCTAATTAAGGATATGGGACTCGACTACAGCCAGAAGCGTCTCATCTCTAAAGCGCTCCATAACAAGAAGCATGACGCGCGGAGCGAGCGCTTACGGAAGTACGCCTTCCTCACAGGCGTCATGGGTATGCTCGTCTCTCTCGTGCACCTGATCGTGGTTGTGTTGAAGTGAGTCGTGATATTCTACTTCCATACGAGACCTATATAGCCTATGCCACGACACAAGACTAAGAAGCATGCGACACATAAGCCCAAGTTAGGTCTTGAGGTCTATGCATTCTGGACGGGGTTTGCGAGTACTCTTATAAGTCTTCTCCATGTGCTTATCGTCGCAACGAAAGGATAGGCATGAAGCGTTTCTATAGCCTCTCCAAAGCACAGCTCCTAACGCTCTTGATATTCGGTGCGGTTGCAACCTACTGGTCTATCTACAAGGCAAGCTACGCACACTACACCGCAACCATAACGCTTGCAGAAGTACTAAGCTGGCTTATCCCGCTTGTGCTCTTTATGTACACCCTTGGTTGGCGCGACCATCATAAGAAGAAATAGAGATGAATACTCCTAAGAAGAAAGTAGTAAAGCCTGAGCCTGGCTATCGGGGAGGGAAGGGAGGTATGAATGGCTTTTCGGATAAGGGTGTGAAGAAGCCCGTGCGTGCGACCTACTACGGAAAGAAGGCGCGGTAGGAAATATGAAGGAGTCTGGACTTTTCGGGGGAAAAGGATAGGATTCATTTCGGTTCGGCGAGATGGCAGAGTGGCTTAATGTTACGGCCCTCGATGGCCGTAGGGGAAGCTCAGACTTCTCTCGCAGGTTCGAATCCTGCTCTTGCCGCCAACCGTTCTTTAGGCATGATTGATAGGGGTGGGTAGCTCAGCGGTAGAGCGCTGGCACTCTGTGTCAGAGGTCGCGGGTTCGAATCTCGCCTCTCCCTCCAATTATCCTTCACCGTACTGTCCCGGGGAAGCTCCACGCTTGGACTCTCGCCACGTTGGCTTGAGGATTGCAAGGTCGTACCTTGCCCCCGGTGCCCACCGTCTCGTTGAGGCGGTTTTTGTTTAACTAGAGAAATAAAGTAGAAAAAGGCCGGGGAGTGTTTCCACTCATGATACCGTGCTACCTTTATGTTCATGAAGAAACTCAAGCCCTTGATCAAAGCAATTGGAGAGAATTGGTTCAGAATAACTATTCTATTATTGGTTTTGTTGGTCATAGTGATGGTAAACGGGTACTTGCAAGAACAGAATAGGCTGGCGCGCGAGGCTGCCACTCTTAAGCAAGAAAAAGAAGACAAGGAGTTCGATGCTCAACAGAAAGAGGCTTGTCTGGCAATCTATAAGCAAGAATCATCGAAGTGGAATAACGTGAATGGGTGGAGATACGCTGATGATCAAGATACTTGTTACGTGGAGTACAGGCTCAATCCAAGCGAGAAGAAGACTGGGGCAGAGTGTGACGCACTCTACAAGGGAGACGACGGAATTGTGCTATTCGGTTTGATAGATAGCTGGCTTAATTGCAAGGATGGAGTATTTGAAAACTCATTCTAGCTAAGAAAACAAGAAAGAGACCTCATGAGAGGTCTCTTTCTTTTTATCCTAAACTTAACCATTTCCCCAGGAGCCAAAAGTGATTTGGGGATAGAGGTCACTTCAGCGGTAACTGGCGCCAGTTAGCTTTACTAAAGAAACTATCTATACCAACAGTCACTCGAGGCGATCTCTTAATGGGGAATAAGGTTTCGGAAGGCAACCTAAGACGTACGGGTAGGAATCGAACCAGAAGTACTTTCGTGGCTTTGTAAGACATACTTGGTACAATATACGCAGTACATCTAGAGACACAGAAAGTGGGCCAGGATTAGGAGCAAACGAGAATAGTTCCCTTGGATCTCGATTCACTGAGGAAAGGTATGTGGTGTAGTCACAAACCCTAGATTCACAGGTGGGTCTGTGGAGGACAAAAAGGGGAGTGTGGTAGGGTAGGTAGATGGCAAAGGTAAGTAATTTTATATTTGTTGATGAGGCGGGTGATCCTGGGGCACCGTATTCGATCGGGAATGACGGTGTAAAAATCTCTACGGGTGCGAGCCCTTTTTATATTATTGCCGCATTGTGCGTAGACGAACGCCAACTTCATTTGATGGAGGACAGGATAATGGCTGTGAAAAGCGCTTTCGGGTATACAAAGGAAATTAAGAGTAACGAAATTTCGCTGCCCCTCTACAGAGCTCTTCTAGAGATAGTTAATGAACTTGGTGTAAAGATTTATTACTGTCTAGTTGATAAGGCTAATTATCAAGGACAATTTAAAGTCGACGGAATTCGTGAGCTACACAACGTATTTGACGAGTACCATCTTGTTAAGGCAGTTACTTGCGCTGTTGTCGATGGAGACTTAAGAGATGTAGAAGTTGTAATAGATAGAACCGATAGACGCCTTCTCGATGGAAAATTTGAAGCTTTTGATAATTATTTAATTCGGAAGGTCAAAAAGTATTTTGGCGATAAAGATTTTGGGAGAATAAACCACATCACTCATGTGAATTCTCAGTATGTTAATGCAATGCAAATGTCAGATATTGTGGGGGGAGCAATACGAGATAATTTCACAGGAAAGAATACGGATCTCATCGCGGTTCTCTCAGAGGAGCTTCTTATAAAAGCTACCGGTAAAAGGTATAAACCTCTTACAATTGAGATATAAAAAGAAAAGGGGGCGCCCACACCTGGGACACCCTTTTCATTGGTTAGTATACACAAGTAAAGTGTAGGGTCAATGAATATAACGATTTCGTGGCCTAAAATAAGGCTAGAATTGTCCACATAGCATATTCTGTGTGCATAGTATGCAGGCACGCGTGCGAGAGTCGGCTGGCTGCTCATACTTAGGAAGGGAAGGCTAGATTCGTAGGTAAATCTATAGTCCCTAAAACCACTTCCCCGAACCCAATTTTTGGGTTTTTGGGGAAGTGGTCACTAATGGCAAATAAGCGCACGGATAAAATTTAGTAGCCACTGGAAGTTGGAAGAATTATTTTGCCGTCCTTCGTAAAGGGAAGTAGGGGTACAAAAGTGTGCACTAGGTGACATAGATCTGATTCAAAGAATTTAGCCCAGAAGAGGGGCTCAGGGCTTTCTTATATATACTTCGTACAATATATCTTTTGCGTAGTACAATCTAGCAAATAGCTGGGCCGTATTCTATTCAGCCCGCATTTCTTTCTATACATCTTCTCTCTGTGCGAGCCTCTATACTGCCCTGTGAGCTCTCTGAATATTCGGAGTGATACATCCTATGACTCTGCATTCACCTCTGCGCGCGCCTACAAAAGATTCTCCACACCACTCCCCCGATTTCTTTAAACCGAGACAGGGGAGTCGTTGTTCAGAGCAGGATACTTTTAGTAGGTGCACTTCCCTCTCTAGGAAAATAATTTACTTAGGGAAGTGTCCAATGGTTTGGAAGCTTTCAGTTGAGAGACTCTGTATCGTAGTAAAAGGTATGAAGAAAGCGCGGACGATATGTATCGTCCGCGCTTTCAGTCATGAAGGTCTACTTCTTCTTTGCAGCCTTCTTCGCAACCTTCTTTGGTGCTGCTTTCGCAACTACCTTCTTCTCAGCCTTAACGGGCTTCTCAGAGCGCTCTGTAGAAGCGGTGAGGATAGAAGAGTACGCTGCGCTCTCAAGGCTCTGGATGAGCGTATCGAGTTTTGCATGTACAACCGTGAGCTCGCGCTGCATAGCACCAATACGGGGGTCCTCAACTGCTGTCTGGGATGCTGGAGCAAATGAGCGCTCGGAACGCTCAGGACGATCAGAGTAGCTACGCTTCTCGTACGAGTTGCCGTAGCTGTTTCCTCCTCCGCGAGAGTCGCGTGGAGCCTCGTCACGAACGAAGCAGTTTTTGCAGAATACAGGCTTCTTGCCGTTTGGGCGGAATGGTACCTCGCAGGCTGCGTGACACTTGCTGCAGCTGGTCTTAAAGGTCTCTGAAGCACCACGAGAGTCCCTATCAAAGGACTTGCGGGGTCCGCCAAAGCTTGGACGGCTGAAGCTTCCTCCACGGGCGCCAGAAGGCTTAAAGTTTTTCTTGAAATCGTTCATGCGAGATAGTTATTGGGTGATTGGTTTGATTATATCATACGATTATGAAAAATCAATCTATGAGCTCTACATACCCTCCTTTTCGACAAATGGCAAATTCTGTGCAATTCTGCGCTATAGAAACCTTGGGAGCAAGAAATATGCACAAGATCCTGATTGTTGAGGATGATCCCTTGATACAGGAAATGTATCAACGCGATCTGGGCGGCTTCGACATCGTCCCTGCCCTTTCCTTGGAGGAGGGGCGTGGGGCGTTCTCGCAGTTTGCTTCCGAAATCAAGGCAGTGGTTCTTGATGGAAGTCTCGGTAGTGGAGAGTTCGGACACGTCCTGGCCAAGGAAATCCGTGACGCCGGCTATACCGGGCCCATGATTGCCTGTTCCTCTCTTGCGGCCTGTGCTACCGACCTTAGGGAAGGCGGCTGCGACCATGCTGTTGGAAAGGGTGATCTTGGGAACTATCTGAAACGCTTGCTTTCAGTAGCGTGAGACCAACCCACCGACGGATTACCCATCCGTTTTGGTGGGTTTTCTGTTTACTGCTGGCAGTCTGGGACGATGTTGGAACCGCTCTAGTCAGCCCTAACAACATAAAAGGCTAGAGCCCCTTCTTGTTGTTCCTTCTCTTCGCTCCACCAGCTCCTCAATCCCGAAAGCAGTTCCTCCTTGTCTCCAAGCTGTGAGAGGTCTTCTTCAATGAGTACGAATAGATCATTGAATGTTGGAGCACGGTAGATTTTCTTAATCTTCACTACGACTTTGCGAGCATCTTGTTCAGGCTCTATCTGCCAACCCGTGAGGTCTTCCCAAAACTCTATAAAGTCACCCTCGCTCAAATCCTTCCAGGCTTCCTGGTCAAGACGAAAGTCGATTGACTGGCCGCTTTGCACAAGTGCCTCAAACGGCTCAGTGGTTAGCTGGATAGACTTCTTTATCTGCATATGCAAAGTGTACCAAGGATTGCTGGCTGTCTGGGACGATGTTGGAACCTATACTATCCACAACTCTCGAGCCACCTAATTGCTTGCCAGTATCTAAATGCTAGACTTTCCTTAAGAAAGAGCGGTGCTCCGCTCTTCTGCAAGGTCGGAGTTTTTGACACCGACGGCTTAATCTCGGTTGAGACGCTAGCACGACCTTGTGCCCTTTCTTTCGGTCCTGACTTCGGTCGGGGCCTTTTCCTATACTATCTACTGTTGCTGGCAGACCAGGTATCGAACCCTACCTCTGCGGCTCAAGCTCCGTATAATACTCAACCTTAATATCGTCCACCCACTCCGTTCCCGGAATGATAGAGAGCACTTTTCCAAATACCCTCGAGTCCTCTTCCCGTACAACTATTGGATGATAGGTTCCGTACTTGTTCTCCGGGTTCAGATACACTACCTCGTCTACCCGTGAGAAGCGCTTAATAACAGCCATGTTTCCAAGAATAGCCACCACACGGTCTCCGTTCTCTACCTGGTCTGTTACCTCAACGATAACGTAGTCGCCGCTATGAATACCTGCGTCCTGCATAGAGTCCCCAACCGCACGCACGGCAGCAATATTCGTGTAATCCTTACGTCCGCCAATAAGACTGCGGTCAACAACGATGTACTCCCCGAAGCTCTGCTCCGCGTACACGTCCATGGCGTCACACCCAGCCGACGCAATAACCGGCACCTGAATAAGGTCAGATGAGATCTGAGACTTAACCCCGTCAAGAATAGAAATGCTTCGGTGCTGGAAGCGGTTGCGGGTAATGAGACCTTTTCTCTCAAGGCTCTCAAGACGCTGCGTAACACTGCGTAGAGACTTCAATTTAAGTGCTGTGCCGAGCTCCGTTATGGTTGGAGACTTTCCATTGGCATCCGTATGCTCCTGGATAACCGCTAAGGTTTCTTTCTGTGCTGGTGTGAGAGAAACGAGCTTGTTCATCCGTCAATCGTACACCCGAGCTGGTGGTGCGCCTATACACAACATCTGTAGTTTTCCACACAACATACACAAGTTTACGTTCTCCCTCTAATACTCAATCGTAAGCGGGAACGATATCAAACGTGCGTTCTCAACCATACCTGACGGATTGTCGTTCATAAGCACAAGCACCGCTTCTCCGATGAAGCTCTCAGGAACGGTGATGGTTGAGGAAAATGGTACGAAGTCCTCCGTCATCCAGTCAGCACCTCCAACCGGCTGCCCTATACCTGTTGCGATAACGGTACCCATGGTATCACGCACCTCAATCGGGAACGATGCTTCAAAGTACCAGGTGCCTCTCGCCTCCCCCATAACCGTTAGCGTTTTTCCAACAACAGAGCCCGGTGTTGGGTTCGTAAGCCGAATCAGATCTGCTGATGCGTTTACGTAGGTTGGCTCTGGAGCCGGGAGCTCCTCAACATAGAGTCTGCTGTCTGGGGTACGGCATTGCCGCGGGTAGCTTTCCATAACCGGGTATCCTGCTGCCTCACAGTCTAGAAACGAAAGCACTATCGGTTCCTCAGACACAGCCTGCGGACGCATGAAGAGATAGACCGAAAGCGCCACACCTCCAACAAGAAGGAGGATCAGGATAAGGAGTGGAAGCGGTTTAAGTGCCATAGGTATTAGAGATAACTATCAAAGTAAATTGCGTGGCAGGTATACCCTCCTGGATTCTTCTGGAGATAATCCTGATGGTGTGCCTCTGCCGGATAGAACACGGTGAACGGTTCGAGGGTTGTAACAACCGGAGAAGGCCATCGCCCAGACTCGTTAACGATACGTATCATGTCCTCCGCCACCTGTTTCTCCTCAGGGTTTCTGAAGAAGATAGCAGACCGGTACGAGGTACCCATGTCGTTGCCTTGCTGGTTTACGGTTGTGGGGTTGTGTACCTGGAAGAAGAAGTTCAGAAGCTCCTTGTATGAGATCTTCTCGGTGTCATAGGTAACTTCAAGAGCCTCTGCGTGTCCGGGATGGTTCTCATACGTTGGGTCCTCGTTCTCCCCTCCGGTATACCCCGCCTCAGTCTCAAGCACACCCGGAAGGGTGCGTACAAGCTCCTCAAGTCCCCAGAAGCATCCGCCCGCGAGATACGCTTTCTCAGTCATTAGGAGTTTCGGATATCAAGCACGGGAGACACTGGCTCCTCTATAACTACAGACGGCATAGACTGTGCACGAGCAAGATCCTCTGCAAGCTTCTTATTCTCCTTCTTAAGGCTCATGAGACGGAATCCGTCCTTAACCGCAGACGGAATAGATACAAGCAAACTTACGATTATGCCCACGGCAAACGCAATAAGGATGAGCAGTGCGAGGGAGCTTTCAAACTGCCAGCCGAGGAACGTAAGCGACACAACGGCGGTGTTCTGAAGCGCGAATAAGAGTGCGGCAACGCCGAGTAAGAAGCCAAGAATGAGGGATATGATCATGGGACCAGTATACCTTTTTAGTTCATGAAGATTGTATGTGGCCCTAGCAAACCGTTGAGCAGAAGACGCTTCTATTTCCGCTACAGCCTTCGCAAACGAGGAAATGCAGATGGCAGAAATCATTCGCGCAGTTCACGTACTTCTCTGTGGGAGAGCTACAGAAATGGCAGGTGCCAATGATTTCGCGTTCCCCGCCAAAGTGCATGGTCTTGCGGTCGTCAAAGGTGTAGAGAGACCCAAGGAAGTCTTTCCCTGGATACTTTTCCATGTACCCATGTATCCCGTTATCAAGCTGGTACACATCGTTGAAACCGTTCTCAAGCAGAAACGCAGACATCTTCTCGCAACGGACTCCCCCGGTGCATACCGTGAGCACCGTCTTGTCTTTGAGGTTCTCAAGCTTAGGGAGTGCCTCCGGCAAGTCGCGAGAGTTTTCGAGTCCGGGGTTAATGGAATCCTTAAAGTGCCCAGAGCGATATTCGTAATCGTTACGCATATCAACCACCACAAAGTCCTTCCCGCCCTCATACCACTCACGCAGTGTTTCAGGTGCCAGGTACTTGCCGGTGCGTTTGGTTGGATCTACGGACGCCGGAAACCTCGTCCCTACAATCTCTTCGCGCACCTTAACCGAGAGCTTTGGAAACGCTCTCCCAGTGCCTGCACTTCGTTTTATGCGCATATCGCTAAAGCGTTCGTCCTGAAGCAGTTCTTCAGCAAAAGCTTCGGTATCCTCCACACTTCCCTCAAGCGTGCCGTTAATGCCCTCTCCCGCCACAAGAATGCGCCCTACAAGGGTATGTTCCTTGGCTTGTGCCCGAAGACGCGCAGAAAGCGCCTCTGGATCCTCTACGGATACATACTTATAAAACAGGATTATTTGCGGGGTTATGGTCTCCATATACTCTCTTTACCCTACAACATCCTCTACATACGAGAAAGGGTCCAGCAGAGAGCTGGACCCTTTGGTCTCTATGGAGCTTAACGCGTTAGGGTCCAGGTTGTTCCCTGAATCGGGAAGGTGCTTGGAACGCTTGCGCCGGTTGTTGCTGATACCACATCGAGCATAAGCGTCTGTCCTGCATAGTTTCCGCTCATACCATTCAAGAGGACTTTAATGGAGTAGATACGAATCTGTCCGGGTGGCACAACCGCTGGAAGCGGCACGTACATAAGACCGTTCTTGAAGAGACCAGCTCCATACGTGGTGTAGCGAGAACCTCCCTTGTCGTCATTTGTTGAAACACTCACAACTGCATCTGTTGAAGCAGAACCGTTCTGCTTCAGAGTAAAGCCGTCGATGTGTGCCGGCTTGTTGCTCGTGTTCACAACCTTAATGTAGGCAACAGGTATAGAGGCTCCTGGTGCAGCATTCCCTCCTGAAAGAAGTGGAAGCGCACTCATAACAAGGGTACCGCCCTTAACCGAGGCTGAGGACGGGACACCGTCTCCAACAATAAGGGTGCCTTCTCCAATAGCATCAATCTCTGCTCCCTTCTCGCCGAAGAGGGTTACGTCGTACGCACCGTCCTTAAGACTCTTTGTTACGCGCACATCCCATTCACCGCTACGCACACGCGTAACCCTGCTCTTGAACGCGAGCTTCCCATTCTCGTCCCTAATCTCAAGACGCACGGACCTCGTGTCCGTGGCTTCCCCTGAGATGGTTGGTTTTGGGTGCTCTGTAACGAGCGTGTCCTTGTTAAAAGACGCATCAACAACCACGAGCTCTACACCGCAGTCTGCTTTGCGGCTGCCGTTTGTGAAGCGGTAGGAATATTCCGTGTCTTTGGTTGGAGAGACGGTTATAGAGTCTTCGAGATCAATCTCGTCCTTGTCGATATCAATGGCTTCCTTTGCGTTTACTCCTTTCCATTCGATAGTAACCTCGTCTCCCTTTTGAACGAGTACTTCTTCGGTCCCTTTAAACGTTGCAGAGTCGTAGGGTGTGGTAACGGTAAGCTCGCAGGAGACTCTCGAACTTGCCGCAGAAGCGCTGTTCGGGATGATGGCGAGTGCGCCAACTATGAAGACGCTGAGCGTCAGAGTGCGTAGTAAGGACATAGGTACAAATCTGAATTATCGAAGTAACTGTAGTAAACCGTAGCACGATATGAAGTATGAAGAGGATGGTGCTTCATGAAGTCTGCAACGCAAAACTCCTGAAGCATGGGCTTCAGGAGTTAAGACGGTATACCCCAAGGGGTCTTACGTGCCTGAGACCCTGTCACCGATGATTGCTTCGTCTGCAGTAGTCTCGATGAGCATCACACCGCTACGTGGGTGAATGCTTGGTGCGGTGTTAATTGCAGAAGACGGGGTTGCCGCTTCTGTAGTCATAACCTCACCAGATACGTTTACGTATGCGTAGGTAGCGGCAAGCGTCACTCCTGGGATGGCGACGATCGCTGCTAGAGCGAATGCACCGACAAGTAGCTTTTTCATATCAACGAATGTTTTAGTTAATCTGTTAGTACGTGCTACTAACCATAGATGCATCCTACCTGCTACCCTATGAAGCCAACGTGAAGGCTTCATACTGCGTACTACGATGCTCCCCCTTCGAGATGTCTGGTGAAGTGCTGCTTTATGGTGTTGTCGAGTGCTTTGCTGAATTCAATAGCGTGCTTTGGGGAGAGAACAATCTCAGAAACCAGTTGACCTGCGGTTGTGTTTGGGCGCACATATGCGAACTGGATGATAACTGAATCGTCTGACACCGTTACCTGTGTAGCGTTTACGAATGTTGCGAGTGTGTTTGCGGGAGCCGTTATAGCAATCTGTTTCTTTTCCATAGGTTATGAGAATACGGCCTGAACCTTTTCAATAAGCTCTGCAATGAATGCGGTTATAATTTCCCATCCGTCCTTTATGTAGGTCCAGACGAACGTGAAGTTGTCCTCTCCTGTAGGAGACTGAGCAATATCCCGGATAGATATACCAAAGTAGGACAAAGCCAGAATAAGGATAATAACGAGAAGGATGAAGCGTACCATGGGGTTTAGTATACTAGCCCGAATGCCTTCCAAAAAGCCGCTAGAGGATACGCGCGTGGAGATTGCCCTCCTTCATCTGAAGAAGGTGGACGGTCTGCTGTACCAGAAAGCTCTCTTGGTTCAGGATCACCTTGCTTCTCGTAAGGCCTCAAAGCGCCGCTACTCAAGCCAGAAACTGTTCGCGTCCCTTGCAGCAAGTGTCACCAGCCAGCAGCTCTCCATAAAAGCCGCCGATACTATATGGAGCAGACTTGAGCTTGCCTGCGGCGGCGAGGTTACGCCAGAAGCAATCAAGAGATTCCGAATCCCAACTCTCCGAAAAGCAGGACTCTCTGCTGCAAAGGTAAAGACGTTGAAGGAACTTTCTAAAGCGGTACTCTCCGGAGAGTTGAACCTCCCTGCTCTCAAGAAGTTGCCTGAAGAGGAAGCCATAGAGAAGCTCTCGAGTGTCTGGGGTATTGGACGCTGGACCGCAGAGATGTTTCTCATGTTTGCGCTTGAGCGAGAGGATGTGTTCTCTCCGGGAGACTTGGGTCTTCGCCGCTCCATAGAAACCCTCTACAGTCTCCCCAAGGACGTACATGTACGAGAGATTGAGGCTATAGCACAAGTCTGGTCTCCGCATCGAACCTTCGCGTCGAGAGTGTTGTGGAGGATTCGGGATGTGCAGGGTTAGAGATACCTACACTTTACAAAACTATAAATATAGTGTATTATATTTATAGGCAACGATGCCCGGGCAGGAATGCCCTCAATCACCCGGAAGGGTCCTAGGAATAGGAGAAGGTACCTTGAATAACGTTCAGAGACTGATGGTTGGCAGTGCGAATCTCAATCAGATGCGTGCCGAAATCAAGATGGTAGTGAGTACGGTGGCGTCCATGATTAACGCCAATACGGGAACGCATTCCCAAAACAAGTCGGGCGTTTACTGGATCATCGACACCAAGCGCTTCACCCGGATCTACTGCCGCGATTCTGAGGAGGTGTCGCGGCGAGACTACATGCTCTACTGCTCCTCCCAGAAGAGCGACAAGGAGATGAGTCTCATCGACGTTGTCGAGGCACATCAGAGCCTCGAAGGATTCCTGGAATGGGCCATGGACCTCTACCCCGAACTTCGCGCGCAGTTGAAACCAATCTTTGAGGCCGCCGAGCTCTAACGCTCGAAAGCCCCGATAGGAGAGCCTCGTCGCTCTCTATGTCGGGGCTTTTCTATTTACATACCAAGAGTTTGCTGGCTGTCTGGGACGATGTTGGAACCATATTGCTCAGCTATTGACAAGTACTATATATGTGTAATATAGTTATCCCAGCTCATTTCAACAAAGGAGAGCACCATGTCTGAGGCCCCTGAGGATAAAAAGGTGTTGGTCGGCGAGCGACTCATCCAAGCTCTGCTGTCCCCGGATTACTTTGAATTAGTCCTCGACATCTTCAAGGACAGCACGAGCGTTGCGAGCATTGTCGACGTCTTCGACTGTACGGATTATTCCGATCTCGTCAAAGAGGTCTTCGGCAATCTGACCAATGAAGAGGTCAAAGATCTTTTCCGGCCTGCACTTCCCGACGCGCTCCGCCGGTTCCTCGGCGCTCAAAGCGTCATCATCACCTGGTGAACCCGTCCCTTCGTCAAACGAAAACCAAACCTTCGTTTCGGCGGAGGGGCGGTTTTCTTTTATCCAAATATTGCTGGGGGTCTGGGACGATGTTGGAACCTTTATGCAATCTATGTTAGGTTCTGTCTAGAAGGAGTTTTGCAATGGCCCACGACGAAAACAAGTATCTGCTGTGGTGTTTTCTATGGACCACCCACAGCTCTGACAGACCGGTTAGTGATATTGCGTGCTCGTTACATAGTTCTCTCGCAAAAGGCCAGGAGTTCTGTACGAATTACTGGCGCAACATGCCGGAACACGCCCCCTCGACCTATCTTGCGCCTACAGGTACTCGCTACCTGTGCCGAGTTGATGAAAAGACTCATAGACGCATCGTGGATAGCGATATTGGCCTCTGGTGCGTAACGGTTCCTCCCAGTACAACAGAAGCACTTGCCCTTCTTCCCCCTACTGACTTTATGTCACTCACAGAGGGCAGGATGCCGGCGTAATCTATGCTACCGATCTGATGAATCAAGACGGGATTCCCTGAGATAAGAAGCCGAAAACGAGAAATCGTGAGTAGGCTTTTCTCTTTTTTATTGCTGGCAGACTAGGTATCGAACTTCTACAAATACGACATCGGATTCAAGTACGCACTCGGAGGAGCAACCGGCATAACCGCACCTCCTGCACTGCAGCCTGTTCCGGCCGGTTGTCCCTGCTGCTTGCGCCATGCGCCAAGGTCCATAATCTTTACACCCGTTGCAACATACACACTGAAGTGGAGGTGGGGTCCGGTTGCGTAGCCTGTCATACCTGAGAGGCCGATAGTTTGGCCGGTTGAGACACTCTGTCCTGCAGATACGGTAATACTTGAAAGGTGCGAGTATGAGGTAGCAAGCCCGTTCGGGTGCTTAATAAGTACCCACTTTCCGAAGGAGAAGCATCCTGGAACAGCGTCTGTGTTTCCGGTCCCCATAACCGTGCCTGAAAGTGCTGCCTGCACCGGGGTACCGCTTGGCATGCCGATATCGATAGCGTTGTGCCCGGAGCCGTTATAGATCTGTGAGTTGGCGGTTGCAAACGCCGTGTTGCCGAAATACTGCGTTATGCAGCGCGGGTTCCCCAGTGCCCCTGCCTTCCCTTCGCACGCTGCAGCAAAGCTTGGAGAATATGGCCACGCAAGCACGCCCGTTTGCACGGTAGGCACCTCAGCCTGCCCCACGGCCTTAAGACTGTTCTCAAGACTTGAGAGTGCCTGCTCGAAGAGTGCACGCTCTGCACGCTTCCGGGTTATGAGATCCTGGTACACGCTCTCCTGGTTCTTGGTCTGTGAGAGAAGCCTATCCTTCTCGCTCTTCTGCACATCAAGAGACTGCTTCTGGATACCAAGATCGCTCGCAAGGTTGGTAAGTTCGTTCTTCTTTGCGTCAACGTCCTGAAGCTGTGCACCAAGCGCATCCTTCGCTTGTGAGAGATTCGCTACGTTCGCACGAAGCGCCGTATTCAACGATGCTGCGTCGTCAATTGCCGTCCACGCTTCTGTGAGGTCGCCAGACGCAAACACCTGCTCAACGAGCGAGATCTCTCCGGCTTCTGCCATATTCCGGATAGATTCCTCAAGGGTACGCTTGTCGAGAGCGATAAGTTGCTCGGTGTCCTCAATGTTGTACGAGAGCTCGTTCAACTGAAGATTCGTAGAGGAAATCCTCGTCTGTGTAAGGTTAATCTGCGTGCTCGTCTGCTGGCGCGTTATATCAATAGACTTAATAGCGGTCTGCAGTGTCTGAGACTGTCCGTTCAAAATAAGGCGCTGGCGCTCTGCCTCTGCAATCTCGGCCTCCAAATCTTTAATCCTCTGTGCGTGCTCACTTATCTGGCTTTTGATCTCGTCTTCGCTCTGTGCAAAGGCTCCTTCCGGTACAACGGCACCTATACCGGCACACGCAACCAGAAGAACGAGAAGAAAGGATAAGGAACGCAAGGTCTGCATCCCTTAGAGTATAGCAAACGCTGTTCGTATTCGGGAAATTGCTTCTTCAGTACCCAGTATGGATATAAGCGTAAACGGGTCCGGAGACTTCTCGGCTCCAGAGAGCGCATAGCGAAGCGGCCAGAGTACCGCTCCTCTACCCCCCTTTCCCTCTGCTTCCTTCTCGTCTGCAAACGGCATAAGCGCCATCTTAACGGCCTCAGCGGGAAGAGACACCGGAAGACCTCCTAGTATCTCGAGTGCGCCTTCTAGGGCTTGTTTTGTAAGTCCTGGGCGGTCTTGCGGCTCTTTTGCCGTAAGAAGATCTAGGGAAATCTCTGGAGTCTCGAAGAGGCAGGATAGTTCTCCGTTAAGCATGTCGCGTGCTTCTGCAAACGTATACGCACGTTCCTTTATGAGGGGCACTGCTTTCTTCAACCGCGCATCATCCGTTGCATGCAATTCTCCACGGGTTATGAACTCTTCATCGGTAAGGCGACGCATGTGCTCCCGGTTTAGGTGCTTCAACTTGTCCTCGTCGAACTGCGCACCAGACTTCTGAATGCGCTCAAGTGTAAAGGCTTCAATAAGTCCAAAAGGAGTGAAGAACTCCTGATCTCCTCCAGGACTCCAGCCAAGGAGTGCCAAGAAGTTCAACATAGTCTCAGGGAGATACCCTTCACGACGGTAATCAAGGATATCCTTTGCGCCGTCTCTCTTTGAGAGCTTCTTATGTCCTCCTTCGCCTAGTATTGGTGGAAGTGTTGCAAACGCAGGCGGCACTTCTCCAAGCGCCTCGTACAGAGACAAGAACTTCGGTGTAGACGACACGAACTCCTGCCCACGCATCACGTGCGTTATCTTCATCTCAATGTCGTCTATGACATGCGCGAAGTTGTAGGTTGGGTACCCATCGCTCTTTATGAGTATGAAATCGTCGAGTGCCTCTTCTCCGGCAGACAGTGTTCCCATAACCACGTCTTCCCATTCGTAGCGCTTAATAACCGGCACCTTGAAGCGAAGCGGCTGGGTACCGTCCCATACACCCAACGTCTCTGGACGGTGCTCGCGGAAGAGAAACGGCCGCTTCTCTGCTTCTGCTTTGGCACGCAATGCTTCAACCTCTTCTTCGGTATAAGGATCTGGGTATGCAAACCCCGCGTCAATAAGTTGCTTTGCGTACGCACGATATGAGTCGAGACGCGAAGACTGGATGTATGGCTCATAGGGTCCGCCTATATCAATACTCTCGTCCCAGTGTATGCCGAGCCATTTCAAAGACTCCATGATGTGGCCAATAGAGCCTTCAACCTCGCGCTCCTTGTCTGTGTCCTCAATACGAAGCACAAACTTCCCATTATGCTTGCGTGCAAAGAGCCACGCATAGAGCGCGGTGCGGATGCCGCCAATGTGCATAAACCCCGTAGGGCTTGGGGCGAATCGGGTACGGACGGTCATATACAGACTCTACCCGTTCTTGGCTTCATGGGAAAGCCCAATCTTCAGAGCTTCTTCAGCTATAAGGCGGCCGGCAAGAGGGTTCGCAAACCCAGCCGCAGCACTCTTCATGCGCTCGGACACCGCGGGATCAGTACTGATGCGGTGTGCTTCAGAGGCTAGGAGATTTGGGGTGAGGTTCGCTTCCTCAAGTACAACCGCCGCACCGGTATGCGCATAGGCGTAGGCGTTGGTGCGCTGATCGTGGCTAATGGACTCAGGTATAGGAATAAGGATAGACGGTACGTTCCAGAGCGAAATCTCTGTTATGGACCCGGTACCCGCGCGCGTAATGATGATGTCGGCACTTGCGGCGGCTCTTCGCATAGTCTCTACGTTCATGTAGGGATACGTGTGATACCGCTCCGCGTGTCCTCCCTTTCCAAGTATCACGCTTGCGGTCTGACGCACGCTCTCAAAGTGCGTCTTTCCTGTCTGATGCACAACGTTCGCAAAGGACACGAGAGACGGAAGCGCATCAAGTACGGTTTCGTTAATACGCAGAGACCCAGAGGAGCCGCCAACAATGAACACTGTTGGAAGGGTTGGATCAAGACCAAGGGCGCTCATCGCCTCAGCGCGGTCTGGAAGCTGCATGAGGTTCTTGCGTACCGGAATACCTACCTTTGCAATCTTGTTGCGCACCTTCGCCGGGAATCCTGCAATAGCGCTCTCAAAGGCAACGGCAATGCGCGTTGCGTGCTTGGCACCAAGCAGGTTTGCGCGTCCAGGCTTCGCATCTGATTCGTGCACAATAATAGGAATACGCAGCAAGGAGGCGGCAAGTACCGTTGGCACGCTTGCATATCCACCCTTTGAAATAACTACGTCTGGATAGAGCTTCAGGAGAATAAAGAAACTCGAGACAACGCCTGCGAGCGTAACAAAGATATCGGTTACGTTTGCGAGAGAGAAATAGCGGCGCATTTTCCCTGCGGGCGCCTTGAGGAAGACAATGTCATTTGCGAAGAGAGCTTCCTCGTCATACGGCTTGTCTGCGATGTAGTAGAGTCTCGGTGGGAGTAGCTGCTGCTCTTTAACCAGGTCCCTCATGGACTCTGCTATAGCAATAAGCGGATAGAAGTGTCCTCCTGTACCCCCTCCTGTGAATAGAATCTTCATACGGTTAGTCCCAGTATATCAGCCCCTACGCCAGCGTCTTCTTCTTGGATCGGTTGGCAGCCACGTTCAGAATAACGCCAACGGACGCCAAGGCAGCTAAAAGAGCCGTGCCTCCGTGCGACACAAAGGGCAGAGGCAATCCCGTTAAGGGCACAATACCTAGCATGGCGCCTATATTCATAAACGCGGATATGGTTATGAGGAGCGTAAGGCCCGTTGCGGCATACGTACCAAATGCGCTCGCAGATTGGGCCGCAATGGTAAAGCCGCGCGTGGCAAACGCCGTAAAGAGAAGTACTAAGAGCACGGTACCTATGAACCCGAACTCTTCCCCGTACACCGCAAACACCGAGTCCCCTACGGGCTCTGGCAAGTAGTTGTACTTCTGTGCACTCTGTCCAAACCCGCGTCCAATCATCCCCCCTGAACCAATAGCAATAAGGGACTGTTGAATCTGGTACCCGCTCCCCAGTCCGTCGCTCTCTGGAGAAATGAACGTCTTCACGCGCTCAAGCGCATACGGGCGGAGTGTAAGGGCAACCGCAATGAACACAATACCCGCCATAATAATGAGGCCAATATCGCGCAGACGGGCACCTGCAATGAAATACAGCGTCATAGCCGTAGCGCCAATAACCAGAATCGTACTGTTGTTTGGCTGAAGGGCGAGCAAGATAACCGGGAGACCAATAATCACGCCAAACGGTATAAGGCCCGTCTTGAAGTCTTTGATCTTCTCTTTAGCGCGCGCAAGGAACCACGCGAGCATCAAGATAACGGCAGGCTTCAGGAATTCAGCGGGCTGAATGGTAAACGGTCCAACATCAATCCAGCGCGTAGCACCTCCTGCGTGCACTCCAAGTCCTGGGATGAATACCAAGGACGTAAGGAGAAGCGCGAATATATAGAACGGGATAACTGCGCGCTGTAGAAGCTGTTGTGGAGTGAATCGAATAACGAGGAGCGCTATAACGCCCGGAATGAGACCGAGCGCTAGCTGTGTAAGAGCAAGGCGACCAATAGACGCGCCTTCGCGTGCAAGAAGCCCTAATGCAGCTGATAGGAATATAGCCGCGCCGCCAACAACAAGGATGGCGACGATAAGAGCGAACACTCTATCTCCGGAAAGACGCATGACCTCCCTATTCTAACGCATGGGTGGTGTGTTAAGGCGTGTATAGCTGAATGTTTGGGAGGATGTTGGAACCCTGCACTTAGCCTGATATAGTGCCGCCAGACGTAACCCTCAACCAGAGAGATCCAATGCAGACTCAAGATATTTCTGAAGACGGTGACATCCTGCGGACCGTCCATATCCCTCAATCCGATGATCAAGCGCTGCGCGAGATCGCACAAGAAGAAGGAAGGACTGTTCCTGGATTGATACGCGAAGCGTGTATGAACTCGTTTGCGGTGCGTAAGAAATCTTGACCACTACCCACTAGCGGAATTCCCGCTCCGGTGGGTTTTCTGTTTTATTCTCTACACCCTCCTCCACTCGCCGGTCTCTTCATTAAGTATTGCAACTCGATTCCCTCCAACCGGCATGCCGTTCTCGTAATAGATAACGCTGATGGCCGTCTCAGTTGAAACGTTCTGCCTACCGTGATTACCTTTTCTCATGTACTGATATTCGATTGTCTCACCTCCGTTCTCTCCAGTACGCTCTACTTCTCGCAGATACACCCCTTGCTCGTCTGAGAGCTCCCGACCAAGAGTATACCCTTCTATATACTGAGAGAGTGCATCGAGTACTTCCTGGCTTGAGAGGATTGTTTCTCTCTTGTTCTCTATGCTATGCGGTTGAGACCCGGGGAATTTTTCCATAGACTGATATTAGCATCTGGCTATTACTGGCAGTCTGGGACGACGTTGGAGCCAAACTCACTTAATGATACTGTCCTCAAGGATCCAAGAGGAGAATTGCCATGACAACACACCAAGAAGCTGTGGATGGCCGCCACGCCATCCACAGGAAGTACCGCGATCTGGTCACAGGAGTAGCGGTTATCCAACACCCGACTGAGCCAGGAAGTTGGGCCGTGCGCCTGACACTCCGAAGCGAGGTCGCACCAGGAACCATTGCATCGGAACTGGACGGCATAACAATTGTGACAGAGGTGGGTGGACCGGCAAATCTTTTATAGAAAGCCACTGGTCTTAATGAGCGCAGGACAAAATCCTGCGCTTTACCGTTGCTGGCAGTCTGGAACGACGTTGGAACTTTTTTAGCAGACGATTACTTGACCCAGGTTCTAACTAATGGCTAGATGTAACCAGGAAGCATAGTAATTGAAACGGGAGAATTTTAGTGGCAAAAATTGGTCTTAAACGGAGCAAAAGAAGAAGAACATCAGGAAGAATGCGTGGAGGCGGTAGTGGGAACAGAAAAACTTGTAGAGTATCCCTCCGCACTATTGCGCTACTCTTTCCTCCTAGAAGCGTACAGAGAGTGTACCTGCACGGAAGGTGGCAGAAATCGAGAGGCCGACGACCCTGTCTTAGTCTAGAAAACCTGCAAGACCCTCGTCTCGCATATGAGCAGGCAGAGGAGCTCGTGGGCGAATACATTCGTTCAGTCCTAAGTACGCCCCATGCATATGGCAAATGGCAATGGGAAGGTCGCGGACGTGAATTAGCGAAAGCGATTTCTGAACAGGTGCCTCCGGAAGAAGTGTTCTGGTAACCTCAAGCCGTCGAGTCTCTAGAAGACTCGACGGCTTTTCTTTTATATTGCTGGCAGTCTGGAACGATGTTGGAACCATGATAATAAAATCCCGCCTTCTTAGGGGCGGGACTTCATGGAGCCTAATTTAGGTAGTCTCCCGGATAGTTTCCAGATGGGCGTCGACGAGTTCGACCAGTTTTTTCAATACGGCGTCGCGAGCATAGACTGCGGGCAGGTTGGATCCAGAGATCCAGCGGTAAAGCGTGACCGGCGAAACACCGAAGACATGCGCCATGCTCTCTACATTGCCGAGTTTCGAAATAACCGCGCCGACAATCTGAGAGAACTCTTCTCTGTCTTTGACGTTCGTTGTCTCGAGAACTTCCTTCGCAGTCTCAAACCACGAGACATCGATGAGTCGAAGCGTAGTGAGCACGCGGCTCTGAGGACGCTCCGCCTTGATCGGGTGAACGGTCATATGTTGATACCCTCTGTGAAAAGCAAAAAAGAACGATACCGCATAGTACCCTGCAAATCAGATTTAGCAACGTAATCTAATTGTTGTAGAAGTTATTCTGGCAGACCAGGTATTGAACTATTTCAACAACGCCAACGCCAACCCAAAGATACCCGCGATAATCGTAATAACCCAGTAGCGCATCGTAACCTTGTACGCAGGCCAGCCAATAGCTTCAAAGTGATGGTGGATAGGGGCAATACGGAAGATCTTCTTCTTCAGTACCTTCTTGCAGAACACCTGGATCATACTCGTAGCAACCGTAACGGTAAGAGGAAGTGCGATTATGGGAAGTACGGATACCCCAACCCCGTCTCCAAGCACGTCTGTCGAGAACGCCGTTATAGCGAGCGCAACCGTAAGGGCCATAGTGCCCGTCTCAGACAAATAGAAGCGTGCGGGCGGAATATTAAACCAAAGGAACGCGAAGAGAGATCCTGAGACACAGGCAGCAAACGCTGCAAGTGTCGTCTGTCCCTGTGCAAACGCAATGCCTGCATACGTCATGAAAATAATGGCGAACACGCCTCCTGCAAGCCCATCAATGCCGTCTATAACGCCGCCGGCATAGAGCGCGAGCGTAACCAACATAAAGAACCCAATGAAGAAGACCCCAAGCTCAACAGGTCCTACAAACGGCACGCCAACCGTAGACACATCAAGCTTCTCGTAAAACCACCAGCCCGCAAACGCACCAATAGCGCCAACAACAAGAAGACGCCAGCGAAGACGCAGTCCTCCAGAAGATCTCGTAACCTCAAAGATGTCGTCTATAAGGCCAACGGCAGCTCCCGCAGCAAGCGCAAACAACGGAAGCCACGTCTGACTCCTACTTATGAAATCAAAGGAGGTAAACGGTTCTCCAAAGAAAAGCGCCAGTACCCAAAGACCAAGTGCGGTTATGAGTGTCGACGCCCACACAATAATGCCGCCCATGCGCGGCGTGGAGACCTCCCTTTCTTTGTGAAGCTCGTCAAAGAGTGGGGTGCCGTTCTTGTCCCCCATGCTGTTTCCCTTCCCGCCAACCTTCTTCCATGCACGGAACTTGAAGAGGTAGTGGGTCAGTATTGGGGCAAGCGCAATACCAATAACGAATGACGCAACGGACGGGATTAGGACACGTGCCGCATCGATAATCATAGGTAGCTAGCGGATGCCCGCAAAGTATTCGTTCGTGCGATTAAGCAGCGTGTTCACGTCTGTGAAGCGTCCTTCTCTCGAAGACCCGAGCACCACAATTGCAATAGGACGTCCCATACCCGCGTCATACACAATAGCGAGGTTTCCTCCGGCAAGATCCGTAAACCCAGTCTTTGAGAGGAGTGCGTTCGGTACGCGCGTTATGCCCGGGTTTGTGTTTGGGAGCGTGTGGAGCACACCCTCGCGTGAACGAATGCTCGAGGAAGACTGCACGGTTGCGCGGGCAATCTCTGGTGCCTCCTCAAGAAGCGCTCCGGACAGAAGTGCAATGTCACGTGCCGAGCCGTATCCGCCAGACACCGAGGTGCTCTCGTCGAGGCCCGTACCGTTGAGTGCATAGGTCTGCGCAAGCCCAACCGCACTCGCAGCACTCGCAAGCATCGACTTGCCTGAGGTTGCGCGCGCGAGGGCTGCACTCTCAGCAATAGCTGCGGTTGCATCGTTAGAGGAAGAGACGAGCGCAATACGTGCAAGGTCTTCAAAGCGGAAGGTCTGCCCCTCGGCAAACCCACTCTCTCCGTCTGAGAGAAGTGCGGTATCGGTAATAGTAACAACGGAATCTGCACTCAAAGACTCAGCGGCCGCGTATACCGTGAGGAGTTTTGTGAGGGACGCGAGTGGAAGCTGTGAACGGCTGTTCTTCTCGTACAGTGTTTCGCCGGTAACCAGGTCGTACACAATGGCGGACTTCCCTTCAAGAGCTACACCAGTGAATGCCTCAGACGCCGGCATAGACACAGGAGCCGGAGCCTCAACAAGCGCTACCGGTGCTTCCTTCTGTGCAAAGAGGGGTGCAACGAGAACCGTAAGGGAGAGGACGGCAGTGCCGGCAATGAGTGCGGTTGCTGCCTGCTTCTTCTGATGACGCTTTTCAAGGCGTCGTATCAACGTCTTTAGGTCTGGAGTGGGTGTGCTCATACGTCAGTTGAAGCTAATGCTTGCGTTGCTTCGTGTGCAGACAGTATTGGGCTCAGTTCTGCATAGCGCGGAAGCTCTGCAAGAGTTGTCGCACCCAGATGTGCCAGTGCATCAACGGTTGGACGATACTTCGCACGACGCTTGTCGCTCGGGTCCTCGATGCGCTCTATAAGGCCACGCATAAGGAGTGCGCGCACCGCGGTACTTGAGTTAACGCCACGCACCCAGTCAATCTCTCCGCGCGTTGCATTCCCCTTGTACAAAATAAGGGCGAGGGTCTCGAGACTCGCTTTTCCAAGATCGCGAGACAATTCGCTCTCGCGAAGACTCTGCACTACGTCAGCGCACTCAGGGCTCGTACGCAGTTCAAGGGCGTCTTCTGTTTCAATAAGAGAGAGTCCGGAATCAGTAAGCGTAATGCGAAGAGCGTTAACAGCATCCGTAAGTCCGTCAAGGGAAACAGAGAGAAGTGTCGCCAAACGCTTCTTAGATAGGGCTTCGCCCGCGGCAAAGAGGACAGCCGTAAGCTTGGAAGAAAGAGGAAGCGCCATAGTCCCTAAAGAATACCGTCAAAACGCCGTTGGGCAACCCTCCTAAGTTGGGGACGGCTCTTTCCTCAGGTATGTAGTATCGTACAGAGCATGATGACCTGGACTGACAGTCTTATTCTCGGCGCCATTGAGGGCATAACCGAGTTCCTCCCCATTTCCTCAACCGGACACCTTATCCTCGCAAGTGAGCTCCTTGGACTTACCCCAAGCACCTTCCTTTCTTCTTTCCATATAGCGATTCAGCTTGGTGCCATTGCAGCCGTTGTGTTCTTGTATTGGAAATCCTTCCTCGACATCCGCTTTCTTACGAAACTCTTTGTTGCCTTCCTTCCCACGGGACTCGTAGGCTTTCTAGTTTACCCTTACGTAAAGGAATACCTCTTGGGGAACTCCATGATTGTAGTGGCTTCCCTGTTTATTGGAGGCGTGGTGCTTATCGTCTTTGAACTCCTCCACAAAGAGAAGCCCGAGTCTCTTGAAGGTGCTAAGCAGATAACCTACAAGCAGGCACTTCTCGTTGGTTGTTTCCAGTCCATCGCTATTATTCCGGGTGTCTCACGCTCTGCCGCTACTATCATCGGCGGACTTCTCGCTGGCATGCGCCGCGTAGCTATTGTTGAGTTCTCGTTCCTCCTTGCGGTGCCTACTATGATTGCCGCAACCGGCTACGATCTTCTTAAGTCTGCGGACACCTTCGCCTTTGACGATTTCGGTCTTCTTGCGCTTGGCTTCTTAACTGCGTTTGTGGTGGCACTCGTATCCATGCGCTTCCTCCTCACACTCGTACGCCGCTACACGTTCATACCGTTTGGTATATATCGCATTGTTCTTGCGGTGCTCTTCTTCTTTATAATCCTGTACTAGTACCGAGGTACTCCCGCTGACGTATTCGTTATGCGGATGTCTTCAAATGGGTCGTGCTGAGCGGCATCAACGGCGCCTTGCTTAACGAGCTCAAGAAGTGCAAGGAAGGAAACGATAACCTCAACCTTCTCTTTGTCGCCGCTAGAGAACTCTTTGAACGAGAGTGTCATGGCGCGTTGTACCCTCGACAACAGTGTGTCCATCATCTCTTCAATCGTAACCAAGGGACGCACCCGTACTTCAGGCAACTTCTCTTCTGCCTTCTCGAGGCTCTGAAGGGCGTTCGCAAGTGCGGTTGCAAGGTGCTCAAGGGTGAGGTCTCTGGCAGGAGAGAACATAGGCTCTGGTGCCCTCTCGCCTGCAGACACCATCATTCTCTTCCCAAAGATACGCGAGAGTTCCTGTCTAGCTTCGCGCACGGCTTCGTATTGCTGAAGTCTTCGCTTCAGATCGTCCATGTCCTCCTCCTCTTCCATAGAGAGTTCAAGCTCTGGGATAAGGGACTTCGACTTAATAAGAAGCAGGGTTGCTGCTACACCAATGAATTGCGCAGCCTCTTCCATCGGGAACGCTTCGTGCCCGCGCACGAATGCAATGTAGTCGTCGGTAACCTGAGAGAGGGACAGTTCGTTAACGGAGAGTTTCCGTTTGTCGATGAGATCAAGAATAAGATCGTAGGGCCCTTCAAAGGACGCGCTCTTAATCGTAAAACCCGTGTACGCGGTTACCCCTTCCATGAGTCAATGAATGAAATAAGAAGACGCACAGGAGACCCGGAGGCGCCCTTAACCAGTTCCTCTCCGGGAGCGGCCGTCATTCGGGGAGCAATATCAATGTGTGCCCACGGACAATTAAGTTCTTTAGCGAACTGCCAGAGGAATATCGCGCCATTCGTAGCGCCTCCATAGCGTCCGCGAGAAATAGAATGGTTCTGTAGGTCTGCAAAGTCGCTCTTAATAACGCTCTCGTACTCGTCCCAGAGTGGAAGACGCCACAGATAGTCCCCGGTCTCTTCAGAGAGTGTAAGTAGCGTACTGGCTAGTGCATCGTCGCGTGTCATGAGACCGTTGGCGTAGGGACCAAGTGCAACACATGCCGCGCCCGTAAGCGTTGCCACGTCCACAACAACGCTCGGGTTGAAGCGCTTTGCGTAGGTAAGGGCGTCTGCGAGTACGAGTCTTCCTTCAGCGTCGGTGTCCGTAACTTCAACCGTCTTTCCTGAGAGCGAGGTGTGAATGTCTCCGGGGCGCGTCGCACCGTTCCCGAGCATATTCTCGGCAGCCGGAATAAGACCAATAACATTCTTCTTGAGTCCGAGCTTTGCAGCGAGTGCAACCGAATGAATAACGGCAGCACCTCCGGACATATCAAGATGCATTTCGTATATGCCTGTCGAGGGTTTGATGTTGAGACCTCCTGAATCGAAGGTTATGCCCTTGCCAGCGAGCACTATAGGCTTCTGAGAAGCAGGTCCTCCTTTGTAGGAAAGCACGGTAAACGTAGGCTCTTCTGTGGATCCGGCCCCTACGCCCGCTAGAAGGCCCATACCGAGAGCTGAGAGCTTCGCACGTCCAAGTACCTCAACCGTTACGGGAAGGCCCTTAACGGCCGCTTTTGCGGCGTTCGCGAGGCCTCTTGGGGTCATGGAGCCTCCGGGGGTATTCGAGAGCTCGCGCGTGGCGTTAACGGCACGTCCAATAGCCTGGCCACGCTTTATGCCCGCCTTCATAGCAGGAGTCGCAGTGTCGTACAGGAGTATCTCCTCGATCTCGTTCCAGCCATCCTTTGGCTTTGTTTTGAACGTGGTGAATTGGAAGTTCGCCATCTCCGCGTTCTCGGCAAATAGCTGGCTCGCTTGTTCTGGAGAAGAGAACGAAAGGTTCTTCCAGAGTTTCGGTGTGCTCTCGAACGAAACCGCAATGCGCTTCGCCTTCTGTGCACGTGCGGTCTGCACCATGGCACGGATGAGGGTTATGTACGTGCGGTTTGTTACCTCGCCTGCCTTTCCCGCTCCGAGCTCAAGAGTGTCTACCTTGCCTTCGCGCACGAGACGCTTCGCTCCCTTCGCGTCTTCCGTGAAGCGGATACGCAGAACCCCTGCAGGTGCAGAATCAAGAGCGCCCTTGGCGAAGGTTATCTTCATAGGGCTATGCTTCAGGCTCAGCGTCTGTTAGACGCATGTCGATGCGGTTGATGTCGCGCGGGAAGAGTGTTGCCTCCTTAACATTCGGAAGGTTCAGGAACTTTGCTGTGAGGCGTTCGAGTCCCATGCCCCATCCGCCGTGTGGTGGAATACCGTACTTGAAGGCCTGGAGGTAGTACGAGAACTTCTCCGGATCAAGACCTTTCATCTTGATGCCGTCTATAAGGTTTTGGTAATCGTGCCTGCGCTGTCCACCCGTTGTTATCTCAACCCCGCGGAACAAGAGGTCGAAGCCGTTCGTGTATCCGATATCATTTGGATCCTCGTAGGTATACATAGGACGCTTTGATACTGGGTAGTGGGTAACGAATACGAAGTCAGAATTGTGCTCCTTCTTAGACCACTCGCAGAGCCAACGCTCGTCCTCAGGCTCAAGATCGGGTTCCTCTCGCTTGTCCTTGCCGGTCTCTTTGAAGATAAGTTCCTGTGCCTCGCGTAGCTTCATGCGGGGAATCTCAGTGGGTACGGACGGTACCTCTGCGCCAAGAAGCTCGAACTCGGATGCGCAGGTGTTCTTAAGATGCTCTGCGACATACGCCATGAGCTTCGTCTCAACCGCCATCACGTCTGTGTGGTCCTTGATGAAGCCCATCTCGACATCCATCGAGGTGTACTCGTTCAAGTGCCTCGTGGTGCTGTGCTTCTCAGCGCGGAACACGATGCCTATGGAGAACACACGCTCGAGCGCACCAACCATAATCTGCTTGTAGAGTTGAGGAGAAGTCGCAAGGTGCGCGGTCTTTCCGTAGAAGTACGGTACTTCGAATACCTCGCCGCTTCCTTCAGCATCGTCTCCGATGAGTTTCGGTGCCTGGAACTCTGTGAATCCTACGCTGTTGAGGTACGCACGGTACGAGCGAACAATCTCTGCCTGCACCTTGAATATGGCGCGTGCTCGCTTGCTACGAAGTGTGTATGGAAGGTAATCAAGATAAGTATCAAGATTAAGTTCGGCATCAAGATCAAATGGAAGTTCCTGCGTCTCTGCGAGGACTTCGATGCCCTTAATCTCAAGCTCAATGTCTCCGTTCACTTTCCCCTCCTGCACGTTCCTCTCAGGACGCTTATTCACGATGCCACTCACGGCAACCACAAACTCGTTGCGCACTGACTTGGCGGTTTCCATGAGCGCCTCGTCTCCTGGAAGTACTACGCCCTGTACGGTCCCTGACATATCGCGGAAGTCGAAGAAGACAAGCTTCCCTTGGTCCCGGCGTACATCAACCCAGCCTTTAAGTGTTACGGTCTCCCCAGCTTTCTGGGCGAGGTCTCCTATCATCGTGCGGTCCTGCATATAGGCCTAAAATACCACGCCCACGCACAAAGTGCGCGGGCGTTCTGGTATGTATGGGGTACTGGCTAGGACACGCCAACCGCTCGACGAACCTCTTCCATCTTCACGTTTGCACGTTCGCGCGCAAGCTGCCCGCCCTTCTCAAGTACGTCTAGAACGGTGCGCGGATCGCTTGCTAACTCATGGTATCGCTCACGGAGGGGGGCGATAAAAGCATCAAGGTCTTCGATGAGGGCTTCCTTGAGTGCCTTGTACTTCCCTGTGTGCTCCGTGTACAGAGACTCAAGCTCGTGCTCGGTCTTTAAAAGCTTATGGATGGCGTACACGTTCTCAGGACGATCGCTTCCAGAGTCTGTAACGATGCTCATAACGAGTTCCTCAATATCTGTACGTGAAGAGAAGAGCGGAATAGTGTTGTTGTAGCTTTTGCTCATCTTCTGTCCGTCGAGACCTGGAACAACGGCAACCTCAGGAACGATGAACTCCTCAGGAAGCGTGAAGGTCTCGCCGAAGGTACGGTTGAACTTCTCAGCGGTGTCGCGCGCGAACTCAATGTGCTGCTTCTGGTCATGTCCCACAGGAACCTTTGCGGTGTTGTAGAGGAGGATGTCTGCCGCCATGAGCATCGGATAGTTGAAGGTTCCAACAGACACCTCTTTGTTCTTCGCTTCTCCATCTTTGAACGCATGTGCGCGCATGAGGTACGGCATGGTGGTGATGGTGTCGAATATCCATGCGAGCTCGGTATGCGCCGGCACGTCAGATTGCTTGAATAGCACCACCTTCTCGGGATTAAGTCCCGACGCCATGTAGGTTAGGACGAGCTCGCGCGTAAGGTCGCGCATGTCGCCTGCGTTCTGTACGAAGTTAAGCGCATGGTAGTCCGCAACCATGATGTAGCTCTGGTGGCTCCCAACCGTCTGAAACTCTACGAGCTGCTTAATAGCACCGAAGTAGTTCCCGATGTGCGGTACACCGGTTGGTTTAATGCCTGAAAGAAGGATGGGCTTGTCTGTTTCCATTGGGTATCACGATACCACGTCCTCCCTAAAGAAAAACCGCGGACCTTTGGTCCGCGGCATTCCGTTGTTCAAGGACGGCTGATTCCCGTGATCAGAGCAAGGACAACATTGCCCTCGCGCTCGGGAAGCTCAACCTGAGAGCCGGCCTTCTTTCCCAGAAGCAGGGACGACCAGCAGCGGGTATTGCCAGTTGGGGTGACCGTGAAATCCTGGGGATCTCCATGGTCTCCTGCACCGACGAATTCCAGCCGAAGCTTGTCGCCTACTTGAACCACCCGCTGTGCGGGCTCGAGAGTACGTACGTTCATGACACCCTCCTTCAAGGATCTAGCCGTAGTGGCTTTGTCTGCATACTAGAACTTCGCATGACGCACCGAA
The DNA here is from genome assembly GCA_022842945.1 of Minisyncoccota bacterium. Classification (GTDB taxonomy): domain Bacteria; phylum Patescibacteriota; class Minisyncoccia; order Phycocordibacterales; family Phycocordibacteraceae; genus C7867-001. The sequence continues at coordinate 245,816 of JALHOO010000001.1, forward strand.
GGTTTCCAAACAAGAACGTCCCGCATATAGCGGGACGTTCTTTTGGTGCAGTTAGTGCGAGTGCACTGGAACCAAATCATCACAGAACTACGAGAATTGGCCGAAATCTGGGAGGTGCTCGAAGATCGTCAATAAGAAAAGACCCGCCATAGTCGTAAGACAATGGCGGGCCGATAGACTGTCGATGGTGGCCAGCTAGCCTGACTCCTGATACTCCTCGAGCACGCGGATGAACGGATACTGTTGGGCGCTGAACGCGTAGCCGCGCAGCAAGTCCTTCATTCCCCGGTACTCCTCACGGTGTCCGGTGTTGATGGAAATGCGATTCGACCACCAGTAGAAGCCGAACCCCTGCGCAGCGATAAACTCGCGGTAATGGGTCGACTCGAACTGAACGAGTCGACAGTTCAGTGCCGCACGAGCTCCGGACGTAATGCAGACACGCTGGGGTCTCGTGTCGACAGTCGACACGAAGTCCCACGGCGCATGCGCGTACCAGCCGGCGTCACGCTTGCCCAGTTCCCCGGTGAAGGGGTTCCAGGTGAGGGCGATGTGGTAGGGCTCGACGAAGGTGAAACTGGTGACGAGCACCAAGCACACCGCCGCGACACTCCCAACAATGCCTCCAATGACACGACGACCCATTACTGGGTCACCGGCGAGGCCGACGGATCGCCGCCTGGGGCTTCCTCGTTGCGAAGCTCGCGCAGGATGGTCAGGAACGGATAGGTCCGGCCGCTGCCATCGTAGGCGTAGCTCTTGAGGATGTCGTTGAGCGCGGCCTGGCCGTAGTCGCCGCGGCCGTGCCAGGACAGGAACAGTTCCAGGCCGGCCGAGTTGAATCGGACCAGCTTGCAGTTCAGCACCCGCTGGTTTGCGTTGATGCAGACCTGCATCGGCCGACCGTCGATCACATAGATCTGCTGGAGCCACGGAGTCTTGTGGTTCCAGCCGGTCCGAGCCAGCGGACTGATCCGGCCGGTCGTCGCGTCGAATTCGTAGCCGTGCTGATAGTTGTCGACGAAGCGCCACGAAAGGAGGAAATAGGTACCTCCCGCCAGTGCCGCAAACGCCAAGGCGACGCCGGCGATGAAGCCGATAAGCGTTCTATTCATACTAGCCTCCCATCTCAAAGTTCGAGACAAGCACGGACAAGACCGTGCAGGTTGACGACGGATGTCGTTCCAGCACTTTTATATAACAATATTAGGCACTATGTCAAGTCTCTAACCCCACCCAGACCAAAGCACCCTATAGGGTGCTTTGGTTCCAAAACTCTTCTTAGGGTGCGCCGGGGAGGATTCGAACCTCCGAAGCCGTGAGGCGACAGGTTTACAGCCTGCATGTTTTGACCACTTACCTACCGACGCGTCAAGCTCTCGTACCGGTTCTGGTGCTTCGCATTCATAGGCTGAATCTCTGCGAAGAATCTCTCCACATCGTCTCGCTTCGTTACATAAATGCAATCTGAACTCAGCTCCGATACTCGATATCCTAACCTTCGCAACATAGCCTGTAAAGCGAGAAGCAGCGGGATCGACTTATTGGTAAAGGACAGCTGCACGCCGAATCGAAGCTTATAGACCGAGCCGTCCGTATCAAAGAACCCTCTCAGGAAGGAACGCATGTATGCTTCCTTCTCAAACAGCCATCCAGGCACACCCACTTGAGCTGCCACCTTGTTTGATACCAGTCCTTGGACAATAAGCCATCGGGTAAGCTCGACCGAACCTATGTACACATCGTGAAAACCATTACTTCTGTGGCAAATAGTTGCAGGAACCTTGAACAGAGAAGTCATGAGCGCTTGCACGTAACAGACGTAGTTATATTCCTTAGTTCCGAGGGTAACGAATGTCTGATACGTGCCTACATGTCCATCACCTAGCATAATCCCGAAGAATTCAGCGAGGTCCTCTGACCGTTTTACGGGAATAGTAAGGTCAGTACGTTTTCCAAGATAGGTGCTCTTGAGTTCAGGACAGGTGGGTATTGCTAGACGCTTCAGTCTATCGAATACCGTTTTGGATGATATAGAAAGAATCGCCCCGACCTCATTAATAGTCTTATTCTGACGAACATAAAGCTCGAGCAGTGCTTCTCTATGTAAATCCTCCTCTTCAGTTGTCCATCTCCTTGCCATTCAAAAAGAATGACATTAAGGAGATAAAGAAACGTTAAAGTTGTATACCTATTTCAATACAAGGATCACGATATCCCTTTTGCCCTTCTTTAGCATGGCGAGGCCGTTCGCAAAGTCTCCCTCTGCAAGCTTCTGCTCACCTGAATCGACACATACACCGTTTACGCTTATACCCTTTCCTTCTATAAGGCGTCGCGCATCGCCCTTGGAGGACGCGAGAGAGCTTGTGGCGAGGACGTCGAGAACGGTAATGCCGGCTGAGAGGTCACGCTTCAGAACGGGCAGTATAGGCACTTCCTTAAGCACAAGTTCCCTTGCTTCCTTATCAAGCTCAGAGAGCGCTGTGTCGCCAAACAGGGCGCTTGAGGCGCCTGCTGCAGCACTAGCTGCGCGCTCTCCGTGCACAAGCGCCGTTACGCTCTCGGCTAAGGTCTTCTGCGCCTTGCGCACTCCCGGGTTCTCCTGGTGCCAGGAAAGGAGTGTATCAATCTCCTCAACGGGTATGAAGGTGTACATCTTGAGATAGCTGCCAACCATGCTGTCCGGCTGGTTGAGCCAGAACTGGTAGAAGGCGAAAGGAGAGGTCTTTGAGGCATCAAGCCAGATAGCGTTCCCTTCTGATTTGCCGAACTTCTTTCCGGTTGCGTCCGTAACGAGAGGAGTGGTAAGCGCGAATGCTTCTTTGCCGAGCTTGCGGCGCACGAGCTCAACCCCCGAAAGAATATTCGTCCACTGGTCAGAGGCACCAATCTGCAGGTCTACTCCCTTCTCCTTGTTCAGGATCATGTAGTCATAGCCCTGGAGAAGCGAGTATGCGAACTCGGTGTACGAAATACTGTCGTCCGGATTCTCAAGACGGCGGCGAATGATATCGCGCTTTATGAGCTCGTTAACGGTGAAGTGCTTCCCGATGTCTCTGAGGAAGTCGATGAGTTTAACCTTAAGTAGCCAGTCCGCGTTATCAACCAATGTCACGTGCGTACCCACGATATTCTGCATCTGTTTCTTCAGTGCCTTCTTGTTCTTCTCGACAATCTTGGTGTCTGCGAGAACGCGCTCTCCGCTATCGCGCGGGTCCCCGATCATACCGGTGCCGCCCCCAACAAGAAGCACAATCTTGTGTCCGGCATCAGCCAAGCGCTTAAGCAAAAGCACTACCAGCAGGTTCCCCGCATGCATAGAGTCCGCAGACGGATCAACACCGAGGTATACGGTGCGCTTCTTCTCGAGGATGGTCTCAATGGGTGCTGAGGCGTGCTCAACAAGTCCGCGTGCTTTCAATTCTTCAGCGAGGTTCATGCGTACGAGTATAACAGAATAGCTACCCTAAATGGGCGTGGTCGTTCCAGGTCAGAAGCCTCCAAGGCTTTCTGTTGGTCGGATCAAACTGCAGAACAGTTAGGCCGGTGTTGCTGGCAATAAATGCTTCGAGGATATGGCCGCAGTCTTTGCCCGTTAGTTGCTCTCCAAAGACTACCTGCGCCACGATATTTCGGAGAAAGACTCCGTGCGTAACAACGAGTATCTTGTCTTTCGGATGGTTCTCTAAGAATGTGAGTGCACTCGCTGTACGTACATTCAGATCGTCAAAGTTCTCCTCGTCTGAGAATCGCATTCCGGGAATGCTCGAGCTCTGCATGATTGCTTCTTCTGCCGCCCTCACGAGAGGATCGTCCTTTGGTCTATCAATCTGCTCGGTTGGTCTGCGCCGCTCAACGAAGAGCTCAGAAGACTCAACAGGAAGACCGATTCTGTCCGAGATTATCTCTGCGGTCTGCTGAGCACGAATCATGGTGCTCGCCAGAAGTGCCTCGGGTTTCAGTCGTGCGGCGCGCTCTGCCATCTGTGCGGCTTGCGCACGACCAAGTTCAGTTAGCGGCGTGAATTCGTTCTGATAGTGCGTGCCTGCATTTCCCTCGCTTTCGCCATGGCGTACGAGGTAAATCTCTTTCATACTCTAGACCGGAAGCTCAACGACAAACCGAGAGCCCTTTCCTTCTCCCTCAGACTCTGCCCATACCTTTCCGCCATGTGCCTCAATGATGTTCTTAACGATGTAGAGACCGAAGCCGGTGGACTCAACGTTAATCTTGGTTGAGTTTGCTCCGTGTCCGCCCTCTGTAAAGAGGTGGTCCATATCCTCTTTGGTGATGCCTACGCCTGTGTCTTCTACCGTAAAGCGTACAGTCTTTCCTTCCTGTACAAGCTTCACGCGCACCTCTCCCTTCGGTGTGTACTTTATGGAGTTATCGATAAGGTTCTTGAACGCATTCACCAGCTGACCCTTATCTCCCGGATACATGAGAGGCGCTGAGCCTGTATCAACGGAAAGCGTAAGATTCTTGGTCTCTGCGACTGGCTTCAGATCCGCCACCGTTTCATCTACCAGTAACTTCAAATCAAACGGTTCTTTGTTGTACGTAACCTTGCCACTCTTAATGTTTGCGGCATTAAGGATTTCTTGAATGGTGTTCACCCCCTTCGTGTCTGATTTGAACCCTTCCTCAACCATAGGCTTCATAGCTTCTGGTACTGGACCGAAATCCCCTTCTCGCATCATTGAGAAGATATTTCGCGACTTAGTTACAAAGCCCTTAATCTGGTGCGTAATGAAGTGGATAAGCGTAACCTGCTGCTTGTTTGCTTTCTCAAGATCAGAGGCAAGTTTTTGAATACGTTCGCGTTGCTCAACTTCACGCCGTACGCCCTTGATGAGGAAATAGCCAATGATGCTGAAGAGTACCAGGTTAACAATGATAATCAGACGCATATTCTCAACGGACCGTACAAAGAGTTGGAAGAACGTAAGGAGCCAAAGTGAGATAACTAATGCCTGCGCTCCCAGAATCTTTACATTAAAGGTTCTGAATCTGATTGTCGTATACGCTAGGAACGCGATAAATATAGGCATGCCAATCAAGCCTATCTGTGCAAGTTCCCAATCCTCGGTAAGGCTACCGATAATATTTCCGGAAGAGAACGCGATCAAGAAAATGATGATGCCTGTAGTAAAGAGCTTAATCGGCGCTCTATGCCCCGGTGTTCTTGCAGCCTCTCGAAATGCAACAAACAGAATAGACAGTGCAATAAGTATTTGAACCGCGTAACTGTAGAAAATGATAAACGGAGCTTCAAGTGCATTGCAGTAAGCGATGTCTATACCCTGAAGAGCGTAACTGGTAGGTATAACCGCGACAATGGGTAGAATAATTAACGCGAGAATTGATATGAGTACTGGGTGTGGGTCCTTATTTGCTATGAACGTATACGACAGGCAAAACGCAGATGCGTAAAAGAGTGCCTCGAGAAGAATCTGGATATTCCAAAGGAAAAGGACCAAATCAGGTCTGTTCGAAGCCCAAAGCAACGTATCGATAACCGTCCATATCGAGAAAAGAAAGATAGTAACAAACAGCCAGCGTACCGTGCTGTTCTCTCGTATGCGTCCAATAAGGGCAAGGGCAAATACAACTGCCGCTAGAATCGCAACCAGATGCGAATAATAGTGGAGTGAAGGGATGTTGGATGAGAAGAGGAAGTACAGCGGCGCCTCCCAGGGACAAAGTAAATCCATAGTCTCAAGCATACCTTATAGTTTCCGCACCTGTGCGTTAAAGTTACGGAAACCTCCCCCGAAGTCGTATTTGATTAATACTTCTATGGTGTTCCCCTTCTGCACTTCAACGTCTTTCTCAAGCGGTAGTACAACGGGAGCGTTTAGTGCGGCCGTATCGCCTACCGTCGTTTGCTCATCAAGAACCGTCTCGCTCGTTATATAGACACTATTAACCGTACCCGACTCCTGAGCCTCGAAAGTCATCGTGGAATCGAATGAGAGAGGATTGACGGTGTGAAATGAGATTGAATTGAGCAGCTCTGTCTTTGTAAGGAGGCTCATATCAATGGTGCAGTGAGGCTCCCACACATGCCGTACCATGCGCATCATCAATCCGTAATTACTAAAATCAGCCTGTGCAAGGGCTATGAAGGTGTCCTGGCGCTGTGGAATGAAGCGAGTCTCGCTGGTAACGTAACCCTTCTTATGGAGGTTGTTCATTGTCCACACCTGGTACTCATCAATCATGCCCGTAGTCAGCATTTCCATGATCACTACGTCAAACACAGTGTCCTTTGAAAAATTAACGTTCCGTACATCGCCGACAACGATATCGACAATATCGGAGAATCCGTTCTCTGCGACGTTCTGAGCTGCTAGTTTTGCGATGTACGGATCATATTCAACGGCATACACCTTCTTTGCACCTGCTCTCGCTGCCATAAGAGCCAATATGCCTGAGCCCGTACCTGAATCAAGCACCACATCTCCCGGTTTTACAATGCGCCCGATCACCTCTTCAAACTTCGCAGTCCTCTTCTTATCTGTCAGACACTGCGTTACAAGATCTATGGAACTAAAAGCCTCATCCATGTCCATACAAATTTTTATTAGTTTCCAAAATCTTAATCAACTCGAGTATACGTACGTATTCTTGTTCCAAATAGTACCACAATATGTGTTCTAGTTAACGGAATTACAAGTAGGACTGAAGCGTGCCCTCACGGCGTACGTCCAGGGTGGCGCAATGTACTGAGCCGCCGAACGGATAGAAATTCCTAAACGGAATTGGAATTGGTTCGAATCCCCAACTCTTAAGAGCGTCGATAAGCGGCTGCTCCTGCTCCTCAACGATTATCCTTTTCTCATCGATACTCAACGTATTGATCGTAAGCCAGTCGCTAGAGAAATAGAGTGCCTTGTCTTCTGATTTTGTGGGTTCTGGTGCAATGAGCACGTCCCAAGAATCAAAGAAAGGCGGAAGCTTCTTAACCCACTCAGGATTAATAAGAATCTTTCCAGGGGCAAGCGGAACAATGGTGGTGTCAATGTGCATCGGATGCATATCTCCGAAGTCAACCTCGTGGATCGTGAATTCCGAACCAACGTGACGTCGCACCCACTCAATGCCCTTTTCGTTCGTAACATTGCTCTTCTGTACGAACACGTCCTTTCCACAGCGGATAAAATCCGCTGCATCAAACGCAATCTCGTTCTCCGTGATTACGAAGCGTTTCTTCCCGTCCTTCATCGGTTCATTTCGGTCGTAGGTCTCATCGTAAAAACCTTCGGCCATTGTGGACTTTGGAGCCACAAGCCAACGGCCTCCCTTGTCGAAGTACTCGTTCATGAGCGGTCGATAGGCAAGATGCTCAAAATAACGTGTTCTCCACGCCATAGGCGCTTCGATTATGGTGTCGCCAAAAACCATGAACACGTCACGTGGCATTGCAGCGTACAGACCGCGGCTCTTCCACCATGGGGTCTGAAACTCCTTCGAGAAATCCATAGAGTCTGGCCGTCTCACTGTTACGCCAAGCTCGGTTAGCACTTTAACCAATCCATCAAGCTCTACAGTAGCCTTCTCAATCATTTCGTCCGGAAACGGCTTCCCTCCGTACTCTCTGAAAAACCACTCTGCATGTTCAGGAGTTATGGCCTTTACCGCTTCATCAAATACAGGAACTATCGCTCCCTCAACTGAGCCAACAATTACCTCCTTCAGCGGATCCCATTCGTTACAAGACCAAACCGGGCGCGAGAGTTCTTTCATAACAGTAGATTAAGGTTGTTCCTCTGGCTCAACAGAATCTTCCTGATCATCGCTCTCAGGATCGAGCTCTTCAGCTTCAAGCTCGATTACCTCTTCCTCTGAATTAATTATTTCAAAGTCGCGCGTTACAAACGAACGCTGATACGTGAAATAGATAGAAGCACATATTGCCAAGAACAAGCCAACGTAGATAAAAGTTGATTTCATTGTATAGCTACTCTAGTCCCCTTACTATACCACGCTTGATAAAAAGAGAACCCCTCCGCACACTAGGTACGAAGGGGTCGAATGACCGCCAAGGCGAATACCGCAACCAGGCTGTGGGTAAGAAGGCCCACGACCGGATATGCAACTTCCTCAATGGTGTCAAAGGTAAAGGCTGACGAAGTCAGGAACAGCACAAAGGCAGTGGTCCATAGGATCCACGGCATGAGATGCTCTCGCTCCCTTCCAGTCAGCAGTGCCCGGTACATCGGAATGAAGGCCACAACGGCAGTTGCCTGGAGCGCAAGGTTTGCTACCGCGGGCGGAGCAAGCTCGTGCGAGCCGAAGCTTAGCGACGCGGCGCTTGCCTCGTGCCATGACCAGACTCCGATGATGACAATGTCGACGAGCACAACGCACCAGTCGAACCTGTCGGGCCATGAGAAGCGCTTACGGATGAATCCAATCACGAACGTAAGGATACTTCCGATAGCAAACGCGGCAGGCACAATCGATTTCCACCAGTCCTCGGTCATGTCGAAATATGACGCAAGGTCGAGAGAGTCACCGAAAGCCAGGATAATCCAAGTGCCCGTGCTTATCTTTTCTTCTTTAAGGTTGTATGCCGCAAAGGCGACAAGAACAACCAGGCCGGCTGCAATGTTGCAGCCGATCGCGATCTGTTCGGGCATGTCGCCCTCCCTGTAAGGTCCACGTAGCGGCCAATCCCGTTACATTACTACTATAGCACAGAACTATATAAATTGCAAGTATGCGGGGCTAATCTCTAGGGCGCATCAACGGGAACAACTGCGCTTCTCGTACATCCTTGTTCGCAAGAAAACTGAAAAGTCTCTCTGAAAGTCCAAATCCAAACGCTGGCGGCATGCCGTACTCAAGTGCCTCAACGAAGTCCATATCAGCCATCTGCGCTTCGTCGTCTCCCGCATCGCGAAGTGCTTGCTGCTTCATGAATCGTTCCTTCTGATCTATGGGATTGTTGAGCTCTGAGAAGCCTTTGCCCATTTCGCTTCCGGCAAGAATAATCTGGAAGCGCTCAACAACCTTGTCGTTCTTCTCGCTCTTCTTTGCAAGTGGCTCAAGATAGACCGGTACACCAATAAGGAAACCAGGACCTGAGATAGTCTTTCGTACTTTCTTCCAGAGGAGATCAACACCACGTTCGATGCTCATGGTCTCTCCTTCTTTCTCAATACCTGCCTTTTGAAGAGCACTCTTAACCTCTTCAAGAGACGCGGTTAATGGATCAAGACCATACTCATTCTTAAGCACCTCACAGAAATCATACGTAACCCACTCGTCTGCAAGATTAACGGTGTGCTCGCCTATGGTGAACTCAAGAGTACCGAAAGTCTCCTGTGCGATGGTGCGGTACATATCCGTAACCATGCGCATACCCTCCTCATAGTCTGAGTAGGCCTGGTAGAACTCAAGCTGCGTGTAGTCCTGAAGGTGTTCGCGGGACATGCCTTCGTTTCGGAATATACGTCCAATCTCAAACGTCTTTGGAAGTCCGCCAACGAGAAGCATCTTCTGCCAGAGCTCTCCTGCTGAGATACGCAGGAACACATCAATATCAAGTGCGTTGTGGTGCGTAACAAAAGGACGTGCTTCTGCGCCTCCGGTGGTGTTCTCAAGCACAGGAGTCTCAACCTCAACAAAGTCACGCGCAAGTAAGTACGTGCGTAGCGAGTTCCAGAAGATTGAACGCTTCTTTGCATTCTCCAACACCTCCTTGTTGAGGAGCATATCAAGATACCTACGGCGGAACCGCTCGTCCTCGTCAGCAAGTCCGTACCATTCGTCAGGAATAGGACGCAGGGTCTTTGCAAGCATCTGCCAGCTCGACACCATAAGGCTCTCCTGCCCGCTCTTGGTGCGTATAGGTGTACCTGCCGCTTCGATGAAGTCTCCAGTGTCAACCGTATCAATGAAGAGCTCAAACATCTCTGCTCCAATCTCATCCTTCTTCAGGAACAACTGCATGCGCCCCGTACCGTCTTCAATATCAACGAATGAAGAGCCGCCATGGGTACGCATTGCGCGAACACGTCCGTTTATAACCAGACTTCCACCCTCTGTCTCTAGTACCGAAAAGCCGCCCAGAACCTGCCCAATCTCGTGGGTCCTGTTGGTGCGGTTCGGATAGGGATTTATACCCCTCTCCTCAAGGAGTGCGAGCTTCCGAAGACGCTCTGCACGAATTTCATCTAGTGCTGACATGATGTGAATATCGTATCACGGAGATTAGGTACCGTTGCTGTCGTCCAGGAACCCGCCCGCCTGTATGCTCCACAGCTTCTGGTACAATCCGCCCTTGTTCGCCACAAGCTCGTCATGGGTACCCTCAGCCGCAATCTTCCCGCCCTCAATAACCACAATACGATCCATAGTCATGATGGTCGAGAGGCGGTGTGCGATAACAATAACCGTCTTGCCTTCCATGAGTACGCGAAGCGCATCCTGAATCAAGGCCTCTGATTCCGAATCAAGGGCAGACGTTGCTTCGTCGAGAATGAGTATCGGCGCGTTCTTAAGAATGGCACGCGCAATAGCGACGCGCTGGCGCTCGCCTCCAGACAGCTTTACGCCCCGCTCCCCTACATGCGTCTCGTATCCTTCAGAAAGACCTTCTATAAATTCATGGCAGTGTGCCTTCTTTGCGGCCTCTATAACCTCCTCGTCCGTCGCGTCAGGACGTCCGTAGCGGATATTGTCGCGCAGAGAGCGATGGAAGAGCATCGGCTCTTGCGGAACAAAGGAGATAGTATCGCGCAGGCTCTCCTGCGTAACCTCAGCGATACTCTGTCCGTCTACGCGAATGCTTCCTTCCGTTACGTCATACATGCGTAGAAGGAGCTTCGTAACGGTAGACTTGCCGGCTCCAGAAGGCCCTACAAGCGCAATCTTTTCTCCCGCAGCAACTCGGAGATTGAAGTCCTCAAGCACTACACGCTCATTACCGAAACCGAATGAGACATCTTTGAGTGCAATCTCGCCCTTTCCTATGATTAAGGGCACCGCTCCCTCAGCATCAGTAACAGAGTACGGAGTCTCAAATATCTCTATCATCTCCTGCACATCAGCGAGTGCACTGAACAATCTTCTGATGCTGTTTCCGATATAGGAAATGCGTTCAATAAGGCCAATAACGTATATCTGGATGAGCACAAAGTCTCCCACCGTGAGCAGTCCCTGTTGCCACAGCATAAGCGCGCCAAACAGAAGACCTACTTCGATAATGACCGCAAAGAATCCCTGGATGCCCCAGATCCACCAGTCAGCTATATGTGTCCTCATAGCGGCTCGATACCAGTTACCGAGAGCCGCGCCGAGCATGGTACGCTCGTGATTGCTTGCCGCAAACTGACTAACCGTTGATTGGTTGCTTATAGAGTCAGATAACACGCCAGTAAGGCCACTTTCCGCCTCTGCGCGAGCGACACGCAAAGGGTGCCTGTACTTTGCAACAAGTACTTGAATATAGATAAACAACGCCGCCCAGATAGCTATTACAATGCCGAGCATTGGACTGCGTTGCCAGAGAACGAAGATGGCACCTCCAAAGAATATGGCGGTTGAAAAGAAATCGAAGACCGCCGTTTCCAGGATCGAATCAAATGATTGCGCGTAACGGCTAACGCGTCTTTGCAGGGTACCTGCAAAGTTAGAAGTAAAAAACTGATGGGAATGCTTGATGAGATACGAGAACGCCTTGTCGTATAGGTCAACAATCACTTTAGATTCCAAGTAGACAAGCGAAAGTATTTGAGTTCGGCCGACAATCCATCTCAGAACAAGCACTAGTGCATACATGGCCAGGATGCTTGTAAGAGCCGTTGTGGTAGCTCCTGCAGCATCGCTTGAGATGAGATTAATGAAATCCTTTATGAAGAGCGGCGCAATAACGCTGGCTATAGAAAAGAGAAAGCTCGAAGTAAGAAGTACAGAAAGGAGCCACGGATACTTCTTCGCCGCTTTGAAATAGTCCCGTATAACCGGGATAGACCGTCTTGGTCTCTTTGTGGTTTCTATAGGAGGCGTCATAAGTTCGTGATTATACCACGAACTTCATAAAACTCCTTATGGTCTAGTTAGCGCGCTGTTACGTAGGTGCCGACAAGTGGCGCCAAAAACCACCAGAAGAAATACTTGTCCGGCGCAAAGAGCGCATCCAGTGAAGGCGTAAGCGGGATAACTGCAGCAATGTTCAATACGTGATATCCAAGCGCAAGCACGAACCCTCCCGTAACAAGAGCAAGAAGAGAGAGTGTTAGTGGGTTGATCTGCATGCGCGCGGTAGACGCAATACGCCGCAGAAGGATGTAGGGGAAGAACGTAAACACTGCAAAGAGCGCGATGCCAGCAACCGCACGCACCAAAGGAGTGTCGCCTACGATAAACAGCTCTTTGTATGGGAATGCCGTAAAGAGAGCGAACCCTACATAGAGCGCAAGGATAAGCGAGACTAAAAGAGATCTCCCTGCCCGAAGCGCAAAGAAGAACAGGAGGGCTGCAATAACAAGGAGAACGAGGAAGTTCCCGAAGAAGCCTACGATGTCGCTAAAGCCCCCTGTTGCAAATGCGTTGAGTGAATCCATAGCTATAGGATAGCAGACACTCGCACGTATGAACGGAGGGTGTTGTGACTTTCTAGAGTCCTTCGGTGCGAAGATCCTCTATAGCCTTCTTCGCTTTGGAAGAGAGCTTCTTTGGAAGGGTTGCCGTCATGCGGATGAGGAGATCTCCCTCATGGCTATCTATAACCACGCCCTTGCCCTTCAAACGAAGTGTTTGCTCTGCGGCGGTCATGGGAGGAATCTTAACCTCAAGCTTCTTGTCGTCGATGGTGGTGATGGACTCAGTGGTACCAAGGAGCGCATCGGTAAGCTTCATAGGCATCTGCATAACAAGGTTCATACCTTCCTTCTTAAACACAGGATGCGGCTTCACGTGTACTTTTACGTAAAGGTCTCCGGACGCACCGCCCTTAACTGCCTCTCCCTGTCCTGGCATGCGGATCATTTCTCCCGCATCGATGCCCTTAGGAATCTGAATCTTTATCTCCTCTTCCTTGCGCAGTATTCCCTGTCCCGAACAGACCGGACATTTCTCCTTAGGAATCTTTCCGGCTCCCTCGCAGGAGGCACAGGTGCGTACACTTGTGAACGCACCAAGGGGAGAGTTGCGTGTCTCATGCATCTTCCCCTGCCCGTTACAGGTCTTGCAGGTGTCCATAGACGTTCCCTTCTTCGCTCCCGATCCTTCACACGTGTCGCAGGTCCCAACCTTCGTCAAAAGCACGACGCGCGTAACCCCAAGAATGGACTCTTTGAACGAGACCTCGATATCTATAGAAATGTCTCTCCCGCGCTTTGTGCGCTGGCGTCCTCCTCCAAAGATGTCTCCAAAGCCCTCGAAGAGATCGTTCAGGTCGAACTCAACACCGCCGTTCCCGAAGCCCGAGAACTGGGACGGATCAAACCCCCCATAGCCTCCCGCGCCTCCTCCCTGGAAGGTCTGGCCGTATGAGTCGTACTCGCGGCGCTTCTTTTCGTCCGAGAGCGTGCTATATGCCTCGGTTATCTCCTTGAACTTCGCTTCGTCTCCACCCTTATCAGGATGGTGCTTCTGCGCAAGGGTACGAAATGCCTTCTTAACGTCCTCCTTTGAGGCCTTCTTGTCTACGCCGAGTATGTCGTAATAGTTCTTCGCCATATCTATCTACTATACGCTGGCTCGATTGCAGAGGCAAAAGTACGATTCATAAAAAGAAAACGGGCGATCCTCACAAGGAGAATCGCCCGTCTTTGAACCCGAAGGTTCTGTCAGCGGCCGTCGCGAAAGATGCGGCAGGACTCGCTGGTGCGATACCGCGGATTGCGGCACATCTCGCTTTCACGCTGCGCATAGCGGCGTGCAGCGATACGCTCGCCGATGCATTCCCTGAAGCCCGCACCCATGATGGAGGTACAGTCGACGTAGAGGTAGCCGCGACGTCCCGAGCGATACCGACGCTCGTACTCGGCACGGTCTTGCAGAGCGGCCGCTTCTTCGGCTGAGACCGCCCGGATTTCAGCCAGAACAGTCTGGCCGTCGATGCGGAGGGTCTCGTACCATTTGCCGGAGCAGATGAGGTCCACCTGCCGGGGCAGGTTCTCCGCTCGCGCCGGTGCACGGCAAGTCGTGATGTCGAGCGCCGAATCCTGGGCCAGTGCCGGAGTGACAAAGGCGCAGAAAGCCAGAGCTATCGCGATGATGATCGAACGCATGGAAAGATCTCCGTGTTGCGCGTCCCGAAGGACCCAATTGACGTTGGGTTGATAATATACCATAATCATACAAAAGTCAATGCCTTGTGGAGATAGAACGATGGGCGCTGGGAGAGTATCCCAGCGCCCATATCAGCACATAACCGGCTTCTTCGTTGTTGCAGGGCTGCGACGAGCGTTCCAGACAGGCCTATGCGTTTGAACGTATAGCTCCACCGCAGGCATGTTCTTGATCAGCTCTCTGAGTTGATCGTTCTTTCGCTTGTCGTATGCAGCAAGCGCCTTGCGTGCTTTCCTCAGATTGACCATAGCTCAACCTCCCTTTCTTCCTGCATCCTATCATTGACATTAGTAATAAAACAAGCCGGCTCAATTGCCGGCTTGTTTACAACACATGAGTCTAAGACTACTCCTTCGGCTTCGCTTCCTCCGTAAACTCAGCGTCAGTGGTGCCGGCCTCTGGAGCTGCTTCTCCTTCCTTTGCAGGCTCCTCCTTCATCATAGACTCGCCAATCTTTGAGAGTGAAGTTGAGAGCGCTTCAGACGCGGTCTTGATTGCGTCGAGATCTTCCCCGTCGCGAGCAGTGCGAAGAAGAGCGATCTTCTCGTTCACTTCCGTAACTACGTCAGCGGGAGCCTTCTCGCCTGCGTCCTTAACTGCCTTCTCAGCCGTGTAGATCATCTGCTCTGCGAGGTTCTTTGCCTCAACAATCTCTTTGCGCTTTGCGTCTTCTCCTGCATGCGCCTCTGCATCAGCCTTCATCTTCTCGATGTCAGCTTCTGAGAGTCCTGTTGAGCCTTCGATGCGGATAGACTGCTCCTTGCCGGTTGTCTTCTCAACCGCCTTCACGGTTAGGATACCGTTGGTATCAAGATCAAATGACACCTCTACCTGCGGAAGACCGCGTGGAGCCGGTGGGATGCCGTCGAGCATGAAGCGTCCAAGAGACTTGTTGTCTGCAGCCATAGCGCGCTCTCCCTGCGTAACATGAATCTCAACCGAGGTCTGGTTGTCGCTTGCCGTTGAGAACGTCTGGCTACGTGAGGTTGGGACAGCGGTATTGCGCTCGATGAGCTTGGTAGCAACGCCTCCCATAGTCTCAATAGAGAGCGAGAGCGGAATAACGTCCACGAGAAGGATGTCCTTCACGTCGCCCTGGAGAATACCTGCCTGAATAGCAGCGCCAATAGCCACAACCTCGTCCGGATTCACGTCGCGGTGTGGCTTCTTTCCGAAGAGCTTCTCAACCTCTTCCTGGATCTTCGGCATGCGGGTCTGCCCTCCAACAAGAATGATCTCGCTAATATCGGAAGCCTTGAAGCCTGACGCCTCGAGCGCGCGCTTGGTGATGTCTATTGAGCGTGCGATGTACCCGTCTGCAAGAGACTCGAGGTTCGCGCGTGTGAGCTTAACGAGAAGGTGCTGTGGCGTACCGTCTGAACCAACGGTTATGAACGGGATGTTTACTTCTGTCTCTGAAGACGTTGAGAGTTCGTGCTTCGCCTTCTCAGCACCCTCGTCAAGACGCTGGAGCGCGAGCGGGTCCTTCGTTACATCGAGTCCAGTCTCCTTCTTAAACTCGTCTGCGATGTAGCGAACAATCTTCTGGTCGATATCGCGTCCACCCATGTGGCTGTCGCCGTCGGTAGACTTCACCTCGATAACATCGTCGCCAACCTCAAGCACCGACACGTCGAAGGTTCCTCCGCCGAAGTCGTAGACAACAATCTTTTCTTCCTTCTTCTTGTTGAAGCCGTACGCGAGAGCGGCTGCGGTTGGCTCGTTGATGATGCGAAGCACTTCAAGACCCGCAACCTGTCCCGCAGCCTTAGTAGCGGCACGCTGTGCGTCGTCAAAGTAGGCAGGCACCGTAATAACCGCCTGGGTGATAGTCTCGCCTAGCTTCTTCTCAGCATCAGCCTTCATCTTCGAAAGGATCATTGCAGACACCTCCTCAGGACGATAGTCCTTGTCGCCAAGGTGTACCTCAACACCGCCATTAGGTCCGCTCTTGATCTCGTACGGCACGACATCCTTGTCTTTCGTTACGACACTGTCGGTGAACGCATGGCCCATGAAGCGCTTGATGCCGTAGATAGTATTCTTCGGATTCGTTACGGCCTGACGCTTTGCGAGTGTTCCTACGAGACGCTCACCATTCTTTGCGATTGCAACAACCGATGGCGTGGTGCGCGTACCCTCCGCGTTCTCAAGGACGCGTGGCTCGCCTCCCTCCATGATCGCCATGGCGGAGTTGGTTGTACCGAGGTCTATACCGAGAATCTTTCCCATAGTGAAAATTGGCTAATTGAATAACACTCTAGTTCGCACACTATAAAAGTCCCCCTGTTCCTGAAGCACTCATTTTACGCTTCCTACCGTAGGGTTCAAGGGGTCTCCCTATCCCGCAAACGAGCCTACACGCACCTTCGCTGCGCGCACGATAAGCTCCCCTGCTTTCCATCCGGTTTCAAGAACGGCCGTAACAATTTCATCCTGCTCGCTAGAGTCTACCGGGTCCTGTCCAAGTGCCTCATGTCGCATAGGATCGAAGGCTTCTCCAACCTCGCCGAACTGTACGAGACCGAGACTCCCTGTGGCGTCATGTAGCTGCTTTGCTATAGCTTGGAAGGATGCAGGAATTTCTCCTGTTGCTTCTGCGCGCGCGAGCGAGTCCATGGGCGTAATGAACGCATGGGACGCCTTCAGTACACCAAGCTTAATGGCCTCCATGCGCTCTTCTTCGAAGCGCTTGAGGGCGTTTACGTAATCTGCCTTTGCGCGCTGCCATCCATCAAGATGTTCCTGGCGCTCCTTTTTGCAGATATCAAGTTCAGCTTTAAGCTTCTTGGTCTTCGCATCCATGCGCGACTCCGTTGCCTCGAGCTCTTCCTCGCTCATGCCGTCTTCTTCAGCGCCGTCGCGCTCAACTGAAATGTCATCGTTCTCATCCATATACTAAGACTATGCCTGAAAGCATGAGTCGAGTCAAAACGTGTTTTCTTAGAAGAAGATTCTCAGAAATAAATAACTATTCCGTTGTATCGCCCAGATATTCTTCGTGATCTTTGTCGGCGTCTGCTTTTGTCTTGTGCACTACACCGTCCTCGTGATGTGGCATGGCATAGATACTGTAGAGCTTTAGATCTATGTCTCCTGTGTTAATGATGTTGTGCTCTGTACCTGCTGGAATAACAGTAGCGGAGTCGTCCTTTAGGGCGTGCTCTACTCCGTCTAGAATTGCCTTCCCTTCTCCCGCCTCTACACGGATAAACTGGTCTTGCCCGTGTATCTCTACACCAATGTCTTCTCCTTTCGGAATAGACATAACAACCAGCTGCATGTAAGAGGCTGTGTAGAGCACCTTCCTGAAGTTGGTGTTGTCGAGCGTCTCGCGCTCAATGTCTGCTAGGTATCCTTTCATGGTGTGCAGGTTAGTTTTCTATACGGTACCACGCATTGAATGGTGCGCACATGAAGAAAAGAATTCAGCCCCGACGTCCTGATGGACGCGGGGCTGAGGGTTGTGTCACCCGAAGGTGAGGTTGATGGTCGCGCGATATCAGCTGGGGCCGGCCGAAGCGGCACGGAGTTCCAGCAGCGGGTGCGGACGGTCGACAGCGGGAGCGACGGCGGCCAGGGCGATGTCGGAGCCGATGTGGCCCGGGGGAAGGTTCTTCATCTCTGTCTCTCCAGAGGCTGTGATATCGAAAGCGGGATGCTCTCGATTCCCCAAGAGTACTCCTATCTTCATGAAGTACAAGAGGTTATCAACAAACAACAAATCCCCGCAGGAAGCGGGGATTTGTTGGTGTGATGCGATATTAACGCTTCGACCACTGTGGACTCTTGCGAGCCTTGCGAAGACCTGGCTTCTTGCGCTCAACGGCACGAGGGTCGCGCTTAAGGAATCCTGCAGCCTTGAGTGCTGGACGGCTTCCCTCCTCGATAAGAGTAAGAGCGCGAGAGATAGCGTGACGTACGGCAACTGCCTGTGCGCTCTTGCCTCCTCCCTGTACGCGAGCCATAACCTCGTAGTTGTTCTTGTGCTCCTCAACACGGAAGGCGTCTCCGGTGATGGACTCGCGCTCTGCAGTGTTGAAATACTCGCGAGCGTCCATACCGTTAACCGTAACGGTGTTCTTCTCCGACGGAGTGAGCTTTACGCGTGCGCTTGCCGTCTTGCGACGACCGACAGCGGTAACGTACTTCTGGGTGTTCTCAGCCATAGAATCTAGTCGGTAATAGTAAGACGCTTCATGCGCTCCTTGCGAAGCTTGTTGCGCGGAATCATGCCGTCAACTGCCTTCCAGAGAGCCTCGCTCACACCCTTCTTCTGAAGAAGGTTTGAGAGAGACGTAATGCGAAGACCTCCTGGGTAGCCGGTGTAGCGGGTGTACTCCTTTCCCGCTATGCGCTTCTCGGTCATAACGAGCTTTGAGGCGTTGATAATCTCAACCTCAGCTGCAACGACTTCGTTCTGCATGTACTGTGCAGACTTCTTTCCAAGAAGGATAGAAGCAGCCTCGCTCGCTACGCGTCCAAGCGAACCTCCTGCCGCGTCTACGGTGTAGAGCGTGCGCTCTCCTTTCTGTGTCTTAGTAGTAGCCATAAATATTATACGAATGCGATATACGCGGTCTTGCGTCCGTCTGAAGCGGTTGCTGCACGCTTAACGATGCGGGTGTAGCCTCCAGGACGCTCGGTGTAGCGAGGCGCAATGGTCGCAAAGAGCTTCGCAGTGGACTCGTCATCGTTTCCAAGACGTGCCGCAACCAAACGGCGATTCGCAACGGAATCGACGCGGGCATGGGATACGAGCTTCTCGATGATCGGGCGGAGCTCCTTAGCCTTTGCCTCGGTTGTCGAGATACGCTCGTGGATGATCAGGGAGCGCATGAGGGAACGCATCAACGCTGTGCGCTGGTCATGCGGTCGTCCGAACGTCCTTCCTTTGTGGTGATGGCGCATATACTTGTTTTAACACGATTTCTGACCTGAGTCCAAATCCCTACTATTATTCGCCCTTAAGCTCGAGTCCAAGGGCATCGAGTGCCTCCTTGATCTCAGTTACTGCCTTCTCGCCAACACCCTCGAGCTCGAGGAGCTGTGAGGCGGTCTTCTTCACGAGTCCTGCTACAGACTTGATGCCAGCGTCGCTGAGCGCGGTCTCAATACGAGCACCAAGACCGAGTTCCTCGATCTTTGCCTTTGCTGGGTCCTTGCCCGGAGCCTTGTCCTCAGACTTCGCTGGAAGGTCCGTTACCGACTCTGATGTTGCCTCCTGGAAGCCAACGATAGCTGAGAGCTGGTGGATCATAACCTCGATTGAGCTCTCAAGAGCCTCGCGAGGGGTGATAGTGCCGTTGGTCTCGATGAGCATACGGAGACGGTTGAAGTCCGTACGGTCTCCAACGCGCATGTTCTCAACCTCGTAGTTAACGCGGCGAATTGGGGTGAATGTTGCATCGAGTGCAATGGTACCGATATCAACCTTGTCC
Source organism: Minisyncoccota bacterium (assembly GCA_022842945.1). Taxonomy (GTDB): domain Bacteria; phylum Patescibacteriota; class Minisyncoccia; order Phycocordibacterales; family Phycocordibacteraceae; genus C7867-001. The sequence continues at coordinate 265,567 of JALHOO010000001.1, forward strand.
TTGGTAAGAAGCTCGCGGGCAACGTAGCCGAGACCGCGCTCGATAGTAGCCTCTAGCTCAAACGAGATCTTGCCTGATACGTCCGCAATGTGCGCGTCTGGGTTTGCAATCTCAACCTGGCTCGGAAGCTTGAAGTCTGCTGCCGTAACCTGCTTTGGTCCCTTAACAGAAAGAGAGATAGTCTGCGGCTCGTCTCCGTGAAGTGCGAAGTGTACGCGCTTCAAGTTGAGGAGAACCTCCATAACAGACTCGCGCACGCCCTCCATGGTAGCGAACTCGTGTGAGACGCCGTCAATCTTAACGGAGGTAACTGCAGCTCCTGGAAGAGATGCGTGAATAATACGGCGTAGTGAGTTGCCGAGCGTGTGGCCGTAGCCTGGATAGAGCGAATCTATCTCATAAATTCCCTGTACGCCTTCTTCTGAGACGACGCGGGGCTTCGAGGGGAGCGTGATGTGGTGTTCCATGACTCAATCAGATTAAACCAACAATAAAGCTGAACGTATAAAGACTAGCGGCTGTAGAACGAAAGCACAGTAACCAGGTTGCCTGCAGGAGCCGCCGCCTCTTCAGTCGGGACTTCTACAACGCCACCCTCCATGGTCTTCGCATTCCATGAGAGCCACGACGCAAGCGTCGGACGCTCAAGGAACTTCTCTGCGAAGTTCTCGAACAAAACGGCACTCTTCGAGCCCTCGCGCACACCGATGGTCTCACCGATCTTCATCGCGCGTGATGGGATCGTGGTCTTCACTCCGTTCACCGTAAGGTGCCCGTGAGAGACCATCTGGCGTGCTGCGCGACGCGTTGGCGCAAGTCCAATGCGGTACGCAACGTTGTCGAGACGAAGCTCGAGAAGGCGGTGGAGGGTTTCTGCAGGAGGAAGACCGTGGGTTGCGTTTGCTGTTGCAACGTAGTTTGAGAACTGCTTCTCAGAAAGGCCGTAGGTCATACGAACCTTCTGCTTCTCTAGAAGCTGCTTGCCGAACTCAGTCTGGTTCTGGCGACGTCCCTTCTTGTTGCGTGCTGCACGCTCTTCAGCGATAGCAAACTTCTGGGTCTGGGTCTTCTCGAAGACGCTTGCACCGAGGCGCTTTGCGATCTTGTACTTAGGTCCGATTTTCATAGGTAGGTAAAAAGAAGTGAAAGACTATACGCGACGAGCCTTCTTCGGGCGTGGGCCGTTGTGCGGCACCGGTGTTGCGTCCTTGATAGCGCGAATGGCAATACCCTTTCCAGCAAAGGCACGGAGTGCGGACTCGCGTCCAGCACCGATACCGCGGATAACAACCGAAGCCTCCTTCACACCGATAAGAAGTGCCTTGTCGCCAAGGAGCTCGCCAACTTTTGCAGCGGCGTACGGAGTAGACTTGCGGGCTCCAGAGAAGCCAAGCGCGCCCGCAGAAGAAGAGATGATCGCATTGCCCTTGTCGTCGGTAAGGACGGCCTTGGTGTTGTTGAAGGTGGCCTCAACGTGAAGAACACCACGCTCGAGACGCTTCTTAACGGCCTTGGACATCGCACGGTCCTTGCGACCCTGGTCCATGCCCTTTCCGGACTTCTTGATGATTCTCTTCTTTCCCATAGTAATTGGTTCGTTGAATTAAAAGTATGCGGTCTATGTCTTCTCAAGCGTACGACGTCCGCTACCCATAGTCTTGCGGGTGTTGCCGCGGACGGTGCGGGAGTTGGTCTTAGTGCGCTGTGCGCGTACCGGAAGACGGCGCTCGTGACGGATGCCACGTGCTGAACGAATGTCCTTAAGACGCTTAACGTTCTGGCTCTCCTCGCGGCGGAGCTCTCCTTCGATGGTGTACGCCTCTGAGAGGGTACGAATCTTCTGCTCCTCATCTGCAGAGAGATCCTTGCCCTTGCGTGTTGGCTCTACACCAGCCTCCTTAAGAATAGTGAGGGCGCGTGTTGGACCAATGCCAAAGATAAGAGGCAGTGCGTACGCAAGCTGCTTGTCGTCTGGAAGGGTAACACCGGCGATACGCATGGATACGAGGAATTAAAAAGAGAAATACAGGATAAGTAATGTGGCGACTAGCCCTGACGAGCTTTGCGGCGCGGGTTGCGCTTGTTGATACGGTACAAGCGTCCGCGTCGGCGGACGATGATATCTCCAGGTTCTTGAACTTTTATGGATGCACGTACCTTCATCTTTCAGGGTTTTTTAGCTAAGTCGCCTCACAATGCGCGCACGTCCGCCATACGGGTCGATGACCAGTTCAACCTGATCTCCTACCAGCACGCGTATACGGTGCAAACGCATCTTTCCAGCGAGGTAGGCAAGCTGGAGCTCTCCCGTTGGCATCCTAACCCTAAAAAGGGAATTAGGAAGCACCTCCTCTACGGAGCCGGTTGCTGCGCCTTCTTTACTTACCTCCATGTGAAGCTTTATTATCCTACCAAGCAAGAGAAACAACGTCAACCAGCCGAATTGGTATATCGGCTGGGAACGCCGCACAATGCCTAGACTTTTATAATTACGGTTCGTTTCGAACCGTTACCTTTATCTTCGCTGGGTCTGCCGGGAACGAACGGTTCCAGAAAGGACGAAGGATAGAGTCTGCGCGGTCTACTTCTGGGAATCCAGAGAGAATAGTCCTTGCGGACTCCGCTGACTTCCCTGACACTGCCCCTGCAATACGGCTTGAATCAACGATCCAGAGGATTGTCGTGTTGCCGGCAAGAGAGAATGCGAACTCCGTTACCCCTGGGGTTGGAAGATCCCCTACCGGGGTAAGGGTAAGGCCAGAAACATCTGATAGAACCACGCTCTGGCCGCTATAGGACCCAACAACCTGATACGCAATGCTGCGTGCGAGGCTTGCTGAAGGAAATACAGTAGCAACGGCAATTGCCTTCTCTGAAAGCTCAACCTTTCCACCGGCTGCCGCCACGTCAGGCTGTGCCTCATACGACACACGGCTGGCTCCAGGAATAAGCACGTAGCCTTCTGGTACCCCGGCCTGAAGTGCGGCATCAATGCCCCCAGAGAGTTCTGCACGAAGTTCTGCTGCCGTCTTTTCACGTGTAGCAGTTCCAACACTTGGGCGCGGTCCCGCAAACCCGCCCTTCATAGCTTCTGCAGAGCGGGCGGTAACGAGCGTGAAAGTAGCTCCTCCCGCAAGACCCGGAAGCGTGAACGAGGTAGGACCTACGTTGTACGACTCTCCCGTAGCGTCCGCATATACCGTAGTTTCAAGGCTTCCGGGAGTCCCGTTGCGACTTGCAGGAACGGTAACTGAGTCCCGAATACGGAAGATAAGCCCGTCTGGAGTCTCAAAGCGCGTGTTCTTGATGAGTTGCTGAGGAACATCCTGCTTGTTCTCAATAGTGATAGTTCCCTGTGCGGACTGGTTAACAGTCTCCGTACCTTCGCTTTCAACTGAAGCACTCGCAACCTTCTCAACCGTAATAACCTCAAACGCAAGATCCCCTGCCCCTGCGGTCGCGATGAATTCGCCTGTTACAGTGCTCCTGTTTTCGGTTGCCGTTACGGTAACCTCAGCTCCAGAAAACGCAAAGAGTGCTCCAACCGATATGAGCACAACGAGACCTGCAACAATTGCCGTGCCCATAGGAAACGAGCGCCTGCGACGGGCTGGTGGCTGCGGACGAGCGTAGCTCGGGCGTTCAGGCGGGAGACCTCCTGAAGAGGTGTAGGTGGGAACATCTTCAGCGCCCTCCATAGTGCGGCGTCGGGACGGCGGGATGATATCGTTCAGGTTCTTTTGCATAAAACGGTAAAAAGCCTCGAATGAATGGTATGGGGATAAGTATACACCGTATACAAAGTACTCGATGGAGCTGCGGGTATAACCCTCCTACTTCTCCTCAATACGTGCAACAAAGAGCGCGAGGAGGGCCATGTACAGATCGCCCGTTCCCTGCCCTCGGGTTTTAACGTGTGCAGCGAGATGCGCAGGTTCAAGCGCGATTATGGAAAGAGGCTCGTCCATAAGCCAAAGCGACTTGAGCTCTCTCTCGTCAAGAATGCGCTTTATATACGGACGCACTTCCGTGTCCGCGAGCAAGAAGATGGTACGAGGAAGCGCTTCCTTTGTAGAGAACCGTAAGAATGCAGCATGCAGACTCGCTATCCAACCTTTCTGTATCTCCTCACATGCCTTCTCGAATTCCTCGTTAACGGGCTCTGGAATGAGTGCATCAGAGTCTGTATGGGTACGTGCCCCTGCCGCACGAACCTTAGAGCACAGCTCATGGGTTCCTAAGGGAATGGCAACAACAGCAGACAGAAGGCCACGCTTAACCATAACCATGTCGGTACCACTTGCTGAAACATCAAGCACAATGAAATCTTCCTGGTGCGGGTAGAGACCTTTAAATACCTCATACACTATGGGTGCAAAAGCGGTTATGTGTAGGTCATGTGTATGGAATGTGCGTCGTAGAGAGGTTTCAATCTGGTGTGCAGCCTCTTTCTCAAGCGTTGACGTAAGCAAGACAATCTCAGCCCGGGACACATATCTTCCATAGGGATGCTTAGTGTCGTACCCATTAAGCATGCTTGCGATAACACTCTGCCCGCTTAGTATGCGACCCTGCTGAAGCTTCGGAACCCTGCGCTCTGCCTCAGCCAGGTGCCGATGGGTAAATATAAAGGATTTCCCGGTATTAAACTGGGTAATCGAGACAATACTTTGCTGCCATGGCGCTGAAACGGAGACAAGAATGTGGTCTATCGCTGCACTACCCGTTTCCCTGCGCAAGGCTGGCGCACCCTCTTCAATCATAAGTCGCTCAAGAAAGACCAGGGAGCGCATCATACTGTCACGGATGTCCTCCTCCTCGCGTACCTCAACCTCAACTCGTGCGGTGTAGTAGATGATAGGTTTTTCTCCATCCACCACATACACATACGCCCCGCCTACAGACGAGGAGCCGATATCGATAAGTGCGACGATGCGCGCTTTCTTTTTTCCCCACGAAAAAAGACCCATATAGATGGAGTATAGCAGTCTAGTACGCACTATGAGAGTGCTGTGTTGGTTTGATTTGTACAAACCTGTACTCTAGGGATATGCGAACGGTTTCAAAGAAAGTACTCAGTATCGCTCTCATGAGTGTAGCGGCCATGCTTGGCGGAGCGCTCTTGCTCTACGTCTCTTCTAGCGGAGAAGCACAAACACTTCTTGAAGAATACGCATCCATACCTCCCGCAGAGTCTCCTCTTGAGACGGGTCCTCCCACTTATGTTGAGATTATGGAGTCCTGCGGGGCCTTGTTTGAAGGAGACTGCGTGCATGTACGCATTGATCCTAATGTCACTGCTCCGTCCTATATGCAAGCACGTGCGGGCATGGTGCTTCCTGTTGCCAAAGAGATCGTTACGGACGACTCCGGAAGAGCATGGTACCGCGTACAGTTTACGGAGTGGCTACGCTATGCAGATCGTGTACCTAAAGACCTCTATATCGCAGAAGAGTTTGTAGTGCCCGTGTACAACCCGGTATCTGAAATACTTCCTACGGTTGGTGCGCAGGAAACTAATAAGCGTATTGTGGTGGATCGCTCTGAACAGACGCTATATGCGTATGAAGGAGATGAGCTCTATATGCAGACTACTATCTCAACGGGACTGGACCTAAGTCCAACACCCCGCGGTACGTTCACAGTCTTTAGAAAGACACCGAGTCGCTATATGCAGGGTCCTCTGCCTGGTATATCAGATCAGTACTATGATCTTCCAGGTGTGCCGTGGACGCTCTACTTTACGGAAGATGGCGGAGCCATACATGGTGCGTACTGGCATAACGACTTTGGTGCACAGCGATCTCATGGGTGTGTAAATGTGCCGCTTAGTCTTGCAAGAAAGCTGTACGAGTGGGCTCCGGTTGGGACATTAGTTGTTGTACGGGATTAGTAGGCACTTCGAGACGATATTGGAGCCTCTATGTGTTCGTGATACGTTTCTCGAAGAGTTGAAAGGGTTGAACATGCTCAGAGAACAAGAAGTTGCCTTGCAACAGATTGATGCCATACGCAAACAAGCGGCACGTAGCCTTACTGAGTTTCTAGAGTCAGGATTCGTAGGCTCAACAGACGAGGTCATATTCAGCAAGACAGTAGAGGCGTTTGTGCAGTTCTGCGGGGTTTCGGCTGAGGAGCTCGCAGAAGAATGGGCAATGCAACCAGCAACGGTACGCCGGTACATGCAGGACGGGGCACACTGCCCGATTAATATGCGTCCATACCGTCTCGGCTTAATCCTTACGCGTCTTAAGGGACGGACAAATAATGTTGTGTATCTTAATAGCCCTTAGTCGGGGCTATTCTTTTGCTGGCAGCCTGGGACGACGTTGGAACCCTTACCCTTCAACTTCGTACTGTTCAGGGTTCCATGCCGGGGTGCACGCAATGATGAGAACGAGCCTTCCGTCCCACCACACCCGCTCTCCTTTCTCAATTAGAACCACGTCCCCTTTCTTGAGAGGAATCGTTTCATTATTGACAGTTACGTTTCCTTCCCCTTCTTGGACATATACCAACTCTGAAACGGCTTTATTAATCGCACTTCCTTCTAAGGGGTACCGACCGGTTATCTCTATGCGTGCCAGATTAATGTCAGGCTCCCCTGTCTGGTATTCAAAGGCTATGCAGGAGGATGCGTTCTCGAATCTTTTTGCATCAGTTCCGCATACGATTTTCATCTACTTATTCTAGCAATATTGCTGGCAGTCTGGGACGATGTTGGAACTCATATACAAGAGTGTTATGGTTTTCTCCAGACCAGAACGGAGAACGACATGACCACCCCTTTGCGTCCCACCGGAGCAAAATCCGACAGGGACATTACTGACGCATTCGGCAAGTTTGCCTTGGAGCTTCCTGGTGCGAAACGTATTTTGCGTGTACCGACAAGTGCGCCGAAAGACCAGAAACGTTGAATGCTTCACAAACCAGTTGCTTACCCCCGATGGAAACGTCGGGGGCTTTCTTAAAAATCCTGCTGTCTGGAACAATGTTGGAACTTCCATTAGAAATGGCCGGCACCTTGCGAGTGCCGGCCAAGATCAAAAGAATGATTTGTGTTGATTGACTATTATGGACGCAAGAATGCATCCGCGACGGTCTTGGCGATATCGAGCGGAACCCCTCGATCGAGGTTCTTTCCGATAAGACGCTTGTACCGGTTGGTTCTGCGCCAGGGCTTGGTAGCTGGTGCTGCTTTCACATGCATAGGAATCTCCAGAAATGAGCGGTATGCCCACTCTTAGGAACTAACCTCAACAATCTAAGGTTTCTTCTTAAATACTGTGCTAGGTATGGAGATTGCCAGCTGTCTGGAACAATGTTGGAACCCTATTCCTTTCTAGGGAATGAGTGCAGCCAAGAAATAAGACGCTCTAGTGGTACGGTACGGTCCTTCTGTTCAGTCTTAAAGCAACGAGGTACAAGCGAGACTGGTACGGTGTAGACACGCTCTTCGGACTCAGAAAGATACGCCTTTCTCTGCTCAACAAACAAACAGTTTGGATAGTCTTGGCCTTCCCATACCTTCTCAAAAGAGCTCTCCTGACTCCGGTACGCAAGTATTTCTACCCCTCCTCCTTCTCGGCTGCTTGCAGAGAATGCATAATACTCTGCGTCCTTTGCCTTGAGAGAAAGATCTGTCTCTGGCGGCAATTCTAGTTCTTGCTTGGCCTTCTCAAGTACGGCAGAAAAACCTTCAGTTTGACTCATCTCTTCTGCATTTGCCCGGGCACTCGCCTCAAGCGATTCGGTGCTTTTGGGGGTTAGGAGGAAAATAGCTGCTGCCAATGTTAGTACGAAGATTCCTATTGCAAGGTTTCCGTGCGCTTTCATGCTTTAAATTGTATCAGTTGTGTATACCTTTACTGCCAGCTGTCTGGAACAATGTTGGAATCCTCCAGGCACAGTGCTATTATCGGCCTAGGCAGAACAAGGAGCCTCAAGTGGTACATGAATCAACATTCACCTTCGTGAGTGCGGACGGCCAGAGAATCGAGGCCAACCGCAGGACCAACCCTGATGGCTCTGTCGGAGGATGGGTTGCTGGAAACGCTGACGTGCATCCGACTGCGATCATCAATGTCGACGCAATTGTCGAGCCTGGCGCTATCGTGGGCGAGAACGAGCATCTCGCCGCAGGAGAGACCAAGAGCGGCGACGGGTGGACGAACGCGTAAGAATAGGGGCAGTCGGACGAATCTTGTCCGACTGCCCTTTCTTAATTGCTGGGGGTCTGGGACGATGTTGGAACCGTCTTGACACTCCACAGACAGGTGTATACTTAACAGTGGAAGTAAGGGAGGACATCAAACGAGACTCTCGGCCCAACAGCCGGGACCAGGCCATCCTTCGAGAAGTCACGCTAAATGCTTCGGCAGCCATAGAGGGTTCCAGCCCCGTAAGCGGTACAACTTCAAAGAAGGTCTGAGTAAGCTTGTGCAAGTGCGCACATGTACAAGCCCAACACGGGTGGTTCTGCTTAAGCCGTTAGGCGTCAGCAAGTAGAGTTGGGTTTCGACCCAATGAACCGGTTCTCACTTTTGAGCTGCCATCCAAGCCTAAGCCCTTTCTTCCAACTTTTCTTTCAGGCCACCTCTCGGGGTGGTCTTTCTCTTTAGATTGCTGGCAGTCTGGGACGACGTTAGAACTTTACTACGCCTTAACGATGGTTTTCTTAACAGACTCAACAAATAGTCTAAAAGCAGGACGGTCTTCTTTCTCGTATACAACCTTAACTCCAAGCAGGTGTTGCCTAGGGCAAGAAAGATCTTTTCTCGCGATAGAAACCTTCGGGTCCCGTATTCTGTCCAAGTACAGCCTTCTTAATGCGCCTGGACCATCTTTCTGGTACCGGCAGATTTCCACGCCGCACTTCTCGCATGTAATAGCGAGTAAACGAGAATATCCCCCGCGGCTTCTGCGGAATTTATCGTTCTTAAACTTCTCGCTCATACGCAAAGGTTAGCACAGCGATATTGCTGGCAGACTAGGGACCGAACCTACACCAACACCGCCTTGATACGGCGCACTCCAGACGCAACCGCCTCTTCCTTCTGTATCTTGAACCTGCGGTCCTCAGCGTGGATCTCGCTGGTATTCGCTACGTGCGGGCCTCCACAGAACTCAAGAGAGAACGCGTTTGGAATATCAGGATTCTCTTCAGTTGCGTGTATAGGGCCAACTGAGTACACCGACACCATGTCTGGATACTTAACCCCGAACTCCATCTCTGCACCAAGCTTCTCTGCTTCCTCGCGAGGCATAACAGAACGCGTAACCGGAAGATCCTGATATATGATGTCGTTCACAATCTTTTCAACCTCAGCCTTCTGCTCGTCCGTCATCTTTCCAGGCGACGCAAAGTCTATACGAAGACGTTCAGAGGTTATGTTGGAGCCTCTCTGCTTAACTTCTGGCCCCAAGACCATTTGCAAAGCCTTAAGAAGAATGTGGTGTGTGGTGTGGTAGCGGACGGTTTGTTCTGCATGGTCGGCAAGACCTCCTGCAAAGCGCTGGGCACCCCCTGCACGGGATGTCTCCTGGTGTTTCTTCATAAGCTCCATAACCGCCGTAAGATCAATTTCAATCTCACGCTCCTTTGCAATCTCTTCTGTAAGCTCAATAGGAAAGCCATAGGTAGTGAAGAGGGTAAACACGTCTTCCGGTGTAATAGCCCCTTTAGAAACGAGCTTCTCAAGCTCTCGAAGTCCTGTGGTGAGAGTCTTGCGGAACTTCTCTTCCTCCTTCGCTATCTCCTCACGTATCTTGTCCGCGTTTTGTGCTACATGCGGATAGTGATCGGCATACACGTCGCCGTATCCCTTCGCTACGTCAGCGAGTACTGCGTCATGAATACCCAGGCGATCTGATTCGCGAATGGCGCGGCGTAGAAGCCTGCGAAGCACATACCCTGCCTCAGAGTTAGAAGGCACGATACCTTCAGCGAGCATGAAAGAAGCCGCGCGCATGTGGTCAAGGATGATGCGGAACGAGCGCATGGTTGCCTCGTCTGAGTGATACTTCTTTCCTGAGCGCTCCTCAATAACGGCGCGAGCAGCGTCAAAGATATCAAGCTCAAAGATGTCTGGACCAACCGTTGCCATGGTTATGCGCTCAAGTCCCCCGCCAAAATCAATATTCTTCTTCGGAAGCTCTACAAACGAACCATCCTCCTGCTTCATGAACTGCATGAACACCGAGTTTCCAATCTCTACAAAGCGTCCACAGTCGCAGTTAGGGTGGCAATGCGCACCCCACTTCGGATCGTGCTCTGTACCAAAGTCATAGAAGATCTCTGAGTCCGGTCCCCCTGGCTCCCCTGCAGGCATGTTGCTTGGTACGCCCGAACGGCTCCACCAGTTCTTCTTCGCGTCGTATGCAAAGATGCGGTCGTTTGGTCCCATACCCTTTTCGTACCCCGCCTCCTCGCTCCCTATGTTTGAGAACTCTGCAGAGACGCCGACCTCGCCAAAAAGACGCTTCCACAGTTCAATAGCCTCCGTATCTAGAGGAATACCTGCCTCCGTGTCTTCTGCAAACACCGTTACATAGAGCCTGTTCGGGTCAATACCAAAGCCGGTTTCCTTGCTTGTGAGGAACTCAAATATCCACGGAAGCTGTTCCTGTTTGAAATAGTCGCCAAAGGACCAGTTCCCAAGCATCTCGAAGAAGGTGGTGTGACGGTTGTCACCCACTTCTTCAATGTCTCCCGCTCGAAACGAGAGCTGCGCATTAACCACACGCTTACCTTCTGGGTGGTCCTCACCGAGAAAATACGGCAAGAGTGGCTGCATGCCGCTTGAGGTGAAGAGGGTAGTTGGATCGTTGCCGGGGACTATGGGTGCTGACGGGATAATCACGTGCCCACGTGCCTCATAGAAAGCCAAGAACCTGCGGCGTACTTCAGATACGGTCATAGTGGTATGACGATACCACGCTTAGACGCTCGAATAAAACCCTTTATTTGATGAGCTTCTCAAGGCGAGCTACGTCGCGCTCTATAGACTTGAGTCCCTCAAGGAAGATGTCTGGTTTCTTCGTGTTTAGGCCACACGTTTTGAAGATATCTTCAGGCGACATGCTTTCACCCGCAGAAAGGAATCCGTCTACTTTCTTGATGTAATTTGGGTCCTTTTCAAGCTTCGCGTGGAGCCCCTTGCTTATAAGCTGTCCGTACGCGTAGGAGTACACGTAGAAGAACCTCCTGATATGGCTCCAGTTAACGAAGAAATACCCGTCTCCCCGCTTCAGGGTAAACGCAGGACCAAGATAGGACTGCATGTGCTCGTTCATAAGGTCTGCAATGCGCTCCTTTGATACATACCCCTCCTTTCGTATAAGCGCGTGTAGGGAGCGCTCAAAGCTAAAGCAGGCAATTTGTCGGAACACCGTACTTACGTCGTCCTGGATAACGTTATGCAGTGCGATTATCTGTTCATCTGCAGGAAGGCTTGCAACGAGTCGCTTCAATGCTGCGTACTCGAAGAATGTGCTCGCTGTCTCTGCGGTTGAGATTGGGTGTCCTTGGTACAGAGGACGCTGATCCTTTGCGCGCTCTGCATGAACGGCATGCCCCATCTCGTGCGCAAGTGTCTTAAGAGACTCAAACGTATCTGTGTGGTTAAGAAGCACGAACGTCGGCACATTCTGGCCACTTGAACAGTACGCACCGCCTGACTTCCCCTTCTTTGGGTATACATCTACCTGGCCGTTGGCGAGCAAACGATCAAAAATGGCTCCGTAGCTAGGATCTAGCTCAACAAACACTTCGCGCACAATTTCTACTGCCTTCTCAAAAGAGATCTTTGTCTTTAATTCGCCAACTGAGGCGCTCCTATCTGCATACGTAAGGGTATCGAGTTTGAGTAGCTTGCGCTTCGCCTCATAGAAGCGGTGTGATATTTTCTTACTCTTTTCAACCGCATCGACGAGCGCAAGCACGCTCTTAACATCGTTCTGGTACCCGCGAATAGTTGCCTCGTACGGCTCTTTCATGCCACGCAACTCGTCCTCAATCTTCTTGTCGGTATAGATAGCATTTATCTCTCCCTCAGCTACATCCGCTACGCTTTCATATGCTTCGTTCAAGAGTTGGCCGAGCTTCTGGCGCTTGGCGGTTGGCAGGTTCGCCATGATACCGCCTGCTTCAGGAAGCGGTAGAGTCTTTCCGTCAAACTCAACAACCTTCTTGTTGAGTACATTATCTGTTAGCTGAACCCATCGGCCATGCGACACATCATCCTTGAGCGAAAGGATTTTCTCTTCAGGCTCTGAAAGATCGTATCGTGCGTTCTCGAACACCTGAGCAAGCCAATAACGGAAAGGTGCGAGTACTGGAGCCGCAAGAAATGCTTTTTGCTTCTCGGAAGGGATCTTTCCAAGCTCGAGTGCGAAGAAAAGAAGCTTGTTGCCACGCTTCGTTGAACGATCCTCAAGACGCGCTGCGAGTGCCTCTGCTTCTTTGTCCTCTACGTTCAAGTCCTTTCTAAAGTACACGTAATAGCTGGCCTTGGCTGCCGGCATGCCAATGAGTGCCTCGTATGCTGTGAGCGCTTCGGCAAGAGCTTTTGCATTCTTCAAGTGACGCTTGTCCTCGGTGTACTTCTTAGCAAATGCAGATACCGCCTTGTCTGCATCTTTCTGATCCTTTTCGATTGCAGGGTCAGTGGCAGAGGAGTAAAAGACGGAGAGGTCCCATTGGGTTTTAAGTGCAGTCATATAAAGACAATACCAATTTAGAGGGGATGGTGTCTAATTGCTCTTTTGTGAGGTGTGTCCAAACCTACATCCACTCAATACCCTTCTTCTCCTTCATCTCGAGATACTCATTCGTCTTGCTAAACGGCCTCGAGCCAAAGAACCCGCTGTGTGCTGAAAACGGTGAAGGATGCGGAGACTCAATAACCAGGTGTTTTGTACGATCAATATGTATCCCTTTCGTACGGGCGTAGGTGCCCCACAATATGAATACAAGGTTCTCCCGCTCCTCTGAAAGGACTTTCATAACCGCGTCTGTAAACTGTTCCCACCCTTTCTTCTGGTGCGAGCCAGGAGAGCCACTACGCACCGTAAGGGTGGCATTTAGAAGAAGCACCCCTTGTTGTGCCCAGCGGGTAAGGTCCCCGTCCCTATGCTCAAGGGGTTCTCCAAGATCGCTCTCTAATTCCTTGTAGATATTGCGTAGGGAAGGCGGAAGGGTTGTTCCAGACTCAACAGAGAACGAAAGACCTACAGCCTGACCTGCTCCATGGTATGGATCCTGTCCAAGAATAACTACCTTAACTGCATCAAAGGGTGTGAGCTCAAATGCACGGAATATGTTCTTTGACTCCGGGTACACTGTAGACTCTGCATACTCCTTTTCAACAAAGGCTGCGAGCTCTGCAAAGTATGGTCTGCCTAACTCCCCTGCGAGCTTTGCCTTCCAGGATGGTTCAAGTGCAGTATCCATACGCACTGCTACTTCTGGAGAGCCTTGTGCATGGCAAGCAGTTTCTTCCCTGCTGCTTCGCGGTAGGGACAGAACTCACATGCACTACCCGTTGGTGGTATGACGTCTGCATCAAGTGTTTCCTTAATCTTAGGCAGGATCTCGTCAATCCACTCCGTATTTCCTTCGCACTCCACAACCGTAACTTCAAACTCAAGCTTCCCGTCAAAGGCCTGCTTGTCGTCATACGCGTTCGCGTAGACTAGGTACCCCATAGAAGACACCTCAAACCCATTCTGTCGCAATAGCCACTGATATACGCCCATTTGCCTGCGATACTGCTCGTTCCAGCTTGAGTCTCCAAGGGTCTCTATGGTGCCGGGTTTTGAGGTTGCCTTGTAGTCAACAACAATAAGCTCTCCTGAGGGCGCAACCCAAATGTCGTCAACAGCTCCTGAGATAACAAACCCCGTAGATGGGTGCGTGTACTCAACACCCTCGAAGTTCTCCCTCCAGGTATCCATCTTTGCGTGCACAAAAGGGACCGCATCAATGCCGTACTTCTCCATAAGTGGATGCGCGGTTGCTGCTGTGCGGTGCGCATCGAACTCTCTTTTGAAGAGTGCATCAACTGCTTTGTTAAGCGTAAACTCTGGCATGCCAGGACGCTTGGTCCCTAGCTTGTTGTCTACATAAAAACACCGAGGACACTCAACGAAGTACTCAATCTTTGAGCGGGATAGGCGCCATTTCTTTCCGCCATAGTTCCAGTCTGCGCCTCGGTTTGGGTTGTATCGTTTGAAATCGCTCATATTAGTCTTTCTCGCACAGGGTATTAGCTTCCGCAACAACCGTGCCTATGCGCTCAGGCGTAAGGCCAACAGTACGGAGTACATCCCGGTGTTCACGAACCTGGTCGCAGGTAACAATACCCTTATCAATAAGAAGTCGCTTCTCTGCCTTCTTTAAGGTGGTGAGTGCGGTAACCGGGAACAATGCGTTGGCAATCATGCGGTCATAGAGATTGCCGGTGTGCGGATAGCTCCATCCAAGAAGTCCCATACCCGCACAGGTAGCGTAGTCTATGGCTTGCTTCGTGAACTTGGTGTTCGTAATAAGAAAACCCACATCAACCGGACAGGTCTTAGCATCCTCCTCTTTGCACTGCCAAATATCGTCAAAGCGCGCCTTAACATAGAGCGCCACTTTCACGTCCGTCTTGTATCCAGGGGTATTGTGATACTTAAGTTCGGCCGCAAGGTGTTCGTTACCTCTAGACGCATACACATCCACCTCGTGCGGTACACACTTCCCAGGAATCATGCGGCGTCCTTCAACTGTCCAGCCTTCTTTCTTGAATAGCTCAGCAACAAAGTCCTCGAACGGATGTCCGGACGGACCAAGATCGAACAACGCACGGCGAAGGCTGTACCGAGCCGCTGCAGGACGTGCGTCTTGCCGCAGCATCTGAAACGCACGCTTATAAATGTCAGAGCTCTCGGCTAGCGGACCCATGGACGCTTCGATAGTGTGGCGAATGCGTTCTGCGGTTGCGTCTGTTGCACCTGCACGACGCAGCGACGCTTCGAGCTTCGTTCCCTCGAACATTTCTACACTCCCATCAGCTTTGATGATTTCAGGCTTCATTTGCCCTCATCATAGCATCCCGCTCTAGGACACTATCCCGCCGCCAAGCACTTGGTCTTCTTGATACAGCACGAGAGATTGTCCGGGAGCTAAAGGTTCTGGAAGTGTTTCTGAAGGCGTGAACGTGGTTCTGCTTGTGCTGAGTACCCCCTCTACAAAAGGACCGTGGTACCGAAACTGAGCGGAAACAGTCTCTTCTATAGGTTCAGCGGTAAACCAATTGGTCTCCGTGAGATGTATAGCTTCGGCTGTTCCGCCTTCCAGACGTTCCTTAGACACCACGAGAACATTCTTCTCGATATCCTTCCTACGCACATACCAAGGACCCGGTGCCGCACGCTGAAGCGCGATACGTTCGCCAAGCGTGTGCAAAAGTGCTCCTTCATGTCGCCCTACAATATTCCCTGCGTCGTCAATTGCGTCTCCCGCTTCGCACCCAAACTCGCTCTTCAAAAAATCATCTACGGAAATACTTCCCAAGAAACATATGCCTTGGCTGTCCCGCTTTGTTGCGTTTGGAAGATGATACTTCTCTGCCAATCTGCGCGTTGCTTCTTTATGTATAGCTCCTAGCGGAAACAGCGTCTTTGAAAGAGCTTCCTTCGGTACCGCCCAGAGAAAGTAGCTTTGATCCTTGCCCGCATCAATTCCCTTCAGAAGACTTCCATTCCTTGTCTGTGCGTAGTGTCCAGTTGCTATGAGATCCGCACCCTTTAATAGAGCGTAGCGATAGAAGGCACCGAACTTAACCTCTCGGTTACACATAACGTCCGGGTTTGGTGTTCTGCCAGCTTTGTATTCAGAAAGCAGGTAGTCTATAACACCTTGCTTGTACTCGCTCGACGCATCAAGTGTCGTAAAAGGAACACCGAGCCTCGCAGCTACACGCATCGCATCCTTGCGATCCTCTGCCCACGCGCAGGGCATGCCTGGCGGGTACCAGCCTTTAATAAACACACCAAATACATCTGCCCCTGCTTCCTTAAGAAGTGCTGCGGTTACTCCAGAATCAACGCCTCCAGAGAGACCTACAAATACACGCTTTCCTTTCACGTTCATGCTGAAGGTATACCACGATTACGGACACGGCAGTGCACTCAAGACATTACTTTGGTAGCTTCTACAATGTGTGGTAGGTTCTGTCTAGATCTGAAATGCAACCACAGAAATAGAGAGACCGGTAATGCAACACACAGATGATCTTTTCAATCCAATGCATCGGTTTGTAGATACAGCATGCCTCCGGGCAGCGTATCTACAGTATGAGGAAAGCAGGAATCCGGGAGCCCAAAACTTCGTTACGCTTCCCGAAGGTGGGATGGAGCTCGGTATTGTATCGAGTGAAGACCCTAGAATCGCACGTGCGATCTCGTCTTTGCTTACACGATCACTTGAAGGAGCGCGGTGCGACAAAGGTGGCCATCTGCCACCTGAAGTTGTAACGCGTGTACAGCGAGACATCATTTCACCCGAAGGCGTTTCGACACTTTGGGGTATCGCCGGACACCGCTTTGTGCTCGCTCGCAGGCACGACGTGCACACGCACGAGATTCTCGCGACTATCCTCGTTGGAAGAAGCAAGGACACCATCTTCTTCTTCACTGGCCGATACAACAACTTACGGTATTCAACGATTGCCGAGGATGTTGATTTCGATCAGCCTGACCAGGACAATTCTGCCCATAAATGGTTCGACCGATTCGCGTTTCCGAGCCCTGAACGGTTCAAGCCGGATCGGTTCCATCACATCGCGAACTTTGTCGTTAGTCCCGAGCATCGTAGCGGAGGACTGGCATCACTTTTTCTTCGAAGTATCGTCCGTTACTACAGTAGGGATGTTCTCGACAGCAATGGTTACCCTATCATCCACTCGCAGTACTTGTTGTGTGGCCGTGGACTATGGCAGATAGGAGACCCGCCATGGTTGGCTCGAATGAAGAAGCTTGGCTTTTACCGTCGTTGGGGCGCTGAAAGCTTCTTCATAGAACATAACTGGGCGCCACTCCCTGTTGTTGTTATGCAGGGGAAACAGATTGATAACGTGGCGTATAACCGTATGTACGACATGCCTACCTGCTACGGAATCGATCAAATCCCACATGCCTCTAACGAGCATCTGCTCGAGCGTATCCCGGAGGTTATGCGTCTTGCGCTTGATCCGAGGGCAAAGCTTCAATATTTCCAAGCCATGTTCGACTTTATGCCGGATGTGGAGAAAGGAGACCGCCATGACGACATGGAGTAGAAAACCACACAGTATAGGCACTCAGAAAGTGGAGGAATTTACTGGCGAGGGTGCCTACCACGGTTCAACCAAGCAGAAACCAGTAACAGCACCTCTCCCTCGGGTTGAAACGGTAGCTGAGTCCAGACCCACGACTCTCGAGTTGCGCGTGCGGCAAGAGAGCTCGGAGATTCAAACTTTCGATGCCTACTTCCCAAACGCGTTTCGAGTTATAGAACAGCATCCTGTTCCCACACAAGAACAGGTGCGTGACGACGGCGTAACGTTCTGCTGGTGCCCCTTCGAAAAGGCGCTTACGTTGGCAGGTCCGCTAACGAGGAGTGTGCTTAACGGCATGCGTCCGGGCCTTTCGGGACGGAAGCGTCATGTCTACATCGATTCGAAGATCCAGCACTTCGAACCCGGTGATCTCCCTGTCGATAGCTGCCTTCGCCACGTTGATGGCACTATTGCGGTGCGTGACGAACGGGTGCGTCCCTTTGGAGCGTCCGTTCTGCACGACATGCGTGCCAGACTTGAGGGCCATGATCCGCCAACCTACATGGCGTATCAATCCTCTGACCACTGTGCTACGGGCTTCCTAGCCGAGCCGCTACGCTTGAGGATGCCGGAGTTGATTCCTAACTTTGAAGATTTCGACGGCATGGTTCGCAAAGGTGAGGTTCGTGAGATCGCACACCCTGCTGGCGCGATTGTCGCCTACGACGGGCTTACGGTGCATTGGGCTACTCCCGCAACCTCTTCTGGATGGAGGTTGTGGATACGATGTACGGAGACGGACGTTGAAATCGTCCCTAGCGCATCGGTCATCGATTGCTACGGGACAGTGTTTCGTCCTCAACGATAGACCAAAGACTTAACGACCCGATGCGTATACGTATCGGGTCGTTCTTTTTGCCATTCCCACCTATTTGTGACATAGTGCTTTTGGAAAACTTGGAAGGAGTGTCCAAATGTGCACTGAATCAAAAGGCGATATAGATCGCGCAAGAACCGAAGAACAACGGGCTGCTTATGCGGGAACGATCGGACAAGGAGTCTGTCCATTCTGTGGAAAGACTGAGGACCTGCCGAAAGAAATCCGCGAACAGATACTTATTGAAGGCGTCTACTGGAGGGCCTGGCGCAATCCATTTCCCTATCCGGGCCATGCGGCGCACATTATTTTGGCGCCGATCCAACACTGGACGCAGCCAGGAGAAGGTCCGCCGGAGGCTGCGCAGGAATGGATGGAAATCAATGTGCGCTTGATTCAGGAACTGGAACTTCCTGGTGGAGGAATTGTGATGCGGTTCGGGGGTCATGAACACAAGGGAGGGTCGATAACCCATCTGCACTCTCATATTCAGGTCCCCAACAGGAAAACCTTTTCCATCGCGGTCTTTTACGCAGACAATCAGCTTAAGGAGTTTCTCAGAACTACCTAACTGTTGTACATACCATACTTCGAGGCCCGTCTCCTGTAAGGGAACGGGCCTTTCATGTATCAAGAAATGTTGAGAGCTACGTAGGAAGATTGCTTGGAGCCTCACTTGTTGTGGACTGAATACGTGGAAGACTTGGTGTCGTAACGCTGCTTGATGGGATGTGGTAGATGGTAGCGAGCTCCTCGATACTCATCACATTGTGCACGCCCACATACGGCGCATGGAAGAATGCCCGTCTTCGATAGAACTCAAGAACACTGTGGTTTGCGTGCGCGGAGTGGTGTCCGTGCTTGTCCTCCCACGGGTAATCATTGAAATGGTTAGACCACCTTCCGTCTGCCGGCATGAGTGAGTTGGCATTCTCTGAGTTAAACGGCTTGAAGATGTTCACGAGCACGCCACCCATAGTGCCGTACGCGGAATCTTTGGGCGCGCAGTAGATGCCGCGAATACCCACGTCATACGCTTGCTTGCCAGTGTTCTTCTCAATAGCCTCGATGCGGTTTGTCATTGCGCGCGTCGGGTTTGGGTAGCTTGTCGTTACGCGCTTCACACCACTTGCGTCCACATACTCATTCTCCACCTTATCCTCCTCGCGAAGCGCTGCAATAACCTCCTTGGCTTCGTCCTTCCAGTTTCGCTTCTGGTCCGAACCATACTTCTCGCCCTTATGAATACGTACTACAAACTGGAGCCACAACTGCTCTTTCGGACCCAACGATCCAAGAACTTCAAGCAGCTGCGCAAGCGGATCTACCTGTTCTTCAGGCTTCGCAACCTTGTCGAGACCGTAGTCTACATAGGTCTTCAAAGGATACGGATCGGGCTTGGTCTTTGTAAACTCAAAGGCCGTCATGGTGTAGGGCGCATGAGACGGATCGATGAGCCGGCTGTAGTCCATAGCTTCAATAACCTCCACACCCGGATACTGCGCGTAAATGTAGCTCTCGAAAGGACGACGCCATCCTTCACGCATCCACACAAAGTAGTGTACCTGTCCGCCAATAGACGCTATCTCGTAGGAATACCAGGGTCGTGAACGGCCTTCGATAATGCGCTTGTACCAGGTCGTCTCACCTCCTCCGATATGCATACTGGAGAACACGGTCTCCATCGCAAGCGGTGTCCTGCGAGTATCGCGTGGAAGCTTAATCTCAAGAAGAATCGTATCCTGCCTCTTAATGAAGGCAACACGGTTCGCATCTATGTAGCGCATTATGGTGAAGTGGAAGAGCACCACAGGCATCCAAAGTGGCGCCGCGAACAGAAGGAACTGGAAGTTCGTAACAGACTGCGCAGGAGCTACCACAAAGAACATAACAATCTCCGCAATGAAAGCGATGATGAGCGGCTTGAACGGCACCGCAGTACCGCCCTCGTTGTGCGCACCATGCATCCAATGCTGAATAGCCCCGAGTCCGGGAAGTCCGCCACCGTGTCCACCTGAAGACATATAGGTAAAGTATACCCGACAAAACAAACCGCCTCGCTGTTGCGAGGCGGTTTGTGTGTATGAGAACGCTAGACTGCGACGTAGGTGCCGTCCTTCTGGCGCTTGAAGTAACGTGTGTCGCCAAGGTTCACCAGGATAGTGTTGTCCTTAACGTAACGGACCTTCTTTACCTGCTCGATGATCTCGTCGCGGGTAAGGGGACCCTTTACGAGTACCTCCTTGATCACATCGCGTACCACACCTGGAGAGAAGCCCCATTCAGCGAGTGCGTAGAGA
The DNA here is from genome assembly GCA_022842945.1 of Minisyncoccota bacterium. Classification (GTDB taxonomy): domain Bacteria; phylum Patescibacteriota; class Minisyncoccia; order Phycocordibacterales; family Phycocordibacteraceae; genus C7867-001. The sequence continues at coordinate 286,047 of JALHOO010000001.1, forward strand.
CCGCGACCAACAAGTACAAAGCGAGAATCCTTGATGAGCTCGTTGTGTGTAGTAGCTACATGCGCCTTCTTGTTGAATACCTCAACAATAGACTTCGCGACGTCGCCAAAGTGCATAGGCTCGCCCTTCTGCTTAATAACGAGGTACGCGTAGTCACGAATACCCTTGGTGCGAATAGCAGGAGCGTGTGCACGTCCCCACTCTGAAAGAGGGTTCGAGCTAATGGTCTTTGAGATAGTGAGCCAGCGACGAAGAATCTCCTCGTTGCGGTATGCACTGTTCACTTCCTTAAGCTCCTCGAGGAAGCGGTTGATGATGTCGCCTTCGGTAAGAACCTCAGCGTCATCAAGTGTCTCGTAAAGACGGGAGAGTGCAGAGTGCACGGCTTCTGCAGTCTTGTGATCGACGTGCCAGCGGGCATAGAAATCGTCGGTCTCACGCTCGCGGAAGAATGCGCTTCCTACAACCAGAAGGAAGCGGAAACGGTTGCGGCTCTTCTCGTCAGTAGCAAGGCCGCTCAAGAGCTCCTCCTCAGGCACGATGCCTCCAAGAGTCTCCATGTACTTTGCAAGCTCATCAAAGGCGTCCTGGGACTCCTTAAAGGCCTTGCTCCCGCGAATGGACTCAATGCCGGCAGCCTCAATCTGGCGTACGCGCTCACGAGTAATGCTCCAGCGCTCGCCAATAGCCTCAAGCGTGTCGCGGCTCGACTTGGTCCCAAGACCAAAGCGGAACACAAGTACCTCGCGGGCGCGCTCTGGCACCTCAGCAAGAAGACGCTTCACAAGTGCTGTAGTATCAAACGAAATGCCCGAAGCAGCCTTTGTTTTGCTTGCGGGAGCCTTCTTTGGGGCTTTCGCCGCCTTCTTTACTGATTTTGCCATAAGATTAGTGTGGTATTCTTATACCAGATAGAGCTTTTAAAGTCAACTTCATGAAGCCATAAGGTTGAGGATACGTCCAGGGACGTACACCACCTTACGCACCTCTCCTTCCCCGATAGCCCGAAACACCTCTGGGACCGCTTTAGCGGCTTCGACCGCCTCTTCCTCGCTTGCCTCAGGAGAAATAGTTATCTCCCCTCGGCGCTTTCCGTTCACCTGCACCCCAAGCGTAACGCTTGAAACTGCTGTTTCAAGCACTTCAGGCCATGCGGCCTGGTGCACGCTTTCTGAATCTTCCTCGGTACGCACTTCGCTCCACAGATGCTCTGCAAGATGCGGAGCGTACGGAGCCAGAAGTACGAGAAGGGCGGAGTATGCCTCTCTAGAGACCGCGGGAGAGCTCTCAAGACCACGCACAAGGACCATGAGGGCAGAGATAGCGGTGTTGAATTTAAAGCGTTCAGTGTCTGTAGTTGTCTTCTCAACAGCCTTAGCAAGAAGATTCTTCTCAGTCTCTGTAAGCGCCTCGTTTCCAACCTTCTCCTTTAAAGAGTAGACACGGTCAAGGAACTTGCGCATAGCACCTGCCCCATCCAGGTTCCATGGATAGTTTCCAGGCTCGTTGTATGGACCTATGAACGCGAGGTACATGCGTACCGCGTCAGCACCGTGCTCTGCGACAACGGCATCTGGGTTAATAACGTTCCCTTTTGACTTCGACATCTTTGCGCCGTCAGGGCCGAGGATAAGCCCACGGTTCATGCGCTCATTGAAGGGCTCTGGAGTGGGTACGAGTGCCAAGTCGTAGAGCGCCTTATGGAAGAAGCGCGAATAGAGAAGGTGCATCGTGGTGTGCTCCGAGCCTCCCGAGTATCGATTAACGGGAAGCCACTTCTTTAGAAGTCCTTGATCTGAGAAGTCGTGCTCATCCTTTGGATCAAGATACCTAAGGAAATACCATGACGAGTCAACGAACGCATCGAGCGTATCGTATTCAGGCGTCCATCCTTCGCCAAAGATACGTGTTACGCGCTCATGAAGCTCCTTAGAGGACGCGTTAGGGGACTTGCCGGTTGGTGTGAATTCAACATCCGTCGGCACGAGCCACGGAAGGTGCTCCTGCGGCACGGGGTGCGCATTGCCTTCTGGGTCATAGACCATAGGGATAGGACATCCCCAGTATCGCTGCCTGCCCACAGACCAGTCGCGCATGCGGTAGTTAGTAACGCGCTCGCCGCCCACGAAGTCGATAATCTCGTTCATCGCTTCTCGATTACTGCGTCCATCAAACTGACCAGAGTTTCGCAGCAAGCCGTCGTCTCCATAGGCGCTCGGTGTAAGGAACCGTGCGAGTGCGTAGCTATGAAGTGGATCTTGTATCTCGCTCATGGCGCGCGCAACAGGAACCCACTCAACCTCAAACTTCCCTTTCTCGTCCTCTTCAAGAGCAGGCTCAATACGAGCATCACTGTTTAGACGGAAGTGCAGAAGGGTGGTGTGTGCTACAAACGCTTTGTTCTTAGAGTGTGCAAAATACTCGTGGTGTACCTGCTCCTCCGCTCTCTCAACGAGTTCAAGATCGGTATAGCCAGTTTCCTCTTTAATTTCACGCATAGCCGTGTCAGCGGCATCCTCATCTGGCTCCGCAGTCCCCCCAACAGACAAACGTCCTCCAAGCTCAGGTTTCCAGTTGATGGTGAGGACTTGTCCTTCGTGTTCAACAACCGCAACAATCTTCGCTTTGTCTTCTGGATTCTCTTGAGGAGAGCCGGTAACAGGATCAATAACGCGCTTTAGAGGAAGGTTGTACGTCTTTGCAAACGCAAAGTCCCGCTCGTCATGTGCAGGAACTGCCATAACCGCTCCGGTCCCGTAGCTTGCGAGTACATAGTCTGCGATATAGACAGGAATTTCTTCCTTCGTAGCGGGATTAATTGCCATAACTCCCTCAAGACGAACTCCCGTCTTCTCCTTGTTCTCAAGGCGCTCGCGTTCAGACTTCTTTGCAGTCTCCGCTACGTACGCAACAACCTCGCTCTTATTAGAAACAACATCGTCATCCTCCGTATCCCATACTGCACGCACCCACGGATGCTCGGGAGCCAAGACTATGTAGGTAGCACCAAAGACCGTGTCAGGACGTGTAGTAAAGACTTCGATGCGTGCTGGGTTTCCATCTTCGTCCCTCCAGTCGTTGTGCTCTGGATGTGCTGAGAAGGAAAGTGTGAAGGAGAGTTTTGCGCCCTCTGACTTTCCTATCCATGCGCGCTGCGCTTCCTTAATCTCTTCGCGCCATGGAAGCGGTTCAAGGTCTGTTAGAAGACGCTCTGCATACATAGAGATAGCAAGAAACCACTGCGTAAGGTTACGCTCTTCAACTTCCGTGCCGCAGCGTTCACACTTCCCGTCATTCACCTGCTCGTTTGCAAGTACGGTCTGATCCTTCGGGCACCACTTAACGGCCGCTTCTTTGCGGTATGCAAGATCGTGCTCGTAGAGCTTCGTAAATAGCCACTGTGTCCACTTGTAGTAGGACGGATCTGATGTCATCACTTCCTTGGACCAATCAAGTGACGTACCCATGGAGCGCACCTGCGCGCGCATGGTCTCCATATTCTGAAGTGTCCACGCTTCCGGACTCTTTCCGTACTTAATAGCAGCGTTCTCAGCCGGAAGTCCGAACGAATCAAATCCCATAGGGAACAAGACGTTCTTCCCCTGCATACGCTTGAAGCGTGCAAAGATGTCCGTTAGCGCAAAGGCATACCAATGCCCTATGTGCAGGTCTCCGGAGGGATACGGGAATTCAAAGAGAAGATAGTATGGCTCCTTCTCAGAGTCTGTAAGGTCTGTTTCGTACAGTTTGAGCGCCTCCCATTTCTCTTGGGCAGTCTGCTCTATGGCTGTGTGATCGAAACGCTCTTTTTTCATGCGCCTAACGAAGCGTCTTCTCGAACAGAGGATAGCGCTCAGGGTCTATGGTGCGGTTGAAACACACCTCTCCTTCTCCGTGTGCCCAGGAGTCATTCATATCCATAGATGGGTATGCCGTATCACGGGGATAGTTTCCCGTACCACGAGTATCAGGAGTTGGTTTGTTGAATGTGCCGCAGAAAGAGAAGGATAGCGCTCCTGTTACGGCATACTCGTACGCTTCTCCAGACTCCGGATCAACCGGCGTCATGAAGCTTGATATAGGATCGTTTAGGTACGTAAGGTCCTCAGGAAGCTCTCCCTTCTGCTGGTAGAAGTTCACTACCTGGTACTGAATGCTCTGGAGGTCACTTACCTTCTGCTCATCATAGCGAAGCGCACGAATCTCTCCTGGCGTTCCGATAATAAAGAAGCCAGCAACAACTGAAAGGAGGGCAAGCACTCCAACGGCCGCACCAACCATAGTGGCTTTCATCTGATTCTGTATCCAATATCCTTTCAAGTCCGCTAGGAAGTGCATGAACACACCGAGTGCAACGAGAAGCACCACCGCAACCTTAAGACCAAAGCGTACGGAGAGTTCTCCGCCAAGGAAGGTAGTTATGAGGGTGATGAGGTCGATAAGAATAACCACAACCGCAATAAAGATGGTGAGCACAAGCGCCCAGCGACGTGCCCAGATCTCAGCCTTGCCTGGATCACTCACTATGCTCTTACGAATAATACGCAGGAGAATAAGCGTGGTTGGGATAAGCACAATAACCCCGGCCATTGCAGCGCGCACGACACCTCCATACGGGTCTCCGTAGTATGCGAGCGGATCAGGGAACGCGGTGTTCACATACTCAAAGAAGAGCGCAATAACGGAGATAACTGATCCGTAGAGCGCTATAACCGCACCTGCCCAGAGAAAGAAGTCGCGCGGTGTTGTCTTTGCGAGGCCCGGAGCACGTGCAGGTGTTGTTTCCATATGCTCTGGATTATACCACACTAAATGAAATGGCCCGCTTCCTTGAGCGAGCCATTTCATTCTTCCTTACAGCACTACAGCACCCGCTTCTTGTGGATGTTTGGTATGCGCGGGATAAGGGCAATGATAATCGCTGCAACAACCGCAATAACATAGAAGCCGTATCCAATGGCCATACCGAGTCCCGCAGCGAACCAGAGACTGGCGGCAGTGGTGAGGTTCTTAACGCTCGTTCCCTCCTTAAGGATGAGTCCGGCTCCTAGGAAGCCTATACCAACCACAATCTGAGAAGCGATACGAGAGGTTGAGAGCGGATCAACCACATTCGATATAAGGGTGAAAAGCATAGCGCCTCCAATAACGAGGATGTGGGTGCTGATACCCGCATCCTTGTCACGCATCTCGCGCTCAACGCCGATGATGTACCCAAGAATAAGCGAGAGACCGAGACCAATGGCGAACTGAGCTTCTAGAGGACCAAAGAGTGATGCTATTTCCATATGCAAAGGAGTATAGCAAACGATAGAGAGCAATACTGGCGCTCTAGTCTAGATACTGCGCAGCGATACCTCGCCACTTATCTGATGAGTCGAGTAGTAAAAACTCTTCCTTCGTTACCCATCGATACTCCTCATGCTCAAAACTAAGCGTTACGTCTGTTGCTTTTGTGTCCGCTCTATAGGCGACCGTTACCCATCTATCTCCGCTTCCGTCGTGTTCGCTAACCAAACACAGCGGTCTAGTGCCAGTAACCGCAAGTCCTGTCTCTTCCTTTATCTCGCGTTCAGCTCCCTCTATAGGGGTCTCATCTATCTCTAGCGCTCCTCCAGGCAGATCCCACTTCAAGGGGCGAGTGGGAGCAGTTGCGGTGCGTAATAGTGTCAGAAATTTCCCTTCTGTATTAAACACGAAGGTTTTTTGACTCAAGCAAACTCTACTGTTTCTAAATGCATCCACTCCTGTCTCCATACTACGTACACCTCTACCCGTGCAAGAACACCATCACATCCCCATCCTTCACGATATACGTCTTCCCTTCAGTTCTGATGTCTCCCTTGTCCCTGGCCGCGGACCACGAACCATCCGCCACAAGCGTGTCGCATCCAATAACCTCTGCACGGATAAACTTGTCTTTGAAATCATTATGAATAGCGGCTCCAGCTTCAGGAGCTGAATCGCCTTCGGTAATGGTCCAGGCACGAGTCTCTTTGGGGCCGGTGGTGAAGAAGGTGATAAGGCCAAGCGTTTTGTAGGCGCCGCGGATGAGTGCCTCAAGTCCGTCTACCTGTACCCCAAGCTCGGAACGGAACATCTCTTTGTCCTCTCCTGCTACGTCATTAAGCTCGTGCTCTGTGCGTGCATCAACCTCCACATACTGGCTTCCTAGAGACTCTACAAGGTCATACGCAGCCTGTGCGCGACCATCATTCATCTCAGAGAGATTGTGTCCTCCGGCCTTTCCGTTGAATGAGTACAGGATAGGTTTGCGTGTAAGGAGGTTGAGAGACTTGATGCGCTTAACCTCCTCGTCCGAAAGCTCAACGGTGCGTGCAAGCTTTCCTGCAAGAAGTGCTTGTTCAACAACCGCGAGTACAGCGTCCTCAGCAATAGCATCTTTATTTCCTGCCTTCACATCACGCGCAAGACGCTCACGACGCCCTGTTACAGACTGCTGATCCGCAAGGATAAGCTCGAGGTTAATAATCTCGATGTCACGAACAGGGTCCACATCCCCGTGTACGTGAATAACGTCAGGATCGTCAAAGAAGCGCACCATCTGAAGAATCGCGTCTACCTCCCGGATGTGCGAAAGGAACTGGTTCCCGAGTCCTTCGCCCTCAGACGCACCCTTAACGAGTCCTGCAATGTCTACGAACTCAATAGCAGCGGGAAGTATCTTCTCGGACTTCGAGACTTCCGCAAGGCGCTCAAGACGCTCGTCTGGAACACCAACCACACCCACAGAAGGATCAATGGTACAGAACGGATAATTCTCAGCCGGGACGGCTGCTTTGGTAAGTGCGTTAAAGAGAGTGGACTTCCCAACGTTCGGAAGTCCTACGATGCCGATTTTCATAGCTTCAGCCTAACGGTTATGTGGGTAAAACGCAAAGACGCATACATTGACACCATTCATATATACTGGTATTACTCACATGTAACTTTGTTGAAAGGAGTTTTTCAATGCACAAGGTTATCCGCAATAAGTACTTTCTCATCGCTTCGGTATATGTCTCCATCAGCCTCATTATTTGGCAGGTGGTTGCGAAGTTCGTATTCATTCGAGATATTGCCCTATGGCAAGCACTCGTAATGTTTCTCGCAGACAATGTACCGGGCAGTATAGGCCTCTTGTCTCTGTTATTCGCTTGGGGAGCGCTTACAGTCAAGGAGGTCGACAAGAAGTAATCACTTCTTTCAGAGCCTCACATCTACACGTATACGCGTCCCGATTTGGGGCTCTGTTAGTTTATAGAGCTCGCTTTGCAAGGTTCGCTACCTCCTTCTTCCAGCCATCCTTCACGCGTGTCTCTGCACGCTCTGCGTTCCCGTACGCCGTTACCTTCACTTTGAAACCCGCAAATCCAAGAAGAGACCTACGAATTGAGGCTGTGTAGTCGCCGAACGCAAGGTGATCGAGCAAGGGCGGATTGTTCGACGTTATAACAAGACGCGCAGTGCGTCCCTTCAAAAGGCACTCCCACCCAAACCTATTCTTCCACATACGAAACGCAAAGGACGGAAGATACATGCGGTCCCACATACCCTTTAGAAGAGCGGGCATACCTCCCCACCAGTTCGGGTACATAAGCACAAAGTGCTCGCACCATTTCATGTTCTCCTGCACGTGTATGAGGTCTGGTTCGAGGTCTTGGATAACCCGGTATCCTTTGTGCAAGATAGGGTCGAAGGAAAGACTCGAAAGATCCATACGACGCACCTCGTGTCCTGCGGCTCGCGCAGCGGTCTCATAGGTATCAGCGAACTGCCGAGACAAGGGTTCAGGTCCCGAGTCCGGGTGTCCGAGGAGCACGAATATACGCTTTGATTTCATGTGTGCTATTTCTGAGGACCCACAAGGGCTGCAAGCTGCTCACGGTACTTCTTCATAACCTCCATAGACGCTTTCATCTGGTTCTCTCCTCCCTTAACCCTGCGATCTACTTCTTCGCCAATCTTTTTAAAGAGTTCCGGGTCCTTTTCTACAAGCGTAAGGATCTGCTCCCGCTGTGCTTCGGGCATGTCCTTCATCTTCATTTTAAGCGCCTGACGTACGAGGAATTTCTGAATCATATGCTCACCATTTTATCACAACCCCAAAACCTGAGAACACTCTAGAGATTTGGCTTCATAGGAACATGCGGCACGGAGAGTCCGCGTACGGTCCGCGTTGCAAAGTACAGAGCCGCAAGGAAGAGGAAAGCTATAAGCGCAACAAGACCGTCTCCTCCAAAGAGCTCGGCACTTGTATCAATACGAGAGAATGCGAGTCCGCCGAACGTGAGCACACCCGCAATGGAGAGGAACATGTTCCCGTAGTGTATGAGACGTTGCACGGGATTGGTTATACCTGCCGCGATAACCAATACAAGAATGAGGAGCATAATGGCGCCGAACGTAAACGGAAGCTCGTTCCCCACAAACCTTGTGGCGAAGATGAGACCCGCACACAACAGGAACAACGCACGAACCGTATCGCCATGGTAATGGCTTGGACCTGTGGGCACTGGTTCGAATTCGCCGTCTTCGTTCATATGTTCGTAAGTATGGTACGTAGGCCAGTAATGTAAAGCGCCGCACGGGGAGAACCCGTGCGGCGCTTTACTGATCGCTCCACTATAGAAGAACCGTTGCCTGTCCTCCCGACACTTCAGCGATACCACCCTCATGCAGGGTGTACGAGGTCTCAGACCCGTCCGCCATCTTTACGAGTGCAACACCAGACTTTAGAGGCGTAACAAAAGCCTCGTGTCCGGCCATAACCGTAAACACCCCTTCCGCTCCAGGGAGCGTAACCGATAGCGCCTCGCCGTCGAAGAGATTCTCTCCGAGGTTTGCGATCGTTAGCTGGAAGGTCTTTGCCATAGAAGAGTTAGCCTACCTGATCGATACCGCCCTTCATGTAGAAGGCAGACTCAGGCTTGTCGTCATGCTTTCCTTCTACAATCTCCTTGAAGCCACGCACGGTCTCCTCGCGAGATACGTACTGTCCGGGAGTTCCCGTGAAGGCTTCTCCCACGAAGAATGGCTGGGAGAGGAAGCGCTCGAGCTTACGCGCACGAGCAACCGTAAGACGGTCCTCGTCTGAGAGCTCCTCGATACCGAGAATAGCGATAATGTCCTGGAGGTCCTTGTAGCGCTGGAGCACCTGCTTCACCTGGTTTGCTACCTTGTAGTGCTCTTCACCAACGATCTCAGGCGCAAGCGCAGTTGAGGTGGATGCGAGCGGGTCGATAGCAGGGTAGATACCAAGGGACGCAAGCTGGCGGCTAAGCACCACCGTTCCGTCGAGGTGTGCGAAGGTGGTTGCCGGTGCCGGGTCTGTAAGGTCATCGGCGGGCACGTACACCGCCTGAATGGAAGTGATGGAACCCTTCTTTGTTGAGGTAATACGCTCCTGGAGCTTACCCATCTCCTCTGCAAGCGTTGGCTGGTATCCCACAGCAGACGGCACGCGTCCGAGAAGTGAGGACACCTCAGATCCCGCCTGAATGAAGCGGAACACGTTGTCCATGAAGAAGAGGACGTCCTTTCCTCCTTCGTCGCGGAAGTACTCAGCCTGGGTGAGGCCGGTGAGCGCAACACGTGCGCGTGCTCCTGGCACCTCGTTCATCTGGCCGAACACAAGCGCAGTCTTGTCGAGCACGCCCGACTCCTCCATCTCGTGATAGAGGTCGTTACCTTCGCGCACACGCTCTCCCACACCCGCGAACACTGAGTATCCTCCGTGCTCCTGCGCAACGTTGCGGATGAGCTCCTGGATCGTCACGGTCTTACCCACACCCGCTCCTCCGAAGAGACCCACCTTTCCTCCCTTGATGAACGGGATCATGAGGTCGATAGCCTTGATACCGGTTTCGAAGATCTCTGCCTTTGTAGTCTGCTCGTCAAAAGACGGTGGCTGGCGATGAATCGGAAGACGCTCTACAGACGCTGGGATTTCTCCCTTTCCGTCGATAGCCTCGCCGAGCACATTGAAGAGGCGACCGAGAGCGGCCTGCCCTACAGGAACTGAGATAGCGGCACCGGTAGCCGTAGCAACCTCCCCACGAGAAAGACCTGCAGTCTCGTTCATGGAAATGGTGCGCACGCGGTCGAGACCGAGGTGGCTCGCTACCTCGAGCACGATCTTGCCGTGCTTGTCGTTGGCGTCGATAACAAGCGCGTCCTGAATAGCCGGACGGTCCTTCTCGAAGTACACGTCAACAACTGGCCCGATGATCTCTTTGATGATTCCTGTGTTCATAATGGTTTGATTACATGCTTTTTCGCACCGTACGTAAAGTAATAATGTCTACGTTGATAATGCCTCACGGCCGCCCACGATCTCCGACACCTCGCGAGTAATGGCCGCCTGACGCACCTTGTTGTAGGTACGCGTGAGGTCTCCCACCACCTTCTTCGAGTTGTCGGACGCACCCTTCATCGCAACCATGCGTGCCGAGTGCTCGGACGCCTTCGCCTCGAGCAGCATGTGATAGAGGGCAACCGCCACAAGCTTCGGAACGAGGATGCCGAGCACCTCGCCACCTGAAGGCTCTACCTCGTAGCTCTCAGGGGCTTCAATAGCCTCCTCATTCGCCCACTTGCCCTTAGCAGGCACAATACCCGCCACAATCTCTTCAAGTGCTGGAAGAGAAAGCGGGAGAAGACGGCGCATGGTTGGCACCTGCTCAAACGTAGACTTGAAGTTGCTATATACCGCAACTACCTTGTCGAACGAACCTGCAAGATATCCATCAGTTATTTCCTGCACAAGCTCCTCCATAACCGACACCGGAATCTCGTCCTGGCGGTTCTCAACAGAACGAGCAACGGTGTATCCGCGACGAGCGAAGTAATCATTACCCTTCTTGCCGTACGCATAGATGGTTACGTCTTCAACCGCGCGTCCTTCAAGAGTCTCCACCGCGCGCTTAATAACGCCGCTGTTGAGCGCACCCGCGAGACCCTTGTCGCTCGTAATAACCACAAGCGCGAGCTTCGAGCCTTCGCGTGCTTGTCCAAGCGGATGCTCCTTTACGTGACGGGTTCCTGCAAGGCGCGTAAGCACCGCCACAGCTGCACGCGCGTAGGCGCGTCCCGTAAGGGCTGCTGCCTGCGTCTTGCGCATCTTAACGGCAGACACAGCCTCCATAGCGCGTGTCACTTTGTGCATGCGCTCGGTAGCCTTGATCTTCGTTTTGATGTCTTTAAGTGCCATTGCGGTGGTGTGTCTCTATGCAGAACGCTCTACGAACTTCTCAAGCGCAGCACGGAGATCCTTCTCTGTTGCCTCGCCAATTTCCTTCGTAGTGCGGATAGCCGCAAGTACGCCGGTTGCCTCGCGGTTCAGGAAGTCCTGAAGACGAATCTCAGCTGCTGCCGTCTCTTCAGGCTTGAAGGAGTCGAAGTAGCCGTTGGTTGCCGCGAAGATAATCGCAGACTCCATCTCAAACGCGATTGGCTTCCCGTTAGACTGCTTCAACATCTCCGTCATACGCTGTCCTGCCTCAATCTGCTTCTTGGTGTTGTCATCAAGATCAGAGGAGAACTGCATGAATGCCTCAAGCTCACGGAACTGAGCAAGCTCAAGCTTAATCTTTCCAGACACCTTCTTCATAGCCTTGGTCTGTGCTGCTGATCCCACGCGCGACACGGAGATACCCACGTTCATAGCCGGACGGAAGCCCTTGTTGAAGAGATCGGTCTCGAGGAAGATCTGTCCGTCCGTAATCGAAATTACGTTGGTTGGAATGTACGCAGACACGTCGTTCTCCTGCGTCTCGATAATAGGGAGCGCCGTAATAGAACCTCCACCCTTTTCCTTTGAGAGCTTTGCAGCACGCTCAAGAAGACGGGAGTGCAAGTAGAACACGTCTCCCGGGTACGCTTCGCGACCTGGTGGGCGACGAAGAAGAAGCGACATCTGGCGGTAGGCAACAGCCTGCTTTGAAAGGTCGTCATACACCACGAGCGCGTCCTTACCCTGCTCCATGAAGTGCTCTGCAATAGCGGCTCCTGCAAATGGTGCCAAGAACTGGAAGGCAGCTGGAGACGACGCTGGAGCAGTCACTACGATGGTGTAGTCCATAGCACCCGCTTCTGTAAGCTGGCCCACGATGCGCGCGGTCTTAGACTCCTTCTGTCCGATAGCCACGTACACACAGATAGGGCGTGTCGCACTGTCCTCAGACTTCTGGTTGAGGATGGTGTCGATTGCGATAGTGGTCTTTCCGGTACCGCGGTCTCCAATGATGAGCTGTCGCTGTCCACGACCAATTGGGGTCATGGCGTCAATTGCCTTGATACCGGTGTGAAGCGGAGTGTTAACGGGAGCGCGGTCGATAACGCCGTACGCTTCCTTCTCAATAGGACGGAAGGTGTTTGCCTTCGTCGGGCCCTTACCGTCTACCGCTTCTCCAAGCGGATTAACCACGCGACCCACGAGCGAGTCTCCTACCGGGATGGAGAGGAGGCGACCCACACGACGAACAAGCATGCCTTCGTACACCTTAGACGCGTCTCCAAGGATAACGGCGCGAACACCGTCTTCCTCGAGGTTGAGAACGAGACCGTAGACCGGAGCCGCGTCCTTGAGTGCTTCTTCAAGAGTACGATCGAACGTAGGGTCGAAGAGCACCATCTCAGACATGATGGCGTTTTCAAGGCCATCTATCTCTGCAATACCGTCACCGGTTGCCCGGACGATACCCGTCTCTGCTTTCTCAACCTTCCCTCCTGGGAGCGAGGCAATCTCGGACTCGATGCGCTTGATGATGCTTTCCATACCCTAGTTCGTAATCTTTTGATAAAGGTCTACTAATGCTTGTTTTGCAGAACGATCTACGAGCACACTTCCTGAACGAGCACGCCAGCCTTGGATAAGGTTCGGGTTAACGGATACGGTTGTCGTATCAATGCCCTGTGCCTTGGCTTGTGCAATAGCGCTCTCCTTCTCAGCTTCTGTGGCAACTTCAAGAGACGGAGCAAGTACGCTTCTACGAGCCTGAAGTACGTTCAGTTCGCGAAGTACGCCTGGGAGAATCTTCATGCGGCCCTCTTCCTTGAGGTGCTTCATGAATCCGTCCACGAGCTTCGCCTCATCCGTGCCGGAAGCAAGAGATCGTGCGAGCGCTTGTGCGTACTCCTTTTCCATACTTATTTTCCTTCGCGAAGCACCTTCTCTGCAGCAAGTACTGCAAGGCGTGCGATTTCTTTCTCAGAATCGCGAAGTGCCTTTGCAGCGGTTTCCGTTGCGCGTGCCTCAGCGTCCGCGGCCACTTGTGCAGCGCGTGCCTCAGCTTCTTTCATGATGCGTGCCTTCTCAGAGCCTGCGAGGTCCCGGGCTCCAGCAACAATGCCTTCAGCCTCGGTCTCTGCTCCCTTTACCACTTTCGCGGCGTCTTCGTCTGCAGTCTCTGCCTTCTTCGAAGCGAGTTCTGCATCCTCAACACCCTGCGCGATCTTTGCTGCACGCTCGTCGAGCGTCTTCATAACCGGCTTATAGAGAAGCCAGGTGAGCGCTACGAAAAGCACGCCGAAGTTGACGAGCTGCGCTAGAAGCAGCTTGCCATCTATGCCGAATGCGGTGAGAAGGGATTCCATAAGAGCGCGCGCTTACTACCTTATGCTACGAAGCGGATGATGAAGGACACCACGAGCGCGAGAATACCGAGTGCCTCGGCGAACACGATTGCAAGAATCATGTTCGTAACGATCTTGCCGGAAGCCTCAGGGTTGCGGCCGATAGCCTCCATAGCCTTGCCGCCGATCATACCGATACCGATAGCAGGTCCAAGAACACCGAGTCCTGCAGCGATCGCCATGGCGAAGAGCTGTGCTGATTCAAATTCCATAATGAGTGAGTTACCTAATAGTAAATAATTGCTCCATCCCGGAGCCACATCGAGAGAAGGCTAATGCGCCTCATCCCCATGTGGTTCCATGATCGATAGCTTGATGAAGAACAGCGTCAACATCGAGAACACCACTGCCTGGATGAACCCCACGAACACCTCAAAGGCTATGAGGGGCACCGGCAGCAGGTACGCGACGAAGAACAGTGCCACCACAATCATCACCTCTCCGGCGAACACGTTCCCGAAGAGACGGAAGGAGAAGGAGATGAGGCGGCCGATGTTCGAGAGTAGCTCGATGATACCTACCGCGAAGTTAACCGGTGAACTGAAATTAACATATTTTCCGGCATACTTGAAAAAACCAAGTATAACGACCCCGGTTATCTCAATAACGAGGAACGCGATAATCGCGAGTGCGAGTGTCATGTTGAGGTCTGCCGCAGGCGCACGAAGAAGCGGCACCATCGAGCCCGCATGGTCTACAAGAATAGAACCCACACCCGGAAGGAATGCGAGCTGGTTCGCCACAAGCACGAACAAGAATATCGTCATGATGAGCGGGAAGAACTTGCGTGCGAGTGCCTTGCTCTCAAGCGTCTCCGCCATGTAGTCGAGCACGCCCTGGAACAGCATCTCAACACCTGCCTGAAGCTTGCCGGGGATCATGGCGAGCTTGCTGCGCACGAAGTACGCAAACGCAATCAAGAGGACGGTACTGATAACCGTCATGATGAGTGAGTTAGTTATAGGAAACCCAGCGAGGTTGAATACCTCCTCAGCCTTAAGCACCACATGGATACCCGATCCATGCTCTGCTGCACCTTCTGCGTGCCCAGCGGCTTCCGTCGCCGCAAAAGCGACGGGTGTACCGAAGAGATTATTGAAAAAAGACCCGAGTTGGGCCAGTACCCCTGACATGCACTTAGTGTAGCAGAGGCCTGGTATATAGACAAAATTAGTCTGGTGAACTCCAGGTAAGAGCGTAGGTTCCGAGGCCTCGCATATTATCAATAGTTACAGCACCGTCAGTCTGTTTATGAAGTTTTTTTCTAAGATGAGCGAGAAATACACTTACCTGATTTCCAAGTGGAATATCCGCATCTTCATCGTCGTGGATAAACTCTAAAATATCTTGCTCTGATATCGGGTTTCCTTGCGCCCTAATTAAAAGCCACAGTGTCTGGTATTCGCTTGGTGTAAGAATCTGGCGTTCACTAGAACCCTTTGATTGGAGCGACTTTGATGTCATATCAAGCCATACTGGCCCGAATTCTGGACGACGTCGCTCGCCATAGTTTAGCTTTTCACCCAAGGGTACCCCTTCCATATGTACGTACTGTAACAGTGTGAAGTATATAAACAAAAGGGGGACGGAATCCGTCCCCCTCGAATGTTCTACAGGATAACGAGCCTATTGGCTGCATACGGTCGAGGGGTCGGTACACCCACCACTCGCACATCGACTGAGCCTGTTCGCTTGTTAACGCCGCAAACCTTCCCTTTGCCGTCTGGAGTCTGGACCTCCATTCTTTCCTTGAAAGACTGCGCCGCGCGAATCCGTGCGGCACGGTCCAGAGCATCTGCTTGCCGTATCTCTGCGCTTTTTGCAGAGTGGTTTGCGGTCAAATTCGTTCCTGCATCCAGACAGTGCTGACGTGCCAGTTTGAAACTTTTATGCTTAGCCAATTGATTTGCTCCCTCTTTCCTTTAATAGAATACAAGTTTGTGTGGCAAAGTCAAAAGACAACGCTCTGTGTGGACCCAAGGAGACTCGAACTCCTCACCTCTTCCATGCCATGGAAGCGCTCTACCAGATGAGCTATGGGCCCGTCCGCACACTCTACTTCGAGTTCTTCAACGCCTCAAGGTCCTCTAGCACGCGCTGAACATCTTTTGTTAGCTGTTCAAGTGTCTGTGCCTTCGTTGGCTTCCTCTTCGGCTTCTCTGTCTTCTTTGCGGGAACATCGTCGTCCTCTTCGTTGAGCTCTTCAACGTCTTCCTGAATCTCGTCGATGTCTTCGCTAATCTCCTCAATGTCTTCAGAGATCTCTTCAAGATCCTCCTGGATATCCTCCATATCCTCGCCGAGCTCTTCGAGGTCTTCGGAGATCTCATCAATCTCCTCCTCCACATCCTTAAGGGACTGGGTGTGGCGGTTAACCGTTATCTGAATGAAGAGGGCTAGATAGATAGCCTCTAGGGAGACCACGGTTGTAAGGATAAGGAGCATGAGCTCCCACTCGATAATGCCGAGGAAGGCAATAGCGAAGAAGAGCGTAAACACCGCAGTGTGCGCAATAAGGGAGGCGGTTGAACCGATAGTGGCGACGATTCGCTCAACGCCGGTTGGCTCTACTGGAGTAGTGTCACGCATTCCTTTGACCGTAGCACTCGACTCCTATCTCTGTCGAGCAGGAGTTGTTCCTAACTACTAGTTTGCATAGAGGGAATTAGCGCTACAATACAGAAAATGGCACCGACACCAAGAAGGCCGCTTATGCCGCATCCGTTTGTACGCGCTCGTAAGCGCGTGAACAAGCCTATGGACCTGCGTGCTGCAGGCTCTGGCATTGTTGCACTCCTCCTTATAGCCCTTGGTCTCCTTTCCCTTCCAGGCATGCTTGAGAGCGAGATTCGTATTGCGGCAACGGAGCCCGCGAAGCCTCCGTTCCCCGTAACGGTTGATCCTATTAATGAGACCATCTCTGAGGACCCGGCTGTGGACGCGCTCTTTGGCGAAACCAGCCAGGCACTTGAGGCAGGAGCCTCTTTGGCAACAAGCGGTATTACGTGGCTCGCGAACATGGTTACGCGTATTCCTGGATACTCACAGATTGCCGGAAGCGATATCGTGTTCATTGATATCAAGTCTGGATACCGTGAAGAGGAAGTGGCTCGTGCCTTTGGTTTGGCACTCGGATGGACCTCTGCAGAACAGACTGCATTCCTAAAGCAGGTACACACAACTAGTCCTGAGCTCTCAGAGGGACAGTTTGTACCAGGCACCTATATGGTTAGCTCTGCTGCAAGTGCTTCGTACGTACAGGAACTTCTTGCAGACCGGTATGAACGCGACATCGCGTCTCGCTATAGCCCTGAAGCCGAGCGTGTCCTTCCTCTTGCTGACGCTCTTACCATTGCTTCCCTCCTGCAGCGCGAGACACGCGACCCTTCCGAGATGCGCCTTATCTCTGGAATCATTTGGAACCGTCTGTGGATGGGTATGAACCTGCAGATTGATGCAACACTTCAGTATGCAAAGGCTTCTAACGGCGGCACGAAGAGCTGGTGGCCAGTACCGCGTCCCGCAGACAAGTACATAAAGTCTCCATACAACACATACCAGAACGAGGGACTTCCTCCCGCCCCTATCTCAAACCCTTCAACGGAAGCTATCCTTGCAGCCCTTAACCCAAAGAAGACCGACTGTATCTTCTATTTCCATGACAGCCGCGGCAAGATGTTCTGCTCCCCAGACTATGAAGGACATGTGCGCATGCTCAAGAAGAGCTACGGGCAAGGGAAATAGAAAAAGGCGCTCTCTTTCGAGAGCGCCTTTTTCTTTAGTTCAATACCAGAAACCCAATCGTTAGGGTTGTTGCGTACGTAACCCAGAGGAGATACGGGATCATGAGGTACGTAGCGAGCTTTGAATGGTTCCAGTACAACTTCATGAGTGCCACGATAAGCCCAAGGAGCACGAGGATAACAATCGTAGCGAGAAGCACCTCATGCATACCAAAGAAGGCAATGCTCCAGAAGGTATTAACGAGAAGATGTGCGAGGAACAACCAGAGTGCGAGATACTTCCCAACCTTCTTTGAGCGAGAGACAAGGTATGCCGCAACTCCCATAAGCACATAGAGCGTAGTCCACACGGGAGCGAACACCCAGTTTGGGGGTGTCCATGACGGACGCACCTGTGTTGCATACCATCCGTTTATAGAGTCCATAGTTGCAAAGGATCCGAGGAACCCTGCCGCAAGGGATATGGAGACGAAGAACGCGAGAGAAAGAAAGGAGCCGAGACGCATATTAGTAGTTGAGGAACTTGGTAGCGATGAGGTATACCGCACCTGACGTGAAGGCCGTGAAGAACGTTCCCCATGCAAGGTCTACGAACGTAAGGGGGAGTGGCCAGCCGGTGAGAGTCGCAAGGTTTGAGAGATCGTATGCGGCATAGGCTGCAAGACCGAGGAATGCACCGGTTAGGAGTACACGAACAAAGGAGTGCACGCCAAGTGCCGGCGCAACAACGAAGAATGCTATAGCAAGCGCGTAGATAACATAGAACGCTATAGCTGCAGGCCACACCACGTCAGGACGGAGCATAGAGCCCAGCTGAGAGCGGTAGAAGCCAGCGCCAACCACACCGATCCAGATGAGGTCGACGATAATCATTATTGGGAATGCGATGGTGGCTAGGATGAGTGTTTGCATAGTGTCGGGGTTATGTAGATAAGAGTAGCATCCCTTTCCTCAAGAAAACTCCCTAATTATAAAGGATCATGCTTGCCATCATTATAGAGCTTTCGGCCATACATTACTTCAACTTCTGCAAGCCGTACTGCTTCTCCTCTGTATAAGTTATCCAACAAGAGCTGGAAATCTCTTTGTATTTCCTTTTTCCAGCCTGGCTCTTCAGGTTTCCACCAATATGATACTCCTCCATCATCAAAATCCCTTCCTATCGAGTTCAGAAGGATGGCGACATCGTTAATTAACTCATACATACTATTGCTCGATGGAATAGTAGGTAGCACGTAATTCTTCTCCCGATGTGCAAAATATGTATCTCGTGCATCTTTCAAAAGTTGCAACGATCTTGAATGCTTTATCTTGAGTTGCTCAAACTCGCTGTCTCTATTTATTTTATACTTCTTTGCCTCATCCAGTAGATATGAGAGAGTGCGTTTTTGTTTATTCTTTCCGTCTTCAAACATCTGTGTTACGGACAGTACTGTAGCGTAACAAATGCCATGTTCTAGTGAGCGAAAGAAATAATTATATTTACCCATTACTTCTACATTGTGCTTTGCATCTTGCTCTCCCAGATACACTCTACTTTTTGAAAGAGCGCAACAAAATAAAAGTTCACAATATGTGCTGGTTTCATACAAATGACTAAAGAAGTTATTCCAGAGTTCTTTAAACATTTCTTTATTACCCGTACTCATTTGTTTAAGTTTACATTATCAAAGCACTTCAAATCACAATTCGGAATTCTTTGTGGGCGGGGGTTAATTAGACAAAAGACGCCTTTTGAGCGTCTTTTGTCTTCTAGTGTGGACATAGCATACAAAAGTTTGAACTCACTTAAAAGCTACCTAACTCGGTTCTGGGACTACTATCAATCAAGCCCCGCCTTACAAAACGCACTTGGAAACGCCTAGTTCTCTAGACTTAGAGTACCCACAATAGAGAATTAGAATTAGTAAGGTAAATGGAAAAGGTCTGGGAGACTGGGACGATGTTGGAACTTTTATAAAGATTCAGGCCAGACGCTTCCGCGCCTGGCCCAAGGATCATTGTAGGCGAAGATCCATCGCCTCGAACTCGCTCCGAATAAACGCCATCTCGCAGACGGCCTCGGTGTGAAGGGCCGGATTCCTGCGATCGATGTCGAGTGCCGGAATAAGCTCGTCACGAAGGCGCATGATATGACTCGCGAGTCGGCGCACATGGTCTCCATGGTTGGTCAGCACCAGCTCATCCCCGAGAACTTTACGGGTATATTCTCGCGACTTCTCACGCGCGGTATCTTCCGCATGTTCAGCGAACTCCCTCAGGTTCTCGAAGGAAAGCAGTCCTACCATGGCGCGAGCGAAAACCTGGGTGTTGGTTAGAACGTACTGTGCACGATTCAGCATATCAGTCTCCGTTTCCGAGATGTATCTGCTGGGAATGTATACCTCATCGCCCTAATTGTCGAGCTAAAGATTGCTGGCCGTCTGGCACGATATTATTCAAACGGCTATCTCATTATTTTAGTTAATGCTTTAAGCGCATGGGGCAATGTATTCCATCCCGCCGCCCCATTTAAATGGCCGCCGTTCTTAACGATGACCAGCTCAGCATCCAACTCTTTAGCAAGAAAGACCCCCTGCTCTATCGGTACACTTCGGTCAGTATCGCCGTGTATAACAACAACCTTTCCTGCCTTCTGTTTTATAGTCTTGAAATTAAAGGGTGTATTCAGGAAGCTAGCGACCTTTTTCTTCGTGATTTTGAAGACCGGACCCGAAACAAGAACGACACCGCGCACTTGCTTTCCTGGAGCTTTTTCGAGATAGCGCAGA
The DNA here is from genome assembly GCA_022842945.1 of Minisyncoccota bacterium. GTDB lineage: Bacteria > Patescibacteriota > Minisyncoccia > Phycocordibacterales > Phycocordibacteraceae > C7867-001. Next base: position 306,196 of record JALHOO010000001.1, read on the forward strand.
ATTGCTGGTACTCCCAGACTATGGCCGACCAGATATACCTGGTCCTTGGTATTTGATTCAACATGTCTCGAAATCTCTTTAACCCAGTCTTTTGATTCAGGCTTGTTAGGCGAGGGCATAGCAAGAGCACAGGTATATATGCCCTGCTTATCAAGTTCAGCCATAAGCCATGGCCGCCATCCTCCATTAGGACTGCCTTCGAAACCATGGATTAAAAATACCTTTTTCATATTTTGTTATGCTGCGTACGACACACGAATCGCGTCTTTCTCCTTCTTAATCTTTCGGATTGTAATAGTGCCAATAGTTCCTAGATTGTTCACGTGAGTTCCTCCGCAGGGAATGCCTGCTGCTCCGTACATAACCACTCGCGCGGGCTTTCCTTCTGGGAGATACTCGGGCACGTTTTGGCAGACCGTATGCATCTCTTCTTTCGGCATGAACTGTATGGAAACCGCATCTGCACGCATGACGATTTCGTTCGACTTCTCCTCAAGAGCTTTCTTGAATGTATCAATGTCTCCTGCCTCCTCTATGTCTCCCTAGTATTCAACGTAGGGTCCTTGCGGGAAGTGATAGCCCTTCCCGGGCTTCCAATGAATGTTCGGAAACTCTAGGAGCGCGAGATCAACGACGTGCCCTGCAGAGTGCAAGCGTGCATGAAGTAGCCGTCTCTCGGCATCTACTTCGCACTGAACTGTTTCGCCTGCAGAGAAGTTGCCCTGCTCAAACATTCCCACGTGCTTCACGATTCCATCAACGAACCTCACTTCTTCTACTTTGAATACAGCAGACGCAGAACGTATAAAGCCCTGATCAAAAGGCTGTCCTCCGCCTTGAGGGTAGAAGATAGTCTGATCCAATACGACCACCGTCTTTCCTTCCTCTTCTTCAACTGCCAGAACCTCAGCCTCAAGAGCTAAGAGGCTCATATCTTCGAGGTATGTAAGGGATGTTGGCTTCATTGGGTTAATCGTATCAGATTTTATTGCTGGGGGTGTGGGACGATGTTGGAACCGCACTAGTCAGCCTTAACAACATAAAAGGCTAAAACTCCTTCCTGTTGTTCCTCTCAAGCGTAGACTTAGAAGTTCCTTGTCGAACCGCCCTGAAGAAGGCTACTACCTTGGTCAGAAGTCCTTATTCTGTCTGGAAAGACATGCCTGTACGTGAGCAGCATGAGCTCTTTTTCTTTATCTTTGACGCTAAACTGACGTATAGCAAAAAAGATGGCTATCGAACCGCAGAAACGCCAACAGCCGCAAGGCTTTTTGAAGGCTTTGCGGCTGTTGACTCTTCTACGGTGGACCGTACAGGATTCGAACCTGCGACCCTCTCATTGCAAATGAGATGCTCTACCAACTGAGCTAACGGCCCTTTCGGGAACTCATGAACTTTAGCGTTTCTTTCCCGTTAGAGCAAGGTCTACTAGGTGGGAAAGGAAGTCCGGGAAGGATACCCCCACGGCAGCCAGGGACTTCGGCAATAGGCTCTCAGACGTCATGCCCGGGAGGGTATTGGTTTCTATGAAGTAGATACCTTTGGGGGTAACCATAAAGTCAGAGCGGGAATAGTGTCTGAGATTGAGTCCCTGGTGCATAACTCGCGCCATACGCATGAGCTCTTCAGACACCGAGCGGGAGAAGCGCCCCGGCACAATCTCCTTCGAGCTTCCTGAATATTTCGCATCATACGAGAAGAAGTCCCTCTCCGGGGGCACTATCTCTATAGGCGGAAGTGCATAGAGCTCTTCGTCCCGAAGACCCTCCACAACTCCAGCCGTAGCCTCGGTGCCCCGTATAAGCTCCTCCACAAGCACTCCTCCGCTTCCTGCTTCAAGAAGCGCGTCTATAGCGTCATGGACGGGTTTAAACCCTCCTACGATACTAATGCCCACAGACGATCCCCAACGAAGTGGCTTTACAATAACCGGCTGATGGAAGGAGCGCGTAATCTCCATAGCAACAGCCTCGGTGTCTGCACCCACTTCAACGAAGCGATACTTCGGCGTAAGAAGCCCCAGCTCCTTTGCACGTTCCTTGGTAAGCACTTTGTGCATAGCCAGGTACGAACCGAAGGGATCAGACCCGGTATACGGAACCCCGTACCGCTCGAGCACCTTCTGTACTTCCCCGTCTTCTCCGTATTCCCCATGAAGACCCACGACAACTGCGTCTAAGGAGGGCAACACACGGCCAGGGGACGTAGGACGGCCACGCTCGTGCCACACACCTTCTGTATCTATGTAGATGTCACGCGTTGTATACCGGTCCTCTGGCAGGTTCGTGAGGATGGCATGCCCAGTCTTCAGAGACACTTCGTGCTCTTTGGAAGGACCTCCTCGCAATACGCCAACAACGGTGCCTCGCATATAGAGTGAGTATATCAGTACGAGTACACAAGGAAGCTACGTACTCTTGCGCATTGCTCGTGTGCGAGCCTTTCGATGATTTGAAAGAGAGAACCGATGCGCCTCTGCGTTAGCGAGCACCGCGTCAGCATCAGACACGCCCGCACGTAGTCCTCCGAGCACTTCACGTGGTCGGTGCTTTTCATCTTTCACAACCGCAACAACCGGCAATCCAATCCCTACTTCCTTCAACAGATCCTCTGCTGCCTTCTTATGCGTCTTCCCTCCGTCTACAACGAATGCCTTCGGTAGCGGCCACTCTGAGTGCCCGAGCCTACGCGAAAGAATCTCCTTCAAAGAGGCGATGTCGTCGTTAAGGGACTTGCCTCCCGTGCCTTTAATCGTAAAGGTACGGTAATCCTTCTTAACAGCAGAGCCGTTCTCAATAACCGTCATAACACCTATCGCATTAGTGCCGCTCAAGTGCGCAGTGTCATAGGCCTCAATACGTGGACCCTGATCGTCACCACGATCTTCCTTGATAAGCGATACGTCCTGAATATGATCAAGCGCAAAGAGTTGGCGTCGTATTTGCGCAGCCTCTTCAAACTCCTCTTTCTTCGCAAACGCATGCATGTCACGCGTAAGTTGAGCGCGTAGCGCCTTAACCCTTCCGGAGAGGAACAACGATACGTTCCTAATGGAGCGCATGTACTCAGAACGTGCCATATCCTTCGGATAGAGACCCACCTGCCTATTGAACTCAACCTTGGCCTGTAGGTGCTTATTCCCGTCTCCTACGGGCTTCTGGGTGTCGTAGAAAGGGAAGATGCGGCGTATAAGCTTCAAACCTTCACGCAATTGGTATCCCGAAGGAAACGGTCCATGGATGCTTTTGAGTTTGAGTCCCGTGAGCAACACCTTCTTCCCCTTCATATCAAGCTCCGCACCACGTATCGCAAGCACACGAGGTATCTCTTCGTCTGTAACAACCGCATAGAGGAAGGTCTTGTCGTCCTTGCCCATGGAGTTAGCCGGTGGCAGGTGCTCGCGAATAAGTGCCGCCTCACGCACCAACGCCTCAAGTACGGTTGGTGTTGCCTCAAACATAACCCCGTCTGACTTCGTAACCATGTCCACAATACGCGGGCCACGAGTAGCAATAAGCTCTATATCAAAATAAGACCGTACCCGATCGCGAAGCGAGGTTGCCTTTCCTACGTACAGAATCTTCTTAGACCGTCCCTTGCCTTCCGTAAACAAATACACCCCCGGACAATCCGGGAGTTCAAACTTGGCGAGGTCTGCGCGTTCCATAGATACATCCTACCGGCCCAACAGTGCTGCGTAAATGAAATGCGGGTCCAAACTCTTGGACCCGCTTTCTCAAGCAACCACTAAATGCAGTTTTCTCAGCCGCTCCTTGTAATAGGAACAAATGTAGTAGGGAACCCTTGCACGCAAGGTCCAAGCTTCGAAATCGGCTGCCGCAATCTTTACGAGCTCAGGATCGCTAACTGGCTTGCACCTGTATTTCGCAAGCGCGAACAGGAAGAGGTCTGCGTCAGACGCGTCCCTCTCCCAGCCAACGGCGCTCGCTTCTGCGAACAACGCTCGTACACCGTGAAGAAGGTTCTTGCGTTGCGACACGTCCTCCGCGATCTTCTGGCAGTCTAGGTTCTCAATGGATGCTAAATCCATCATGATGCTTCCCTCCCAAGGACAATGTATCTAAAGCCTAAGTGTAGCACGCGCATAAGCGCACTATCCCCTAAGACTTCTTAACCGGCTTCTGGTGCTTCTTAAGAAGCTTTGCGAGGTACGTTCCCGTGTGGGATCCGGCGGTTTCCGCAACCTCCTCAGGCGTTCCCTTCGCTACAATCTTTCCGCCTCCGGTGCCTCCTTCCGGACCAAAGTCTATGAGATAGTCTGCAGACTTAATAACGTCGAGGTTGTGCTCAATCACCACAACGGTGTTTCCGCGACGCACCAACTCCTGCAGGATCTCAATAAGCTTGCGTACGTCTTCGTAATGAAGACCAACCGTAGGCTCATCGAGAAGATACAGCGTCTTCATCGTAATAGGACGGTACAGCTCAGACGCAATCTTCACGCGCTGTGCTTCTCCTCCAGACAAGGTCGTTGCACTCTGTCCCAGGGTTAAATACTGAAGGCCCGTAGAGTTAAGACTCTCAAGGCGGTCGTTAATAGCAGGGATATCCTTGAAGAACACCTCGGCCTCTTCAACCGTCATCTGAAGCACTTCGTAGATGTTCTTGCCGCGGTACGTAACCTCAAGCGTCTCCTTCATATAGCGTGTACCATTACACACGTCACAGGTTACATACACCGTTGGGAGGAAGTGCATCTCAACTGCAATAACCCCATTGCCCTGACACGCTTCGCAGCGTCCACCCGCAACATTGAATGAGAAGCGTCCTGGCTTCCACCCGCGCGCCCTCGCCTCGCTAGACGCAGAAAAGAGATCACGAATATGTGTAAACGCACCTGTATAGGTTGCAGGGTTTGAGCGCGGCGTGCGGCCAATAGCAGACTGGTCTATGAGCACTACGCGCCCCAAGTACTCGGTTCCCGTTATGCTTGCGCAGTGTTCAGGTTCGCTCTGTCGGCGTGAGAAACGTGCGGCAACATTCTTGTGCAGAATGTCGTAGAGGAACGTGGACTTCCCAGAGCCCGATACGCCCGTTATACAGACGAGCTTGCCCAAAGGAACCTCAACGTTCAGGTTCTTGATGTTGTGTAGCGTTGCACCCTTTATCTTAATAGAGCCCTTCTGACTGGTGCGGCGCTCTTCCGGAAGCTCTACGCGGGTTTCCTCACGCAGGTATGAGAGGGTAGTTGAACCGCTCTCGTTGGTTGGCGCGGTGAGTAAGTCGTCGAGCCATCCTTCTGCCACCACGTTTCCTCCATGGACTCCCGCTCCAGGTCCAATATCAAGAAGGTAGTCAGCGGCGTAGATAGTGTCCTCGTCATGCTCAACCACGAGAATCGTATTCCCCAGCTTCTTAAGGGTAAGGAGGGTATTAATAAGGCGCTCGTTGTCCCTCTGATGCAGACCAATCGTCGGCTCATCAAGCACGTAGAGTGCTCCCACAAGACCGGTGCCAAGCTGAGACGCCAAGCGAATGCGCTGTGCTTCCCCACCTGAAAGCGTAGCCGCTGAGCGGTTAAGGGTGAGGTAGTCGAGTCCAACGTTCAACATGAAATCAAGACGTGCCGTAATCTCGCGAAGAATCGGGAACGCAATCTCAGACTTCATCTCAGAGAGCACGAGCGTATCCATGAAGTCTTTCGCTTCTTTAATCGACATGCCCACAAAGTCCACGATGTTTGTACCTACGTCCGTGAGTTCGTCTTCGTTCACGTTCATCTTCTTTTTAGTCGAAAGGTACACACGAAGCGCTTCAGGACGCAGACGCTTCCCTTCACACACCGGACACACCTCGTCCGAGAACAGAGACTTCGTACCAAGACCGTTACAGTTTGGACACGCACCATACGGACTATTAAAGGAGAAGAGACGTGGCTCAACTTCTGGGAAGGACGTGCCGTCTATAGGGCAGATAAACTTAGCTGAGAGGGTCTCCATAGAGCCGTCTGCGTGCTTTATCTTAACGAGCCCGTCACTCTCCTTGAGAGCCAATTCTAGGGCTTCTGAGAGGCGCTCCTTAGCTGCGTCCGGACTCCTATCGAAGTCTGAGACGTAGATAGAATCCACAATTGCGTCGATGTCATGACGCTTATTGCGATCAAGTGTTACCTTCTCGCGAAGCGCGTGTGGCTTCCCGTCTATAAGCACCTTCTCGTATCCCTTTCCGAGAAGATCATAGAGGAGCTGGTAGTACTCACCTTTGCGACCAACCACCACCGGCGCATAGATAGTTATCGCCGTCTTATCAACCGCAACGCCCATAACCTCTTCCTTTGTGCGCGTATCGTTACGCTTCTTAATATTCTCCTGCACCATGCGGATCATCTCCTCTTTTGAGAGCTTTTCGATAGGCACATCATGGTTGATGCAGTACGGCTGTCCTGCACGTGCGTAGAGCACGCGAAGGTAGTCATAAATCTCCGTAACCGTAGCAACCGTTGAGCGCGGGTTATTAGAACGAGACTTCTGGTCTATGGAAATAGCCGGCGCGAGTCCCGTTATCTCATCCACGTCAGGCTTCTGCATCTGGTTCAAGAACTGGCGGGCGTATGCAGACAAAGACTCTACATAGCGACGCTGTCCCTCAGCAAAGATAGTGTCGAAGGCGAACGAAGACTTTCCGGAGCCCGAGAGTCCCGTAACAACGGTCATGGCACCCCGAGGGAACTCGGTACTGATGTTCTTTAAGTTATGGGTACGCGCACCCTTCACGCGGATCCAGTCCTCGCCTATGTGTTGTTCGTGTTTCTTGGTGACCTTCTTCATGTATAGAAATGCCCTGCCCGTGTCGGGGCAGGTACCCTAGGAATGTATCACATTATGTACCTGAAGGCTTTGTGAGTAGCGTACACACGTTTTGTGTGCGAAGGTCTACACAGAGAGGAGACTATTCTTATGTTCAATCTTCAGTACCTCCCCATCGTCCACTTCTTCTGGATCCGGCATCGTACCTGCTGGCGCAAAGTGAAGCATGCAAACCAAGCAACTGCTGCACGCATTGCAAAGCGCACCGGACCTAATCTGCACGAGTACAAGTGTCCGTACTGCAGGAAGTGGCATGTGGGGCACCTGAAAGCAAAAAGGCTTCGCCCGTAAACAGGCGAAGCCTTTTACCTTTTTTCCCTTATGCTGCAGCGAGCATCCCTTCAATCTTCGCAACAATCTCCTCAACGGCAACTTCAGCCTTAATGAGGTAGTCGTTAGCACCAAGAGTCTTTGCCTTTTCAATATCAGCCTCTGCACCGAGGTTTGATACCACAATAATAGGGGTGGACTTGAGCTCGTCGGCTCGGCCACGGATAGAGGAAAGCACCGCAAAGCCGTCCATAGTTGGAAGCATAAGATCAAGAAGCACGAGCACCGGCTTGTTGGTCTCAAACAGCGCGAGTGCTTCGTTTCCGTCTGAGGCGTAGAGCGTCTGATACTTGCCCGCTAGCGTGTGGCCAAGCAGGTTTTTAAGCACAGGGTCGTCTTCAACCACGAGGATGAATTTGGTGTCAGGCATAAGAAAAGTATAGCACCTAGCCCGCAAGCGGTAGAGAGAGGACAAACGTAGTCCCCAGCCCTGTACCATTGCTCTCAAAGGCTAGATCTCCCCCGTGGTCTGTGGCCACAGTGCGAGCGATATAGAGCCCAAGACCGTTCCCGCCGTTCTCTTTGGCTATAGCGTTTGGTGCCCTATAGAAGCGCTCAAAGATATTCCCCTTGTCTTCAGGCGCAATACCAATACCCGTGTCCTTCACACGCACGAGAGCACGCCCTGGAACTATTTCTACCGTCACTCGCACAGATCCTCCTGGTGGCGTATAGCGAATGGCGTTCTCGACAAGGTTGTTGAGCACCCACCGTATGCGCTCCCTATCAACCGTTACCCGTGCGCTTGCTTCTCCCGTCTTCTCAAAGAGCAAAGAGACCTGCATCTTTCCTGCGAGCTCCTGGAAGTCAGTGACGACACTCGTAACAATCTCGTCGAGCTGCGTCTTCTGCATAGTGTACTTGTACTTCCCTGACTCAATGCTTGAAATATCAAGGAGTGTTCCAACTACCGACACAAGCTGGTGGCTCTTCTCAACCGCGCTCGCAACCAGAGACTTCTGGCTCTCGGTTAACTGCTCCATCTGGAGCGCTTCTAGTGCCCAACGAATACCGGTAAGGGGAGTGCGGAGCTGGTGTGCAGCGGTTGAAATGAAGTCAGACTTCACGCGGGAAATCTCTGTATCGTGTTTGTGTACTTCGTCTACGCTCTCCGTGAACGTATCAAACGCTGCCGAAAGGGTACGCACCTCCTTTGGCGTCCAGCCCTGCATGGGCTCTGGCTTCACCCCCGTCTCAGAGAACGTCTGCATACCCTTAGTTATGGTGTATATAGGGTGCGCTATAAACTTCCCCACCATAAAGAACAAGAGAGCGAGGAGTGCTGCGACAAGTACGAACGAGACAATGGAGGTGGTAATAACCAAATCAACGAGTGCCTGGTTGTTCTCTATGCCAACCAAAAGCGGTGCCAGCTCGCTGTAAAGCAGAAAAGCAGTGAATGCAATACTTCCAAGAGAAACTGCAAACACTCCCGTAAGGAGGAACGCCATGAAAAGCCGTATGGTCATATCCGTATGCTAGCACGCACCCCTAGCGTCCACGACGCTTTGCACTAGGCTTCTTTGCGGGACGCTTCTTCTCAGGAATATCCTTCCCTTCAAGCGCGTAGATCTCGTCACGCAGAATTGCCGCAGTCTCGAAATCAAGCGCCTCTACCGCATCTGCCATCTGCTGGCGCTTTGCTTTCATAAAGGCTTCAGGGTCTTCCTTATACAGCGCACCATCGAGCTGCAGAAGTCCGGACACCGTCTTCTGATGCTCTGAACGCATAGACTCCGCAATGTCGCGTATCTCTTTCTTAATAGTGAGAGGAGTGATGCCATGCTTCTCGTTGTAGACAAGCTGAATCTTCCTTCGGCGCTCAGTCTCTCCAATGGCGCGCTCCATAGAGCCCGTCATTACGTCGGCATAGAGAATAACCGTGCCCAGTACGTTGCGTGCTGCGCGTCCAATAGTCTGGATGAGCGAGGTCTCAGAGCGAAGGAATCCTTCCTTGTCTGCGTCAAGAATACCCACAAGCTCAACCTCAGGCAGGTCGAGTCCCTCGCGAAGCAAGTTCACACCCACAAGCACATCGAACGTTCCCCTACGGAATGCCGTAAGGATATCGATGCGGTCTATGGTCTTCACGTCTGAGTGGAGGTACTCGGCCTTCATGCCACGCTCTCTGAGGAACTCAGCAAGGTCCTCTGCCATCTGCTTGGTGAGGGTGGTGGCAAGCGCGCGTCCTCCGCGCTTAATAACGATCTCTGATTCCCGTATGAAATCAGCTACCTGCCCCTTATAGTCTCCACTCTCAACAATGGGCTTAATCGTAAGCTCCGGATCAATAAGTCCTGTGGGACGAATAATCTGCTCTGCAACTTGCCCGTGAGGCGCCACACTGTGCTCTATCTCGTATTTTCCAGGAGTAGCTGAGGTGTAAATAGTCTGGCCGATGCGCTCTTCAAACTCGTCGAACTTCAAGGGACGGTTGTCTCTGGCGGACGGCAGACGGAATCCGTGCTCAACGAGCACGTCTTTGCGTGAACGGTCTCCCGCATACATACCCCCAACCTGCGTAACGGTTACGTGAGACTCGTCGATAACCGTAAGGAAGTCAGGCTTTCCTTCTTTGGTGTGCGGGAAGTAGGAAAGCAGGGTGTGTGCCGCCTCTCCAGGCTCTCGTCCATCAAAGTGGCGGGAGTAGTTCTCAATACCTGAGGTGTAGCCAATCTCTCGTATAAGGGCGAGATCGTGCTGAGTCCTGCGCTTCAAGCGCTCATACTCAAGTACCTTCTCTTCGCGCTTAAAGACTGCAAGCTGTTCCTCGAGCTCATTCTTGATGCTTTCAATTGCACGAGCCCTTCCTTCCTCGTCTGTTACGAAGTGTTTGGCAGGGAAGACGAATAGGGAATCAGGTGTAGCAGTTAACGCACGAGACACCGGGTCAAGGCATTCAATTCTAGATACCTCATTTCCATCAAAGAGAATGCGGTACACCACACGTTCGTTGGTTGGCATGAGCTCTATAGCGTTCCCAACAGCCCTAATCTTTCCGGGTTCAAGGTCTGCGTTAGTGCGCTCGAAGTAAATACCAATGAGTTTGCGGATAAGTGCCGCACGATTCTCTTCCCCGCCAACCAAAAGCTTTACGTGACGCTTCTCATAGTTCTCAGGCGAACCGAGTCCGTAAATAGCTGATACCGACGCTACGATAATCACATCCTTGCGCGTGAGGAGTGCCTGGGTAGCAGCATGACGCAGGCGATCTATCTCTGCGTTAATCTGAGCCTCCTTTTCAATGTAGGTGTCTGAGTGCGCGATATAGGCCTCCGGCTGGTAGTAGTCGTAGTAGGAGACGAAGTAGTGCACAGCGTTCTCTGGAAAGAACTCCCTGTACTCCTGCGCGAGTTGAGCAGCGAGGGTCTTGTTGTGCGCCATAACAAGCGTTGGCTTCCCTACATTCTGAATAACGTTGGCGATGGTGTACGTCTTGCCGGAACCTGTAACACCAAGCAGGGTCTGGTGTCGCATACCCTTCTGTATGCCTTCGGTAAGCTTTTCTATAGCCTTCGGCTGGTCGCCAGCGGGCGGGAAGGGAGAATGCATCTTGAACGTTGCCATAATGGTGTTCAGTGTACCTGTGGTGGATGAATTAATGAAGAAGGAGTGGTTGTTTGCCAAATAGCGTAGAGGACCGTAAGGTTCTTCCTAGACCCTTTGGAGGAGAGACGGGATGTCTGAACTGAGCGAAACGTTCAAGGCTTTGATGGCAAAGCACAAGGAGAATCTCAAAAGGTGGCCGAGTATCGGCTTCATCGTTAACGCGCTTTCAGATGATCGCACAGTACGAGGATTTGGAGACGATTCAATAGTCTCCGTGTTTCCTCAGGTTTCCGATCTTGTCGACAAGTTCCTTTCTGAAGACGTCGAGGATTCGCAGGAAGGACTTGCGGTCATCGAGAAGTTTGCGGTGTTGTTCGTTCCCATGCTTCAAGAAGTGATGCAGAAGGCCGGGACCTCTTCCTTGCGAGCCGTGTGACGCATAAAAGGCCGGGGTGTACAGCACCCCGGCTTTTTCTATTGGTAATACGCTTTGTTGAACGTATCCTTGTACTCCTCAAACCTATCCTCAAGCAGAGCCTCCCGCGCTCCATCAACCAGCTGCAAAATAAACCCGAGGTTATGCATAGACGCTATAACCTGTCCGAGAATCTCGTTCGCGCGAATAAGATGCGAAAGGTATGCGCGTGAGAACTTCTCGGTGCCTGGCACCATAGTCTCTGGATCAAGCGGACCGAAGTCGCTTAAGTACTGCTCCTTCTTCATATGAATAGGGCCTCTCTTTGTGTAGATAGTGCCGTGTCTGCCGAGCCGTGTGGCCGCAACGCAATCAAAGGTGTCCATACCCTCCTGAATACCGAGAAGAAGATCCCCTGGTTCCCCAATACCAAGGAAGTGCCGCGGTTTCTCTTCTGGAAGATGTTTAACGGCCGCCTGGAGCGCACCCATCATGTCTTCCTTGCTGAAGGACCCGCCAATACCAAAGCCGTCGAAGTCCATTGAAGCAATCTCCTTCGCACTCTCCTCACGCAAGTCTTCAAAGCGACCTCCTTGGATAATGCCAAATATGCCCTGCTTCCTGTTCGCTTCGATATTCTGCCGATGCGCCTTTAGTGAGCGTTCTGCCCACTTGTGCGTGCGGTTCATAGCTTCCCTTTGATACTCGTACGGCTCCGTTGGCGACGTACACTCGTCAAAGGCGAAGAACATATCAGCGCCGAGCGCGTGCTGAATTTCTATGGAGCGCTCAGGGGTAAAGCGGTGGAGAGAGCCGTCATGGTGTGAGGTGAAGGTAACGCCTTCTTCGTCTATAACCGCAAGCTGTCCGTGCTGCGTCTGTACATCCTCGTCGAAGACCGCTACGCCCTGATCGCGCTCGTTCTCCTCGCCTTTCGCGATCTTCGTTATGGTCCTGCCGAATGCAGCTCCCAAAGAGAACACCTGGAATCCTCCTGAGTCCGTCATGGTAGGTCCTTCGAACCCCATAAAGGTACCGAGACCTCCCGCGTTCTTCACAACCTGCTCTCCAGGCTGAAGGTAGAGATGATACGTATTAGCGAGCACCGCCTGCGCACCAATACTCTTTAGCTGTTCAGGGAGTATGCCTTTCACCCCAGCCTTGGTACCAACGGGAATAAAGGCAGGAGTCTGAATGTCTCCGTTTGGAGTATGGATAACACCCGCACGAGCATTCCCGTGTTTCTTAAGTGTATTGAATGTTATCGGTCTCATTACCCCACCCTAGCCGTACCTGGGCCATAGAGCAAGCAACTACGGCGTATACAGCTATTGACAAATATGTGTTGTGTGCCTATAATAGGACCAGAAAGTCCTTTTCATCGCAATAGTGTTGAAGCGGACTAAACGTCGGCATTCGCCGTCGTTCACACCAGCGTGAGGAATCACACCATGCAAAAGACCACCATCTTGCGGGGGGTGACCCTCGCGATCGCTGCCATGAGCCTCGCGGCCTGCGGCAGCACCGGGAACAACTTCCGCGGCACCGACTACAACGGCGCCGTTTCGGGGCAAATCACCCCGGAGCAGTCCAACGTCGAGTTCACTGTCGGCGTCGCCTACGACATCTACACGGGCTTCGACGAGAACGGGCACATCAACCCGGATCGTCCGTTCACCCGCACCGAGTCGGTCATGATCGCGGAAATCGAAACCCGCTGTGAGCGCAAGGTGCGACAGGCCGAACGTGTCGCTCGGGAAGAGTTCGGAAAGGGCACCTTCTTCTCGGTCGTCGGCGCCTTCGCCTACGCGGCGATCGCCACGGCGATTCCCGGCGCGGACGTCGCCAACAACGCCATCACCGGCGGCGGCGCATTCGGAGCCAGCGCCGCTGTCACGGGTGAAACCATGTGGGATCAAACGCGAGGGATTTACTACTCCACCTGCGTGTCCAACTGGGTGAGCGCGAACAAGGCGGATGTGGGCGATCGTCGCCTGGGTGACGTCCTGGTCAGTCCTCTGCTTCGCGGTCGGGCTCCCCGTCCCACCATGGGCTCGGGCGAAACCCTGCGCCGCGACGCCGACGACGACAGCTACGACGACCTGCCTTCGGAGTCGGCCCCCGTGCCGACTCCGATCGTGCCGATGTAAGGCCGCTACAACACTACTGCGAAACCCCCCGAGCCAAAAACTCGGGGGGTTTTCACATGTAGATTCTTCTACTGAACGCTCACGAGCTCAACCTCAAATACGAGAGTTGCGTTGGCAGGAATAACTCCTCCCACAGCCTGATTTCCGTATGCGAGTGTAGGCGGGATAACAAGGAGACGCTTGCCGCCTACTTTCATACCCTTAACCCCTTCATCCCATCCACGGATAACCTGTCCTGCGCCAAGTGGGAACGTAAACGCTCCACCATGGTTTGCAGATGCATCGAATACGGTTCCGTCTGGAAGCGCACCGACGTAGTTAACGGATACCGTTGAGCCAGTTGTGGCCTCAGGACCAGAGCCCACAACGAGGTCGGTAACAACGAGTTCGGTTGGCAATGGCTCAGAAGGGTTAAGTGCTAGATCCATAGGGGCGGTTGTAGTGCTGATAGTAGTAGTGCCGACAGTCATTTCCTCCTGAACAGGGGCAACACCCCCGAACGAGGAAAGCATTGGCGTTCCAAGAGCAAGGAAGCCAAGCGCTACGATAACCGCGAGCGCTACAGCAATTCCAGTTCCAGTGACATTCATAGCTATTCTTTATTAGTGCCGGTGACAGCAAGTATATCATCCGTGAGCTCAGCCACGGTTTCAGCCACAGCTGAGTCAGCGTCTGGCACACGCTCCTTCAGAAAGGCTTCAACGGTCTCCTCGTCTGCGTCAGAGTCCATAAGAGCCGCAAACTCATCTCGCGACTTCTCATCCATGCGCTCAATAAGACGCACCATAGAGCCACGGAATACTATTTCGTTTAACTCAATCAATAGTGCCTCCTGCTCTTCGGGAGCAAGGGTCTCAAGTTCAAGCGCAGACAAAAGCTCGTTAGATGTGTGGGTAGTGTTCATAGATTAGCGACGGGTTGGGATGGGCTGGTAATCTTCAGGACCTGGAATCGGGGGCACCGGTATCTCAATTCCTCCTCTCACGGTGTACGGCACAACCATACCAGCACCGTCATTACTGTTCGGGTCAAACACCACGCCACGCACAATGCGCTCGAGTCCTCCAAGGACCGTCATATTCTCCTCAATGTAGTAGACCGGCGTATCAGGTTGGGTGCGCCCAATTCTCTCTGCATATTCGATTGCAAGCGCATAGTTCGCATCGTTATCAGCGCCTCCATGCGCAAAGTACTTCCCATCTGCAAGAGACACATCAGGCTTACTGAGATCAACACCATAGGCATTTATGTTGCCGCTAACAGTCTCAGGTGTATTGTCTGGAGCAATCTCTGTGCGTACAGGTTCTGTCTCAGCCACCTGTGGTTGAGATTCTACGGATACTGGCGACGGCATAGCTTCTGGAGCAGACACATCAAGAGACTGCACCTCGGGCACCACTACTGGATCTATACCCTGATACTCAAACGAGCGGTCCACAGGTACCACTCGCACCTCAGAAGGTTCTACTGGAGCAGCGTCAGGTGTAGGCGCCTCTGAAACAACCGGTTCTGCTGCGGACTCATTTGACACGACCTCTGCACTTGCGACAGGAGGCGCAACCTCCCTAGGAGGGAACTCATGTACCTCAACACCGTTGGATGCAGATGGATTGTTCTCAAGAATAAGTCGTGGGACTTCTCCTTCACGAACAAACCAGACGTTCTCTTTAGCATCTACAACAAGTTTGTCGCCTACTTCCATAACCATACTTTCTCCCGTTACCGGGTCGAATGCACCAATAGCATCAGAAAGCTGTGTGGGAGTTAGTTCTCCATTAAGGAGACAGTTTCCAACTGGAGTTGAACCATTGAATCCAGACTCACGAAGGCCCGTGAACAAATGGTTGAATCCTTCTCCCTGTTCAATCTCTACGGTTCGAAGCATGCCCTCGGGAGCCGTAGGTGTTACATACGAGGCTTCAGCGCTTGGTGTAGGCACTGCGTCGCGAGTTGATGCCTCTTCAACTCGTACACCCGCGTCAATTCCGTTACCTGTCTGTACTGCATCAGCCGCATCTTGAACAACAGACAGATCTGCAAGGAGTGCTGCGCTTCCTGCACCAAATCCCATAGCGGTAAGGGCCTTGATGAGCACCTTACGTCTCTGGAAGGCCATCTCAGACGAATCGATAGTAAGCTTCTCTCGCTTCTCGTCCATTGCCTGAAGAGCATCGAGTGTTAGCCCGCTTGAGACATCCATATTCTTCCCTGCCTTGCGGAGCGACAGCCTTGCCTTCTCTTGAGCCTTCCTACCGAACAGTTCAAAGACTGCCCCGGCACCTTCTCCGGCCGCAGCACCCACGAGTGCCCCAGCCATCGAGCGTGCGAACTTAATTCCTCCACCCATAGCGAGAGCGGTAAGTCCAAGTGGCGCAATAACCCCAGCGGCGCCAAGTACACCCGCACCAAGAGACACCACCGCAATACCACCCGCCGCCTGTATGGCACGCGCTCCCCACTTTCCATGCTTCTCTACAAGAGCCACGTTAAGTCTTCCAGACCACGCAAGACCCTTCTCAAGAGCATTCTTTCCTCGAGAGCTGAGCGCTTCTTCGCGTGCGGCAAGCTTCTTCTCTGTTAGAGGGCGTATAACATTGCGATACGTGAGGTAGCTTGAGACACGCTCTTGCGTACTGTATGCGCGAGCCTCAGCACGCTTAAGGAACCTTTCGAAGGACATCACGGTCCCGTCTGCATTTCGCGCAATCTTGTCTGAAGCAATGAGCCTGTCGTACTTCTGTCTTGTGTGTTCTTCGAAATTCGCATCTCGCTCGGCTACGCGTTCAGAAACATTGTTAGTCAAAGCATTCGCATACGCCACACGAAGCGCATCATATTCGCCCTTCAGTACTTCAACGCGCTCTGTCTCAGCCTTCAGCTCCTTGTTTGGGAACAGTCTGTTCCAAATTCTTCGCTTCTGTTCAAGCTCTTTGTATGCCAAGAGGTACTCAGCCTCTTTCGCTTGTACTTGGGCACGCTCTTCTGGGGCGGTAGAGGGCTTTGAGACATCTTCCGGCTTGTCGAGTGCGGCTCGCAATGCGTCATGCTGTTCTCTTGGCGTAAACGGCTCAGTTGCAGGATCCATTGCAGGTGCACTCTCAAGTGCTGTTAGCGCAGCTTCAGCTGCTTGCAACTCTTCCGTGAAAGCGAGCTGCGCCTTAGCGACACTCGCAGCGGCGGCCTGCATCGTTGCTTCTGCTGGCTCATTCTCAGCCTGACGTAGTGCCTCCTCAGCCTTACTACGCAATGCATCAGCTTGTCTCTTAGCGGTCTCGTATCCCTCTAGAGCGCTTAGTGCTTCCGCAGAAGCATTCGCCCCCTTCAACAACCTAAACCTGGAATGAAGTTCCTTTGAGCGATCATCGGTTGCTACGTGTGTAGCATGGAGTTTCTCAATACCCTCCACAATACTTGAGTCAACTACTTTACTGCTTGATTCCATTGCGGTCTTCTTCTTTGTCGCTGGCTTCTTTGCGGTCTTCCCTCCGCGACTCGAAGGCGTTAGTCCTGCGTGCTTTGCAGTACGCACTGAAGCACCCCCCTCTAACTCTTCTCGAACCATCTGATCTGGTGCAGTACGCTCAGCCTCAGCTCGTTCCATAAAGCCTGTGAAATCAAGAGGTGCGCCGTCGCTATCCGTGGGAAGCTCTCCCGCTTCTTGCAGTACATAGAATTCTGCTTGCTTTTTCTCCTCAAACTCTAGAGAGCGTCCTTTTGGTGGCTTTGGTGGTGGGAATCCAGTCTCGCTCATAGGCAATAATTAAGAAAGATAACGAGCCCTTATTGATGCTTCAACAGTAGCACGGTCCCGTCCATACGTTAGGTACGAAAGCTCGCGAAGATCGTCCACCTGCGCAAGATTCCCCTTAGTTGGCGGGAGTGTCTGAATGTTAAACGGCTTCTGTGGTACGCCGTTAGCGAGGATGCGCAGGTAGGCATTGTAATTCTCGACACTCGTGAAGTCAGTAGCCTTGAAGGTTGGTTCAAATAGCTTCCCGAAGAACTCCCCGTCCTCCTGTCCAACACGGAACACGGCCATAGACCCTACGTTGCCGAACACCGCATCGCGGATCTTTTCGTCCACTTGCGCCAAGTACTGGTGCGCGATGGTAAGGGAGAGTTTGTACTTGCGAGCTTCTGAGAGGATGCCCGGAATGGACGAGGTCGTGATGTTCTGGAACTCGTCGATGTAAAGATAGAACGGCGGGAACGCAGTTCCTGGAGAGTCTGCACGAGAGAGCGCTGCCATGAACAGCTTCCCAACAAGGATAAGGCCAAGGAGATTTGCATTGCGCTCGCCAAGTCTTCCCTTAGAGAGGTTAACCAGGAGAATCTTCTTTGAGTCGATAACATCGCGGAACTTAAAGGAGCTTTCTTGCTGCCCGATGATAGGGCGCATGAAGTCGCTTCCCGTGAACTCGTCGAACTTGTTCGTGATGTACGGCACGATGTTCTGCAGAGACGCTTCGCCTTCAGCCTTTGTGGCAATCTCATTCCAGAACTGGTTAACCACCGGATTGTTGCTCTTTGCGAGCTTCATGTTCCTGAACTCAGCATTTGAGAGTACGCGCCCAATGTCCATAAGCGTAGAACCGGACGCTGGGTCTTCCATAATGAGCTGCGTCGCATTGCGGAAGTACTGCTCGAACGCCGGACCCATAGACTCCGGTACGTCCCCATAGAGCTGGCGGAATATTGCAAGCATCTCGTTCACAATGAAGGACTTCTGCTCCGGGCGACGCACATCGTACTCAAGCATGTTGAGACCGAACGGACGATCTATGTATGCAGGGTCGAAGTAGATAACGTCTTCGTACCGCTCTGGCGGAATGATGGAAAGGATATCGAGGATGTCGTTGCCGTGCGGATCAATAAAGCAGACACCTGCGCCGTTCTTTATGTCCTGCTCAATGAGCGTTTTCATAAACGACGTCTTTCCAGCGCCCGTCTGTCCAATAACATAGAGGTGGCGGAGACGATCCTCGTCTGAAAGCTTTACATCCGTTGCCTGTCCGCGGAACGTGTTCTTTCCAAGCAACAGACCCTCGCGTGGCAACTCTGTAGGAGCGGCAGCAACGGTTGCCCTGGACTGCTTTAGGTGTGGAGACGAGTTAATGCCAGACGGCGGGAAGTGGTAAAGCGTGGTGAGCTCGCGAAGAGAAAGAGGGAGGTTGGTACTTGCGCGATACAGACGGAAGGAGAAGTCACGCATCAATTCCTTTAGACTTCCCTTACTTGGCCTTCTAAACTCAATACGATTCCCCATGGTGTTATCAAACTGATTGAACGCAGACTCGAGTTCAGTGAGCAATTGATGCGCACGTCCCTGATCTCCAGAAGACGTAACCAGACGAATGTTCGTTGCAATAACCGGAGCGACTATCTTCTTCTCAACCATCTCAATCGCCTTCTGATCTATCGGCTCCTGGCTTGTCTGCTTTTTCTTCGTAAAGATAAGGCTCGCTGCTTCTCGTGCGAGATCTCCCACAAAGGTCTCAGGCAAACTAAACGCACGCGAACGGTGCTCTCCCTGACGCAACGCATGCAGAATGCGTCTATAGTGCTCGATGTAGTGATTCCCCGCAGGCTTAAACACAATCTGGAGTGATGCACCTTCGCCTTCTGGTGCAATCTTAGCGAAGGCATTCAGGATGGAGTTGAGGGGATCGTAATCAAAATCCTGATAGTCCTTAAGTGGCAGCATTGCCTTGTCCTTGAGTGTGGCAACCGACGCAAGAGATACGCCGCCCTCCACAAAGACGTTGTAATCATTCGGCTGGGCCTGAAGTCGGGCATTCGGGAATATAGCAAGCAGCTGGTTCTCAAAGAGATCCCTCCGAGTGTTTGGTACGCTTACATAAAACGTGAGGTGTGGGGCATCCACAGGCACCGCAAGTTCAAGAGTGAGGTATGCGGGTTCTCCTCGTCCTGCATGTTCAACCGCGAGCATACCTGAATAGAACTGCTCCATAGAGGAGATGAGCTCTTTGAGGGCCTTACCCTTAGATTCCTCGCTGCTGTTGGCCTCAGGCAATGCAATCTCATACAGAGTCATGCGAAGCGCTTTCCATTCAGGCTGGTTCTCTGCAAGACCCTTAGCCTGCATACCCGCTACAAGGTACTGCACGAGGAAACGATGGAAATCGTCCTCTAAGTGCGCATTGTTGAGCTTTGAAAGAATGGTAAAGGCATTGTGTATACCCTTTCCTCCATAACAGTGCGCAGTTCCGCAATCGCCTCATCGTTCTGTTCAGGATCAAGATTGAGCGTAAGAGTTTCAGCATGTGTAGTGGCCTCCCGGTCACTAATCTGATATTCCTTCGCAAGCGTCCCTTCCGGTCCTGACATGCGGTGATGCAGAATGCGCTCATGTGCAATGTCTTTGAGTGGGCGCTCGCGTTTCAGAGTTGCAAGCTCCGCTTCCTTTGCAGAAATCTGCTCACGCAAGAAGCGTAACTCCTCCTCCGGAGAGGTGATGGGTAGTATGGGTCCCTCCATTCCCTTTAGTATATAGGATAGACGCACTAGATTTCTGGTACTTCTATTAGGATAACGGTATAGTCCCTTCAGAATCTTTGAACGAGGGGATCTGTTAATGAACGAAAGAGAAGAAGCACTGAGACTTGTGTTGAGGGGTGCACAATTGCTTGACGAACGTGCACCTGGAAAGCTTGAGAGCGTAGACCACACCAACCTGTATCTGAGCTCATGCACTAAGTGCGTGCTGGGGTTCATATACGGCCATGTAAAGAAAGGGATGACTGAGCTAGGGTTATCCTTGGAAGACATGAAGGGGTATGGCTTCAGCGATACCCTGCCCGGAGGCGTTCTTGGCGAAGCGTGGCGTACCCTTATCGCTGAGCGCAAAGGCATACGCTACTGCTAATACCACGAAGGCCCGGACACTGCGTCCGGGCCTTCATTGCACACATGGAGAGGATTATCGCTTCGTAACCGCACCAAAGAGTGCAGACACGAGTGCAACCACAATACCGAAGAAGAACGCTGACCAGAACCCTGCCACTACAAACCCAGGCACAATCATACCCGCGAGCATGATAAGAAGGGCATTCACCACGAGGGAAAAGAGACCCAGAGTGAAGATGTTGAGCGGAAGGGTGAGCAGGTTAATAATCGGCTTCAAGAACATGTTGATGATGCCGAGCACAACCGCAAGGACGAGTGCACCAAGGAGGGTAACCTCGATACCTGGGATGAGGTATGCGGCAATACCAATGGCAAGTGCAGAAACTATCCAGTGAACAATAGACATGGGGTACAGATTATCGGGCGACTAATACTCCTAGCATACCGTTCTTTGATGAGCCCTTCATGAGGGGTGTGTACTATCGTGCGAACGTAAAACTTTGGACAATATCTGAGAGCTTCTTGTACTCGCGTGCAAGTGCTTCGTCAGGAATATCTGCCTCACTCACTGCATCATCCCTGTAGATTGATCCTGTCTGAATCATCTCCATAGCAATACACCGGTCCTCAAACACGGTGCGATACGACACGCCACGTGCGTACTGCATCATACCCGCAGACTCAAAGGAGAATGCTTTCCACACACGCCCGTTAATCGTAGCGTCGGGAAGTGGAGTTTCTCCTTGTGCCTCAGCTGGCTTTTCGCATCGCTCTATTTCTTGTTTGTCGCTCGAGGCTCCAATACGCACCATAGCGTTGAAATACCGAGGGTAGGAACTCTCGCTTTTAACCGCATACGGAACAATAGAAACAAGCGGATTACCTACCGACTCAGGAAGCGCATTTGTCCGCCATGCAGACCCTACGTGATACCCCGCATCGAATACATAGGAGACTTCTGACGCCTCAGGATAGAAGATGGAGAAGCCGTAGGGACCGTTGGTATAAATGGCCAGCCCCTCACTCGCTTCTGGGGGTGTGGTTGGTGCAGCTGGTACGGTGCCGAACGCATCATTCCGTGAATCAATGAGATACCACGTAACCCCTCCACCAATAGCAACCATGAGGAGGAGAAACAGTATGAATGAGAGTCGGTTCATAAGATGAGTATACGAGGTACTAACCGTTTATGCATTGCTTAGAGGCGGTATACCTCCGTTACTTCAACTGTTTCGTTCTTCGCGATACCCACCACACGCACGCTTTCGTCCTGTTGTACTGGCACTCCCGGCTGATTGGTTGCGCACGGAAGGTTCACGTCTGCGCATGCGTCTCTGTGTGCAAACACCAAGCGCTTGGTCCGAATCATAGGCTTTCCTTGATCGTTATAGTCGGTATACAGGATGTAGGGTGTACCTCCCTGTCCCTGTGTCATATCAAGGACAATGGTGCCCTCTTTATCGAAATACCCCGCATCCTGCTCTGCCATGATGGCGGACGCGGAGAGACGCACTGGCTCTGTGGTATCCACCACCTCACGAGTTATAGACCTCCCGTTTACCCATACCAACGTTCCTCCGATAACGAGGATAAGAGCGAATAGTTTTAATAGTGTTCCCATGGATAGAAGCGTACACAATCGTACCTATCAGAATGATGAATTCCTCTAGGCACAATGTCGGTTACCGGTTGAAGAATGGCGCGAAGAACCGCGAGGAAGGTGTTGTCACGGGCTCCTCTTCGATTTCTGGAGTACTGGTTGCCGTGGTGGTTGCGGTAGAGGACGCTGAGATGCTCGCAGGTTGCGCTGAAAAGAGTGTGCTCGACATGGCAGCCGTTGCGTCCATAGAGTCATCCTTACGCAAGAGAGCAAGGTCGACATTCTCCTTTGCTGCCGCTGTGGAGAGGACTGATTCAAGACGCTCACGAGTTGTAGCAAGGGTTTTCGATTTCTCAAATACACGGTCTGCAAACTGATTTGCAGCACTATCGTCTACACCCGCCCTAGCGCTCAGCATGCTCTCCTCGCTAGCCCCGTGTGCTGAGAAGCTCTCCACACGCTCCGTGAGGGTTTGCTCGAGGTCCGTGCGCACCGCAAGCGATACTGCAATCTCGCCCTTAGCTTCAAGCGCGGTTGTCTCTTTCGCAAGCAGGTCTACCTGCGCATCAAAGCGCGATGCGAGGTCTCCCGCGGTTGCCTGATCAAGCTTTCCTTCTGAGGAAAGTGCCGCTGCTTCCTCTACACGTCGGGACGCAAAACGTGCAGCAAGTCCTGCTTTCTGCTCGCTAGAAAGCGCAAATGTAAGCGCCATAGGTTCGCTAATCGCTACCTTTATAGGATAGAGCAGGTCTCCGGGCTTGGTGTTCTCTGCTGCAAGACTTGCTTGAGTGCCTCCTGCAACCATAAGGAGGAGTGCGAGAGTGCCTGCATAGAGGCTGCGAGTGCGTGCGAAGAGACCGAAATAGGGAGAGCGCACTGGTTCTGAAGGACTAGCCTCCATGGAATGCAAATCCGCATACGAGGAAAGATCCGCGCGCATGCGCTCTTTAGTGTCCTCAGAGAGCCGTATCGCTCTGAGGTCGTGTATCAAATCTTCTGGAGTACGGGATGGGTCGTTAGTCGGCATGTAGCAGGGTGCGCACTTTCTTTATAGCGCGATTCAATCGTACAGAGACAGCATTCGCAGACTCTCCCGTGAGCTCGGCTATGTCCTTGGGCGAGAGGCCTTCAACGTAACGCATAAGAAGGGCTTCGCGGGACGGATCATCAAGTTCTCCCACGGCACGAAGTGCCTCATCCATCTCAGCGCTTATCGTTACGTCGCCAGCGCCATCTCCCATGAATTCTATCCCCTCATCTGCAAGTGCGTCGAGTGAGGATTCTTTCTTCTTTCGGTACCAATCAATAACGAGATTGCGGGCCATGGTGTAGAGGAGCGCTCGCTCACTACGCATGACCGTACCCTCCCGCAGGGCTTGCCAGAAGCGGGTGAAAACCTCCTGACTCAGATCCTGTGCGAGCTCCCGGTTGCTTACCCTAAGGTAGCAAAACCAGTATATATCGTCCGCGTAGGTATCGTATATCTGAAGGAAATAGGCCTTTGTCTCGTCTTGGTCCATAGGGTATGACGTACCGCCGGGCGTACTCTTAGCAAGAGTTCTTGCACACTAAGCCCGGCGGTCTTCCTATACTCGCACACGCCTAGGCAAGGACCAATACTCGGTTTCTTCATGAAAAGCCCGCACCATCTCTGGTACGGGCTTTCCTCTTCTATCCTTCTGACTAGCGAGACTTCTTTGCTGCCTTCTTCGCAACCTTCTTCGGAGCTGCCTTCTTCGCAACCTTCTTCGGAGCTGCCTTCTTAACGGTCTTCTTTACAGACGTGGTTGCCTTCTTGGCAGTAGAGCGAAGTTCCTTCTGGATCTTGTTCCAGTTGCTCTTGAGCTCACCCACTGCGGCACGGAGGTCTCCCGGGGTTACGTCATCAAGTCCCTTGTATGCGCGTGCAGCCTGGTCAACGATTGCAGCCATTGCAGCCTCGTCGAGCTTCTTAAGCTTCTTGGCTTCACGTACAACATCGTTCTTGAGTCCCTTTGCCCACTTCTGGGTTGCATTACGGTGCTTCTTAGCGTCCTTTGCACCATAGAAGTAGTAGCTTGCAGCTCCCGCAGCTGCAACAGCTGCAAGTACGCCTGCACCAACCTCTACCTTCTCAAGTGTGCTCATGCCCTTCTTCTTTGCGGGTGCCTTCTTAACGGTCTTCTTAGTTGCCATACGTCTGAATTTATACGAAATGATTATGATGATGACTTCTTGCGACGCGACTTAGGCTTTACGAAGCCCGTGAGAAGGCTGAGCAACTGCCCTGCCTTCACTGCTTCAGCTTTCACGTTCGCGCGCACCTCACGGATGTCGTCCCGGATCTCCTTCGCCTCTTCTTGGACTATCTCAGAAACCTCATCGACAGTCTTAAGAATGCGCAGGAGCCGAATGAGCACCATCACCAAGAGCACGGACACCACAACAACCGCGACTGAGGTCACGCCGAAGAAAATATCCATCTTGAGAAAGTCATCCATCCGTCTGTGTATGGTATCCCGCCCGTAGTGAAGCGCAAGGGTAGCTGTGTATAGAGAACGCCCCGTGAACTAAATATCCCGGACAAAAATGAACCGAGGACCCTTATATTCCACCTCCGGTTTATCAACCTCGCCCATAAACATCTCAAGCGGACGCACGAAGAATGCCTGATCCGTCTCGTACAAGGGCTTATACAACACCATAGGCTCCTCGGTCTCGGTATGGAAAGCGATACCCATTACTTCGTAGTGCTTGTTTGCGTCTTTGAAGTGATGGTAGATGCCGGGCTTTGGGGTATTCATATATTAAAGGTTGTCGATGTAAATCTTCCCTTGTAGCCAGCTCTTTATAACCGCTCCACTTGGAAGGAATAGGTTCTCGGGAATCTCATCCGGCGCGCACCAGGTCCAATTGCGCGCTTTCTCTGACTCCATGGCCACAGGTTCTCCAGACTTCCACTTGGCGAGCATACCGATAGTTACAAAATGCTTTCCGTATACGCGATCGTTCTTCACGCATATCAAATCCGTTATTTCTACATCCGTAAGGCCGGTCTCCTCTTCCAGTTCTCTGCGAGCCGTATCTTCAAAAGACTCATCAAATTCCATATGTCCTCCTGGGATACTGTATGATCCGGCACCGTGACTAGCGAGACGTTCGCCAATGAGGACTTTTCCGTCTTTAACCACAAGCACCCCTACGCCAACTTTGGGCCGTTCTGTTTCCATGGAGGAAGTATACCAATGTACGTACGTGCGGTACTGTAGACCTATGAACAAGCCTCGAGGAAGAAGTGCTCCGAAGAAGCAGGTAGAGTCTCAGTCAACTGAGGCGGTCTTCCCGATGCGCGTGAACAAGTATCTCGCCATGAAGGGATTCGCGACACGTCGTGAAGCAGACGTACTCGTTGAGAAGAAGAAGGTACTCATCAACGGACAGGTAGCGGCTTTGGGAGACAAGGTGAAGGAAACAGACACCGTGGAGCTCCGTGGCCAGACGCGTCCGAAGGCGTACGCGTACATAGCGTTCAACAAGCCTGCTGGTATGGACACACACCGCGAAGCAACAGGCGAACTAAACGTACTTGATTCCCTTCCAAGCGACTTGAAGCGACTTGCTCTCTTCCCAGTTGGCAGACTCGACAAGGCTTCGAGCGGCCTTCTTATCCTTACGAACGACGGTCGCGTAACGGATCGTCTGTTGAACCCTAAGTACGCACACGAGAAGACGTACGATGTAACCACAAAGAAGTCTCTGCGCACGTCCTTCAAAGAGAAGATGGAAGCCGGGGTAGATATCGAAGGCTATATGACGAAGCCCGCAAAGGTTGAAGTGCTCGCCGCAGACCGCTTCCGCATAACCCTAACGGAAGGCAAGCCACATCAGGTGCGACGCATGGTTGTTGCCCTCTTCAACGAAGTGAAGAGTCTGAAGCGCTCAAGCATTATGGGTGTGCGCCTTGGTCCCTTGAAGCTTGGGGGCTATCGCCCTATTGAAGGGAAGGAGCTTGAGAAGTTCCTTACGGACCTTGGTCTAGCGTAGACCCTTTTGCCACTGAGACTCTTTGAGATTAACCTTCGTTCCTTTGAAGGAAACACCTTCGTCGAGAAGCATCGTTCGCTTTGTGGAGAGTCCTTGTCCGGCACTGTATCCCGTGAGTGCGCCGTTGCTTGCAACAACCCGGTGACACGGGGTCTTTGGAATATCCGGATTGCATCGCATGGCGAAACCAACCGCTCGTGCTGCTCCGGGACTCCCTGCAAGTAGAGCTATCTGTCCGTACGTAGCAACCTTACCTTTAGGAATGGAGCGCGCAATGGCGTATACCGTTTCCGTAAAGGCAGTGGCCATAGTTAGATAAGCGTAAATCCAACGAGACAGAGATACACACCAAGGAGAATCGCAAGGGTACCGCCAAGGTGATACCACATACGCACGTTAAAGGTTCTAATAATCCACGACATTATGCGATCTGGCACAAGCAGATACGCTGCTCCTTCAATAACAAGAAGGTAACCGATAGCGGTAATGATACCCGATGCATAGGAGCTCCAATCCGTATGTGCAATAACAAGGAAGAGACCTGCAAGAAGCTCAAGAATACCCATGAGCATGCGGGTAAGACGCTCCTCAACAAACTCGCCGATAACCGGTACAAAGTACTGTTTGCGATACAAAACCGCCGCACCTACTATGATAAGGAAGAGCCCGAGTACCTGTGACAGAAAAAGTGTTGTTTCCATACGGAAAAGTATATACCCAGAAAGACACTAAAAGGAAAAGGCCCGTGTACGGGCCTTTTCCTACTCGTAGGGAACCTATCCCTTCCAGACGATGCGGTCGAGGGACCACTTGCCAGCACCTGAGAGCGCGAGCGACGCACTTCCTGCAAGAAGAAGCAGTATAAACTCATACCCTCCGGTACTCATGAAGAAGCCGTTTGGAAGGTGCACCATGAAGAGTGCCACGAGTGACACCACAACAAGAGACTTCGCTGCCCAACGAGTAAGGAAGCCAACGATGAGCATGATACCGCCGAGAAGCTCAGCAGCGATGAGAAGCACTGCGAAGAACTCAGGTGCAGGGAATCCGAGAGACGAAACGAATCCTGCGGTGCCTGCAATTCCACCCTGGAGCTTCTGCCATCCATGCATAGCAAAGATGACACCCACCGCAAGACGAAGCACGAGCGGTGCGTAGTCGCGCCAGCTATCCATATAAGAGCACTGTAAGAATTTCTTCATAGAGATACGTAATAAGTAACCTCTTTATTGTATCCCTACTTCAGGAAGGCAATGTGGGGACAGGTGCGTATCTATGGCTTCTTGCAAAGACCCATCTTCTCCTCGCGAGTGAGCTTCTTAATAGCTGCTTCCCTGATGCAGGCTTCGCTTCTCGTATCAAATGCTTCCTGGTGTACAAGCACTACGGGTCTGCGCACGCGTGTGTACTTTGCTCCTTTTGGAGACGTGTTGTGTTCTTCTAAGCGGCGCGTGAGATCTGTGGTTACGCCCGTGTAGAGGGTGCCGTCAGCGCAGGTGAGGATATAGACGTACCAATCAGAAGACATGCGATAAGTGTACTCCCTTTGCTCGAGGTGCGAGCTCCCTTACATCAAGACATGAAGAGCAAATGATAGAATTGTTCTATGGAATCAAGTGACGCAAAGATAAATATTGCGTATATAGACGCAGCCAATCTTGATAGAGCTATTAGAGATCTGCAGTGGAAGCTGGACTATAAAAAGTTTAGGGTCTGGCTTGCAGATAAATATAAAGTAGAACGCGCATATATTTTTATTGGACTTATCCCAAAGTACAAGGATTTGTATACATACTTTCAGGAATGTGGATTTACATTGGTCTTTAAAGAGGTTGTATATCAAGGTAGCGGTGTACCTAAAGGAAATTGTGACACTGACTTAATCATGCAGGCCATAGACGATGCGTATGAAGACCGACTTGAGAAGGCTTTACTAATTTCTAGCGATGGAGACTATGCGCCACTCGTAAAGAAGTTACAAGTACGCAACCAGTTCCTCGGGATTCTCTCTCCTGCTCCTGCAAAGAAGTGTTCGATTCTATTGAAACGAACAAATGCGCCGATTGCTTATATTAACGACCAGAAAAAACTTCTGCAGATAAAATAAAAAGGCCCCCGATGCGGACGAGCCGCATAAGGGTCCTTTTCGTGGTGATACGAGCATTATACTCTTCGAATTCTGAAGGGTCAATGATATCCCCACCATCCTTAGAGTGGCTTATTTAGCGAGATCCAAGACCTCGTCTATCCGGATTTGCTCCACGAACTCAGGAACGTGTGACACGAGCACCATAGCGCCTTCGTACTGGTCGAGTGCTTTAGCAATAACCGGGATGTGGCGGAAGTTTATGTGGTTGGTTGGCTCGTCGAGAATGAGGAGACCTGGCTGCATGAGAACTAACCGCGCGAACGCAACAAGTCCCTTCTGTCCTTCAGAGAGCGCGCCAATCTTCTTGTTGATGGAGTCGCTGGTTATGATGAAGCTCGCTGCAACCTTGCGCATCTGCTCTTCGTTTGGCTTGTCCATTGCCTGAAGCAAGGACTCGCGCACCGTGTGCTCAAAGTTAAGGGTTGAGAAGTCCTGTCGGTAGTAGCCAACCTTCACGCTCTTCGTTATGGCAGCGCCCTTAGCGGTGCCGTTCGCCAAAGACTCAAGGAGTGTGGTCTTGCCAATACCGTTAGGACCCTTAAGAAGAAGATGCTGTTTCTTCTTCATAACGATGTTTGCAGACTTCTCTTTCGGCTGATGGGTCTTCGGATCAATTATAGAAAGGGAGCTGATGGTGAGAATCTCTCCTACGATGTCTTCCTGTACGGGAATAACGAACGGGCGAATGGTCTTGTCCTCCTTACGGACATCAACCTTAGACTCCTCCATCTCCTCAATCTCGTCACGCATCTTCTTTGCAACCACACGCATCTTGCCTCCCTTCTGTGCGAAGAAGTTCGCTTTGTCCTTGTTGTCCTGGATCTTCTTCTCGAGCTGAGCGTTCTTGCGATTTTCGCGCTCAATACGGGCTGAGATCTCGTTTAGGAGGTCGTAGTAGTTTCCGACGTACTGCTCTACCTTCTTGGTGTGCACATCGAGGTAGAGGACGCCGTTCGAGAACGTGTTCAAGAACTCTGCGTCATGGGAAATAACCATAACGGTCTTCTCGTAGGTAAGGAGGAACTTTGTGAGGTGCTCGATGCCGGCTGTGTCGAGATTGTTCGTAGGCTCGTCAAGCAGAAGGAGGTCTGGGTCCTGAATAAGGGCAGACGCAAGAAGAAGACGTGCCTGCTGGCCTCCAGAGAAGGTCTTTATGATGCGATCATGCGGCGCATGGAGGTTCACCACCTCAAGCACCTCATCAATCTTTGGATCAATGTCGTACACCTTCTCGGCAAAACGCTTCTCGAAAAAGGCACGCACGGTAAGTTCCCTGTCTTCCGGCACAATAACCTGGTGCGAAAGGGCAATGGTGAGGCCGCGAGGCGTCTGAATCTTTCCGCTCTCAGGCTTTAGCGTCCCTTCGATCATCTTGAAGATAGTGGACTTGCCTGCACCGTTCTGTCCCATGAGGGTAACCTTCATTCCCTTACGCAACGAGAAGTTAACCTCCGTAACAATAGGGTAGTTGTGCCCGTAGTTGAACGAGACGTCCTCAAAGCGCAAGACCGCTTCTTGCGGTCCATTACTTGTCTTTGCTGGTGCGTTCGGCGCCATAGTCTTCCTATCCTACACTATTTGTGTCGTATTGATAAGCGGGAGGTTGGAGCAAGCCTGGCTAATTCAAAATCACAAGTCTGGGACGATGCTGGAACCATATATGCAAAACCGCCCCAATCATCGTAGCTGGGGCGGCAGGATAGACAAACTATATCAATGAGCAGGAGTCAGGGTGTAAAGCTGATCAACTGTTGCTGAACGTTCCGCTTTGGTTATGTACAATTCCCAGGTAATAACTAGGTTTCCGGATGGGAAAACTAATTTGAGCATCAGCTCACTATCATCTGGGTTTTGTTGGAAGGCAGTATCGATCTCAACGCAGAGAGCAATAAGGCCCATTTCAAGAAGACTCGAAATCCTCAGACAGGTGTCCTTAGAGGTTGTGGCGAGACCGTAACGCTTGTTCGTACTGAGATCAGTGCACCAGAATCGATACACACGAACTCCCAGTTCCTCTCTGGCCACCAAAGCATCCATAAGAATGGTTTGATTGCCGGTTAGACTCTCAGTCGAGCTAGCTTTCTTAGCTTTCAATGTAAGCGTTTGCACTGCAACTCTCCTCATTAGCAGAATCCACGGTAACGTCGCTAACCCGTATACCTGCTTGAATGATCAATACGACGTTATGCTTATTTAATATTAAATTCAGTGCAAGTCAATTCCTGGCAAACTAGGTATCAAACTACGCACTCATCCCCGCCACATACCCCGTCGTCCAGCACAGCTGAAGCGAGTATCCTCCCGTTGGTCGCTTGATGTTAAGCAGATCTCCGATAACAAAAAGATTGCCACAAACTTTTGAGCGCATGGTCTTGGTGTCAATCTCGGTTAGCGTTACGCCGCCGTCCGCAACAACCGCACGCGAAAGTCCCATAAGTCCGGTTATAGTAAGCGGGAGTGCCTTAAGGAGTTCTGCAACACGCCTGCGTTCTTCCTTGGTTATGCTGTGCACACGCTTGTCTCGATCTATGTTCGGAAGGAGCGTAAGGAGGGCGTCACTAGTTCCCGCAGGCACAATCTGCCTCAGTACGTTCTGGAACTCTTTGTTCTTGTTTTGATCAAACACGCCTGCAATATGCTTGTCGAGAATACCAAGATCCATAACAGGATACGCATCAATCGCCGCTGTTACCTCTCCTTCCTGCATGAGGTCGCTAATCTTTCCTGCTGCGTTAAGGATAAGGGGACCCGAGATACCAAAGTGCGTCATAAGCACATTGCCCTTGAGGACGAACTTCTTTGTGCCGTTCACATATACCGTCATCTTCATGTCAGGAATGGTGATGCCCGCAAGAGACTTTGCCCAGGTCTCACGCACCTTAACCGGCACAATAGTTGGGGTTGGATCGGTAACGGTGTGGCCGAGATCGGAAAGCCAACGGAACCCGTCTCCTGTTGAACCAGTCTCTGGGTGTGACACGCCGCCAGTCGCGAATATGTAGGAGGTAGCGGTGTACTCCTTTCCTCCCATGAGCACGCTCTTAATAGAACCGTTGCTTGCGTATACGCGCGCAACAGGAAGGCCCACCTTTATATCAACACCCTGCTCCTTTACGTAGGCAAACATAGCTGCCGTTACGTCCTCTGCGTTTTGTGACTCAGGGAATGCACGCTTCTTTGCTTCAACAACGATAGGTACCTCGATACTGTCAAAGAACTCGTAGGTTTCTTTAAGACCAAACTGCGAGAATGGAGAGTGCAGGAAGTTCGCACTGTCCCCAAAGTGCGAAAGCAAAAGACGCTCGTCCTCCTCTGCGTTCAGAATGTTACACCTGCCTCCACCTGTTATAGAAAGTTTCTCGCCAAGGCGCTTGTTCTTCTCAATAAGAAGAACCTTCTTCCCCTGGGAACCAGCGATACCGGCTGCCATCATGCCTGCAGCTCCTCCTCCAACAACAATTACATCGTACATATCAGTTAGATTAGGCATCAGACCACACGGCGAGCTCGTTGCCAGCAGGATCAGTAAAATGGAATCGCTTTCCTCCCGGGAAATCGAATATCGGGTTAACAATAGCGCCTCCCGCTTCTTCTACATCCTTAAGGGTCTGTGAGAGGTCGTTTGAGTAGAGGATAACCAGAGCACCTTCTTTGCCACGATTGGTTCCTTTCTCGAATCCGCCGTCGAGAGTACCGTCCGTAAAGGCAGTGTAGGTTGGGCCGTAGTCGGTGAACTGCCAGCCAAACACCTTCATATAGAAGGCTTTAACGGCCTCCAGATCCTCCGCAGGGAATTCGATGTAATTAATGGCGTGATGCCTGTTCATGTAGCTACAGTACCTTGACTGCAGAGTCTGCACAAAGCAGGACTGCAGATTCTCGGTTATTTACTGCTGGCAGTCTGGGACGATGTTGGAACCGCCTTCTTCAGGTTTCAATACAAGTCTGTCTAAATTCTGTTGCCTTCCCCTCAGTATCTAAGGACACTCTAAGGGTGCATTGATATGAGAAGTTCTTTCCCTCTGAGTCAACATACTCTAGATCAATCCTGCATGTCCCGTTTTCATCATTTCCTAGGAATGATGAGTTCTGGAGCTTGAGAATCTTCTGTTCTTCTATTTCTTTCCATACTTTCCGTATCTCATCCCATGTTGTCATGGGATGAGATCCTTCCTCTTCGTAATAGGCTATGTCGTCTGCTAAGAGATCCTGTATAGATTCAATATCTTTGCGTATCCATGCCCCCTTTAGTTTTTCAAACCACTCAAAGGATTTGTTCATTGTCTCTAGTATATCAATGCTGGGAGACTAGGGATCGAACCTAGATTGAGGGCTTCAAAGGCCCCTGTCCTACCATTAGACGATCTCCCAGTGCGAACGCCTTAATCCTGCATGCAAACCTGTTTTGTCGCAAGGGACTTTATCAAAACTTTAACTCTCTATGACTATGCTTTCTCTCTATCCCTTATAGAGACACATATGCCCGCCTCCAAAGACCCAGGTTCCTACATTATTCGTTCTAGCTTGTGGTACTTGAACGACACTCCTGAACGCATTGAGTACCATATAAAGAATGACGATTACCTCCCTCTCCTTGCCACTATGATGGGATTCATGGAAGAGGCACTACGCTTAAACGACACCGACGCCGTTAATGCTCGAAAGAGCGAGTTGGCCCTCGCCTTAGCAAAGGAACTTAGAGAAGACCTGCGCTTTGTTAGTGCGCACTATACCCTTGTGCCGAGAAACCCGGAAGACATCCGGGAGATTCGTTCAGGAAATGTGCTTGGTTCTTAAAACGCACAGACTTCTTTGAGTGCCGCGAGGTCCTCTTCAGAAAGAGTAAGCGTCTCTCCAATACTGTACGAATACATGATGGAGTCCGGATTCTCCACGTGCCCAATACCCAGCGCATGTCCGAGCTCATGCACCAGAACACGGGTAAGCTCGGCCTTGTCCTCAAACGTAAATATCGTTATGCGTCCTCCAGTATCAGTAGATACATAGTTTCCTTGATGGAAATCATGTCCGAGCGTTTCGTTGAACGTCTCTGCATCAGCATTCAACCGGCGCACCAGCATGTTTAAGGTATCTACCTGTGCATTTATATCCCGCCCTACACTTTGTATAAGCGTAGCCTGTCTGTTTAGATCTGCCTGACGCTCCTCAAGCGCCGCCTTACGCACCGCAAGACGCGCATACACTCCGGGAGGCGCTCCCCCGCGTTCGTTCCACTCCACAACCTCCTGTTCGTATGATTCTGCTTCAACAGTAAAGGTGGCGAGACTCGTCTCGTACTCAGCCTGCAGGGCGCTGTAGCGCTGTCGCATGAGTTCTATAGCGTCTCGCAGTGCCTCGTAGTCTTCTTGCTCTGCACTAATAGCACCTCCAAGCTCCAGTGCCTGCTGTCGCTCGTCGTATGTGAGATTAATAGTAACGGTGGGGGCGGTTGAAGACGCAAAGAGCGTACGCCCTGACGTTTCGTTCCAGACCTGTGCGGCGGCTTCAATGGCCTCATTAAACTCGTCGCGCGTAATACCAAATCTTAGGTCATACACTCCTATACCGTACAGAAGCGGTGCACTACACGCACCCTGGAATCTATCTAGTACCGGCAGGTCTGTATGCGCAGTGAACGCATAGGCCCCGGCGCCGACAATCGCTATGGCGAGTATCGGACCCAGATACCGGAGCGCTCGCTTCATACGAAATCAACGAGAAAGTTCTAACACGGCAAGCTCAAGCGGAAGCTGTGGTACAGGTGCAAAACGCATTCTTCCGGACGCATCAAGGAACACTTTGAGAGTCTCATGCGTAAGCTTGGAACCTTCTGCCTGTGCAAGTGCCAGAGCTTCTGCATGTGCGTCCTCTCCAAGTTCCTCCTCAATACTCTTCCGGAGTTCAGGTGCGTGTCGCAGCAGAAGTATCTGTCGCACGTACTCGAGTACAAGCGAAAGGTATAGCACCATATCTATACCCTGGTCGCTCACGGCGCGTATAGTATTTAGTGCTTTTCCAGAGTCTCCCTCTGAAAGCGCAGACGCAAGCGTATGCACGAGCGCATGCTTAGGCGCACCGGTAGCCTTCTCAACGTCTGCACGTGTGAGCTTCTTATCAACAGAGGATGCAAGAGCGCTTTGGAGCACCGAGAGCACATCGCGGTACGAGCCGTCCCCAAGCATGCCGATAAGGTCAGCTGCAGCAGGCTCTATAGCGTATCCTTCCTTCTTCCCTACCGTCTTCACGAGCTCAGCAAGTCCTGCACGGGTTGGCTTTCTAAACTGGAACACCTGACACCGAGAGCGCACCGTATCGGGCACCTTATCAAGCTCCGTTGTAGCGAGGACAAGCACCACGTGTGCCGGAGGCTCTTCCAGAGTCTTCAGGAACGCATTCCACGCACTCTTTGAGAGCATGTGTGCCTCGTCTAGTATGTAGACCTTTCGCGCAGAGTTGTACGGCAGGGTGTGCACACTTTCGTTGAGTGTACGCACATCCTCCACGCTGTTGTTCGATGCCGCATCAAGCTCATAAATGTCGCGCTCGTCGGTATCAAGGGCACGCGCAAATATGCGTGCAATAGAGGTCTTTCCAAGCCCGCGGGACCCTGCAAACAAATAGGCATGTCCAACCTTCCCTTCCGCAATCTGAGACTCAAGAGGACCAACAATGTGATCCTGTCCAACAACATCCTTAAACGAATGCGGTCGGTACGCGCGATAGAGGGACTGCTGTGCCATATGCCGCTTAGTATACCAGCCCTTTTGTGTGGCTAGGAGAGGCGGTATTCGGTGAGGACTGCATCCATTTCGTCTGCAGTGGTAGTGTCCATAAGCTTTGACCGAAGCTCAGCAGCTCCGTCAAACCCTATAGCAAATGCCTTCACGTGCTTTCGTACCAAATGGAAGGACTTCGCTGGCTGCATAGCTTCAAATGCATGTGCGAACTCAGAGAGCGCACTGAGTCTCTCTTCAGGAGAGGTGTCCTCAATAGAGCGGCCTGCAAAGACCCACGGATTTCCAAATATTCCGCGTCCAATCATAGCGCCGTCGCAGCCGCTCTCAACAATCTTTTGTTCTGCGTCAGTAAGATCAAGCACGTCGCCGTTTCCAATGATGCGTGTCTCTGGAGAAATCGTGTCCCGAAGTGCCACCACTCGTGGCATAAGCTCCCAGTGCGCAGGTACCTTGGACATTTCTTTGCGAGTGCGCAGATGCACCGTGAGGGCAGGCAGCTTCTCTTCAAGAAGTAGAGGCAACCACTCGTCGATACTTTCCTGGTTGTATCCAATACGCGTCTTAACGGATACCGGAAGTCCTGAGGTTCTTGCCGCTGCGATTATCTCCTTCGCTTTGGCAGGGTTCTTAATCATAGCCGCGCCACACCCTTGCTTCTCAATAGACTTGTCGGGGCACCCCATGTTTATGTCCACACCGTCAAAGCCAAGCTCGGCACACAGCTTCGCGGCATACGCCATGGTCTCCGGATTGCTTGAGAAGAGCTGCGCTACGATGGGGCGCTCTGCGTCTGTGAACGTGAGGTCTCGCATAAGTGGGTTCTCAGCGTCTGGTATCCCCTTCTTCTCGCGGGTGTAGTACAGGCCGTCAGCAGAGACGAACTCTGTCCAGGTAACGTGCGGCTTTCCTTTTGCAGCAATAAGCGCGCGATAGGCAGGGTCAGTCACGTCCGCCATAGGCGCGAGAACGAAAAAAGGCCTCGGAAGGCTTTTCCAGAACGATTCCATTGCGAGTATCCTACCGTTTCAGCCTGCATTCGACAATGAGTAGCGTGTGCCGTAAAGTGGCGGCAGACCCATTCGCGTCATAGAAAGGAGGCGGATAATGTTCACGAACTGGGCGTCGTACGCCTTCATTCAACTGACTGAAAGAGACGGTCTTGAGCCAGAAATTCTCTGCATTAGACCTGTATTGAAAGGGACCGCCGACCTTCAATTACCCGGAGACTTCAAGGCATGGAGAGATACCGATAGCTTGGTAACTCTTATGCGCGCAATCCCGGAGCAGACAGGGTTAGCTGTTAAGGGGCATCAGGTTCGCAGAATGCGCTTCTCAGGCAAGGGCTGGCTTGGCAAGAGTGACTTCCGTCTACGCTTCTACTCCATCCTCCTGACTACGGAACAGTTCCTTGATCGTACCGACGTTCATGACGGTACTGAACTTGTATTCACTCCTATATCTCAGGCAATAGAGATGAAGGAACTAATAAAACCACACGGAGACCTCATACGTCTTGCGTGGCAGACCAAGAAAACCTAACCGGTGCAGAGACTTTCTCTGCACCGGTTTTTTATTCTTCCTCCGCAGGTTCCCCTGCGCGTTTGAAATAGGCCTTCCCTGAGAACCGCAGATCCACATACTGGATGGAACCATCGTTAAGAGACAATTGCGGGAACACACTTGCCGCAATACCCGCAGCCTCCTCCTCGCGCCCAAGCACATACGTGATGCGGGTGCCGGCACTCGTGCGCGCATCCGCTTCGTCATCTCTAAGAGAGAACGACACTACGTCAGCACCGAGTGTCTGCAAGGCCTTCACAAACCTCAGTGCCTCAGGAATATGCGACGCGTACCCAAGACGCGCTCGTATAGGAGACTCTCCCTCCTGTCCCTCAAGGGGACCATACACACGAAGAGCTTCTGTTGTTGAGGACACCTCAGGAGCTATCTGCGCAAAGATGAGCCCTTCTGCGTTCGCGCTGTAGCAGGAACCATCTGAAGTGTCGATTGCATAGCCACACCATACAAACGCCTCAGCACGCGGCAGAGTCCTTAGATGCAGTGTGTTGAGTCCGTTTGGCGCAATAGATACCGCTTCAATATCGGGATGCGCATCAAGAACGCGCGCACGGATATCGCTCTCGGGGATAAAGAACAACGAATTGCGCGGCAGGATGAATGCATGAGTGCCGTAGAGCGTGGTTTGTCCGAGAATAGCTGCAGACTCGGCATGCGGCCCACTTGCCGTTACCTCGTTCACACGAAAGGCCGGCATCCATGCCATGTACATAAGTGCAGCGAGGAGGATCGCTACAGCTACACCAATAACAACAAACAACGCTTTCTGGCTTTTCTTGCGACGCTTCTTGAGCGGCTCTTTGGACTCAGGTCGAGTCTTCTTCCCGCGAGAGATAGTTACATTACGCGTTGAAACCGGAACCGATGGCTTAGCGGGAGCTGCCTGCACACGTGGCTTTGCATGCATATCGCGCATAGTGCGCGGTGTAGCAGAACGCGCCGCACTCGGTGCGGCGGCGTGCGTGCGAGGTCTTGCGCTAGGCGCTATGTCCCAGGATTTCTTTGCCGACATACGGTACTAACGCCTTAGGGACACGAATGGTGCCGTCTTCGTTCTGATAGTTTTCTACGAGCACCGCAAGGAAGCGAGGTGTTGCAAGCGCCGTGTTGTTCAACGAGTGCGCGAACTTCAAGGTGCCGTCCTCGTCGCGATAGCGGATGTTCAAGCGACGCGTCTGGAAATCATGGAAATACGAAGAGGAGTGTGTCTCACGATACTTCCCTTCACCCGGCATCCAGCACTCAATGTCGTACTTCTTTACCTGGCCGAGGCCGAGGTCTCCGCCACAGTTCACCACCACATGGTATGGAATCTCAAGAATCTTGAGTGCATCTTCTGCATTCTGGGTGAGCTCCTCATGCAGACGCACCGACTCTTCGTGCGACGCCTCACAGAGCACTACCTGCTCAAATTTGTAGAACTCATGTACACGCACCAATCCTTTGGTGTCCTTGCCGTGCGCACCAATCTCACGCCTGAAGCAAGGAGAGTACGAGAAGTACTTAAGAGGAAGACTGCTCTTCTCGAGTGTCTCGTCGAGGTGGTATGCCATGGTGGCAACTTCAGCGGTGCCCGAGAGATACTCGCCGTCCTGAGTCTTATAC
This sequence comes from Minisyncoccota bacterium, assembly GCA_022842945.1. Lineage (GTDB taxonomy): Bacteria > Patescibacteriota > Minisyncoccia > Phycocordibacterales > Phycocordibacteraceae > C7867-001. The sequence continues at coordinate 344,026 of JALHOO010000001.1, forward strand.
AGATCCTCTTCGCTCTGCGGAAGATATCCAGTACCCATGAACCCTTCGCGTCGCACCAAAGACGGCACAATCATGGGTGTGAAGCCTCCCTTCTGCATGAAGTGGTCTGTAAGGAAACGCCAGAGCGCAAAGGATAGGAGCGCACCGTCTCCCTTTAGGAAGTACCCGCGGAATCCGGCAACTTTGGTACCACGCTCAAAGTCTGCCATGCCCGCTTTCGTCATGAGCTCTACATGGTCTTTAGCCGGGAACGAAAACTCTGGCTTCTCTCCCCAGACACGAATCTCTGCATTGTCCGCGTCAGACGCACCCTCAGGCACCGTCATATCTGGAAGGTTCGGCACCATGAGCATAAGGAGCTGCCACTCCTCCATAACCTTCTTGTAGCGCTCATCAAGTTCCGCCATACCCTCCTTCACAAAGCGCATCGCTTCAAGAAGCTTCTCCTTTTCGTCTCCGCTTGAGAGCGCGATGGTGCGACTCGCATGATTCTGTTCCGCACGCTTCGCATCGAGTTGCTGACGTAGCGACTTACGCTCGTCATCAATCTGAACAAGACGATCAATGTCTATTTCTATGTGCTTCTTGGCCGCACCCATCTTAATGAGGTCGGCATTCTCCCGGATGAAGTGGATATCGAGCATTCCTAGCACTATACGGTAGGTTGGCGTATGGGAAAAGTAGGTATTTTATCTTTTCATGAGGTCCCTGTGTACATACTTCGGATCTATGGATATACACACCATTGAAAAGAGCTCGTTCAAGAAAGTTGGGCTTGGTTCCCTTCTAGAAATTCCAGAACCTCCGGAGAGACTTTGGGTGCGCGGAACACTTCCCTTGAAGGGCATGAAGCGGCTTGCCGTTGTAGGCTCGCGTGCACTAACCCCCTATGGGCGCTCTGCATGCGAGACGCTTATTCGAGACCTCTCAGGACATCCGGTATCCATCGTCTCCGGACTCGCGCTTGGTGCCGATGCCTGTGCGCACCGTGCCGCTCTAGCTTCAGGACTTCACACTATCGCTATCCCCGGGTCTGGCTTGAACTACGACACCATCGCCCCACAGACGAATCTTGCACTTGCGAAAGACATTGAAAGAGCAGGAGGAGTGCTAATTTCGGAGCACCCTCCAGAGACCCCTGCACGTCCTGAATACTTTCCCTCAAGAAATCGCATCATGGCAGGACTTGCTGACGCAGTGCTTATGATTGAAGCCGGAGTGAAGTCGGGCACGCTCATAACCGCGAGACTTGCCGTTGAATACAATCGCGACCTCTTATGTGTGCCGCATCGCATAGACGACGTGCACGGGAAAGGTGCGCACCAGTTCCTGCGTATGGGCGCGGAGCTCGTATCCGAGTCTGCGCATATTCTGGAAGCACTCCATATTCCTTTAGAACCAGTCCTGCCCGCTCTTCCAAACCTGAAGGAGGAGGAGCTCTGTATCTATGGACTCTTGGACGAACCCTACGGGAAGAACGAGCTCGTGCGGCGTTCTCGATTGTCGCCAGCGATAGCCGTAACAGCACTCATGACGCTCGAATTGAAGGGTCTTATAAAGGAGGAGTACGGAGTCTGGCGACGCACGAACCTAGCACTCTGCACAGGTTCATCGCTTGACCATCCTATATAAGGTACGGTATGTGTTAGCACACATGGCAAAACGACTCCTTATTGTTGAATCCCCCGCAAAGGCCCGCACCATCCAGCAGTATCTGGGTAGCGAGTACGAGGTGCTTGCGTCAGTGGGGCATGTGCGCGACCTCCCAAAGAGCAACAAGGACGCCGTTGATATTGAGGACGGGTTCGTTCCCCGCTACGTTATCTCGCCTGACAAGCGCGAGGTTATCGAGCGCATCAAGAAAGCGGCAGGCAAAGCAGACGAGATATTCCTTGCAACGGACCCCGACCGCGAAGGAGAGGCTATTGCCTGGCACGTAAAGGAAGCGGTGGGTCTAAAGTCTCCGCAACGTGTGGTCTTTCATGAGATTACAAAGACTGCAGTTGAAGAAGCTATTGCGCACCCTCGTGCAATTGATGAGAACCTGCGCCAGGCACAGGAAGCACGTCGCGTACTTGATCGCCTCGTAGGGTACGACCTCTCCGGACTTATCTGGAAGAAGGTGCGGTACGGCCTCTCTGCCGGACGCGTGCAATCTCCCGCACTTCGTATCCTCGCTGAACGCGAGCGTGAAATCAAAGCATTCATCCCAGAAACGTATTACACCCTCGACGCTGTCTTTGCCGCTAGCACCAAGCAAGAGAAAGCGGAGTTCCCTGCGTCCTGTGTTGAGGAACCAAAGACCGTAGAAGAGGCAGAGCGCATCGTTACGGTTGGGCGTGCGTCCTCGTGGATTGTGGCGGAGCTCAAGGAGCGTGCAGAGGAGCGCCAGCCTAAGCCACCGTTCACAACATCTACACTTCAGCAGGCAGGTTCGACTCGTCTTGGATTCTCTCCAAGCCGCACTATGCGTGCCGCCCAGAAGCTGTACGAAGCCGGACTCATTACCTACATGCGTACGGACTCCGTTACCCTTTCAAAGGACGCAACCGCAGTGCTCGTTGCAACTGCTGCCAAAGAGTTTGGCGCAGAGTACGCAGAGAGCCGTGTATACAAGACCAAGAGCAAGAACGCACAGGAAGCGCACGAAGCGGTGCGTCCAACTGACCCAACCAAGAAGACTGCCGGCGCAACGGGAGACGAGCAAAACCTCTATGAGCTCATTCGCACCCGCACGCTTGCAAGCCAGATGACGTCAGCGAAGATGTTGCGCACGAGCGTAAAGGCGAAGGCAGTTGCAACGGATGGTACAGATGCAGGTATTCCTCTCTTTAGCGGGAATGGTTCACGCGTAACCTTCCCGGGATGGCTCGCTTGCGACACAAAGGCGCGTGGCGAAGATGTTGAGCTTCCGAAGCTTGCAGAGGGCGAACCGCTCGCACTTGTATCTCTTGGCTCCCTTGAGAAGCAAACCGAACCACCCAACCGCTACACCGAAGCTGGCCTCATCAAGGAACTTGAGAAGCGTGGCATCGGACGCCCGTCTACCTACGCAAGCATCATGAAGACTATTCAGGATCGCGGGTACGTAGAGAAGACTGGCCGCACTCTTACCCCAACCGCAACCGGTATGGTTGTGTCTGGATGGCTTGAGGAGCATTTTGCAGAGTACATCTCTGACTCCTTTACGGCTGAGATGGAGGACGAGCTCGACGAAATATCGCGTGGCGAGCGCGGCTATGTGGCTACCCTTTCTGAGTTCTACGGACCCTTTAAGAAAGCGGTTGATGCGAAGGAAGATCTTCCAAAGGCAACGTCTCTCGGTCCCGTACCTTCTGAGTTTGTGTGTCCTACCTGTGGAGCCTCTATGGAATTCAAGCTCGGACGTGGCGGTATATTCATGAGCTGCACTCGCTACCCAGACTGCGAGGGCGCACGTCAGGAAGACGGCTCTGAACTGAAGAGCGACGAACCCCTCGGAAACGATCCAGAGAGCGGTACGCCAATATTTGTTAAGACAGGACGCTTCGGTCCGTATGTGGAGATGGAACTCCCAACCCCGGAGCCCGTGCAGGAGTTCACGAAGACCGGAAAGCCAAAGAAGATGAAAGAGGCAAAGAAGGTGTTCAAGCGTGCGAGTGTTCCTGCAGGAGTTGACCTTACCGCACTCACACTTAAAGACGCACTCCATTACCTTTCCCTTCCGCGTGCCCTTGGCAATCATCCAACTTCTGGAAAGCCCATCATCGCGAACATCGGCCGCTTCGGTCCGTACGTAGGACACGACGGCGAGTTCCGTTCTCTTAAGGGCGCTGACGACCCGTACACTATTACGCTTGACCGCGCGGTTAGTGTTCTTGCAGAACCAAAGCGCCCACCCAAGGGCGTAGACATTGTGCGGGAGGTTGGCAAGCATCCGAAGACCGGAAAGAACATCGTGCTCTACAAGTCGAAGGCCGGACTCTTCCTTAAGAAGGGACTGCGTCGCATCTATTTGCCCGAAAGCCAGAAGGCTGACGAGCTCACACCACTTGAAGCTGCTGAGTATCTGAAGTAGCGCATCGTTTGCTGCATAGGCAGCCTCACAGTATCCTTACCCAATGGTTACGGCTAAAGAGATCCTCGCACAAATGAGTAGCGCCACGCCGGAAGACGAGGCACTTATCGAGAAAGCGTACGAGTTCGGAAAGAAGGCACACGAGGGCCACACCCGCAATTCAGGCGAACCCTATTTCATACACCCAGCCGCTGCCGCAAAGCACTTGGCTGAGATGGGGATGGATGCTCCCACCATCGCGGCCGCACTTCTCCATGACGCCATAGAAGATGTAGGGGTTACCCCTGAAGAGCTTGAGGCGGAACTTGGTGCTGAAGTGCGCTTTCTGGTTGAAGGCGTTACCAAGCTCGGGAAGCATAAGTATCAAGGTGGCGAGCGCCACGCAGAGAGTCTCCGACGTCTTCTGGTTGCAACCTCAGCAGATGTTCGCGTGCTCATCATCAAGCTCGCAGACCGCTACCACAACATGACAACCCTCGAGCATGTGCCTGAGGAGAAGCGCCGCCGTATTGCACTTGAGACCCTTGAGATCTACGCACCTATTGCAGACCGTCTCGGTATGGGAAGTCTGAAGAAAGAACTTGAAGACCTCGCCTTTCCGTTTATTGATGCGGATGCACACACACATGCTCTTGAAGTGCGGAAGTTGAAGAACAAAGAGACTGAGGCTGGGCTTGCGCGCGTACAGAAGGAACTGCGCCATGCGCTTGCCCGCAAGAGCGTGCAAGGCTTCACCACATCTATTCGCACCAAAGGACTCTGGAGTCTGCATCAGAAACTTAAGCGCAAAGGAGACGACATCACACGCATTCATGACATCGCGGCACTTCGCGTTATTGTGCCTACCGTTGACGACTGCTATAGCGCTCTGGGCGTTATACACGCCCTCTGGAAGCCGCTACCGGGCGAGTTTAAGGATTACATCTCCTTCCCGAAGCCAAACGGGTACCAGTCTCTGCATACGACGGTTGTAACGGGGGACGCAGGCATTGTTGAGGTGCAGATTCGCACCAAGGATATGCACCAGCGTGCACAGTTTGGTATCGCGTCGCATATGTCGTACAAGGCGCTCTCAAAGGACGCAGGCAAGAACGCGTTCCAGCGACTTTCCTTCCCATGGATTAGGGACTTAGTGCCAGCCCTTCTCAACATGAAGAAGGGTGCATCAGCAACAGAAACGAAGAACACCCTTTCCTCTACCACTGATGTTCCTCGCTGGTTAACAGACCTTAAGGAGGCTCACGCAGAAGTTGCAGGTCCTGACGACTTCGTTGAAGGACTTAAGAGCGACTTCTTCTCGCATCGCATTTTCATATTCACTCCTAAGGGCGACGTTATAGACCTTCCTACCGAATCCACGCCTGTTGATTTTGCGTACGCCATACACAGCGATCTTGGAGACCATATGCAAGGAGCCAAGGTTAACGGAAAGCTGGTCTCATTCGATACGATACTTAGGAACGGCGACATTATTGAAATACTCAAATCAAAGTCTGCGCGTCCAACCGCTAAATGGATAGACTATGCACGCACCTCTATGGCGCGCCGCCATATACGCGCAACACTCGACGAAAGTGCACGCAATCGCCCGCATCCGGACGCTTCGAAGCCCAAGAAGAAGGATAAAGAGAAGCCTAAAAAGAAAGGAAAGCAGGACTAGACCGTAAAGTTGCGCACGGAGTAGAGGTCTTCCTCAACCGCAGGAACAGGTGTGGTGTTCGTAAGTTGGGTGGTGTTTGGGAATTCACTTGCAACTGCAGCCTCTTCCTGCGTAACGGCAGGCTGCTCTGCTTCTTCAACAAGCGTCTCCTCTTGAGTCGCGAGTATAGCCGCTATGTGCGAGAGGTCTTCTGGAGAGAAGAACTCAATAAGGAGACGTCCTCCCTGTGGACGGTTCTCGATGAGTACCCGGGTACCAAGCGTCTCCGTAAGAGACTTCTCAAGTGCCATCATCTCAGGCGTCTTGTCGTGCTTACGGATTTTGTCCTGCGCAAGGCGGCGCGCCATCTGCTCAACCATACGCACTGACGTCTTCTTAAGGACAATTTCCTTGAAGAGCGTGTCGCGTTCTTCTGGCTTGTCGTTAAGCATGAGGAGTGCACGCGCATGTCCCTCAGACAGCTCCTTCCCTACAACCGCCATCTGAATAGCCTCAGGCAGAAGAAGGAGACGGATGGAGTTACTCACGTACTCGCGAGAGCGTCCAATCTTTGCACCAATCTCTGAGTGCGAAATAGCAAAGGTCTCAGCGAGCTGTGCGAGAGCTTTAGCGCGATCTATGGCGTTCAGGTCTTCACGCTGAAGGTTCTCAATGATGGCAAGCTCGAGCTTCATCTTGTCAGACTGTTCGCCAGCGCGAATAACCACCGGCACTTCCTTAAGACCGATGAGCTTCGACGCGCGAAGGCGTCTCTCGCCCGCTATAAGCTCGTAGGCAGCCTGGAGACCGCCCTCTGCCTTCTCTACCTCCTTACGCGTCACTACAAGCGGCTGGAGCACGCCGTACTGGCGAATGGACTCAGCAAGGGCTTTCAGCCGCTCCTCATCGAACTCTACGCGCGGCTGGTACGGGTTCGGTTCAATGCGACTAAGCTCTACCCAGTACACGGAATCGTACTTCGTAGGCTGAGCGAAGGACTCAGGTTCCTTCGAAGGACTTCCAAACATGTTCATGTGTGCATTGTATCATCGCACCCGCACTTTGCAGGAGCGCGACCTGTGAAGTACGATAGCTTGCGTATCGATACGTCGATACATTTCGTTCTTTTGCGTACGCGCAAAGGACATTCGTTCGGGCAGACGGGGGTACGCTCCCGGCTCTGCCCAAACTTGCCGGGGTGGCGGAGTTGGTATACGCGGCGGATTCAAAACCCGCTCCCGCAAGGGTCGAGGGTTCGAGTCCCTCCCCCGGCACACATTAGCGAGAATAGTATTCATAATTGCTTCTCATATCTGCATCTGGTAGGGTTCGGCAAGGTGTTTTTTGTGGCATCGTAATCTTACAAGGAGACGTGTGATGACCGAAGACGACTGGAGACGGAAGTTCGCCGACTGTGGCGCGTTCTGGCAGCACGACGGAAATCCGAAGCGTCCGTACGCGAGACTCACCACGAATCGTATCTCAGACGGGTTCTTCAATGGCGGTCGTGTCGCTGAGGAAGACCCGGCTACGTTTAGCGAGGGCACAAGGACTCTCATGTACCGATTCCAGGAATTGCTGCGGCACGAACTGGATCAGGGACAGGAGTTGAAATTCCCACGCATCATCGGCGCGGAGTACGGCGGCATCGCGCTATCTGTCATCTTTGCAGCTGGAGGCAGGTACAAGTCTGCGTTCGCGCAGAAGCAACCGGACGATACACTGGCGTTCTTGCGCGCGGACATCAAGCCTGGCGAGAGGATCCTCATAGTCGAGGACACGATAACGACAGGCGGTACTGTTCTCAAACTCGTGGACGCAGTGCGACGACTCGATCTGGCTGGATGCGACTTCATCCCGACCGTCTATACACTCTGCAATCGGTCAGGGAAAGACTTCGTCGGCGATTTTCAGATCGTGTCCCTCATCTCCCCCAACTTCACTGCATGGAAGGAGGGAGAGAATCCGTTCACGCCCGACGGCACGGAGATCGTTCCTCCGGTCCGTCCAAAGACCGACTGGACAGCGCTCACTCGCGATTACGAGTAGACGACAGCCGGCGGCCCCTTTCGGGACCGCCGGCTTTTCCTTATATGCCGTCTTAGATCTTCCCCACAAGATCCATCCCTGGCTCAAGCGTATCGTCTCCTGGCTCCCAGGATGCTGGGCACACTTTGCCTGCATTCTGCTCAACGAACTGTGCAGCCTGAAGCTTGCGGTATGTGTCCTTAGCAGAACGGCCGATGCTGTTGTCGTTCACTTCCATTGCGCGAAGGGTTCCTTTCGGATCAACAATGAAGGTGCCGCGCAGTGCGAGACCTTCGTCTGCAACAAGCGGAAGATCCCCTCCTTCGATGAGCACACCAAATGCGTCTGCAATCTTTCCGGTTGGGTCTGCACCCATTGGGAACGTTATCTTCTTAATGGCTTCTGAGGTGTCGTGCCATGCCTTGTGCACGAACACCGTGTCGGTTGAGAACGACACTACCTCTGCATTCATCTTCTGGAGCTTTGGATAGAGGAGCGCCATTTCTTCGAGTTCTGTAGGGCACACAAACGTAAAGTCTGCCGGGTAGAACATAACTACAAGCCACTTCCCCCTGAAGTCCGAGAACTTCATTGGCTTCACGTCGCCCTCGTGATAGGTCTCGAACTCGTAGTCCGGGACGGTCTCGCCAACGCGTACGCTTGAGCGGTACTCGTTGAATGGATCGTGGAAGTCTCCGCACTCTCCGCAATAATTGCTCTTCTGGTCCTTATTCATAGTGCTGTATCGTTAGGTACGGGCATGATACCATTTCGCCCATAATGATACGTGTGGACGACCCTTCCCCCATACTCTGTGTTGCCGGCCCTACAGCCTCCGGCAAGTCCGCGCGTGCCGTAGCCCTGGCAAAGGAGCACAACGGTGAGGTTATATCGGTAGATTCGCGCCAGGTGTACCGAATGCTCGATATTGGTACCGAGAAGACCTCTAAGGAGGAAATGGGCGGCATTCCGCACCATCTAATAGACATCTGTGACCCCAAGGAAACGTATAGCGCGGGAGACTTCATGCGTGACGCCAGCGAGCTTATCGAAGACATCCGTGCTCGAGGAAAGCGTCCCATACTCGCCGGAGGCACTCACTTCTACTTTGATGCCCTTCTGTATGGACTTCCCGAAGGCGCCCCTACAAACGTAGCGCTCCGGAAAGACCTTGAGGAGAGAACGGTTGAATCTTTGATGGCTGAGATTAAAGAGCGCGATCCGCGCCGTGCAGAGCGCATCGATCCCCAGAACAAGCGCCGTCTCGTGCGTGCGCTTGAGATAATAACGGAGCATGGACAGGTACCTGTTCGAGACAACGAAACACCCAGGTTTGAGGTTGAATGGGTAATTCTTGATCCTGAACGTGAGGAACTGCGTGCACGCATAGAAGCGAGGCTCGAGAAAGCGCTTGCAAATGGACTCGTTGAAGAGGTGCGTAAAGTACGGGAATATGTAGGAGACGCACGTCTTGAAGAGCTTGGACTTGAATACCGTATCGTTGGCGAGTTTCTACGAGGCGAACGAAGCGAAGATACACTCCTCTCATCTCTCTCAACAAAGGTGTGGCACTACGCAAGGCACCAGAAGGCGTGGCTTAGAAAGCTCCGTAATTAGACTATTGATCGCATCCGCAATTGTTGGCCGGTCCAACACTCACGTGGAGATGATCTCCTTCATCAAGTACAAACGATGCACCACAAGCGTTTGCCGCTGCTCTAATGGCAACCTTGTTCTCTTCATCGCCAAAATCTGCAGCATATGATTTTCCAAGACAGCGCGTTCCTCCGTAATGACAAGAATTTCTTGAGTGTGCACACCCTCCGCTTGCTGCACACTGTGCGAATGTCCTACTTCCACTTGTAATTCTACTATCTGAGATTGATGAAATACGTCCCACGTTCGGCGGAAGGCGTTGCGCCATACAGTTCAACAACACATTCAAAGGACCCGACGAGTCTCCTCTTTGTTCATATATACCTGGGTCATAGAGAAATGTACCGTCTGCGTTTGGATCCACCACGTCGCCCCCTCCAGTGCTTCCTCCCGGAACACTAAACACATTCCCACTAAATAGTGGTTGCGTTGGCTTTGCTTGAATACAACTCTCGCCGCCTCCATCGCTAAGGATAGAATTCCAAGGACCAAACTGCCCCCCATACAGGGTCTTCATAACGAAGTCCACGATGAGCCATGCGGACAGTACGACACAAATACCAACAATGGCATTAATGAGCATCTTGTTCGCCTGACTCCGGCTTTCAGGGTTCGTAGCTGAGAGCATATAGAGCCCGCCTGCCCACGCGATTATAATCGTTGCGAAGATAATCGAGATAGCAATGACGAAGTTAACGACGTTCTGGATTATGGCGAGCACACCACCAAATCCGCAGGGGCAGATCTTGCATACGTCCGGAACAATAGGACCAAACTGCGCATATGCCGAAACCGGTAAGAGCAGTAGAGCGGCGAAGACGAATGTGAGGAATAGTTTCATGGCTACGGCAATCGCACAGCCCCTTCGCAGAAGCTGAATTTAAGATTAGTTATCGAACCATAGGTCTCGTTCACTGATACCGTTGTTCCAAGCAGGTACGGAAGCGAACACATTTCTTGTGGTGAAATACCGAGCGCGGTCATAAGATACTGCTCGGCCTTCTCGCGTGATTCAGATAGTGGCTCTTCGTTCAGACTTATTGAGAAGCTCTGGCCCACTTCAAGATAGAGAATGCTGAAGCTAGGAGTATTCGTATCAGGACATGTGCCGTCTTCTAGACAATAGTCCAGTTTACCTGCAAGAAAGTATGAGCCTTTGTTTGCAGGATCTTCAAACGTTATGCCGTTTGCAAGAAAATCGTTCACCATGATACTTTCACCCGTTGCAAGCGTCTGGGAGCGCATCTTTGTTTCAACTGGTCCTCCCTGTTGCCCGCCACTCACAGGGAAGTAGGTGCCGCCCGTGAACTCCTCCGTATTCGTTGATTGGCTCTGGCCAAGGAAAAGATAGGCACCAATAACAATTACCACGACGAGGACGAGTAGTACTGAGCCAGCGATCCAGTAAAAAGAATCTTTCATGTGTTCCAGAGTAGTATAGCTCTTAATTAAGCTCTTGAGCGCATCGTCTATGCGCAGCCTTACTATCATGATTTCCGGTCCACGGCTGCGCTCCTGACTCGCGAACAAGTGCTGTTGCGGCAGCTGTGCTACACGCGAGATTAGATGCTGCTTGGATACAGCGACGAGCAACAGCGCTTCCGGGGATTTGATTGCCGTTTCTGAATCCGTCCTGGCAATTTAGTGGGCCGGTTACGTTTGCAGCGGTCCTGCATGCAGAGTTTTCAAAATACCGCGCATTGCCGTCGAGTAGAATCATGAACGGCCCGTACGCACTTGATCCGCGTCCCCATGCATAGTTCGTTAGGTCGCTTCCACACATACTCTCAGGACGTGCAATGCAAGCAAGGAATCGCGCCTCCTTAGCCGTTATGTTCACACTCTGTCCTGCCTGCTGAACGCTGTTTGGAGAGCACGCACCGCTGGTTGTGTAGCGCGGGTCGTATGAACTGCCAACTGAGCCAGGCACGGAGAATATGTTTCCACTAAACAAAGGTTTCGTGCTCGTAGCCACAACACAAATATCCCCTCCCGTTAGAATCTCGTTCCAAGGACCGAGATTCCCCGCATTCGGGTTGTAGAGCATCTTCATGACGAAGTCCACCATGACCCATGCCGAAAGTATTATGAGGAATCCTATAACCGCGTTCGTGAGGACCTTCTTTGCTTGCGAATGGCTCTCGGGATTGGTTGGTGTAAGGATCCAGAGAATACCTGCGAAGGCAATAACAATCACACAGATGATTACCCCGAACGACACGGACGCATTCATCACGTTCTGTATGAGCTGAAGCACGCCACCAAACCCAAGAGGTGCCCCCACCGGACAATCGCTATCGAGCTCACTCGCTTCTGGCACCAATTGCCACTCAGGATCAAAGAGCGGTATGTTGGACTGTGCGTGCACAAACGCAGGCACTGCCAAAAGGAGTAGCAAAAGGAGCGGAGCCCACAGCCGGTTCATATACCGATTGTATCCTGTGCGTGCCTGTAGCACGCATTCTTTTCCCCTGTGCCTTAATCTGGTATCGTTACAAAACGTGGAGAGTATTCACGGGGGTCTATAGTTTCAATGGTAAAACGCTTCTCTCCAAAAGAAGTATTGCTGGTTCGAGTCCAGCTGGACCCGCTACAAAAAATGTACCCCGGATCACTCCAGGGTACAGGTACATCAATTCATGTGCTCACATGGCCGCAAGCTTTTTCGAAGCAAGCGCAACCTGTTCCTTGAGCGCCTTCTTCTCTTTCTCCTTATCGTGCCCTGCCTTGCCCGCTCTAATCATGAGAAGGGCTCTTGCCGCAGATGAGCCGTGGCAGACCTGTTCCTCAAGCGAGGGTGTGCTGGTCTCATAATCGACGGGATGTATGCCCTGCTGAACGACTTCTTCAAGCTTCTGCATGACAGGCTCGGTGAACCTGTCCCATTCTGATCCCTTTCGGCTAGGGATAAGCGAGTCCAATGCGTGCAATTCGCTAAGAACCTCCACGATTCGCACACGCTGAACGTCGTCACCCATGTCCCAGTTGATACTGAGAAACTGTTGCATGAATGTAGAGGCCAGCTGATCCACCTTCGTTATCTGGTTGGACTGAGGCGCATTCGCATCATTCCATCGAACATTGCCATCCAGAAAGAAATCCAAGAACGCCTCGTCTACCTCCCTTGAAAGGTACTGGATACGCTCAAAGTTCGCATACCGAAGGAACTCTTGAGTAAGCACGGCGAACGCCTTTGGAGCGAGCCCTGATCGGCTATTCGTCCGATGCCCACTCGCAAGCTTGAGCAGGAAGAGTATCCGATGGTCGGTGTAACTCCGACCAGTCCCCTCCTCCCCTTCATTAGCGCGAAAGATATTGTGAAGGAGTCCGATTGCGGTTGGTACGTCCGTAACCGCATTCCATTGTTTGATCCAGTTCTGGAATGAAGTGCTCCATTCCAGGTTCTCAGGGATAGCAATCCCAAATACTGATTCAGCCATTCTAGTAGTCCTTCTAAGCCCCACTTATCGGAGCGCCTATGCAAGGGACAGGGTCCCGGAAGCACTATACGCTTCAGAAGTGTTATGGCAATTCCTGCTCAGCAAAGGGGTATTGACAGCCAAAACCGCATAGAGTACATTAGCTGAACGTTCGCAAGTTCGCCGACTCCGGTCAGCAGGCTCGCGAACGTACTGGAAAAACCCTCTCCGGAGGGTTTTTCCATTTCCCCCCACAACCTTATTTCAGTACGCAATAGAAAAACCGCCCATCTGGGCGGTTTTTCTTACTATTACTTCTTTGCTTCCTTGTAGATTTCGCGCTTCCTTGTGTTCGGGTCGAACTTGAGTAGCTCGATCTTACGCTCTACTTTCTTCTTATTCTTGCGGCTACGGCGTACGTGCCCTGAGGCAGAGCGTAGAATTATGAGGCGATCCTGTGACATAGATAGGTGGACTATAGCAGTCTCTTACCTACTGCGCAACGGCCTTAGCGCGAGGCTTTGCACGGCCTGGGGTCTTTAGGACCGCAAAGTGCGGTTCCCCGTTCTTGAGAGTCACATTAACCGTTCCGCCCTCCATAACCCCCTGGCCAACCATAAGGGTAGCGATTGGGGTAAGGATGTGGTCCTGAACGGCTCGCTTCAAGGGACGGGCCCCGTACTGAGGGTTGTAGCCCTTCTCTGCGAGCCATGCGCGTACTTCTGGTGCGAGGTTAAGGGTAATGCGCTTTCCGGAGAGGCGCGCAACAACCTCAGCAACCTGCGCCTCAACGATTTCTCCAAGAGCATCCTTCGAGAGAGTCTCGAACATAACAATGTCGTCGAGGCGATTGAGGAACTCAGGACGGAAGTGCTGCTTCAATGCGCCCATAACCTTCTCCTTCATCTGCTCAGACTCTGCAGGTCCTTCGCCCGAGACAAAGCCGATGTTCGCGGCACGGTCCATGAACTCAGCCCCAATGTTTGATGTCAAGACAATGATGGTGTTCTTGAAGTTAACCTTGCGTCCCTTGCCGTCGGTAAGGTGTCCAGAGTCAAGCACCTGGAGCAGGATGTTGAACACCTCAGGATGTGCCTTCTCAATCTCGTCGAAGAGGACAACCGCGTACGGACGGTGACGAATGCGCTCAGTAAGAGAACCTGCCTCCTCGTAGCCTACGTAACCCGGAGGCGCACCGATAAGCTTCGCAACCGAGTGCTTCTCCATGAACTCAGACATATCAACGCGCACCAGGGAGTCCTTGTCGTTGAACATGAACTCGGCAAGCCTGCGCGAGAGCTCCGTCTTTCCTACACCGGTAGGACCAAGGAAGAGGAACGAGCCAATAGGACGGTTCGGGTCGCTAATACCCACACGTGAGCGCTTAACGGCGTCTGTGATGATCTTAACGGCACCGTCCTGGCCAATAACCGCTCCCGTAAGAGCTTCTTGCATACGAGACAGCTTCGCAGCTTCCTCTTCAAGCATCTTGGCAACAGGCACCCCGGTCCAACGCGCAACCACGCCCGCTATCTCAGTTTCAGTAACCTCCTCATGCAGGATACGGCGGGACTTCTGAAGGGTCTTCAAGCGCTTGGTCTTGGTCTCAAGTTCCTTCTGAAGAGCTGGCATGCGGCCGTACCTGATCTCTGCGGCAGTACCAAGGTCTGCCATAGCTTCAGCGTTATCCGCCTCAACCCGACACTTGTCGAGTTCCGTCTTAAGCGTACGAATAGACTCAAGCACTTCCTTTTCGTTCTTCCACTTAAGCTCGAGCTCTCCTGTCTTCTCGCGAAGGTCTGCGATCTCGGTATCAATAACCGAAAGACGGCTCTTCAGTTCCTTTGCACTTACATGCTCCTTGCTCGTAAGGGACTCGTCGTCCTTCTTGAGGGCTTCGCGCTCAATCTCAAGACGGCGGATCTTCCGGTCGGTCTCTTCAAGAGCTGGCGGCTTGTTCTCAAGCGCAATGCGTAGACCAGCAGCGGCCTCGTCAATGAGGTCAACGGCTTTGTCTGGAAGATAGCGGTCCGTTATATAGCGCGCAGAGAGTTCAACTGCAGACACAACCGCACCGTCCGTTATACGCACTCCATGGAAGAGTTCGTACTTGTCGCGAAGGCCTCGGAGAATTGCTGTAGCGTCCTCAATAGATGGCTCCTCAACAAAGACTGGCTGGAAGCGGCGCGTGAGCGCTCCATCCTTCTCGATGTGCTGCTGGTATTCCTTTATGGTTGTGGCGCCAATCATGCGGATTTCCCCACGTGCGAGCGCTGGCTTCAGCATATTGCTCGCGTCCATAGCACCCTCTGCCGCACCTGCGCCAACAATAGTGTGAAGCTCATCCACGAAGAGAATAACCTTCCCGTCTGACTTCTCTACCTCCTTCATAACGCTCTTCATGCGCTCCTCGAACTCGCCGCGATACTTGGTGCCCGCAATCATGAGTCCAAGGTCAAGCGAAAGGAGCTCCTTGCCCTTAAGAGACTCTGGTACGTCGCCGGTTGCAATGCGGGTTGCGAGGCCCTCAGCGATAGTGGTCTTTCCGGTTCCTGGTTCTCCAATGAGTACGGGGTTGTTCTTGGTGCGGCGGGAAAGAATCTGGATAACGCGTCCAATCTCCTGGTCACGGCCAATAACCGGATCAAGAGCGTTCTCGCTTGCGAGCTTCGTGAGGTTGCGGGTGTACTTAGCGAGGGCGCGGAATTTCTTCGGTTCCTTAACCTCCCCATCCTTTGCCTGCTTTAGGTCCTTGAGAAGCTGGAGCACGGTATCTGAATCAATACGGAAACGTGTGAGAATCTCCTCAGCAGGTCCTGGGTGCTCAAGCACCGCCACAAAGAGATGCTCAGTTCCAACGAACGTGTCTCCCATACGTGCCGCTACCTTATCAACCGCCTCAAGCGTCTGTGCGAGCTCAGGGGTTAAGTACAGGTTGTATGAAGGAGAAAGTGTGGACGATGCCTCAGGAATCTCGAGTACCTCAAGAAGAGTGTCCGAAAGGAGAATAGTATCGATGTCCATGCGATCGAGTACGGAGAACACAAGACTCTCCTCTTGATGTATGAGGGCTGTAAGGAGGTGGAGGGGACTGACATGGTTCTGTCCCCGCTCAATAGCGAGTTCATGCGCCTTCCGGATGGCCTCTTTTGCTTTGGTGGTGAAGTTCTTGAATGGTGGCATGAGTACAGGATCTTACACTACTAATGACGAACAAGTGAACACAAGGTTACGGCGTATCCGTAAGGAGAATGTTGATGCGCTCGGCGGGAGCAAATACTCCGGCAGTGTAGGTTGCGATACCGATGATATCTCCTGAAATGTTAACGGCTGCGGCTCCTGGAGGAACGCCGGTGACGTTCGCCTGAATGCCGTCTGTGGAGACTAGCGAGATAATACCAGATACCGCTGCGCCCTCACGAGTGAGCGAAACCAAGGTCTGTCCCTGACTCAAACTTCCCGTAGAGATGAGGTCCGGTATCGTCGCAGCAGGCAGTGTAGCGTCGTCTGCAAACCCATAAATGGTGAGGGTTGCACCAGGGCGTGAGAGAGACGCCTCAACTGCAGTGCCGTTCGCAAACGCTATGGTTGCCTCCTTTGGAAGCCCTGCGGCACTTGCGGTTACCACAATGCGCTTGTCTGGAAGATAGGTACCGTACGCAATAACCGGTGTTGAAGTTGCACCCTTGTGAATAAGTACCCGACGTCCTGCATCTGCGCGAATTGAGGCAGAGAGGAGATCTTCGTCACGAATGATGATGGTCTCCTTTGCGGGAGCCGCAATTCCAGGGATGGTTGGAAGAGGTGCCTGGGCTGCGGTCTCAACGGTACGCTCCACAATACGGTTAACCGTCTGCGTAACCGTTGGCGGTGCCTGGTCCAGGAGAGACACGGTCATAACCGCAGTCGCTATGGCGGTTACGAAGTTAACCAGGATGGTTAAGAGAAGCAGTTGGGTCTTGGTGAGGTCCTCGATATTCATATCTCTAATTATAGGGTATTCGCGTCTATGAATCGAACTGCACGCACCAGTGCCTCTCGGAAGCGCTCCAACTCTCCTTCCTTGGTTGTGGGTCCTAAGGACACACGAAGCGTGGACGCTGCCCGCTCTACGTCATTGGTTAGCGCAAGCACCGCACGAGATCCTTCTTCGTTCGTGGCACACGCACTGCGCGTTGAGACAGCGAACCCCGCTTCGTTCAGAAGTGCACAGAGATAATCCGTATCGATACCTTTGAATGAAAGGTTCAGAATATGGGGAACGTGTTCCTTTCCGGTGTTCTCTAAAAGATCAGGGATGTCTTTGGAAAGGTTGGATAGGAAGCGCGCACGTAGACTCTGCGCACGTGTTGAGAAAGAGGTGCTCTCTGCATCGACTATCTCAAGCGCTGTTGCAAACGCTGCCGCAAGTCCCGCAGACTCCGTTCCAGGCCGTAACCCCCGCTCCTGTCCGCCTCCGAGCATAAGAGGCGCAAGCTGCACCTGTCTTGGAGACACCAGGGCCCCAATACCCCGCACACCGCCAACCTTCTGGCTGTCGAGTGTAAGGGTATCTGAAGCAATACGGGTGAGCTGGAAGGACTCAACGAGCGGAAGCTGGCTTGCGTCAGCATGTAGATGTATCTTCGCTTCCCCTTCAACCCTCGCCTTGTTCAATACCTGTCGCACACCGCGCGTATCAAAGCGCGTTCCCGTTTCTCCGCACACAACCTCAAGCGCAACAAGCACCGTCTCGGGACGAATCTGGCTCGCAAGCGCACTCAGGTCTATACGTCCGTCTTTAAGCACAAGGGGTTCAACCTCAACACCCTCTTCTTTAAGCATGTCCATGCACCCACGTGTTGAGGCGTGCGCGCTTGGGAGATACAGCACATGCTTCTTCTCGCTTCTGTTCGCCCTAACAGTTCCAAGGATCGCAAGAGCGTTTGCTTCAGTTGCTCCAGCCGTAAAGAGAATGGCGTCAGGCTTTACGCCTGCCATGCGAGCGATACGTGTGCGCGCGTCTTCAAGAAGTGCGTGCGCTGTCCGTCCCTCCTCGTGAGGAGAAGAGGGGTTCCCGAATAGAGAAAGAGATTTCACGAATGCCGCTTGGGCCCTTTTGTGCACTGGAGCTGCCGCTGCCCAATCAAGATAGGTACGCTTCATACATGCCATTCTACACGACAAAACGAAGGTGCACGTTGCCCAATGGCCTATTTTATGAGATAATCTGCTCCATTATGGCACTCGGCACTCGACCACCTATTGTGGCCGTCATGGGACACATCGATCACGGCAAGTCTTCCTTGCTGGATTACATCCGTAAGGCAAACGTAACCGCAGGAGAAGCGGGTGGTATTACCCAGCACGTGTCAGCCTACGAGGCCGTACACCAGCACGAGGGAGAGGAGCGTCGTATCACCTTCCTCGACACTCCAGGACACGAGGCATTCCGTGCCCTTCGCGCACGTGGTGCTGCAGCAGCCGACGTGGCTATTCTTGTTATTGCCGCAGAAGAGGGCGTAAAGCCACAGACCCTTGAGGCATTTGAGGCTATTACGGAAGCAAACACTCCGTTCGTGGTTGCGTTCACCAAGATTGACAAGCCAGGAGCTGATATTGAAAAGGCACGCATCAGTGCCCTTGAGAACGGTATCTACCTCGAAGGACTCGGCGGTTCTATCCCGTTCACCGGAGTGTCCTCTAAGTCTGGCGAAGGTATCTCTGATCTCCTTGACCTCGTCCTCCTTACGGCTGAGCTCGCAGAACTTACCGCAGACCCAGAGGCACCTGCTGAAGGCTTCGTGCTTGAGTCTTCCCGCGACCCAAAGCGCGGCATTGGCGCTACACTCATTATGAAGAACGGTACGCTTCCCGTTGGCAGCTTCGTTATTGCAGGACCCGCACTTGCTCCTGTGCGCTTTATCGAGGACTTTACGGGTGCACGCATCACGTCTGCACTCCCGTCCCAGCCGGTACGCATCTCTGGATGGAGCGCACTTCCTCCTGCAGGAACGCCCTTCTCTTCAACGAAGGTTAAGAAGGAGGCTGAAGAGCTCGCACTCCTTGGTGTTGAAGCGAACCCAGCACACACACAGGAGCGCCAGGCCGCAGACGGCAAGACTATCCTTCCCCTTATCGTGAAGACGGACGTAACGGGAAGCATCCTCGCTATCAAGCACGAGCTCGCAAAGATCGAGCACGAGCGTGTAACTATCCGCATCGTGCAGGAAGGTATTGGTGCTATCTCTGAGAACGACGTGAAGGCTGCTGCAGCCGGAAGCGGTTTCGTTATCGGCTTCAATGTAGGTATCGACTCAGCTGCCCGCGACGCTGCAGAGCGCATGCACGTCTCTATCGACACCTTCAGCATCATCTACGACCTAAAGGAGCGCATTGAGGAGCTCGTAAAGGATCGTGCACCTCGCATTACGGTTGAGGAGATTCTTGGAGAGGCGAAGATTCTTAAGGCCTTCAGCACCGCCGGCATAAAGCAGGTACTCGGTGCTCGTTGGAACTCTGGTGTTCTCACCGTTGGCGACCAGGTTAAGATTGACCGCCGTGGACTGCATATCGGCAACGCCAAGCTCACCAACCTTCAGGTTGCACGTGCTGACGTGAACGAGATCAAGGTTGAGGGCGAGTTTGGCCTTCAGATAGAGAGCAAGCACGAAGCCGCCGCAGGAGACACCCTTATTGCGTTCCGCATGACTGACACTAAATAATATGAGCGCACGAGACGAACGAGCAGTTTCGATACTTCTAGAGAACGCAGGACGGTATATTTCCCGCGAGGCGGGACGCGGTACCCTTATAACGCCAACACGCGCCAACTTCTCGAAGGACCGCCAGAACGCAACCATTTACGTGAGCGTGTACCCAGAAGCACAGGAAGGACACGCTATCGACTTCCTCATGCGCCACAAGGATCTCTTCCGCAACGAGCTGAAGAAGACCACACGCTTTGTCCGCTTACCCTACATCTGGTTTGAGATAGATCGTGGAGAGCGCGCCCGTATTGCCTTTGAGGAGGCAACCAAGGACCTGGTTATCCCCGAGGCACCCGAGGAGGAGCCTGCGTAGCAAAAGCGCCCAGAGCGCGCTAGTATTGCGGTACGGCCCAGTGGTGAAGTAGAAACACGGCGGATTGCAAACCCGCTATGCACGGATGCGATTTCCGTCTGGGCCTCCAAGGTATACTCCTGTACATACGCCAG
>JALHOO010000002.1 GCA_022842945.1 Minisyncoccota bacterium
AACGGATGATCCTGAAATTGGTGGGATCGAACCCCACCCTGATGGACAAAAAACTCAGCATTCAGGCCGCGATTCCGTTCGTCGAAGTGGCGAAAATGAACGCCTGTCCCAGTCTGCTGCGGGACTAGGACTCGAACCTAGATAAACGCCTCCAGAGAGCGCTGTCCTACCATTAGACGATCCCGCAATACCTAGACGGCGACAGGAGTATCCGTCTAGGTCTGGACACAATACCCGGAAAACCGTGCTTATTCAAGGCACAACACAAAAAGGACCCGCCTTTTGGCGAGTCCCCTTTCCTACTGCCAGACCGTAAGGACAACGCTCATGAGTATGAGCGAGACCAGATAGTACCCAGAGACTATGAACCAGTACTTCCAGGGACGGTTCTCCCAGAGCACAGGGCCCAAGGTTGGCGGAACAATAAAGCCAAGCCAGACCCAGATAGCCGTGGTTACGCTTGCGATAACACCCTCAGTGTCCGTAACCGCACTTGCGAACGAAAGCGCATGCGCGAGCACGAAGGCCATAACAAAGACACTGATAGCAAGGATAGTGTAGGAGCGCATCATCGACTGCCTCGCGGCATGCGTCATCTCGCCCATCGTCGTTCCAACGATGCGCATCCATTGCTTCCCGAAGAGCGGTCCGTACCAGACAGTTCCAAGAACAATAGCCGCAGCTACCGCTCCAAGTACGCTCCAATAGTTAAGTACAACTTCCATGATCAAAATACATAAGGGGTATATACCCAGTATATCCCCTAGAAACGAGCATGGTATCCTCAGTGAGTACAACCGAATACGCAGTATCAAGAGTACGGAGAGGCACCTGGGCCTATGATCCGTCAGCAACCGATCCGAAAAGGAAACGGTGCTCCCAGACCCGCAAGGGGACGATGCCACTTTGAACGCCATCTCCCTTTTGGGAGATGCTTTCGTTTCGTACGGCTACTACATAACACACCGTTGCATGCTGAATCTCTTATCCCACTACACCACCGAGAGCGTAACCGCCGGACACCCGGACAAAGTCTGCGACCAAATGTCAGACGCTATCCTTGATGCGTGTCTTCGCGAAGACCCCTCCTCACGCGTTGCGGTTGAGACCTTTGGAAGCCACGGCACACTTATGATTGGCGGCGAGGTTACCACTAAAGCGAACGTCGACTACGAAGCTGTAGCCCGCAAGGTATACGCAGACATCGGCTACACCGAACCCCTTGAAGTCTTCTCGCGTGTAGTTACCCAGTCCGGAGACATCGCGATGGGTGTGGACACCGGAGGCGCTGGAGACCAAGGCATCATGTACGGCTACGCCACGGACGAAACTGAGGAGTACCTTCCAAAGGGTGTGGTGCTTGCACACGCGCTAGCCCGAAGACTGGAAGCGCTCCGCAAGGACGGTACCCTCTCGTACCTGCGCCCTGACGGGAAGACGCAGGTAACGCTCAGGAACGGCGAGGTTATAACCGCCCTCACCTCAACCCAGCATACAGAAGACGCGGATCTTGAGACCATACGCCTCGATCTAACCGAGCACCTCTTCCTTCCGGTACTTGGAACCATCGACGGCATTGATCTTCTGGTTAACCCCACAGGACGCTTCGTACAAGGAGGATTCGAAGCAGACGCTGGTCTCACCGGCCGCAAGATTATGGTAGATACGTACGGAGGCCTTCTCCCACACGGCGGAGGCGCGTTCTCCGGTAAAGACGCCACGAAGGTAGACCGCTCAGCGGCATACATGTGTCGCTTCGTTGCAAAGAACCTTGTTGCCAACGGACACGCAAAGAAAGCACTCGTGTCCGTTGCCTACGCCATCGGACGCGTGGAGCCCGTTATGGTTGAGGCGTACAGCGACGAAGGCGTGAACCTTTCTGACATAGTGCAGAAGAACTTTGACTTCCGTCCCCGCGCTATCCAAGAGCGTCTCGGCCTTACGCGTCCCATCTTCCAAGAAACTGCCGCATACGGACACTTTGGTGTGGCTGGTCGCCCGTGGGAAGAGATTGTCTCAATCTAAGCATCAGACAATAGGAAAAGGCCGGCGATTTCTCGCCGGCCTTTGTCGCATATCGTGAGGATCAGGTAGTGACTGGAACGTCCTCGTGCATGGACTTGGCGAACTCGAGGAGACGCCGCCGAGGCCTCTCGCCGAGCTGGTAGTAGGCCTGGATCAGGTCGAGGGTTTCCTTGCGGGAAAACAACTCCCCGCCCGTTGCCTGACCCGTACTCCTCTCGATGACCTCTTCGAGACCATCGTAGAAGTAGCTGACCGGCGATTCAAGCACCTCGGCCAGCTGCCACAGACGGGCCGCCGAGATGCGGTTTGCACCGCACTCATATTTCTGGATCTGCTGGAAACGCAGACCAACCTGGACAGCCAGCTGTTGCTGGGTCAGACCCAGTAGGCGACGCCTGCGACGAAGGCGACGTCCAAGATGAAGATCGATATCGGTAGCCATAGCGCACCCTTACAATTGTGATCGCACCCAATGCACGTTCTGTATGCACTATGCCACGAACATTCTATATACGCAAATACTGCTACTGGCTCTTCGCTACCGCTGCCTTAAGGAAGGCCGTAAACAATGGGTGCGGTGCAAGCGGACGCGCTTTGAGTTCTGGGTGCGCCTGAGTACCGAGGAAGAACGGATGGACGTCTTGAGGCAGCTCTGCAATTTCCATGAGCACGCCGTCTGGAGACTTGCCTGAGAACACCATACCCGCAGATTCAATCTGTTCAACGTACGCTGGATTAATTTCGTAGCGATGACGATGTCGCTCTTGTACGGACGATGCACCGTATGCCGCATGAGCTATAGTGCCGTCTTTGATAATCTCCTCATAGGTTCCAAGACGCATCGTGCCGCCATACTTCCCTTGCGCAATAAGCGCCTTCTGCTCAAGCATCACGTCAACAATGAGGTGCTCTGCGTAAGGGTCTATTTCTGCCGTGTTCGCGCCCGAAAGCCCGAGCACGTTGCGCGCATACTCAATAACCATGAGCTGCATACCGTAGCAGAGTCCGAAGTACGGAATCTTGTTCTCGCGCGCAAACCGAATCGCCTCTATCTTGCCTTCAATACCCGTCTGTCCGAAACCTCCGGGAACAATGATGCCGTCGTAGGAGCGAAGCGTCTCCACATCCGTGCCGTTCTCGAAGTTCTTTGCGTTCAGCCACTCAATCTCAGCCTTAACCCCAATCTCGGCAGCAGAGAACTTAAGCCCCTCGATAACGGAGAGGTATGCGTCGGACAATACGAAGTCTCCTGTATCAAAATACTTTCCAACGATACCGATCTTAACTATCTTCTCTGCACCCTTAACCCTATCAACAAACCCCTGCCACTCTGACAAATCTGATGGAGTGTCTTTTGAAAGCTTCAGCGCATCAAGCAGTGCGTCGCTAATAGAGTCCTTCTCAAGATTCAGAGGTACGTCATAGATACTCGCAACGTCGGGCGCGGAGATAATACGGTCCGGGCGCACATTGCAGGAGATAGCGAGCTTCTCTTTACGCTTCTCGTCCATAGCTTGGCCTGAGCGCGCAATGATGAAGTCCGCCTGTACGCCATACGAGGAGAGTTCGCGAATAGCGTGCTGCGTAGGACGCGTCTTCATCTCGCCTAACGTCCCAGGCACCGGCAAGTACGACACCATAACAAAGATAACGTCGTCTGGGTGCTTAATCTTCATAACGCGGGCCGCATCAATAAAGAGTGCGTTCTGGAAGTCGCCGATAGTGCCTCCTATTTCGATAACCGAAATCTGGCTTCCATTGTGGGCGGCTGCTGCTTCAATCCTATGCAATATCTCGTCACGCACATGCGGCACCGCCTCCACACACTTCCCTTCGTATCCAAGCGCACGTTCGCGCTCAATAACCGACTGATACACCATGCCGCTTGTCATATAGTCCTCAGGACCAAGATCGCGGTTCAAGAAGCGCTCATAGTTGCCCATATCCTGGTCTGTCTCAAGACCGGTATTAAGCACGAACACTTCCCCGTGTTCGGTTGGGTTCATGGTACCCGCGTCTACGTTCAAGTATGGATCAACCTTAACCAGGTTCACGCCATATCCGCGCTGCTTCAGAATGAGCGCCATGGAAGAGCTCGCGATGCCCTTACCTACGCCCGACATCACACCGCCGAGAACGAATATGTACTTGTGCCCTTCGAGTGCCATAGAGCCCTAGACCCGCAAGTATCTACGAACCGCAAGCCACGAGGCTAGTGCTCCTACGAGAACTCCTGTACCTGCAAGAATAGAGAAGATCATGGCGAAGTTCGAGAGGTAGTACGTGAAGAGATTGAAGCCTCCAAGCCACGTTGAGAGAGACTGTCCTGCGTACCAGGTAACCGGATAGAAGATAACGAGGGCGATAATAGCGGCAATAAGGCCGGAGATAACACCCGCTACGATGAATGGGCCACGGATGTAGGCGTTGTTCGCTCCCACAAGACGCATGACCGCAATCTCGTCGCGTGCGGTGTAGATAGCAAGACGTACCGTTGCAAGCGCAATGATAGTTGAGGCAAGCGCGAAGAGAATAACAATAGCGAGTCCTGCCTTCTCGGTTGCATTAATAGCTCCCGTAAGGCGGTCAATAACGGCCTTGTTCTGGAAGTAGTTAATGCTGTCGATAATAGGACCATCTGCAGGAAGAAGTGACGGATCGTTCGAAAGGAATTCCACAATGCCACCGTACTGTGACGGATTAACAGCCTTAACGGCAAGCGCCGCTCCAAGAGGGTTCGTTCCAAGCTCGTCGAGTGCCTGAAGCGTAAGCTGGTCGTCCTCATATCGAGCACGGAACTGCGCAAGGCGCTCGTCTTTAGAGGTGTACGTAACACTCTGTACCTCAGGAAGTGCCTCAAGGCGATCTTGAATATTTAGAATGTCTGCCTCCTCAGCGTTCGTTACGAAATACACGTTCACGTCCACCTTGTCCTGAAGGGATGCCAGGGTGTTTGAGAGGATAGCTGAAAGGAAGATGAGTGAACCTACGATAGTGAGGGTCACGGTCATGATAAGCACGGTCGCGAACGATACTGCGCCACTACGGATGAAGTTCTTCGCTCCTCCCGTGAGTACTCGTTTGATCGTGGTCCACATAATAGTAAGAAAGATTAGAGAATGTACTGGCCCTGCATGTCGTCGCGGATAACGCGTCCGCGGTCCATGGTAATAACCCTGCGTGCCATGGCGTCCACAACTCCTTTGTTGTGCGTGGTGATGAGCACGGTGGTACCCAGCTCGTTAATCTTCTTCAAGATATCCATAATCTCGTAGGTGTTCACCGGGTCGAGGTTTCCGGTTGGCTCGTCCGCAACAATAACGTCAGGCTGGTTAATGATCGCGCGACCAATAGCTACACGCTGCTGCTCTCCTCCTGAGAGCTGGCTTGGGAAGTGATGTGCTTTGCCGCCAAGGTCTACCAGGTCAAGGATATGCGGCACATCAAGCTCAATCTCGTCCTGAGGACGTCCGGCTGCCTCCATAGCAAACGCGATGTTCTCGTATGCGGTCTTGTTTGGAATAAGACGGAAATCCTGGAACACCATACCTATCTTGCGACGGTAGTGATGGAGCTGAGACTTGGGAAGCGCGTGTACGTCGGTGGATTCAAAAAAGACCGTACCTTCCGTAGGACGGTCCTCAACCAAAAGCATTTTCAAAAGTGTGGTCTTCCCTGCACCTGAGTGCCCAACGATGGAGACGAACTCCTTCGGTGCGATAGCGATAGTCACATCCTCGAGACCGGGAGTACCGTCGCGATGTATCTTCGTCACCTTGTCGAAATAGATCATATAACGAGGGTCATTATACCCCAGCTTCGGCAGCTGCGTCCACGAAGCTATCCAGGTCTCCCGCAAGCACACCATCAGGATTGCCTGATTCAGCGCCGGTTACGTGATCCTTCACCATTTTGTACGGATGCAGTACGTAGGAGCGCATCTGGCTTCCCCATTCGTTAGCGGTGCTACTCGCAATAGAGCGTCCTTTCGCCTCTGCAAGTCGCTTGTCCTCTTCTTTTCTAAACAATCGAGCCTTAACAAGCTCCATGGCCTTCTCACGGTTGGCTAGTTGGCTTCGTTCGCTTGAAACATGTGCTGAAATGCCTGAAGGCGTGTGCACAATACGCACGGCAGTCTCCCTCTTGTTTACATTCTGTCCGCCCGCGCCTCCTGCACGCGCGAACTGTATCTCTAGATCGTCCGGACGCAGCTCTATAGCTTCATTGCCTGCAAGCTTGGGAAGCACCTCAACAAGCGCAAAGGAGGTCTGGCGCTTTCCATTTGAGTTGAAGGGCGAGATACGCACAAGTCGGTGTACCCCTGCTTCGTTCTTGAGGCGGCCATATACTCCCTTTCCAGAAATCTCAAGCGTTACGTTTCGATACCCTCCCTGATCGTTCTCGTTCGCATGCAATTCCCATACCGTCCATCCGTTCTTAGCGGCATAGCCCTCATACATACGCCTCAACATTTGCACAAAGTCTTCTGCATCGTCTCCGCCTGCCCCCGCAAGGATAGCGAGCGTTGCAGGTCCTTTGTCATGCGCAGCGTCTCCCTCTCCTCCTCCATCTTTGAGATTCTGATATTCCGCTATACGTCTCTGGGCTTCTGCTGGGTCCTTCCAAAAGTCTGGAGACGCCATGAGAGCCTCTATTTCTTGTATACGCGCGTCCTGCTCGTTCATGCGCGCAGTATAGCAAAACACCAGGGAGAACCTGGTGTTTTGCGTTGGAGCCGAAGGCCGGATTCGAACCGGCGACATTTCGCTTACGATGCGAACGCTCTACCAACTGAGCTACTTCGGCGACGGGAGGATGATAGCACAGAGACCTTGGTGCACACCACAAGAGCAAAGACGCGGGGGGAGCCGCGTCTTGTCTATAGCGTTGCCGCTAGTGCTTCCTGTCGGAAGCTTTGCCGATGAAGGCAGCCGGGATGATCTGCCCGTGGGTCATGAGAGGCGCTTTCATACGCCGTGAGAAAGCCCTGTTGGGTTTCTCTGACACATGTTTGGGCAGTTGGGTCTGATTGAATTCAGACGTTTCGGTCATCTCATTCCTCCTGAAGGTGCTATTCAAAACCGAAGTGGTCTCGAAGCTATAACTGTGTTCCTGAAGCGTCTTTTTGTAAAGAGGACGTAGGTGCATACGGTCTCCAGAAAGTGAACGCAAGAACGGTACCGAGAATAGATCCAAAGAGATTAACCGTTAGATCAACGGCAGTGTTGTAGTACCCACCTACGTCCGTGTCAGGGATCGTCATCTTCGCAATGAACTCTATGATTTCGTTAATGGCACCGATGCCAGACGCACCGAGTATCGAGAACACCGCGATACCAAGCCAATGAAACGACGTGTCACGTCTCAAGAAGAAGTACATGAGGAGCGCTGCAACGAGGGTGCCGTATGTATGCACTATCTGGTCGAACTTTATGAATGTAAGCCCTGAGGGATTATCTATGGGAAACGGTACGTAGTTGTACAGAATATCTCCGTTAACGGGCACTGCCGCTCCAAGCAAGTGGAAGAGTCCCACAAGAGACAGGAGTGCGAGCAACCAACTGGGCACACACTGGTGTGTAAGAACACACGTAGAGAGTATGAGCAGAAACACAATAACCGCGATGTAGGCGAGGAACTCTTCATTCCCTGTGGAACTGAAGTAGAACGCTGCAACGAGCGTGTACGCAACCGTGAAGCCAAGAACAAGAAGGCGTCCGGTTGAGAAGTTTTCCCGGACAGTTCGAAGGATGGATTGAATCATGCGTGCACCATAGCAGAAACCATAATGAAGACTTCATAAAGAAAAGGCGCAACCCGTAAGTTGCGCCCCCATTCTTTGCCGCGTTCTGCGACTATGGTCGATCATCCCGCGGATGACTGCCGTCGGCGAACAGATCGTCACCCGGACTCAGCAGCGGCTCAGGATCATACGGCGGCTGCGCACTGTTGCTGTCTGCCTGACGAATCTGAGGCGGACGGCGGGCCATGTTTCCGTCTTCAATGCTACGGGTCTCGGTCATGTCTTTCCCTCCAGAACGATCATTTCGTACCAAGATGGCACGAAGTTACCACTCTCGCTCTGAAAGAGGTTTTTGTAAAGTGGTATATGGCGCACATGCTCCTTTTGGAGCCGATGGGCAGAATTGAACTGCCGACCTACTCCTTCGCTTACACCTTCTCTCCAGGGCCACGTGGAGAAGGGCTAGACTGTATCTTTATCTCGGAGAGATACCCTTGTCAGTCGTTCGGGCGCCGAAGCGCCACGGTCTTGGCTTGTGGAGCTATTAACCGTTATTCGGGATTCACGTGTCCCTCGCGGGACACGTGGGCAGGACTCTGCGGCCCACCATGGAGTTGCTCTACCCCTGAGCTACATCGGCTTATCTTCCTAAGGAAGAACGTCAGCATGATAGTCGATTTTCTTTAATTTATCAATTTCCTTCAGAAGAAGGTCTCTTAACTTTTTATTGTGGAAATAGAGCGTAAGCACACCGAACTTCGTCTTCTCACGATACGTACCAACCTTTCCTGAAACAGTAACTACCGTTTTATAAAACTGACTTGGACTGACACCTAAGTGCGTGGCCCAGAATGTCTCGGCGGCTTTGTAGTCCATATCAGTAAAAACCTGAAGACCGAATCGTAAACGATGACTATGTATCTTGAATCTATTTCTAAGAAAATAGAGGAAGGCTTTTATAAGATCAGGATCGCTATTTCCAATCCTTACAGAATCTGGACTCTTCTTATTCCCTTCTCCCCAAAAAAGTCCGAGTCCCAGACCCAGCAAGAATGCATCTTCCTTGGAAAGCGTCTTTTGTACCTCAAATGGGTCCCCGGAAGGATTCAATTTTCTATAAACGGCATCTGCCACAGATCTTTTCTTTATGCCATGTTTTAGAAGCCAGTAGTTTACTTTACCTTCTGAACATTTTAATTGACCTGCGATTTGATTAGAGGAGAGCCCCGACACCAGGTACAACTCTTCAAGAATTTTTTTAGAAATCTCCATAGCTATGTGAATGGGCTTGTTTTCAATTATAGCAGAGCTACATACCGTAAAGAACGAACTCTATTTAGACTCACACGGAGAATGTCCCACAGTATCTTCATCATTCATTCGTATGCATAGGTGTACGATGCCTTCTATATGCACCTACGTGTCGTTGTCGCCAATATCCAGTCCGGTATCGGCGTGACGCGTGGATACCGGCAGTACGTAACCAGCGGCTGGCGGTACCTCTTCCCGCACAGCGGCCGCGGTGCCATGGGAGCAGGTACTCTGCTTAAAGCTGAAGAAGCGGACATCGCACTCCTAACGGAAGTTGATGCCGGTTCACGGCGCTCCCGAGGCGTCTCGCAGCTTGAGGTTATGGCCACCGAGTCCGGACTTCCACGCATGCAGTTCTTCCCTACAAGAAACATGGGAGCCTCTATTAACGAGGGCAATGCCATCCTTACCCGCTTCCCTATACAGAGTGTACGCATTCTTCCTCTGCAGAGTCGCGTGAATCCAAGAGTACTTGGAGAGACCGTTCTTGATATTGCGGGAGCGAAGCTAACGGTACTCGTGGTGCATCTAGCACTTGGCGCGAGGTCTCGAGAGTCTCAGATTAAAGAACTGGTTGAACATCTAAAGAGTATTGAAGGTCCCTGCATTCTTGGAGGCGACTTTAACGAACGGGATCCGAGGATGTTCAAGGTGCTTACGCATGCAGGCTACACACCCGTGTCTGTTGCCGGATACCCTTCCTGGAAGCCCCAGCATGCTCTTCAAGTACTGTTCTTAAGCCGACACCTCTCCTTGGTGCACGCGAAAGTCCCAGACGGCGCCCGCTTCTCAGACCATCTCCCTTTAATTGTTGAAGCGACACTTAGAGACGAACCTATCCTTGAGCTTCCGTAGCGCTAAGGGCAAGTGCTCCATAGAGCCCGTTCTCGTCTCTGAGTACAGAGGCAACTATAGGAGGCAGAGACGGCAGAGGTGTAGGTATCTCTTCGAGTGCCTTCCTCGCATCATCAATGCGGTATCCGTTCTCCTCATTCATAAGAGACCCACCAAGCACCACGACGTCCGGAGACCAGGCAAGGATGAGGTTGTATATACCTGCAGCAAGGGTGGGAGTGCGGTCCTCGTATACCGTGCGTGGGAGATCTTTTGCGGACATAGCATAGTGCGCCTCAAGTGCATGTCCTGATACCAGGTTCTCAAACGTCTCGCCCGTACTGACGTCCAGAATCTGGTGCCCCGGTTCAAACCCATGCGCATGAGGTACAACCTTCTGCTCTGAGCTATACGAGCCTCCAATACCCGTGCCGATACCAAGGTACGCAACGATACCGTAGTCCTTCCCTGCTCCATACACCGCCTCTCCAAGCCCCGCGAGTTCTGCATCGTTACGTATCTCTACTGGTATCTGAAGAGCATTGCCCAGCATCTGTGCAAAAGGAGAACGGTTCCATCCGGAAAGATGCGGGGAAGATATAACTACGCCATTCTCAATAACACCGGCAACGGCACCATATGCCTCTGTGCATCCAGGAAGCTCCTCACGCACGTACCCAACCAGATGACCTATAGCATCAAGCGGATGTGCCGGAGTGGGTACCTTGCGTACATTCTTTACCTGCGTACCCTCACCCGTTGCCATACGCAGACTCGTACCCCCTATATCAAAAAGAAGCGTACTCATAGTTCCCGCTTAAATGCGTCAATAAGCGGTGTCTTGTCTGGGTCAACGTCATACGCCTTCGCGAGAAGTCTCGCTGTATGGCGAAGGAGCCAGCGTCCGTACAGGAAAGCTTCCGCGCGACTAGAGGACGGCAAGAGGACGCGTACGGTGCGCACACCCTTCTTTCTAAGGAGTGCTTCGGTATGCTCCATACGAAGCCTAACGCGCTCGCTATCTGAAGCGTCCATAAGGAACACGGCACCAAGTGCATCGGTATCCTCTCCGGCATACCCCTGCAGTTCGTTATGGTTGAGTTCCGGGAAAACATTCCAGAATGCGGGGACCTTTGCGGTCTCGTTCATCATAATCTTGCCGAAGCGTGCCAGTACTTCGTTTCTTGTTGAGCTATAGAACACAGGGGTCGCGTCCTTAAGTACATTTGAAAGCGTCTCCCCTTCTTCCTCCGCAGACGCGTATGCTATTTCCTCTTTGAGAGTAAACAGGTGCTCTTGGCCAACAAGTGCAAGAAGTGCCCTTGAGAGCATGAGTATGGCTTCGCGCGGCACCACACCTTCGGGCACACGCACATACGGAAGGTGGTACTCCCTCGCAAGCGCAAGAAGCTTCCCGCCACTCGTAACAACCGAGAGTGGAAGGCCTTCAGACAGCACTGTCTGCGCAAACGAAAGCGTCTCTTCCGTGTCTCCTGAATACGAAACAGCAATGTACTGCGCACCCTCAGGAATGTGGCGCGGCATGCCGTAGTCTTGATGCGCTATAACGTAGGCGTTTGCTTCAAGGGAACGGAGAACGAACGCTGGGAATGCAGACCCACCCATTCCTCCCACAACAAGCACCTTGGCATTGCTCGTGCTTCCTTCAACAACAGGCGTGTACGAATCTTCTAGAGTGCGAAGGTTGGTCATGAGTCCAGCATATCAAGAACAAGCGTACCCCAAGTAAAGTTGTGCGCCCCGTATGCCTTTCCGGTCTCGGGGTCAAAGTACTCCCGGAATCCATTCTTCTCTATGAGCGTAACGCTCACGTCCCGTAACCACTCCGCCTCCTCTGTAAAACCGTAGTCTTTGAGGCCTTTATAGATGAACCAATGGGGCGCAAACCAAATAGGACCGCGCCAGAATCCCTTAGATCTGTAGGATGCTTCCTGTTTGGACACCGTTCGTATACCGAACTCTGAACGGAAGGTGTCTGGGTTAGAGAAATGAGTGCGCACAAGTTCCTTCGCCTCCTCAGGGGTGTAGAGGCCCGCAAACAAAGGTACGAAGTGCGCCCAGGTGGAAACTTTGAGGTGTCCGTGTTCAAGACCAATTGCAGACCAGAACACACCCTCTGCCATAAGGAACTCGCGCATCGTGAACTTAATAACGTCTCTGTTTGTTATGGCAAACTCCTGTGCCTCTTTCTCTCCAAGCACGCGAGCAATCTGTGCCAAGCGCTCTAGGTTCTTTACGAGAATGGCATTGAACGGCACGTCCTTTACCCAGAAGCGCTCTTCCATACACACGAGTGGATCAAACCCGCAGGTACGGTTCGATTCAACGAGCTGATGTCGCTTGTACATATGCGAAAGGAACGAGATGTTCGACTTCACACGCATTGCAATATCGAAGCGCGGCGAATTGTCCTCCCCCGACTCGTCAGGATTGATGATGCTTATGAGGTGATGGTCATGGGGATCACGCTGTTCAATAAGGTAGATGTAGGATGCGAGAAGCTTCGGGAATATCTCTTTCAAGAATGCCTCGTCCTTGGTTGCTTCGTATATCTCCCACGCGGCATACGCCATCATAGGCGGCTGGGTAATCGAGCTCACACCGCTCTTCCCCCACCACACGTGATACGGACGGGTTATGCGAGGCTTCCAAAAGATCATATGTGGCAACATGCCGTCTGGGAGCTGCTTTGAGAAAAGAGAGAACAGCTCTTTCTTTGCGGCTTCAGGATCAAGCTTCGCGAGGACAATAGCGTGGAAGCATGAGTCCCACAGCCACTGGTAGGGGTAGGTGCTTGGAGACGGGACCGTATACTGATGCCCGTCTCGAGACCGACGTCTGTTTGCAAGCAGAAGAAGGCGTCCTGCTTCGCGTATATCCATATCTATATGATAGCAAACTCTATCTCCGTACGTTTTGAGGAGTACTGAGGATATAGACGATGCGCTTCATGGCTACAAACCCATACGCCCAGAGAACGGGAAGCCAGAGCGGCATGATGCCGAACAAGGAGTTACGCGTGAAGGTCTCTACCCCTGTACTTACGAATAGATACTCTGCGAGCGTCATGAGCACGAGACCTGCGACAAGAGCCGTGAGATCAAGCGGTGTGCGCTTAATAGTGAGCGCTATGATGATAATGAGAACGAAGAGTGCCGTTAGGAGATAGTCATTACTTACAAGCGGGATGAGCCCGATCATAACGAGTATAGGGAGCGCGTTCAGGAATATTCCCCAGAGTTTCTTCATACAGAAACTATAGCAGGAGCACGCCCAACACATGGCACACGTACTTTAGAACACAGTGTACATACTATGAAAGACACGCGGTGCGTATCCATATATCCAAACTTGGGAATTGACAAAAAGATTATCTTAAGATAATCTTTTTGTATGGCTGCCAAAAACATCATTGGACTCAAAGAACTCCGCGAGAATACCGAGACCTACATTAAGCGCGTGGGTCGTGGCGAATCTATAACGGTCGTACGT
Organism: Minisyncoccota bacterium; assembly: GCA_022842945.1. GTDB lineage: Bacteria > Patescibacteriota > Minisyncoccia > Phycocordibacterales > Phycocordibacteraceae > C7867-001. The sequence goes on from JALHOO010000002.1 coordinate 13,427, forward strand.
CGTTCCACTCCCCTCTTCCGTCTTACTCCTATCGATACTGAAGAAGTAGGATGGGAGACTGTCGCAGACTTCACAACTCTTGACGAGAAGGGAGTATCCGCACGTGACATCCTTGCTTCTCTTCGCAAAATGCATGGGTAAGCTTCTAAAGAAACTCTCTACCAAGGAACGGGAACAGCTTCAGGAAGTACTCGTACTAATCATCTCTGATGATGCGTCGTCTCTAGACATCAAGAAACTAAAAGGGACGGACGATATATATCGAGCTCGGACTGGAGACATCCGCATCATTTTCCAAAAGAGGAGTGGGGAGATCTTTGTTCTCGAAGTAAGTCGACGAGACGAAAGCACCTATAAAGACTACTAATTGTAAAACCGCCCTTTCGGGCGGTTTTACATTGTGCGCGGTCGACGAGACTTGAACTCGCAACCTCCCGCGTGACAGGCGGGTGCTCTAACCAGTTGAGCTACGACCGCAGGTATTCCTGCTCGCACAAATAAACATCCGCAACCGCGGATACTCAGCACTTTATATGGTTTTGGGCAGCCTCGCAAGCCTGCCTGAATGGGTGCCGGTGGGTGGAGTCGCGCCACCGTCTAGGGTTTATGAGTCCCTCGTTCTAACTCTTGAACTACACCGGCGTATTAGCTAGCTCTGAAGCGCGGCCAATTTGAGCAAGAATTCGATTACGAATGTCTCCTCCCTTGGATACGCCGAGCGCTAAAACACCATAATACACTTCGTGGTTTTCGTAAATCTTCTTTCCTTTGTCTAAAAATACCATTTTCCTAAATTGACTCTTCGGGAGACTGAGTGTATCGGACCAGAATGCTGTAATCGCCTCCTCTCTATCTGTGTGCAGGTCGCTTATAAATACCCTTGGAGCAAACCTATAGTCTTCAACATCAAAGCAGTCCGCGAGCCACCGCTTCATAAGGATAAGCACTCTGGGATCTGAGTTAGCTACGGAAAGCGAACTATTCATCGACTTACTTCCCTCTCCCCAGTAAAGTCCTAGTCCGAGATAGAATAGGTCTTTTTTACTTAGAGCACTGATTTCCTTCTCTGCATCTTCTTTTGCGGATATAAGCCTAAGGATTCTTTTCTGCCTATTCGATTCCGCTCCAAGCATCCGTCCTCTGTTTCCTGATCTAATTTGTCGATCTTTAAGAAAGGTTCTTTGCTCATCTGCAAGGATAATGTCTCGTGTCCATGCGCTAACCGAGCTATTTGAAACCTGGAGAGCTTTTGCTATCCCTTTAATGCTCTGGCCCTCCTTGCGTAGAGCACATGCTTGTATGCGTTCTAGAGACTTTGCCACGCGCTGAGCATAGCAATATGGAGATAAGAGAAATCTAAAATAATTCTAAAGTCCCTTTCGGTCCTTCAGTACAACTTCTGCCCTTCCCAAGTCCTCAGGAGCCGTTATCTGGAACCAGAAGCTCGCCTGAACCGCTACCAAGGGAATGCCGAGCGCTTTAGAAGCCTGGACAACCGTCTGAGGCAATCCGTACTCGTCGCTACCCGCGGTCTTAGACACCATAGGGTATTCGAAGATGCGGGGATCAAGGGCAAACAGGTTTGTGTTCATGAGTCCAGGCTTTCCGGTGTGGTCCCCTTCCTCAATGTCTACAATGTGTCCCTCGGAGTCCATAACCATACGTCCCCCTGAAGCCATAGTCTCTGTTGATTGCACGAGCACACTCCAATCAGGAGTGACGAAACAGGCATCGATATCCTCTCGTGCGTAGAGGTCGTCTCCCATTAGGACAACGAAGCGTTCCTTAAGGAGGGGCGCGGCAAGGGCGAGCGCGGCCATGGTGCCATTCAATACTTCCTGCTCTACATACCGGATACTCCTTCCGCCGAAGGTATCGCCAAATGCGTCTCGTATAACGTTCCCGAGGTACCCAACAACGATGATAACCTCGTCTACTTCTGGAGGAAGGATATCGAGCTTGTGCTCTATGAGGCTTTTGCCCAATACCGTGAGCATAGGCTTTGGAGTTGTGAGAGTAAGGTCACGCATACGCGTTCCTTTTCCTGATGCCAGAATAACGGCTTGCATACTCCCTATAACCCCTGAACAGGGGCTCCTCGTTTCATCTCATCATGGCTACACATAGGGCAATAGTACCCTATATGCCCCTACAAGAAGATATGCGCTACTATGCACCATATGAGCGCCCGCAGCATACTACTTTCGCTTCTCATAGGTACGTCAATCCTTGCACCCCTGGGTGTATTCGCACAAATAGACCAAGGTTCCCAACTCGTTGAAGAACAACGCCTCGGAAAGGCAAGGGTCCTCGAAGCCTCCCCTTCGACCGAACGAACCGTTGAGGGAACGAACGTCGTTACTGAAACCCAAACACTCACCATCGAAGTACTCAACGGCAAGGACAAAGGACGGGTGGTTACCTTCGAGAATGACTTCACCCAACTCGATAAGGGTGATGTGTTTTACGTACGGCACATTGTGGGAGGATTCGATCTTGAGACCTGGGCGGTCTCTGATCCCTACCGTCTCGACATACTGCTTGGCATTGGTCTTATCTTCCTTGTGCTCGTGTTCCTCTTTGGAGGACTTCAGGGTATCCGCGGTCTCGCGTCGCTTGCCGGCTCCCTCGTACTCATCTTCTACTTACTCCTCCCAAGCATCTACAACGGCATCTCTCCTATATTGGTGTCGCTTGGTGTAGCGTCGCTCATCATCCTCGTTGGCTCCTATATAACGCATGGGATCAACAGAACCACGACCGCTGCCATGCTCGGCATGGTTGCCACGATTGTTATAACCGGTATCGCTACCTACTTCGCCATTGACTTAGCGCAACTCTCTGGCTTCACGTCAGACGAGAACGCATACCTGAACTTCGCCACTGACGGACGCATCGACATGATAGGTCTCCTGTTCGGCGGAATTATGATTGGTCTTCTCGGTGTCCTCTACGACAGCGCGATAGGCCAAGCAGTTGCTGTTGAAGAGCTGTTTACGGCTGGTAAAGACTACACCCGCGCCCAGGTATACACGCGTGCGATTCGCATCGGTCGCGAGCATATTGGCGCGCTCGTTAACACACTCGCTATTGCGTACGTGGGTGCCTCCCTCCCCCTTCTGCTTCTCTTGAAGCAGTCCACGGCAAGTCCGCTCTATATATTGAATGGAGAAGTATTCGCAACCGAGATCATTCGCATTCTCATGAGCTCCATTGGCATTATCCTTGCTGTACCCGTTACCACACTCATCGCCACCTACATGCTAAAAGGCACGCGTCCTTCAGGCATTCATTCGCACACGCACACCTAGGGCTTGCGTAGAAGACTGAGACAAAAGAACGCAACCAAAATGAGGACTATAGTGGCTCCTGTTGAGAGGTCGAAGTAGTACGAAACAAGGATTCCCGAGACCACAGAAACGACGGAGAAGACCTCAGCTATAAGAAGTGTGGCAAGGAAGCTACGGCGGAACTGTAGCGCGATGAGTATTGGTATAACCACGAGTGCCGCTATAAGAAGCGCTCCCACAATGGGAAGTGCTATCGAGACCGTGAGTCCCGCAAGCATAATCAGCACTATATTCACAAGCCTGGTAGGAATTCCTGCTACCTGGGCACCCTCCTCATCAAAGGATACGAACAAAAGCTCCTTGTACAGAAAGAACACTGAGACAAGTACTCCTGCACCCACGGACGCAATCATGATGAGATCGCTCTCGGTAACCGTAACCAGACTTCCGAAAAGATAGCTAAAGAGACTAACGGAGAATCCTCCCGCAAGAGACAGGATAACGAGTGCTGCTGCAAGGCTTCCTGAAAGGAACACCGAGAGTGCAGCGTCGCTATACACCCTCTGGGAAAGCCTGAGCCGCTCTATAAGTATGGAGGAGACGGCGGACACGATGAATGCCGTAACTAAGGGCGGGATTCGGAACAAGAGTCCGAGCGCTACGCCAAGAAGTGATACGTGCGCGAGCGTATCGGCTATAAGTGAGTAGCGCTTTAGGACAAGAAAGATACCAATGAGCGGCGCAATAACCGCAACGAGAAGTCCTGCTTCAAACGCACGCACCATGAACCCGTACTGGAAGATTTCAATCATAGATTAGTGGTGTACGGCGTGCGCGTGAGCAGTACCTTCCTCGTGCACGAGTGCCTCGTTCGGGTCCGCATAGTACCGAAGGCTGCAATCAACAACCGCCACCGCACTCGCCTCGCGAGCAATTCGTTCAAGATCATGCGATACCAGAACAAGAGTCATGCCCCGCTCCTGATTCAACATACGAAGCAGTTCAAAGAATCGTTCCTCCGTCTCATGATCTACCCCGCTCGTTGGTTCGTCGAGCACAATGCAGTCAGGTTCTGATGCAAGTGCACGCGCAAGAAACACGCGCTGCTTCTGTCCTCCTGAGAGATCGCTCACGCGGCGCTTCCGGAACTCAGCCATCTCAACGTCCTTGAGTGCTTCCTCTGCTTTTTGCATATCCTCTGCAGTAAGCCTGCGGAAGAATCCACGCTTTGCGTAGCGTCCCATACGCACCACCTCCTCTACCGTTACCGGGAACAGAGCATCGAACGCAATAGCACGCTGAGACACATACCCAATACGAGACCATTGTCTGAAACGCCCGAGTGGTACGCCAAAGAGAGAAACCACACCTGTACGTGGTTTCAGAAGACCAAGCATAATCTTAAGGAGCGTTGTCTTTCCCCCTCCATTGGGACCTATGAGACCGAGATAGTCCCCTTGTGCAACACGAAGACTGACATCCGACAGGATGTCAGTCTTCTGCCCATAGGAGAACGAGACGTTCTCTACGTTGATGATGGATTCACTCACTCCGTACATCTTAGCGCGACTTTCAGGTTCGCTAGGTTCTCACGCATCACGGAGAAGTAGTCCTGATCGCTACCGCGCGCGAGCCCCTCAAGAGGATGGAGTACGAGCGTTTGTGCTCCCACCTCGCTCGCAATTGTCTCTGCAAGTGCAGGGGACGCCGCTGACTCAAAGAAGATGTGCGTTACCTCGTTCGCGCGAGCAAACTCAGCAATCTCCGCAAGTTGCGATGCTGACGGCTCAGCTTCAGGAGTTAGGCCGGTTATGGCTTCCTGGTGCAGACCGTAGCGAGCAGCAAGATATGCGAACGCGGTATGGGTTGTGATGATGTCTTCAGTTACACACTGCGAGAGTTGAGTTCTGTATTCCGTATCTAGTGCCGCTATGCGCACCATGAATGACGCGAGGTTGTCCCGGTATGCAGTCTCGTTCTCGGGATCAAGTGCAATGAGTGCTTCTGCCACACGTTCTGCCTGCTCCCCATATCGCACCGGATCAAGCCAGACATGAGGATCAAGTGCCTCATGCTCCTCTTCTGTGTGTCCATCCTCTTCATGATGCTCTTCCTCTCCATGAGAGTCATGTGCTCCCTCGAGCGTCATGAGTCCTTCTGCAGCAATAAGAACGCGTACATTTGCTGCTCCAAGTTGAGACACTATGCGCTCGCCCCACACCTCTACTGTTCCGTTTAGAAGAAGGAGATCTGCGTCTTCAATGCGAGCGATGTCGCGTGCAGACGGTTCGAAGTCATGAGGCTCAGCACCTGCAGGTGTGAGGTTTGTTACCGTTACATGGTCTCCGCCAATCTCTTCAGCGAGGTACGCCATAGGATAGAACGAGGCGGTTACCTTGAGTTTCCCGTCGCCGATATCCCCTCTCATGCTCATTGCTGTGGCTATAATGCCCGCAAAGAGCACCACACTAAGCACAATTGCGAGGAGAAGATACTTCTTAGTTCCTGATTCTATTGTCATAATGGTTAGTATGTTAGCTGCTTCTAGTACGGTAATCCAAACGCAAGTTAATTGCAACTACCCACAAGACACCCTATACTGCTATTCATGAAAAAACCTGCCGTCTCCATAGACCATCCGAAGCTCCTGAGGGACGCGGGACTTCGCGCTACCCCAGGCAGACTCAAACTCCTTACCCTTCTCCAGAAGGAACCTACGCCCGTTACGGTTACCTACCTAGAGAGAAAGATGCGAGGAGAACTCAATCAGGTAACGCTGTACCGAGCACTTGAGGCCTTGGCTAAAGTTGGAATTGTGAGTCGCGTTAATTTTGAACATGATCACGCACATTATGAATTAACCGTAGATCGCCCCCACCACCATCATGTGGTGTGTCGTTCTTGCGGACACGTAGAGGATATTGAGGTTCCGCATAGTTCCGCTCCTGAAAAGGATGCGCTCAAGGGAACAAAGGAGTTTGCTCGTATAGATAGCTATTCATTAGAATTCTTTGGGGCTTGTAGGGCGTGTGTGTAGGTAGCTTGTGATGCTTATGCACATACTCTAGATTCGACTGGGGTATTTGAACCATTGATTGCTACACTTGGCCTAAGATAGGATGTGACGCGCCTCTTATCTGCAGTTATCTACTAGCCGCTTCTAGATATGAGAATTCTAGTGGTTGAAGATGAAGAGAAGATTGCGCGCTTTTTGAAAGACTCCTTGGAAGCTGAGTACTTTGCTGTTGACATAGCAAGTGATGGCGACCGCGGGTCATACTACGCCCGCACAAACGACTATGATCTAATAGTGCTCGACAATATGCTTCCAGTGAAGAGCGGTCTTCAGGTTTGCGAAGAGATTCGTGAAAGTGGGAGGACTGTTCCGATTCTTGTTGTCTCTGTTAAAACCGGGGCACAGGATAAGGTTGACTTACTTAATGCCGGAGCAGATGACTATCTGTCCAAACCTTTCATTTTGGAAGAACTGCTGGCACGGGTACGAGCCCTTCTACGAAGACCAGCGACCATCGAAAAAGATATTCTTACAGTTGAGGACGTAATGCTCGATTCCAGAGCCGGGGTTGTAAAGCGTGGAGATATTGATCTGCACCTTACAAGGAAGGAGTTCATGCTCCTTGAGTATCTTATGAGAAATAAGGGGATCATCCTCTCTCGTGGAATGATACTCGAGCACGTTTGGGATATGAGCGTAGATATATTCTCTAACACAATCGAATCGCACATTCTCTCCCTCCGTAAGAAGTTGAACGACATGGGAAAGGAACGATTAATACAAACCCTCTCTGGTCGCGGGTACAGGATTGGGGCGTGAGATAGTTTGAATAACGACACACAACATATCCCTAACACATTTGAATCTCCTCGGTTGATGAATTCGAGAATACTATGTTCCTCATAACATATGTAGTTGCGGTTCTTGCTGTTGGATTCAGTGTTATCGCTTTTGCCATCCTCCTTTCAAAAAAAGGGTACCTTTCGTTGGTTTTTTCTGGGTACATGCTCTCTGCAGCCATGTGGATGGGTGCCAACACTGCCGCTGATGTTGCAAGTACTCCCTATGCATTAATTTTGTTCAGTGCACTTGCTTTAGATGGAGCAATGCTAAATGTAGTATTCTTCGTACTCCTTATTGATTACTTAATCGATGGCAGACTTCCCTCAGTTCCTCGTACCCTAGCGTACCTGACACCCTCATTGGGAGTCATTATGTTTTCTGGCACCCATTACGCAATTAGAGACATGCATTTCCCTTCTGGAGAAATAGCTCAAACAATACCTGGGAATCTGTACTCTTTTGCACTCATATTGACCCTAGCAAGCCTTGCGTACGGAGTAGTGCGTATAGCGGGAGAACTACTTAGAAATCGAAACAGGGATCAAGGAAGTAAATTCATACATATTCTTGTTGGGCTATGTCTGACAACGCTTGGAGGACTGGTTTTTAGCGTAATCCTCCCCTTGGTGGGAGAGGTGCGTTTTTACTCACTTGGAGCCGCATCCTGCATTTTCTTTGCTATTCCCACAGCGTATGCAGTATTCAAACAGAAACTACTGAATTTTAAATTTGTTGTCCAGTTAGGGGTTATCTACGGGGTCCTTGTCGGGATAATCATTTTATTCTACCTGTGCCTGATTCAGTTGCTTCATTATTTTCTCGCAGCGCACTTGGGACTGGCGAACTTCCTGGGAGCGCTTGCAACAACAATTTTTGGCATTACAACAGCTCCATTCATCGAGAGCTACTTTAGAAAAATTACTGACCATATTTTCTTCAAGGACCGCTATGTGTACTCCGTAGCGATGCACAATTTAACTACTGTTCTCTATACATACGTAGAGTTTGAAGACCTTGTTAGAGAATCGGAGAACGCCCTCAGAGCGACGTTTCGAGCCTCTAATGTGACTATTCGTTTTACGCATACGAAAAGCATTGAGACGGAACAGGAAGACGTTCTTCGCATACCCATTCTCCTAGAAGGCCTTCGCATAGGGAGCATTCATCTCGGAAGGAAGCTTTCGGGAGACTCATACACTTCCGAGGACGAACAACTCATCCAGACGTTTGCCTATCAAGCAGCCACCGCTCTTTCGAGAGCCTTGCTTCACGCTGAGAGTAAAAGGCACACAGCAGAACTTGAGGCGAAAGTGACAGAACGAACCATGGAAGTAATGCGGGCTTATGAGCGCGAAAGACAGGTTATTAATGACATCTCACACAAGCTCCAAACACCCTTGACCATTGCGCAAACAAAAATCGATCGATTAAAGCCTTCCTTGGCTAACAATCTTGCCTTAGATTCATTGGAAAACTCTTTGGCCGAGGTTTCAAAATTTATTTACGATTTGCTTTCGCTCGCTAGACTTGACTCTGAAGCTAACACTCGCACACTAGATTTTGTGTCCATTAGTTCATTTATTAATGACCTGGCAGAGGAAATAGGTATTATTGCAGGCGACTACAATATTCAAGTAAGGAAAAATATTACCCCCGACCTGAGGGCGCTTATTAACCCTGAGCAAATGCGGGATGCAATAATGAGTCTTGCCAGTAACTCGATTAAGTACATCGGATCAGGTAAGGAAAAGACTATCTTTATTACCCTAGAGAGGAGAGGAGATTTACTTGCAATAGTTGTTCAAGATAACGGACTGGGCATTTCTGAAGCTGACTTGCCATTTGTCTTCAACAGGTTCTTTAGGGGTGCGAATGTTTTGAACAAGATCGAGGGGACAGGGATTGGACTATCGATTACTCAATGCATCACCGAGAACCATCGCGGGAAAGTAAGAATATCTAGCACCCTCTCAAAAGGTACGCGGGTTGAGATACTACTACCAATCGCCTGCTGATGTTGGGTGCTAATGCACCGAACCAGCATCCATGTCTAGACATTAGAAGCATGTTACGCGAACTGGTTCGGTGCATTAGCACCCATTAGTAAGCATACGTGTATTTGATATGGAAAAACTACATTTGAGATAAAGAAATGATAAAGAAGGCATCCGGAACGCAACTCCGGCACTTCAAATCTTGAATCTACCCCCCAATGCGATACGCACCCTGGTAAGCGTACCGAAGTATCCAGGGCACCCGCTCCCACCAGAACTTTCGCTCACTTATTCTGCGCAATAAGGAATATCTGGGGCGCCTCAACATCCTTACTGGCTGACTCGATAGTTAGGTAACGCACAGTCTAGCGCAGAGTTACACACTCAACGTGTACTCTTCATGAAGGCAGCGCTCCTACCACCACAATCCTTGCCACTCTTTGTCCTTCATTGAGCTCCTCGTTAAAGGTCCAAAGTATCCTACTGAAGGAACAACCTGGTGTGCAGCCTGATATGCAGAGACGGCAGACTTGGTAAGCGTACCGAAGTAGTCAGTCTCGTTGCCAGGAGATCCCACACCGCTCTCTGCAAGAACAAACCCGTTCGCATTCAAAATCTGCTGAAGAGAGCGCACGTCCTCCCCTGTCATGCCAAGCTCCAGGTCTCGTACCGACAGTGCTGCTGTAGCAGTATTCCCTGACGACGCAAGCGCAGTCTGTGGGAAGAGCCAGTGCCACTCGCTCTTCAACGCCTCAGCCTCTGCAACCTTACCCATATCTGCAAGATTCTTAACACGTGCCTGTATAGAGCTGCCGGACGAGCGAGAGCTTCCCGTAGAACCCGCAGGAGGACTTCCGAAGATAGCGAACACGGAGAAGTGCGGCGCAGTGCAGGTAATAGTGTTTAAACTTGTGTCTGTTGAACAAGCATCAAGCTCCGCCCATACACTGTCGCGGTAGTGATACATAGTAAGCGTTCCCTCATCGAGTCCTGCAATATCCTCTTCGGTGTACTGGTACGAGATGGTAACGGGTATATCAAACGAGTCGAGTACCGTGGTGTTGTCGATAAGCGCCGTGACATCAAACACAATGCCCGCGGCACTTTCAAGGGATGCTGTTGGTACTCCGAGTACGCTCAGTACCGTATCGGAAACCATGCTCTTGATTTGGATGATAATAGAGGAAGAACTTGCAGTAACGAAGGCGGGAGTCTCAACCGTAAACGTGCGGCCGCTCTCAGAAAGGGTTGAGGTACCTGACTCAGTACTATCTATCAGGGTTGAGGTGGCAGCTGTTGGTGCAGTGCCGCCCGGACAGCCTGTTGTCGTAAACGTTGACGCAGTAGATGTAGCAGTATTCCCTGTAGCGTCGCGAGAAACCGATTTGTAGTTGTACAGCGTGCAAGAAGGAAGACCGCTAAGTGAGACTGTGTGGCTTGTTACTCGGGTACCTGTATTCGTTTCGCTCGTAGACGTTGAATATGATTCATCCGCAGAATACCAAAGACGTGTTGAGGCCAGTTCGTTTGTTGTCCAAGAAATATCTGCGGTTGTGGTTGCCACCGCAGAGGCAAGACTGGTTATAGACGGTGCGGTTACGTCTGAGGTAGTGAACACCCACGTCGAATCGTTTGTGATGCCCGCAAAGAAATTGTCTGCATTGTCCTTAAATGCGGTACTGGGAACCGTTACATATAGCTCTGTTCCCTCAGGGAGAGTCTCGGTCGGATTAACAGTTATACTGGTGGTGCCGCCTCCACTCAACAGGTCTCCTGCTACATCGATCGTAGCCACCGTACTGTCATCAGAGGACTTCCGTATGAGGATATTTCCTGTACCCACCGTTACGGACTTACTGAAGCTAATAACGAGGTTTGCTGTTGGACTTACGGAAACCGCACCATTCAGCGGAGAGAGCGTCGTAAGAGCTGGTACATCTGCCGTGACGATAGAGATGTTCTGCGCAACCACCTGCGGCATGTTTCCCTCTGCACCGAACTCAGCGACATATCCAGGGAGCGTAGTTCCTGAACACGGAAGATCATTCCACATACCGGTGCCTCCTGAGAGGAACTGTCCACAATCTTCACCACCACTGTGATCGTTTGGTTCTCCCCCACTCCAGTTTGCATACATTCCCCCTACCGTACTGCCTCCAGAGACTCCGCTCCAGAACTGTGTACCATTCTCAGGTCCCGTTACCCATCGCCACGCACCCTCAACCGCAGCATCGCTCGCTCCCATCCATCCGGCTCCAAGAAGACGCGCTGACACGAAGCTGTTCTCGTTCGCTGATGTAATTGTTGTAAGGTATCCGGTAGCACCATAGAGTGTCAGCGCCTGTGCTCTTGTCTGCGCCTGGCTCCACGTAGTGGTGTCAGAGATGTACTTGTAGAGATGCCCGTTGTCCTCGAAAAATACTTCTCCCGCTTCTACGAGAGACACTTCGAGTGTGTCTGTTCCTGTTGACGCACGGGTGTAGGTTAGGGTTGCGAGCGCCGCATTAAGCGCAGACACTGCACCACTCAGGCTTACTGACCCTGAACCGTTTCCACTCATCGTTACCCCATCAACACTAGAGAGACTCATCGTACCGGATGTAGTACGCAGCTTAACTGGGGTTGTAGACGCTGCTGGTCCCACAATCTGAAAACCACTAATAGAAGTAGCAACGTTTGGCGTTGTGGTGGCGTTGCTGCCCGCCGTAAGCGAGAGCGCAGCATGGACAGAATCGCCGAAAGAGAATGCGGCAACGCAGACCATGAATGTAAATGTGAGACCCCGGACCAACTTCATACGTGAAGTATAGCAATGCCGTGAGCATTCGACATAGGGCACTTTGGGATAGAATCTTCTGCCGAATAGTGAAAGCCCGGCATAAACCGGGCTTTCACGTACGTGTTGCTCTGGTAGGACAGGATTGGCACCAGGTTAGAGAATGGATTGGCCTGTTTTAGTGCACTGACGTAACCAAGTTACGCGCAAGTCTACATTTTGCTCTTTGAAAAGACGCTATTGACCGGAATCTTGAGAAACTCCGCTCCGGTTTCCTGGTCCTTAGGGATGTGTCCCGCTCGCATATTTACCTGAAGTGACGGGATGATGAGGCGAGGCATACCGAGTGTCTCATCGCGCTTCTTTCGAAGACTAGCGAAAGCTTGTAAAGTTGTGTCTTTATTCAAGTGTACATTTGTACGCTTCTGCTCCCCAACAGTTGTCTCAAACAAGTAGTCTGTACGTCCTTCCGGTAGGTAGTCGTGGCACATGAACATGCGCATAGATTCCGGTAGCGTGAACAACTTTTGTGCTGACGCGTGCATATCCTCTGCGCTCCCGCCCGGGAAATCAACCCGAGCAGTGCCGTAGTCAGGCATGAAGAGAGTATCTCCTGCAAACACCGCATCCCCCACCACATACGTAATGTCTGCGGGTGTGTGACCCGGTGTCGCAATAACCAGGACTGGAATATCGCCGATTGAAAACTCGTCCCCGTCCTTAAAGAGTCGGTCAAACTGACTACCGTCTCTCTCAAACTCTGTACCCTCGTTGAATACTTTGCCGAATGTTTCCTGCACATCGAGAATCTTCTCACTTATTGCAATCTTTCCCCCGAGCCGTTCTTGTATATACGGCGCAGCAGACAAATGGTCCGCATGTACATGTGTCTCAAGGATCCATTCAACATGATATGCGTTCTCTTCAATATGCTTTATTAACTGGTCTGCACTCTTACACGAGATAGTGGCGCTCTCTGGTTCGTAGTCGAGAACACTATCAATAACTGCGCACCTCTTTGATGCATCGTCCGCAACTACGTAGCTAATAGTGTTCGTTGCAGGGTCGAAGAACCCCTTAACGGAGGGGTGGTAGTTAAGCAGTGCTTCATAGTTAGACATGGCTCTATGCAATTACGCTCTATTCCATGGCATCTTAGCCAATAGCATGGTCATTCCGCACCAGCCAGTAAGTCCAGCTACAAGGAGTCCAACGCCCGCGACACCTGAAAGCACAAACCACAGAGGCGACACCATGAGTCCAAGAATATGTGCGATGACGATGAGTACACCGGCTGCAATAAACGTCTGCCGCATGAGCGATAGGCGCAACGAGATCTTGGCCGTGCCATACCCGGCTTCTTCCCAGGACAAGATTCCTCCTTCCACATTTACTAGCTCAGCCTTTATCCCAAGCGCAACTAGCTTCTCCATCGCCGCAACACCTCTACGACCGGAACGGCAATGCACGTAAATAGTTTTCTTGTCTTTAAACTCCTGCACATGGCGCTCGATATCATCAAGCGGAACGGAACGGACGCCACTGATGTGCTTTTCTTTATATTCAGCAGGCGTACAAACATTGATGAAATCAACCGAGGAGTTACTCTTCTCTGCCTCTATTACTTCCTTGAACGACGAAACGGATATGTGCTTCATTTTTGTTTGATTAGAACGAGTACCCTTCGCGCAAGGTCTGTATACTCTGGAGAAACGTTTTTATAATACACATGCCGGCCGCTTTCCCGCGTCTGCACGATGCCAGCATCCCGAAGCACCGCAAGATGCTGAGACAACGCACTCTGGCTCAACGCACATTTTCGTAAGAGCTCACTTACCGTTACTTCCTTTGCAAGGCAAGCAATAAGCTGTACACGCTGAGAGTTGCCGAGCGCCCTGCATAGATCCTTGAGTTCCATACCATTATATTAGTATTTACTAATATAATATGCAAGCTTATCCCCGCTTGGTTCGTGCCCTACCAACAGACCACTGATTTACCTACAAATCGTAACCAACCTAGTCTCGGCAGCAGTTTTCAGAGAACTCTACCTTCTTCTTCCCTTGAGCCCTCACCTCCTGCAGGACCAGTCTCTCTTGGCGAAGAGATTATAGTGTCGAACTCATCTTGTGTTATATATCGTGGCTTGTACACACTGCCGCGAGACTCAATCTGGGCAACAAAGGCTCTCAGGTGATTACGCGAGCCCTTTAAAAGATTTTGGTATACGAGTTTTATATCGTCATTGTCAGACTGAGCCAAGCGTTCTTGCAGATCTTTAATATCGAGATCTTCGATGAGAGCACCAACCATAAGCGCATCCATTTCAGACCTTTGTCCTTTCGTAACAAGATCCGTATAGAGCTCTGCTAAATCTGAGTTAGCAAACTTCCCAGCAGTGTCGTCTAGAACAGGATCTGTAATGTTGTACTTAACAAGCACTGTTCTTACAGCCTCAGTATGGCTCTGTTCACTCTGTGAGATGTTTTTAAAAATAGGAAATCCCCACTTTTCGTAAAGCATGGTGTACACATCGCGTGCAAGCTTCTCCTCCTCACGCATGAACAATAGACCCTCCTTCTCATTTTCAGAAACACCTTGCACAGGCAGAGATGTAATCTGTGGACGTAAAGACAAGAAATCAGACGAGTCTGGCGTGTCGGAAACAAGTTCGCTTGTACCTCCTCGCAGCAGACTACCAACTACAACAGCACTCGTAAGACCTAGAGCGACTACTGCGACTGCAATGCCAACTGTTGTTTTTTTCATACTCTGCAGTATACCGGAGCAAAAAGTTACAAATTGATAATCCGCTAATGGGAAACGGCGCCCTAAAGCGCCGTTTCCCTAAATTTGTTGCGGGGGCCGGAATCGAACCGGCGTCTGGAGGTTCTTTTACACTTACTGTTTCCAGCAAGAATGGACTATCCCATGATCCTGAACCAGGACCCTCCCATTATAGTCTCTGAACCTTTCCCGAATTACTTCGAGACTTGGCTGCTGATTGCCGAATCTCCCTGTTTTTCGCGCATTCACGCTCATCCTTTCGGATCACGTTGTAGCACAAGGAGCTCTAACGGTATTCCAGCAATTTAGAGAGTTTTTCCACTACCCGTTACCGGATAGGGTCACGTTGTTCACATGAGCCTCCCGAGGTACCTCTCCTCTACCCCGCTATGCATTTCTTCACACAAGCGCACGAGCGCTATGTCCATAGAATACGCCACATCGCGTCTTTTGCAAGTCCTCTAGAATCTAAATCTCCCCATGCTCCCGCATAACAACTTCGTACATCGCAATAGTGCGGTGCGCCATATGTTCTGAAAGCTGGAACGCCTGTCCGCTATGCGCTATCTCGTTGCGCACTTTATGTGCGTCCCACGCATGCTGGAGCGAACGGAACCTGCTGGGATCAACTGCCTTCAGTTTCTCCCCTACTGAGTTTCCTGGATAGCCCAACTGGCTCAACAAGTCGTCGAGCATGATGTCGGCCTCGATAATAGCCTGGCGCCAATCACTCTCATGCGGACGCTCAACCAACTCTCGAATGTGTTCCCAGCGAGAATGGTCACGCTCCGTCTCTGCATGACTTGCGTGAATAGTTGCGTATAGCGGCTCCTCTTCCTTGCGTACCTGATGGAACCTAATGGTTGCGTGTATGAAAATAGCGAGCAGCGCTATAGAAGCGATAACTGCAAGGCCGGTAACCATAAGCCAAACACTTGAGGCAAGCTGAAGAAAGTTCGCCTGCAAAGAAAACCCTCCGGGGTTCGTGAGGAGCTCGTAGAGAAGCCTAAAGAAATACTCGACGTTTAGAAAGTGAACGGTTGGTTCTGACGTAGTACCCATCCCTCTGATTATAGCGTCTCTCCCGTCACTTCTGCGCCCATAGTGAACAATAGGTCGTCAGCACCGTGCGCAGACGTGAAATGTATACCAACCGGAAGAGAAACGCCGTCTCTCTCAACCATTCCCATAGGTACCGAGATTGCGGGCATGCCGGTGAGGTTTGCGGTAACCGTAAACACGTCTTCAAGATACATAGAAACAGGGTCGCTCTTCTCGCCAAACCTGAATGCCGGAGACGGTGTCGTTGGAAACGCAATCACGTCACAGGACCCAAACGCTGCATCATACTCAGCACGAAGTACATCACGCGCCTTATCTGCCTTGCGGTAGTACGCATCAATATAGCCAGACGAAAGCACGAAGGTGCCCAAAAGAATACGGCGAATGGTCTCAGACCCGAAGCCTGAAGACTTGCTCTGTACATAGTCCTCAAGGAGAGACTCTCCGCGCTCTGCTAGCCCATACCGAATACCGTCATAGCGGGCAAGGTTCGCCGAGGCTTCGGCCGGCATAATCACGTAGTACGCAGATAGCGCATAGCCACTTGTTGGGAGAGATACATCAACGAGAGTGTGGCCCTTTTCGGTAAGAGCGGCAAGAGTGCGCTCAAAGCTCTCTAGCACATCCGCATCCAAGCCCTCAACGAGAAGATGCCTCGGCACCCCGATGCGAAGAGACTTCCCAACCTCTTTCACAGGATACGTATCGTCTGTAAGCGTAGTGGCATCAAGCGGATCATGGCCCTTCATTACGTCATACAGGATCTTTGCGTCCGCAACAGACTTCGCGAGTGGACCAGCCTGATCTAGAGACGACCCAAGCGCAATAAGACCGCTTCGTGAAATGCGCCCGTAGGTAGGCTTCATACCTACGAGTCCAGTGTGTGCTGCTGGCTGGCGAATGGATCCTCCTGTATCTGTACCAAGAGCCGCGAGCGCCGTGTGCGCGGAAGCGGCCGCACTTGAACCTCCGGAAGAACCTCCCGGAACACGCGTGACATCTACAGGGTTCTTTGTCGGGCCGTATGCCGAGTGCTCGGTTGACGAACCCATAGCGAACTCGTCCATGTTGGTGCGTCCTACAAACAGCACTCCCGCTTCTTTCAGTTTCTTCGTAACCGTAGAGTCGTACGTTGCGGTGTAGTTCGCAAGCATCTTGCTGGCCGCGCTCGCCACATGTCCTTCTATAAGAATGTTGTCCTTCATCGCAAGCGGAATACCGCACAAGAGAGACGCATTCTCCCCTTCCGCATCAATGCGTGCCTGAGCTCGCGCAATAGCATCAGCATCTGCAGGAAAGAGCTCAAGGTAAGCGTTCAGCTCAGGGTTTCGCCGTGCAGCTTCAGCACTACACGCGTCCCACAACTCCTGTACAGAAAAAGTCTTCGACCGCAGTCCTTTTGCGGCCTCAACAATAGTGAGCTCGTTGAGTGGTTTAGTCATGGCTGATGATCTGCTTAACGGACAGCGAGTCTCCGCTCTTCTCTGGGAACTGCGCAACAATCTTCTCGGTCCAGGTACCCGATGCATACGGCTCCGTGTCTTCCCGCAATACATTACGCACTTCGCTCTGTACGCGTCCTGATTCAGGAAGCGTTAGCTCGTCGAGCTTGCCCACATACGCAAGAATGCTATCAAATTCAGTCGCAAAGCGTGCCAGGTCCGCTTCAGGGACCGTAACGCGAGCAAGACTCGCTAGGCGAGCAACATCTTCCGCTGAGGCTTTTGCAGTACTCATACAGGCAATCTATCACGCCCCGAGCCTCCTCACGAATTCCACCTCGTCGACGACCGGAACACCCAAATCCTCTGCTGCCTTGAGCTTGCTTCCTGGCTTCTCCCCTGCAACCACAAACCCGGTCTTCTTGGACACGGAACCAGATGGCTTCCCCCCTGCTCTGCGGACCATTGCTTCAGCCTCTTCGCGAGAGAACCCTTCAAAGGAGCCCGTTATAACTACGGACAGTCCCTCAAGGGCTCCTGTGCCTCGCTCCTTCTTCACGGGCGACACGGAAAGGTGCCCGTTTAAGCGCTCAATAAGAGAGCGGTTCTCAGGATTAAGGAACCAATCAGCAATAGCATCAGTTACGACGTTTCCGATACCATGAATATCCTCAAACTCGCTTCGCGGAGCGCTTCCAAGACGCGCTAGCGTACCGAAGTGTATGGCGATAACCCGTGCCGTTTCTTCTCCCACATGCGGTATGGAGAGCCCCACGAGCAACCTATCAAGTGAGATGCGCTTCTTGTTCTCAAGTGCGGCAACCAGATTCTGTGCAGACTTTTCTTTAAAGCCCGGCAGCTGCATAAGTTCGTCCTCTGTGAGGTCAAAGAAGTCGTCTGGATTCGCCACAAGCTCATGCTCCATAAGAAGCTGGACGGTCTTTGTTCCCAACCCCTCAATATCAAGTGCACTCTTTCCAGCAAAGTGCGCAAGCATGCGGAGTCTCTGATCAAAGGAACCTGCGACACGACACTTATGCGCTGCGTTTCCAGACACTCGCTCTATACTCCCGTCCCCTCCACACAACGGAGACGAGACAGGGAACGTCCATTTCTTCTCCTTCCCGCTTCTGAATTCCTTGAGCACCTCTACAATCTCCGGAATGATATCTCCTGCCTTCTGAAGAATAACGGTGTCGCCAATGCGAATATCCTTTTCTCGTATGAAATCTTCGTTGTGAAGCGTTGCGCGGGCAACCGTGGTGCCGGCAACTGACACCGGACGCAAGTGTGCAACAGGTGTAAGTACACCCGTGCGGCCCACCTGCAGACTTATGTCCTCAATTACCGTGGTTACCTGTTCTGCAGGAAACTTGAATGCAATCGCATATCTCGGACCCTTGCCCGTGTGCCCGAGAGCCGTCTGGTACGCCCGTTCATTAACCTTAACGACGATACCGTCGATAAGGTAGTCTTCCTTCTCGCGTAGTGTGCCGTTCCATGACTTCCAGAACTGTATCGCTTCCTCAATAGTGCCAACTGTCTTCTCAAACGGGTTAACTGGAAGCCCGAGTGCGCGTAGATACGCAAGCTCAGTGTCTTGTGTCTGTGGCATCTCCTCAGACAACCCTTCAATGTCGTACAGAAAGGCACCCAAGGGACGCGCAGCCGCTGTCTTCGCATCAAGCTGGCGCAGAGATCCCGCAACAATATTGCGCGGATTCGCAAATAGAGGCTTTCCTGCCTTCTCCTGCTCTTTGTTGAGCGCAAGGAATCCCTTGCGACTCATGAATATCTCACCCTCTACGATGAGGTCGACGGGGCGCGTAAGTGTCTTAGGAATGCTCGCAATCGTTGAAACGGTATGTGTCACATTCTCCCCCACCTCCCCGTCTCCACGCGTTGCCGCAAGTACGAGCTCACCTTTCTCATAGGTAAGGATGACGTGTGCACCATCAATCTTAAGCTCACATACGTAGGTTGGTGTAACAGCCTTCCCAAGCGTGCGCTCTAGCATGCGCTTTGTGCGCTCATCAAATGCTCGCATCTCAGCCTCATCAAACGCATCATCAAGCGACCACTGCGGCACCTGATGGGTAACCTTCTTAAGACCCGGAAGGACCGTTCCCGCTACGGTCTGTGTCGGAGAGTCCGGAGTAACGAGAGATGGATACGTCTGCTCGAGCAATACAAGCTCATGCTTAAGAGAATCGAGTGCCTCGGGAGAAATAGAGGACTCGTCACGCTCATGGTATTCGGCCCGATATGCGGCAATAGCCGTGCGCAATTTCCTTGCACGTGAGATTGCCTCGGCTGGCACCGTATCTAACTTCTTCATACCTGTACTCTACCCTATCGAACCCCTTGCCGCCCACTCCCTAATAGAAGACTTTGAGACCTCGCTCAACACGTCGGGGATCTGAAGAGGAGCACGAATTAAAACCGTTTGCGTAGATGTTTGTGACACCCGTCTGGTTCTTAAAGACCTGAACGGTGCCCTGTGTCCCTCCGGTTGCACACGGGATACTAAATTCAGACGTACGGACACCTCCAGACTGCGAGGTAGTAAATCCCGTAACAGGGGCACCAGCGCAGCGCACCTCGCCTGCCGCATTTCCCTGGTAGTCATAGCGAAACACGTTCATCTTCTGATCCCAGTAGAGCGCACATTCCATAGCAGAGTCTGCCGCATAGAACGCATACTGCGACTGCCGAGCTGTTGAGGAGAGGGTTACCTGCTTTAGCGCAATATCCAAAAGCGCGAGACCCACAGACAAAAGTACCGAGGTTAAAATCATGGCAACAAGGAGCGTAAAGCCTCTGTGTGGAGTATGCATCATAGCCAGTTGTAGAGACGCTCAGTAATAGTCACACTTCGTGCCTGCCCACGAGACGTCCAGCTAACAACAACCGTGAGCATAATCTCAGTACTGGTACTTCCAAGTACCGGTGTGACACGAATGGTGCGTGTGTAGGGTGTCGCTGTTCCGCTACCTGCCTGATTGTAGAGATTCCCTGAGCTTAGATAGAGCGGTGGATACGGAGTTGAGGTAACCCTACTAACCGTAAGCTGGGTTGGATCAACCACGCACGGAGCGGTGACACAGTTTGTAGAGCCTCCCGTGCCATCTACCCCAAACAACCATGAACGACCAGATTGTGTATTCATGAGTACATAGAGGTAGTTGCCGTCGCGAATACTGCGCACATACTCAACCCCCTCTTGCGCGAGCGAAGACGCGACAAGCTGCTCGCGTGCACTTCTGGACGCATTCAACGACTGCTGTACTGAGTACAGAGGACCAACCATTGCCGTTACCACCACCGTAACCGCAACGAGGGTCTCTATAAGCGTAAAGCCTTTGTGAGTGCGGTTGATCATAGCTCTATGGCGCGCTGAGTGGCGCCTGTTTGTATCGAAAAGCTTGAGCTCTCACCTGCATCCGTAACCATAGTACCTGCCACAACAATAGTAACGCTTGGCTGAACAGTGTCGTTAGTAAGTGGATTACTGTCAGCATCAACACCGCGCACATAGAACCTAAGAGTAGTGATGTCTATTCTTGGATCGGTAAGCGGCACCGCGGTATCTTCTGTGCAGCTGAGTCCCGTACACTGCCCAATACTTCCATCGTTCTTCAGTATGTACGTGACACGATACTGCGAATCAGCGTCACCATCGCGGCACGTTATACCGTCAGGACAAAAGGATATGGAAGTCCCTCCGCCCACACAGTTCGGAGAACTTGCGTTTCCATTGCAGGCATACTCTCCTCCTGTGCGTATGGCACGTGCCATGCTCTCAAGAGCAAAGGATAGCGAGGAGGCGAGTTGGCCGTTCGCACGTGCCTGACGGTCAAGACTGATGAGCGTTACGTACGCACCCAGCACCACAAGCATAACCATGCTGAATATGCCGAGCGATACAATGAGCTCGAGTAGGGTATATCCTCGTTTTACATTAGTGCGGTTCATTTTGTTGGACATCCTGATTCTCCCTCGGACAGTACGGACACCTGCCCTACCTTAGAGACCAGTACACACCGCTCTTCAACACCTCCTGGCGTTGAGACGCGGATAACGGCATTGGTAAGCACAACAACCGATCCGTTGGTGCGCGTACCGAGTATAACGGACTGCGTATTGGGTCGAAGATACGTTATGTCTATAGCCGAGAGGTAGTTTCCATTACAGCGTTCAACCCCAGCAGTGTCGTTCCCACAGAACCCACTTACTTTATAGTTGTTGTTCAGTGTATAGGTACGTACAATCTCTGACCCTTGCGTCTGCCTGCAGTCTCCTGGACGCGCCTCAGGCCCCGTACCCACCGTATGTCCAGGACACACGGATACGTTCTGTATGTTCCCTGTTCTTGTGGGATGCACATCTGCAAAGAGCACGTAGCTTCCTGCTGGAGCTGCGGCGAAGCGCACTCCGTATCCAGCATTCGTGGTTCCGTCAGTAAAGGCTCGACTTGAAATTCCTAGCGCCTGCGCTTCACGTATGGAGAACGCGACCGTGTACGCCGTGTCCGTAAGGATAAGACTGCGGTTAAACGAGGACTGCCCCACCAGAGTGATGACGGTAATGATAACGATGATGGCGAGCACCACCATCATCTCTACGAGCGTAAACCCTCGAGAACCTTGTCGCACGAGGCGATTAAAGGTTTTTAGAATGTAAGCAGTAAGGGATTCCATTGCGTAACGTAGGCGAGCAGATAGCCGGCCGCGAGAAAAGGCACGAACGGTACTTCAATACCTATTCTATGGCCTTTGGGCGCTCGCACCAATATACCAATGCCAACAACTGCACCTATCCAAAATGAGAACAAGAGTCCTGGAATCGCGAGCGTGCTGCCAACCAGTGTAGCGAGTGCAAACGCAACCGGCGCGTCCCCGAGCCCCATGGCACGCCCTCCAGAAAACGCATAGAGCAGAAAGAATCCAAGACCTATGAACCCTGCGATCATGAGTGTCGCACCGAGCAGTTGCACTGCACTTGAGGATAGAAGAGCGTAGAGCACTGCAAAGAGAATGAGAAGCAATGAACTTGCAGGTGGCACGATGGTATGACGCAGATCGTAGAGGACAATGAACGTGAGCGTAGTAAGTGCAAGTAGAAATGGTATGAGAGCAAGAGTGAACCCTATCTTTACATAGGCAATCGCAAACAACGTACCGAGCACTGCTTCGCTTATGGTGTAGGACACGGGCACCTTTGCCTTACAGGTGCGACACCTCCCCCTTGATCCTATCCATGAGAACACCGGCACCAGGTCCAGCGCTGTTAGTTCCCTGCTACACGAGTTGCATTGAGATCTCCCTTTAATCCAAGACTGCCCCGTATACAAGCGCTCGGCAATAACTGCCATGAAGCTGGCGAGAATGGCACCGAGAACAAAGAACGGTATGACGAAAAGATCCATAATGCTTCTAGTATAACGTCCTTAATAGACATATACGCAAAAAGCTCCGACGTGCGGAGCTTTTTGCGCTTGTGTGTGCGAACTAGTTCTGTGAAGTACACGTTCCACAGGCCCCTGCGCTCTGTGCGCCAGCCGTACCACACTTCTTGCCGGTTGAGTCAACGCACCAGAAGGCTGTTGCCATACCTGAAGGGCGTGTTGAAGAAACAGCGTACGCGCCAGCTGCGCCAGTGCACGATACACCCGTTCCAGTACCGTTTGCATTCTCTGCAGAAGCAATAGCCTGTACAACAGACGCATCTGAACATACCGTTGCGTAGCTTGGAGACGCTGCACCGTCGTAGACGATCTCTGCCTGTGTTGCGATAGAGGCAAGGTTCGACTTGATGGAAGCGTCGTTCCCTCGACTACGCGCCGTATTGAGGGATGCGAGTACGACGGAGGAGAGGATACCGATGATGGCAATAACGACGAGGAGCTCGATGAGCGTAAAGCCGCGATCTGCCTTCTTAATGTGTCCGAGTGTCATAGAGTCTATAAATGAATTAATGCGCATAATGGGTAACTATCCGCTTCTCCACATTGTACGCCACCCTTCTCCCTGTCTCGGTGTCCATGGGGATAACGGGTGGTTTACGAAATCGAGCCGGCAAGGTTATAGATTGGAATAAGCACAGACGCAAGCAGGGTTCCCACACCAAGACCAAGGAGCACAATCATCATAGGCTCGATAAGGTCCACAAGGGTATCAACGGCCGTAGTAACCTCGCGCTGGTAGAACTTGGCAAGGGTTGTAAGGATGTTCCCAAGCTCTCCGGTCTCCTCACCCACTCGCACCATTGCGGTCATAATGCCGGGAATTTCTGCATGCTGAGCTAAAGCATCAGAAATAGACGAACCTCCCTTCACCGCCTCCCCCACCTCAAGCAGAATAGTCTCGTAGGTAGCGCTCCCTACAACTGCACCTGTTATCTCAACCGCCTCAACAACCGGCACACCCGACACAAGCATCGTTGCAAAGTTGTCCGCAATGCGCGAAAGGTAGAGCTTCTGATATAGATCGCCCACATAGGGCACCTCAAGCTTAAGCTTGTCGAAGAAGAGTTTTCCTGCCTCTGTCTGCAGAGAGCGATACACAAAGAATGCGCCAACGCCCATAGCAATGAGAAGAAGGAATCCGTAGTTAACTAAGAAATCAGATGCGGTAATAACTACCTGCGTATAGACCGGTATTGCCTGTCCTGAGTCCTTGAGGATGGAGGCGATACGCGGGATAACCATCGTGAGCATGAGACCCATAACCACGAAGAACACACCGATAACGAACGCCGGGTAGATAAGCGCATTCTGCGCCTTCGACATAACCTCGTACGTGCGATCGAGGTAATCAGCAAGATATCCAAAGGTCTCTGAAAGACGTCCCGACTCCTCGCCGGATCGCACCATGTTTACATAGAAGCTTGAGAATACTTTAGGGTGCCTTGAAAGCGCTTTTGAAATAGGACTTCCTCCCTGCAGATCGTCTGCAACCTGCGTCATAACCTCTGCAAGCGTCTTGTTATCAACTTCGCTCGCAAGGAGACGGAAGATGCGAAGCGCTGATACTTGGGCCTCGAACAAAGTCGCTATCTGCCGAGAGAGGATAACCACTTCTTTATTCGACACATGCTTAAGGAAACTCAGCTCAACATTGAGAAGCGACTTCTTCTCAATAGGCTCAATGGAAGAAACGATAAGACCACGGCGCTGGAGCGTAGAGACTGCAACATCTACCGACAGGGCTTCAACGGTACCTGCCCGTTCATGTCCATCCTTGTCGAGTGCGTGATAGGAAAAAAGCATAGGGCGTTATAGATACCGCTCGAAGGTCTTTGGATCGTTCGCACGCTCATACGCGTGCTCGATAGTAACTTCGCCTCGGCGAACAAGCTCCGCGAGAGAGCGGTCCATATCAATCATGCCCTCCTGGGAACTCGTCTGAATAACCGTTGTTATCTCGTGTGTACGTCCTTCACGAATAAGGTTTGAGACCGCACTGTTGTTTATGAGAAGCTCATACGCAGGCAACTGGCCTCCTGAGATGCGCGGAATAAGACGCTGGCTGAAGATACCCGCAAGAGACCCTGCAAGCTGCACACGTACCTGGTCCTGCTGGTTTGGCGGGAACATGTCGATAATACGATCAATAGTCTGCGCGGCATTGTTGGTGTGAAGTGTAGAAAGCACCAAGTGTCCGGTCTCCGCTGCCGTAACCGCGCTTGAGATAGTCTCCTGGTTACGCATCTCCCCCACCATGATTACGTTCACGTCCTCACGGAATGCTGAGTTAAGTGCTGAATGGAAGTCAGGCGTATCAATGTGCACTTCACGCTGATGAATAAGAGACTTCTTCTGCTCGAAGATGTACTCAACCGGATCCTCGATCGTCACAATATGCTCCGCACGCGTCTCATTAATGCGATCAATGATGGTCGCAAGTGTCGTGGACTTTCCCTGCCCCACCGGACCCACAACCAAGAAGAATCCCTGGGACCTCTGACTGAACACTTCGAGGATGGGTGGAAGGTTCAAGCTCTCAAAGGAACGGATCTGATGCGGAATGAGACGCATGGCGATAGTAACCGCTCCCTGCACCATGTATCCGTTGATACGAAAGCGTGCCTTGGAAGTATGTGCGTATGAAAAGTCTATAGACTGCTCAGCAGCAAAACGCTCGAATCTACTGGCTGGCGCAATGCTCTTAAGGTACCCAAGAGTGACCTCTGGAGTGAGTACCGGATGCTGAAGAAGCGGTACGAGTGAACCGGAGATGCGCACAATTGGATTATTCCCTGCTGAAAGATGCAGGTCAGAGCCGCCTTCAGACACTACGGTATCAAGCAGTGCTTTAAGTGTTGCATCTATCTGTTCATTCATGCTTAAGCCTCAATTATCTTTATGGTCTCTGCAAATACTTCGGACGGGATAGCGGAAGCCTTGATGATGTAGCCGTGAGCGCCCAGTGCCTTCGCCTGTGCAATATCTGACTCCTGTCCCTGGTTTGAGAGAACAATCTTTTTCATCGCTCCTCCAAGATTCTCTTTCTTAATCGCTTCGAGAATTTCAAACCCGGTCATTTCGGGCATAACAATGTCTACAAGAAGCGCGTCCGGTGCAGAGTGCTCACGGAGTGCTACGAGGAGATCGACGCCACCTGCAAATGCCGTTACCTCGTGCCCTGCCGCCTTGAACTTAACGGCATACATGTCCAACAGGAATCGGTCGTCATCAACAAGGTAGAGGCGGTAGGGTGCAGTAGGCATACGTGATCTATTTAGGTGCAGTCTCCCCTTCTTCGTCGAGAATGGTCTGGCCACCCAGCGCATTCACCTCTTCGAAAGGAATCTGTCCTGCTAACGCTTTAATGATAGCATCCTCGCGCATGGTAAACATGCCCTTGGCGCGAGCGGCCGCATACACCGATTCCTCTGTAGGAGTGGTGAGCACTACGTGTTCTAGTTCCTTATCCATACGTAGGAACTCAAAGACTGCGAGGCGTCCACGGGTTCCGTTCGGACAGTCAGGGGTAGCCTGGGCGCTGTAGAACGTATCAAATGCCGGGAGGTTTTGACGATACTCCTCAGGAAGGTCGTTGAACTCACGCGTGAGAAGACCCTTCATACTCTCTGAAAGAGGCATGGGCTTCCCCGCCCCCGGACAGAGCTTGCGGACCAGTCGCTGACTAATAGCCGCAATGAGGGTTGGTGCAATGAGGTAGGGGTCGACACCCATATCAACCAAGCGAGGAATAACACCCGCGGCGGTGTTGGTGTGGATGGTTGAGAACACGAGGTGCCCGGTAAGCGCAGCCTGGATAGCAAGCTGTGCGGTCTCTTTGTCGCGAATCTCTCCCACCATAATAATGTCCGGGTCCTGGCGAAGAATAGAGCGGAGGCCCGATGCGAAGGTGTAGCCAATCTCCGGACGCACCTGTGATTGCGACACGCCAGCAATCTCATACTCAACCGGATCCTCAACCGACACTACGTTTGCAGATTCCCGATCAAGCTCGGTAAGCATCGAAAAGAGCGTGGTCGACTTTCCAGAACCTGTAGGTCCCGCAATGAGAATAATGCCGTACGGCTTCTTGATAATCTCTCGCACCTGCGCAAGGTCCGTAGCAGACAGACCGATGGTCTCAAGGGTTGCGACTGACTTTGCGCTATCAAGAATACGCATCACCACCTTCTCCCCTCCTTGGGTTGGGAACGTCGATACACGGAAATCAATACGGCGCCCCTCAACCGTTGCTGAGAAGCGTCCGTCCTGTGGTTTTCGTTTCTCATCAAGGCGCATCTGCGAAAGAATCTTGATACGCGCCACAACCGCAGGGTGCACCTTTGCCGGAAGCTCAAGAGACGTATGGAGCTCTCCATCCATGCGGAAGCGCACGCGTGTTTTCTCAGGCGTTGGCTCTACATGAATATCTGAAGCCCCGCCTTCTACCGCGTAGCGTAGTATGGTTGCCACAATCTTTGTAACCGGCGCATCCGCCTTGATGTTGGTCTCCTGCACACCTTCGGCTGGAGCCGCTTCCTTACCCTCATCAAGATCTACCGGCGCGCCCTCGATTTCAGAGAGTGCCTCACCCACTTCTCCGGAGAGATTCTCGTATTCCTTAAGTACACGATCAAAGTCTGTCTGCGAGATTATGAAAAGCTTGTACGGCATACTCACCCGGCTCGATATGAACTGGAGTGCGTCGAGTGCCTCAATGTTGTCCGGGTCAAGAATACCTACGGACAGCGCACCGTCTGTTGCCTCTATAGGTACGAAGCCGTAATGCCGCGCGGACTCTTCTGGAATAAAGGAGAGGGTGTGCGTGTCTGAGAGCTCGGACGGCAGCTTACGATACGGAATCTGGTACTTCTGCGACACCGCCTCGTACGCAGTATCAAGTGCAATCTTGCGCTTCTCGAGCGCCATATCAACCGTTACCCCCTTTGAACGTACCTCTTCCTCAACGCTTGCAGCGTCTTCAGGTG
Organism: Minisyncoccota bacterium; assembly: GCA_022842945.1. Lineage (GTDB taxonomy): Bacteria > Patescibacteriota > Minisyncoccia > Phycocordibacterales > Phycocordibacteraceae > C7867-001. Next base: position 41,089 of record JALHOO010000002.1, read on the forward strand.
TGAGGATTCCTTTTTCTGTTAGAAGAGCAACGAGATTCATCTAATGGGAGCCGAAGTTCAAGACCTCGAGATTATAAAACGGTCGATAATATACTGCCCTGCGACCCTGACTTCCCTAAGTGTACTACGTGCACGAACACTACACGCAGTGCATGCGGGGAAATCACTCTGCAGCCACACCGGGAAGTGGCGAAAACGGATCCGTACGTCCTTCTACTTCCGGCTGGATAACGGTCTTGATGTCTACCAATGCCTCAAAGCGAGGATCGCGGAGTACCGTTACATCGAATGAGATCGAACCAAGCTGTGCGGCAAGCGTGAGGAAGGTAGCTTGTGCCGCGCTTGAGGCACCCACACTAGTGGTAATAGTGTCTTCAGCATTCGGACGCATCCAAAGGAAGTACGCAATAACACCGAGCACCACAATAGCGGCCGCAATAGTTATGGAAGTGTTCTTTGAAAGTGCCATAGAGTTATTTGAGCCAGTAAAGACGGAACGTAATGTCGTAGGTGTAAATACCGGTCTGAGAGTCAGTAACGGAAATCTCTACCACGTCGATATGACGAAGACTGTTCTCAACACCCAGAAGGAATGTCTGGAACGCCGCATAACTACCGGTTGCTGCTACAGAAAGGTCGAGAGACTCGGTGGGTTCTCCAGCACTCAGCGCAAGCGCACCACTACCCCCTCCTCCAAGTGGCGCCGTGCCCTGGGTGCTAGAGGCCTCAGTGTTGCTTTCAATACTAAACTCGGACAGCTGTACTCCTGAGCGCGCCGCAAGCGAGTTCAGGTCAACAATGAGTCTAACGTTGTCTACGTTATCTGGAAGAAACGACTCGAGACGTATGATCTGTTCGTCCGTAATAGCAGCGCGATCACGTGTAAGCTGAATCTCTTTCTCCTTGAAGTCTGTGGCGGCCGCAAGCGCCGTATCAAGGTCTCGTATCTCTGTCGTGAGATCAACAATAGAACCGCTATACGTAGGCTGCACATACCCAATAAAGAGGCCGGCAGCGCCGATAATCATGAGGAGCGGGATGATGCGAGTGAATATCATGGTTGTGGAGTGCTAGTGGCACGCGTACTTGAGGCAGTGGTTGTGCCGGGTGTCGTTGCTGGCTGCAGATTTGGAGCCACGGGCTCGTTCACAACAGGAGGGGGTACTGTACCTGAAGACGGCTCAGAAATACCAGGGAACGCTTCTGCTGAGGTAATGAGTCTCGGGTCCAGAGTTGCCGTCACCGAGAATCCAACGGTGCCATTTGTGTTTACTGAAATGTCAGAAAAGATTGCACTCTTGATGCGCTTCTCACTTGCTATAGCGGTGGTCTGCGCCGCAAGCGCATTAAAGCTACGGGCAACACCCTCCATAGTCACTTCTGCGGAACGGTCTTCGTTTACCGAAAGCGAAAGCGTATTGAAACGAACGGTCTGCAAAGTCTTTGCTTCAAGGACCGTAAAGAACTTTGTAAGCTCGATGTGATCGTTCAGCATTCGCTCCACCTCAACTAGGCGGTTCTTAAGTCGAATGAAACCTTCCACCACATCAAGGTTAACTGATCGCTGTGCCTGAAGGAGTTCTGCAGACTTCGCATCGCGTGCACTCTTCAGGTAGAGTTCGTACCCAAAGACTCCAGCCGCAACAAGTGCACTAATACCCGCAACGGCAATAGCAATCAAAAGAAGCACGCTACGTCCGCTCTTTTGAGAACGTGCGTGCGTTGATACCGGTTGTTTTGGTACGAACGAGGTTGGAATGGTCGGAGGTAATGCCACAGTGGTGTTAAGTATACGGGAGAATGTGCGCTATAGAGGCTTCTTATGCACAGAGACCATGAAGATGCCTACTCCTCTTCTTCAAGCTTGCGCAGTGCAAGACCTACCGCAACCGCGAACTCTGGACCAATAGCCTGCAGTACCGGACGCATGAACTCAGGAGCCTGTGTCTTGCTGAAAGGATCGGCGACACGCACATCTACAGAGAAGAATCCCTTTGCGTACGCCTCGAGCTCTTTGGTTACGCCCCCTCCCCCCGTAAGAACCAAGCAGGAGACTTTCGCATTCTTCGCCATTTCATACTGCGTAAGCGCACGCTTCGCCTCTTCAAAGATGCGCGAGAACACGAGCTCAATAGAACGATGGTCGTAGGTCCCTGCTTCCTGCGTAAAGCCATGCGCTTTCTTAAGGGTCTCAGCATCTCCCACCGTAATACCTTGTGAGGTGGCGATGGTGCGTGTCACGTCCTGCCCGCCACTTGGAATGTTGTGCGAGAACGCAACCACGCCGTGCTCAACCACATACACCTTCGTAGCACTTGCACCAATATCAAGGACAAGCACTGGCTTAACCGGCTCATCAACTACAGAACGAATGGTGCTGAATATCTCAATCTCATAGAAGGTTGCCGAAAGCTCGGACCCTCGTACCACACCCTCAAGCAAAGAGAGCTCGTCGTTATGCACGGCCACAAGCAGCACCTGCACCTTAGGAGGAGGTGCTGCTCCTTCAGGAATAGCTTCCGGAAGAATAAACCAGTCGAGCTGCACCTCCGTTACGGGTACGGGAATATACTTTCTCGCCTCGAGCTCAATTACCGTCTTTTGCTCCTCCGGACTATCTCTCCGAGGAAGCTCAACGAGTGTAAGTAGAGTACGAGAGAACGGGATAGAAATCCCCGCGTCTTTCGTAGTTACATTAGCTTCACGTAGGAGGTCGTTGAGTGTCTCTGCAATCTTTGCCGCAGGAAGATTGGTTGCCTGTCCCACCTCAACGCCCGCGTACGGACCCAGGGCGAGCTCGCCATAGGTCTCAAGCACCGCAGTGCCTCCCTGGCGACGCAGCTGCACCACTTTCAAAGACGAGGAGCCTATGTCCACGCCGATTACGCTCTTCGACTTCTTTGTGTCACCGAAAAGTTTTGTGAGGAACCCCATAACGGGATTGTATCATGCAGGCATGAAGCTCCTCCGTGCATTGTTTACGCTATTGTTCCCAGAGCGCCCCTCGGAAACTATCGTTGCGGATCTCACCCCTGAATCCCTAGGCACCCTCGCAGAACCTACGCAAGGAGAAAGGAACATCGTCTCCCTTCTCCCCTATCGCGCACCTCTCGTGAGAGCGTGCATACGCGAAGCTAAGTTCCATGCAAACCCAAAGGCATGGACGCTCCTAGGGAGCATACTTGCGGACTATGTACGGGAACTAGAGTCTGATTGGAATACGTTCGAAGACCACCAGATTATTCTTGTTCCTATACCTCTTTCTAGAAGGCGTATGAAAGATCGAGGATATAACCAGGTGGAGCGGATTGCAGAGAGTGCTCGCACCTCATACGCACACCTTCGCATTAAGAATACTCTTCTGGTGCGCGTGCGAGATACCCTTCCCCAGACCGGCCTTAGGGGTCATGCAAGGAGACACAATCTTAAGGGTGCTTTTGAGGTGCACGGTGCACTCAACTCTACACATACCTATATAGTGTTAGACGACGTAACCACCACCGGCACAACCCTCGCCACTGCCTGTAGGACCCTTGTTTCATCTGGCGCCATCCGTGTTTTAGGCCTTTCATTGGCGCATTAGGCCGGAAGTGTTATTTTTGGAATACTGGAGACGTGGCTGAGTGGTCGAAAGTACCTCACTGCTAACGAGGCGAGCTGTAAAAGGCTCCGAGGGTTCGAATCCCTCCGTCTCCGCCAAACACTATTTCTCACCACGGTTCTCTATGCGCCGGACGGAGTAATAGCTGGTATACACACAAGAATGCACAAGAATCTCAAGATAGCTCTTTTAAGCATACTCGTTATCTTTGCGGGTATAGGTCTCCTGTTTACAGGCGTGTTTGTGGCCATGCAGTTCGGGCTTTTGAACGTGCGCGGTTCCATACTCGAGCGCAACAGTTTCTTTACGGAAACTACTTCAGCTGAAGCGGGTGTTGCTTCCGCGTCCTGCGTGGATCAAGGCAGCACAACCTGTACCTGGAGCGAGACACCAGAATGGCTCGTTGTTGCTGGAGGCCTTGAGAAGGATGCGCAGGTTATCGCACGCGTCGCACAGGAGACCGGCGTTGATGCGCGTCTTATAGCAGCGGTAGTAGTGCCGGAGCAGATTCGTTTCTTTACCGCAGAGCGCGAGGTCTTTAAGCGATACTTTGAACCGCTCAAGATTCTTGGATCTCTTTCCAAGTTCTCTCTTGGTGTGTCAGGTATCAAGCAGGACACCGCACGTCTAGTTGAGATCTATGCAAACGACCCCGCTTCCCCGTTCTACCCAGGACCCGGAGCGAGCGAACTGCTCGCATACTCTCCCGATGTCCGTGACCAGGACGCGGAGCTCTTCCTTCGCCTTACCAATGAGAAGGATCACTACTACTCCTATCTCTATACTGCGCTTTATCTCAAAGAGGTTATGGCGCAATGGGAGCGCGCAGGGTTTCCGTTAGATACGGAAACTGATACAGATGTACTTGTGACGCTCTTTAATATTGGATTTACTAACTCCGTTCCTAAAGAGAACCCAGGTCCGGGCGGCGCAAGTATCACTGTCGGCGACACGTCCTATCTATTCGGTACCCTTGGTGCTGCGTTCTACCACTCAGACGAACTCGTATCAGTATTTGCACGCTAACCTTCACACACCTCTCATGCGTGGGTTTGTATAGTGCACGCATATGCACACACCGAGCATAGAATCCATTTTCATCCGCAAGCAGGAAGAGCGCTCCTACCCCATAGCAAAGCACCTCTACGAGATGCCCTTTGTAGGCTCTCTTGCACGTGCATGGGTACATGCAACGCGCTCCACAGGACCCCAGACACTGTGGGCTACCCTTCCACCTCTTTCTGCCTAACGTAGGCGGTGTAGAATGGACGCACTCAGGTCCGTGATACACACCACAAAACATGGCACAGCATAACGCGCGATGTGCGGGCGGCATTGTCCTTGGAGACAGCGGTACCGTGGTACTCGTACAAAGAACCGGCGGAGATGGCGCATGGCTCTTTCCTAAAGGGCATATAGACGAAGGCGAGGATGACGAAGCGGCTGCACGCCGTGAGATAGAAGAAGAGACGGGCCTTACGAACCTAGAACTCATCGATGACCTTGGCACGTACACGAGACACGGCATACACAAAGACGGCACCCCGAACCTTGAGAACGTTAAAGAGATTCATATGTTCCTCTTTGCTGCAGAGCCGCATTCTAGTCTCAATCCTTCTCACGAAATAGAAGAAGCACAATGGGTATCGCTCTCTCGCCTTATCCACGAGATTGGGAACGCGAAAGACAAAGCATGGTTTACCACCGTCTTTGAGCGTGTGCGTCACGCCATTCAACGAGACTAGCGAATAGCGCGCGCAATCGCAGGCACTACCCGCGCATCAAGCACATCAGGGATTATCTTGGTTGCCGTAGGGATGGGCACAAGCGCCGCAAGCGCGTGTGCCGCACGGAGCTTTGATGCTTCGGTTATCTCTGTAACCTGCTTATCAAGCGCTCCGCGGAATACACCTGGAAACACCAGTGCGTTGTTAATCTGATTCGGGAAATCAGATCGTCCCGTTGCAATAACCATAGCCCCACCCTTCTTCGCTTGCTCGGGCATAATCTCAGGCACAGGGTTTGAAAGCGCAAAGACAATAGCGCGTGGAGCCATACACGTAATATCTTCAGCGGTAAGTAGATTTGGACCCGAGACACCAATAAAGGCGTCGCTTCCGTGAAGTGCGTCTCGCATGCTTCCTGAAACCTGGCGAGGATTCGTGAGACTCGCTATCTCTTGTTTGCTCGCATTCAAGTCCTTGCGCCCCTTGTGTATAGCTCCTCCGCGATCAATAAGTATGAGGTCATCTATGCCTGATGCTTTAAGGAGCTTCGCGATGGCGACACCCGCAGCTCCTGCGCCACTAATAACAACGTTCAGCTTCTTGAATGGTTTCTTCACCACCTTCGCGGCATTCATGAGCCCAGCCAGCACCACCATAGCGGTACCATGCTGGTCGTCATGCATAACGGGAATATCGAGTGCCTCGATAAGCCGCCGCTCGATTTCAAAACACTCCGGAGCTTTAATGTCCTCGAGGTTAATACCTCCCCACCCCGGTGCAATAGCAATAATGGTACGCACTATTTCGTCAGGGTCCTGTGTGTTTAGAACAATAGGCCACGCGTCTATACCTGCAAACTCTCGAAAGATAAGTGCTTTCCCTTCCATAACAGGAAGCGCGCCATAGGGGCCAATGTTCCCAAGTCCAAGCACGGCCGAGCCGTCGCTAATAACCGCAACACTATTCTTCTTAACGGAAAACTTCCGTGCGTCCTCAGGATACTTCGCAAGATGGAGAGACGCGGTCCCGACGCCAGGAGTGTAATAGAGCGCGAGCGCTTCCTTCTTCTTTAGGGGGACTCTTCCCTTGGTTTCAATACGAGCGCCCGTCTTCTTAAATGCCGATAACACCTGGGCAGGCGTAGGCGGGAGAGATTTCTTGCGTAGAGACATGTAGATACTAGTGAACGATTGCTCGCAGAGTATCGCAGTCTAGCTCGCGGTTGTCGAACACGTCTTTAGAAGTGCTGCGCGCGTTGCCGGTCCCACAATGCCGTACGCCGTGGAACTCGGTGAGACAATCTTTTCCTGTACTTGGAACCGCTTCACGGCTGCAAGCGTAGCGGGTCCAAAATACCCCGTTACCTTCCCTTCTGGAAACATCGTAGGATTCTTTGCAAGGAGCGTCTGCAGTCGCGTAACCTCTCCCTTGGTTGAGGCGTCGTCTGCACTAGGTATCAGCTCACTCGTGAACGCAGCGCAGACAGTACCGGGGGTTGGTGTCGGGGCTTGCAGTACTGGCGCCTGAAGTACTTCTGCAAGAACCGGAGTTGAGAGACCAAACGCAGTATTAAGGGCTTGCCGTGTTGAAGGCCCAAGGAGTCCCGTTTGCTCAATACCCTTCTGTGCCTGGAATGCCTTGAGTGCAAGTGTGGTGCACTCGTTTAGAATGCCCGATACCGGACACTCAGCCAAAGAGGCCTCGGTTCCTGGATACAAGCCGAGACTTCGAAGAGATGCCTGGAGCGCGTAGATTGCGCGAGGGTTTGCAGCGGTTGTAGTCGCGAGCACGTCACTTCCAAACTGGAACGGAAGCGCACGTGAGGCGTACGGTGCGCGTTCGGTTGAGCCAAAGAAGTCCTTCACGCCGAGTGCGGTTTGATACGCAAAGTCCATAAAGACTTCGTTGCGTGCACCGTCTCCCGTTATGCGCGGCTCATAGATATATCCGTACTCAATAAGGAGGCTCGGTGGCTTGGCGGTGTTGTACGCACCAATGGCGATGAGCTCTCGGGACTCGAGAATACCTGTTACCTCCTGTCCAAACGTAGAGGTTGCTGTGGTGGTATTGAGCCGGTCGAATATAGGCTCTGCAATAGCTCGGGAAGTCTTTCCGTTTCCGTACAAACGCTCAGGGATGTAAATAGAGGCTCCTGAGTGTATGCCACGAACGTTCTCTTCGTGTCCCGTCTCGTCATTCAAATGGAGATGGAGGACAAGATCCACATCGTTCTCGTTGGACCATTTGTTTATGCCATACAGACGAAGTGCCACATCGCTTCTGGCAGCGTTGTGTGCTGCATGTGCATACGTCTCTTCGAGTCGTCCACGTTTCTCGAGTTTCTTCATAGCCTCCTTCTGCTTCTCGACAAAGCGCTCAATCTTTTTTCCCTGCCTGTCAAAGTAGTACTCAAAATCATCGTTCCATCCCTGGGTTCCGCGCGCGACAAATACTTCAAAGTTTGGGTCAGTTCTAAGCTCCTGTGCCAGCTGCTCGGCAATAGCAACCACGAACTCACGCTCGTAATACCCCATGAACTCGGTGCCTCCATAGTTGTGCTCATGCCCCGGCATGATGAGAATACGGACCTTCTCTCCACCCGCACTCGCTTCAGCATATGCCTCACTCAAATCATCAACACTCATCGCCTCTTCAAAGGAGACCGTACGTTTCTTTGAAGCTGCCTCAAGATGCGGGGCGCCACTTATGAACACAACCGCAAGAATCAGGGTGAAAGAGAGGGAGGTTGGAAAGAATGTACGCATATGTATGTACCCTAGCATGAGGACTATATCCCCATACTGGCGTACTACCTATGACGTAGGCGTGAAGCCTGTCTTACTTCTTTGCGTGCACAAATACCTTGGCCGTACAGGTCGAGGTCGCGCCACTCTTTGACGTAAACGTCATCGGGAACTCATGCTTGCCGAGAACTGCTATAGAAATACGCTGCCTGCCCTTTGTTGCCCACTCTTTATCTCCTTTCACCATTCCCGTAACAGTCTCTGCATTTCGACTCTTCCACACAATATCAACCGATCCTCCTGAACGGATGACACGCTTGGTTGCACGCACCTCACAGGTTGGCGGGAGCGGAACCATAGTTATGTTCGCGACACGCAGTTCAAGGTCTGCGGCACGTGCGGGCATCGGTACGAACGCACCAAGGAGAACAGGAATAACAAGGAATGCGGCAAGTCGGTAGGTCATACCTCTATGAGAACATGGTCGAGGAGATTGCACCAGATGTCCCCTTTGATACAGGGACGTATACTGAGAGACATGAAGCCTACGGACGTGGTATCACAGCACTTCACCCGATTGAAGCCCGACCAGAAGAAAGCACTCGAGAAACTGGGTATTCGCACCATTCTCGACCTTCTCTACCACTTCCCTGCGCGATACGAAGCAGGAGGTCCCACCGGCACCATAGGAAGTGCCACGGCCGGGAGCGAGGTAACGCTGTACGGCACCATACGTAAGCCTGAGGCGAAGAAGGCATGGAAGTCGAAGCGTCCTATGGGAGAAGCGTGGCTTGAGGACGCGTCAGGACGCATGAAACTGCGGTGGTTCTCTCAGCCCTATATTGCAAAGTCTCTAACCGACGGCATGGTGGTGAAAGCAAGCGGAAAGATTGCTGGAACAGGAGACAAAATATATCTCGCAAACCCTGAGATAGATCGTTCAGTCGTGAACCCAGAAGACATACACGACAGCCTCTTCTCGGCCGTGGACGAGCTTGGCACCACAATTCTCGAGGACACGCTCTACGCCATATACCCCGAATCTAAGGGTGTCTCGTCACTCTGGTTCCTGCACGCACTGAAGCGTGTGTTTGAAGCCGGCGTACACGAACACCTTGTAGACCCTTTACCTAAAGACATGCTCGAGCGGTACAACCTCCCCACCCTCGGCACCGCACTCATATGGATGCATGCGCCAAGAAAGCTTCCGGACGCTCAATCTGCAAAGAAGCGTTTCGCCTTCCAAGAAGTGCTCGCTATTCAGCTCACCACACAGCGTCGCCGACTTGAAGCAACGAAAGAACGTGCGCTGCCGGTACACGCAGACCGCACATCGCTTCAAGCATTCATGGACTCCTTTCCGTTTCCACCAACCGAGGCCCAAGCCCGCTCTATTGAGAGCATCGTAGCGGACTTCGAGAAGCCACATCCTATGAGAAGACTTCTTGAAGGAGACGTGGGTAGCGGAAAGACGGCGGTAGCGGCAGCAACGGCGTACATGGTTGCGACATCGCGTCCTCCGGGAAGAGTGGCGGGTACCCTCCAGGTTGCGTACATGTGCCCTACCGAGATTCTTGCGAAGCAACACTTCTCAACCTTCGTCTCGTACTTCAAGGAACACCCCATTCCCATTGGCCTCATAACGGGCAACGAATGCAGGAAGTTCCCCTCTAAAGTTTCGTACGAGGAGTCTGCGAAGGTGTCTCGTGCGCAGTTTGCGAAGTGGGTAGCCAATGGCGAGATTCCTATTGTTATAGGTACGCACGCGCTCGTATACAAGTCGCTGAAGTTTCAGAACCTCGCATACGCCATTATCGACGAGCAGCACCGCTTCGGGAAAGCGCACCGCCAAAAGCTCACGAAGAAGGATGGTTCTCTGTCTCCGCACCTTCTTTCTATGACAGCGACACCTATTCCCCGCACGCTCGCCCTCTCTATATATGGAGACCTTGATTTATCTCTGCTCGATCAGATGCCTCTTGGAAGAAAGCCCATTATTTCTGAAGTGCTCGGCCCCGAGAAGCGAGAAAAGGCCTATGAGCGCGTACGCTCGGAACTCGCACTCGGACACCAGGCGTATGTTATCTGTCCCCGCATAGACGAGCCGGACCCGCAGAAGGAGTTCGCAGTGCAAGCGAAGTCTGTTAAGGCTGAGGCAGAGAGACTCAAATTGAACGTGTTCCCGGACGCTGAGATAGACATCCTACACAGCAAAATGACGCCGAAGGATAAGGAAGCGGTTATGAAACGATTCGAGAACGGCGAGGTACAGATTCTCGTAGCGACGTCCGTTGTTGAGGTTGGTGTGAACGTGCCCAACGCTACTGTTATCCTCATTGAAGGCGCAGAGCGCTTTGGTCTCGCCCAGCTACATCAGTTACGCGGACGCGTTATTCGCTCAAGCAACCAAGCGTACTGCTTCGCACTTCCAAACTCCTACGGACCCGCCACCAAAGAACGGTTGAAAGCACTCATAACCGCGAAGAACGGCTTTGAGCTCGCTGAGTACGATCTCGCGCTTCGAGGAGCCGGAGAGCTCTATGGCGCACGCCAGTGGGGCGTGTCGGACATGGCTATGGAGGCACTCAAGAACATCAAGATGGTTGAGGCAGCGAGAACTGAAGCACAGGACCTTATTAAGAAAGACCCGGAATTGAAGAAGCACCCCCTTCTTGCAGAGCTCGCCAAGGAAGCAGACGAAGAGGTGCATCCTGAATAAAACTGCTGACACGTGCGCCAATAAACCAGATACGCTACAGTATGTGGGCACCCTTAGCTCAGTTGGTTAGAGCACCTAGCTTATACCTAGGCGGTCCTTGGTTCGAGTCCAAGAGGGTGCACCAGACGTGCGCGGAGAACGAGATTTTGATATGGTGCATTTTAGAACGCCTGAAAGGAGGTCAGCTATGCTGATGAACGCGTTGCTCATTTTCGTCATATGGGGACCATGGGCCATCTGGGATTGGCGTCGGTGTGGAATATTTCCCTACCTCACCTGCATCTATATAGCGGCAATGGCATTCGGGGTTTGGAGCGCACTGAACGGTACTCCGGGCTTCGGCATCCCGTTTGCAGGAGGCGCCTACGGCCTCTATGCCGTCACTGGTGGCTTCTTCTGGTTCAGACACCAGGGAAACCCTGCCATCTCTCACATCACCCTCGACGAGGTGCTGGGCAAGTCCCACTGAACGAAGAACGGCGACTCCTCTCGGAGTCGCCGTTTTCCTTTTGCGTGCCCTAGATCGACACGTCTTCCTCTTCCTTCTTCTTTGGTGTAATGCCGTTTGCAATAAGGATAGTTTCAAACTCCTCACGCTCAAGCGTCTCCACCTCAGTAAGACGGTCTGCAATCGCGTCCAGTGCCTTGCGGTTCTCTTCGAGCACCTGGCGTGCGCGAGTCTTGCCTTCGTCTATGATGCGGGCAACTTCTGCATCAATCTTTGCCGCTATATCCTGCGAGTATGTAGCGTCGCCATATGCACGGTCTCCCGCGTACGCAACAGGCCCGAGTACGTCACTCATGCCGTAACGAGACACCATGTCGCGCGCGAGGGCTGCGATAACCGCAAGATCGTTTGAGGGGCCCGTTGTAAGGTCGCCGTAAATCATCTCCTCTGCTACGTATCCGCCAAGCGTAGTAGCGATGTCGTCGAGGAAGGTCTTCCGGGAGTGCATGCGCTTGTCGTCAAACGGAAGCTTGAGGGTGTAGCCTGCAGCGCGTCCGCGACTGATAATCGAGATCTTGTGAATCGGGTCTGAGTGCTCAAGTACGGAGCCCACGAGTGCGTGTCCTGCCTCGTGATACGCGGTAAGGCGCTTCTCCTTCTTTCCAAGCAGATGGCTCTTTCGTTCCGGACCGAGCATAACCTTCTCAATAGAGCGCACGAGATCGTACTGCGTAATCTCCTTGCGGTTCTCGCGGGCAGCCAAGATTGCTCCCTCGTTCATGAGCGAATAGAGCTCGGCTCCAGAGAAGCCTGGAGTGCGCTCCGCGATAACCTCAAGGTTAACGTCAGGACCAAACGGCTTCTTGCGTGCGTGCACCGTAAGAATCTCAAGACGATCTTTTCGGTCTGGGAGGTCGATAGTTACACGACGGTCGAAGCGTCCTGGGCGAAGAAGTGCCGGGTCAAGGACGTCAGGACGGTTGGTTGCCGCCATAACGATAACCTTCTCAGTCGGATCAAATCCGTCCATCTCAACGAGGATCTGGTTAAGCGTCTGCTCGCGTTCGTCGTTCCCTCCTCCCACACCCGTACCACGCACGCGCCCAACGGCATCAATCTCGTCGATGAAGATGATGGACGGCGATGTCTTCTTCGCAAGAAGGAAGAGATCGCGTACACGTGACGCTCCCACACCCACAAACATCTCAACGAACTCAGAGCCTGAGATGGAGAAGAATGGTACGCCCGCTTCTCCCGCAACGGCGCGCGCAAGAAGAGTCTTTCCCGTTCCTGGTGCACCCATAAGAAGGATTCCCTTTGGAATACGTGCACCGATATCAAGAAACTTCTTCGGGTTCTTCAAGAAGTCCACAATCTCAAGAAGCTCTTCCTTGGCTTCCTTGGCACCAGCAACGTCAGAGAAGAGTACACGCTGGGAGGTGTCCGCAGGATCAATCATGCGGGCCTTGGACTGGCCGAATGAGAATGCCTGCATGCCGGACCCGCGCACCTGGCGCGTAAGGAACCAGAAGAGTACGCCCAGGAAGAGTATCGGGAGAAGAATAGGTGCAAGGCTCAAGAACCAATACTTGAATCCAGACTCGCTCTCAACCGTTACGTTAACGGCAGTGAGCTGTTCAGGGGTAACACCATATGCAGCGAGCGTCTCTGGAAGCGATGCCTCTGGATCTTTCATTGCCTCGCGCTCGGTGCCGTCCGCGTACGCGAGCACGAGACCGTTGCCCTCGATATGGATAGACGAGATAACTCCTGCCCTCACGTCAGCAGCAACCTGGGAAAGAGACACAGGCTCTTCCTTGTCTCCTTGGTTGGTTATAAGCGAGTAGCCACTCGTGAGGATAATAAGGATAAGGACAGTTGAGATGAGATTCGCCATGAATCCGCCACCTCCCGGGAGAAAGCCTCCCTTCCCTACCTGCTTCTTGTCTGTCTTCTTTGGGCCGGACTTCTCTGACCCGGCTGGTTTCTTTTTTGGTGCCATAATCTCTCGATTATACGTCAGAGCAAGACGAAGTGCGACGGTAGAGGCGTTTTAGGTAAAAGCCTGGTACCCTTTATATATCCATGACGACACTTATAGAGAACAAAAAAGCACGCCTTAGGTTTGAGGTGCTTGAGACCTTCCAAGCAGGTCTTGAGCTCCACGGATACGAGGTTAAATCTATCCGCGCGAAGCTCGGCAGTTTTGAAGGTTCCCGCGTTATTGTGCGCGGCGGCGAAGCCTTTATTGTTGGCATGACGATACCTCCCTTCCAGATTGCGAACGCACCGAAGACCTATGATCCGGAGCGTCCGCGCAGACTGCTTCTGAAGCGCTCCGAGATAGTCGAACTCCTCGAAGCAGAAGCGAAGAAAGGATTGACACTAGTACCATTAGAGATGTATAATGCGGGGAGATACCTGAAGGTGCGAGTAGCTATTGTCCGCGGAAAAGGCAAAGCGGATAAGCGCGAAGATATGAAGCGCTTAGAAGCCAAGAAAGAAGCGGATAGAGCCATGCGCCAGAAATAGTCGATCGGTCCCGTTCTCTATTCCTCTTGAGGAATAGAGAACGGGGGTGACCGGCTTTGACGGTCCAGTACTTTGAGAGACGTGCGACGCGGTGGAAGGATACTGACCACCTAAAAACGTATTCAACCAAACTTGCCAAGAACACTCTTGCAAGCGTAAAGTCGCCTTACTTCGGTAAGTCCGATTTTGCGTTCGCTTACGCGTAAAAGCTTCGCGCTTTCGCCTAAGCGACGTTCATACCTCTAGGGTCTCGTAGCTAGGAGTATGGGCGGAATTCTCTACGAGATCGGTGCCCGCATGCCCAGGCGATGTACTTAAACAACGGGCGTAGGCAGGAACGTTTTCGCTAGCGTTCATACGCTTCTGCTGAAATCTAAACGTTAGCTACGCGTCGTAGACTCGCTCTTAAAGCTGGATTCGGACGGGAGTTCAACTCTCCCCACCTCCACCGATATAGAACTATGTAGAAATACATGGAACAGTAGAAAACCGCCCTGAGGCGGTTTTCTACTCGATACACAGTACTGATTAGCTCTTACTCATTCTTGAGGCTCGCAAAGTCTCCATTCTAGCAACGAGTTTCTTTTCGTTGAAAGCACGCAAGCCATCGACTTGCATGAAGAACGGTGTGTCGAAAACACCGTCGTGGAGATACGTGAGTGGGTTATCTTCTGACATCGTATCCCCTAGGATAGTTTTGTAGCGCTCTAGAGAAGAAGAATCCAGGTTGAAGCAAAGATGTTTCGAATCAAAGTGTACGCCCATAACTTCAACTGGCTGTGTAATTTTTTTCAACTCTATCGAACTAACTCCAGACCAAGGAAGGAATATCAAACGATCCTTTACATAAGAAGTGGGGCGGAAATAGAAGCCTGATTCAAACGCCACGAACGCTGGATATGTTCTACGTGCTGATCTTAAGGCAGACTTGCAGGAAAATACTCCGGCTACAACAAAAAGTACCCCTAAAAGACCGAGGAACAAAAGGACGGGCGAGAACGTGTCTGTTGTAAGAATTAGGTAAAGAAGAAATCCACCTATTCCAAGCATAAGGACTCCAAAAATTGCCTTGGGCAATGCAGAGTACCGCAAGACATACAATGCTTCTTTGGTACTAAAGTCTGCGTGTGTTCCGTACAAGACCGGCAACTGCTCATTCCGTAAGTGTGGAGGGATTGTGGTTTCCATAATGAAATCATATCACTTTTGACTGTCCCATGAATCTACTACCCGAAGGAGAAGTGAGGAGCTCGTTTGTATCAAAGAGGTTCTAACTCGGGTAAGTCACTTCCACCTAATTTCAAAAGGACCCGAAAGGGTCCTTTTGTGTTGGTGAGATGTCTAACACCTATCTACATGTCGACTGGCTTCCTCCACGAAGGTACACTCCCCACCCACAGGGCGATCCTGAGCCTTTCCCACACCACCCTGCAACCGTTTCCGTGTACGCAAGCGTGATCTGTCCCGATGCGTCACTGCAGTATCGATATTCAGTGTCTGAAGGACTCCTTGGACTCTGCGGATCCCTCGGAAGCGCACTTATGTAGGTTGGGACAAGTGCTGTGAGATTGGTTGCAACAAACGAAGTGGTATACGCCGGGTATGCATTGTTTGCATTGTGGTAGAGCTCAAGCGCAAGCTGCAGTTGATTCATGTCAGCTATTCGCTTTGTATCACGTGCCTTGATGCGTGCTGTGTTGAGTGACGCGAGCACAACGGAAGAGAGAACGCCGATAATGGCAATAACCACCAAGAGCTCTATGAGAGTGAATCCTCGAGTGTTACGGAACATACACTTGTGTTGATGGCGGAACCGGGGGTAACTCAACCGGTTCGTCACTGCCGCCGAATGACGCCCACACAACACCAATGGCTACGAGCACGGCGATGCCTATTATCCACACAAGAACTATCTCTGCCTCCTTGGTAGTCTTTGCGAGACCCGCCTTCTTTACGTAGGTAATGAATGCACTGTCACCCGCAACATTCCCCGGTGTTGTGCCGTAGCTTTTTTCTTCTTCGAACAGTACGTTTCCCATGGAATTAAGTATACCAGCCTCTGAAGTACGGACGAGGCATGAATACCGCGCGCCCACGAGGTGTCGCCACGATAGAACGGCTCGAATATGTGGATCGAGTAGCGTAGGTTAGTCATAGACGGTGGAACTTACGAAATAGTTTCCTAAGGCTGGCACAAGCAAAAGGCCCTTTTCGGGGCCTTTTGCTTGTTATGTCTACGCCCTGCGTACCATCTTCACGATCGCAAGGAGCACTACGGCTCCAAGAATCGCAACGAGGAAACTGTAGAGGTTGAATCCCTCGACTCCCTGAGCCCCAAGCATGTTCATAATCCAGCCGCCGAGTACCGCACCAACGATACCAACAACGATATCAAGGAGAAGTCCCTGCTGACCGTTGGTTTTCATAATCATAGAGGCAATCCATCCTGCGAGAGCACCGAATACAATCCAAATGAGAAATTCCATACGTGTTTGTTTAGTTAGTTAGATAGGCAGGCCATTTCCTACTGAGAATGTGCGCTATACACAACAGTTGCCATGTATCTAGTTGTTTACGGGTACCCAGCTAACTATACGCACGCAGCATGAAGTGTTCATTAACAGACCTTCTTCATGAAAGCCTTAGATACTCCTGTGTATGGTTCTCGGTACTAGTAACTAACGAACCTGACACTATGAGTAGAGCAACGACACTGTGGGTGCTATTAGGAATAGTAGTACTCGCCATCTTGGCCCTCATGGCCTTTGGTGCAAACCGTACTGCCGTTGAAGACATGGACAACAATCCGCCAGGCACCATGACGGCAACCGATAACTCTGCTATGGAGCGTGGTGCGGTCCGTACACAAGCAGCTATTGAGCTCTCTGCTCTTAAGGCACGTGCGCAGGCTGGCGAGACATATGATGCGCTTGCTGCAGACTTCGCAGATATCCGTGCACGTCTAGCCGCCTCATATGAGAACACAGAGAGTGCTGCAGCTGAGGAATGGGCACGACTTGCTGCAGACTTTGACGCTCTTGAAGCGGATGCGCGCGCAGGCACGAGCACCTTCCTCGATTCCCTCTCAAGCCTCCTCAGCCGATTCTCAGCTGACGTACGTGTTGAGACAACGAACGAATAGCTAGTCTCCCGCGAAGTGCGCGACAGCAACCAGTTGCGCAACAACGAACAGAACGTAGAACCCAAGAAGCACAATGCCCTCTCCTCTGGAGACGCGGCATTTTGTGCGTGCAAAGAAGTACAAGCAGACAAGGCCCGTACTCATAAGAATGGCTGT
Organism: Minisyncoccota bacterium; assembly: GCA_022842945.1. Classification (GTDB taxonomy): domain Bacteria; phylum Patescibacteriota; class Minisyncoccia; order Phycocordibacterales; family Phycocordibacteraceae; genus C7867-001. Next base: position 58,158 of record JALHOO010000002.1, read on the forward strand.
GGCGATAAACTGTGCAGGCTCAATAAAGAAGGTACCGCCCCAGAGCGCGAGACCTGCAAAGATAAGCGTGTTCATGGCCGCAGAGCCGAGATAGTTTCCAAAGGCTACCTCCGTCTGCTTCTTAGCGATACTGCGAAGCGCGATAACTAGTTCAGGTAGGTTCGTACCAACCGAAAGAAGGATAAGTCCTATAAGGGACGGCGGCACACTCAATGCATCCGCAAAGTATGACGCCTGCTCAACGAGAAAGCGGGCGGCAAGGAATATTGCAGCTCCTGCAACAAGAATGCGCCACACATCCGCACGAGGTTTCTCTTCCTCTTCGGGGCGTTTCTCAATAGCGAATGTGGTCTTTGCACGATCGCGGTAGAGCGAGTACACCACCGTCCCGTACGCAAGAAGCGCGAGACCGCCCTCAGTCTTCGTTACATCTCCATCAAGTACCAAAAGCACCGGCAGGAGCGTTAAGAGAAGCATGAACAACAGGTTCTTGTCTGAAAGCGCTCCCTTAAGCGCCACACCCCTTCCAGCAACCGCAAGTAGCGGAACAATAAAGAGAAGGAGTACGAAGGATGCACCAATAAGGTTTCCAACAGAGACTCCCGGAACGTTTGTCAGTCCCGAGTTTATGGCAACCGATATCTCGCCAATGGAGGTGAGGAGTCCGAGCACAAAGAAGGCGGTGATGAATCCCGTCTTCTGATACCGGCGTGCAAGGCGCACAACCGCATCAACCAGCACCCCTGCAAAGAACCAAACGATAGCAATCGACAGTATAAATATAACGATGTGGACGAAGGCATTCATGGTTGTATTCTAGCGCCTACCCAGTAAGCAACACCTTAAACGCAAGCAGGATAATAATAGCGGCGCCAACCAGCTCTACCCGGTTCCCAAGAAGGTGCTTCCCCTTCTTGCCTATATAGACTCCAAGAAGCGCCATAAGGAACGTAACCACACCAATGGTGGTAAGCGCGAGAAGAAGATCTATATCTATGAAGTTGAAGGTAACGCCAACAACAAAAGCATCGATGCTCGTAGCGAACGCAAGAAAGAGAAGAGTCTTGGTGTGCGCAATATCCTTCTCATGCTCCGTGTCCTCCTTCTCAAAGGCCTCAAGCACCATCTTCCCGCCAACCAGCATAAGGAGCACAAACCCAATAATGTGGCCGTAGGCTAGAAGAGGCTCCCGGAACCCAGTACCGAGCAAAAAGCCCGCGAACGGCATAAGCACCTGGAACCCTCCAAAGAACCCCGCAATCTTTAGCGTACGCATCCACCCCACCCGAGCAAGCACCCCTGCCCCAACCGCCACTATGGCAGCATCGAGCGCGACACTGATGGCCACAAGGAGAATCTCGGGGAACGACATTACCGTGCCAGCATACCATTTAGACCCTCCGCTACCTTGTTTATGGCCTATTTACGTGCTAGAATGCAGATACGCACGAGACATTTTGAGTACCAACACTGATCGAATCCGCATAAACCGCGAAATCCGGGCACCCAAGCTTCGGGTTATAGGCGCTGAGGGAGAAAACCTCGGCGTTCTCGACACGGACGATGCCCTCGGAAGGGCGCAAACACTAGGTCTAGACCTCATTGAGATCTCGCCGAACGCTGCCCCTCCCGTTGCGAAAATCATGGATTATGGTAAATTCGAGTACGAGCGGAGCAAGAAAGAAAGTGCGGCACGATCGAAGGTAAAGGTCTCAGAAACCAAGGAAGTCCAAATCAAAGTAGGGACCGGAGACAATGACATGCGCCTCAAGGCCAAGAAGGCAGCCGAATGGCTCGCCGACGGGCACCGAGTGCGCATGGAGCTGTTTTTGAAGGGTCGCTACAAGGGTATGGACGAAGCCTTCCTGAAGACCCGCCTCGAAAAGTTCATGCTCATGATCCCGTACGCCTACAAGATAGCTGAGCCCGTGACCCGCGCACCGAAAGGATTCGCCGCGATAATCGAGCGAGACGCTAAGGCAGCCGTTCCAACGAAGAAGCCCGAGAGTCCTGAAACAGAAACAACCCCAGCATGAAAACAAACAAGTCATACACCAAGCGCATAAAAGTGACCCGTAACGGGACGCTTATTGCTCGCAAGCCGGGTCAGGACCACTTCAACGCAAAGGAGCGTGGCCGCACCAAGGGCGTAAAGCGTCGCTCGAACCTCCTTACGGTTCCAAAGCGCATCGTCCGCCAGTTCCTCAGCAAGACAACCGCATAATTTCAGTAATTACTTAACGTATGGCACGAGTAAAAGGAGGAGTCGCATCGGCAAAGCGCCGCCGAAACATATTGGTACGCGCCAAGGGCTATCGCCATGGCCGTTCTACGAAGGTGCGTCTCGCGAAGGAGTCCCTCGTACACGCAGGCAAGAACGCCTTCAACCACCGCCGCGACAAGAAGACGGACTTCCGCCAGCTTTGGATCGTACGCTTGAACGCTGCTATCCGCGACCTCGGCTACAAGTCATACAGCACCTTCATTGCTGCTAAGGCAAAGGCTGGTATTGAGCTCGACCGCAAGGTGCTCGCAACCCTCGCTGCACAGGAGCCAGAAGTGTTCGCACGCGTTGCCGCAAAGATTCAGGGCTAATACCCTCCCCTATTTCGCAAAGCAAAAGCCCCGCACATGCGGGGCTTTTGCTTTGCATTGCACTGCCCGTGAGTATGAATGCGTTCTCTGTACTAGATAAGCAAGATGGCGCCGAGCGCTATGAGGAGTGCACCAAGCAGGGCCTTCCAGGTGAACTGAGTACCGAGGAATAGTATCGAGAACACCAGTACGAATAGGACACTAGTGCGATCAATCGCGGACACACTCGGCGCGGGACCGAGCTTCAAAGCAGCGAACATACAGAGCCAGGAGAGTGCTCCGGCGATACCCGAGAGTGCGATAAAGAGAAGTGCTTTATTCGGCGGAAGGTTCCCTAAATCAAACTTCCCCACCGATAGTGCGACAACAATTAAGAATGCCGCCATGATAATGGCACGCAGTGTCGTAGCGAACGTTGTATCCACGTCCTGCAAGCCAATCTTTGCAAAGATAGTTACCAGACCAGCAAAGGCAGCGCCAGCGAGCGCGAAGAGTATCCAGGGCATAGGTGAGGAGATGATGGTTGTTCTAAAAACTATGATAGCTTCGTAGCTCCCTCCTTCGTTATCTCCCATACCTCATCCTTGCTCGGTACGATTGCCTTGGCACCAAGGAAATCATGGATCCTCTGTGCAAGGAATCTCTGTGCAGACGGTTCGCCGATAGAAACAAAGATAGCTTTAGCGCGCGGAAGCGTCCCTTCTGCGAACTTGAGGAGTCCTTCCCTGTCCGCATGCGCAGACCAGCTTGTAAGGCTCTCAACCGTTGCCTTGACCTTAACTTCCCTGCCGTCGAGCTTAACCTTCGGAGAGCCGTCCTGCAGAAGTCTTCCGGGGCTCCCTGGAGCCTGGTATCCAACAATGAAGAGGGTTGTCTTAGGGTCTGGAAGATACTTCGCTTCCCATTTGCCGATGCGTCCCCCATGACTCATGCCTGCTCCTGCAATAATGAGTTTTGGATTGGGCTCTCCGGCAATAGTCTCCGAATCTTCTCGCGAAGGCGTCATGGTGAGGAACGGGAACCTAAAGATACTTCCCTCCTTCCGGGTCTCTGCCTTCGCCTCGTCATTAAAATACTCTCCCGCATGCTTCTCATAGATATCCGTCACACCAATAGCAAGCGGTGAGTCGAGGAACACCGGGAACTTCGGAATCTCCCCTGCCTCCATGAGGTTCGAGATCTCGTAGAGCATGAGCTGGGTGCGCTCCATGGAGAACGCGGGCATGAGAATCGTTCCGCCACGAGCAAGCGCTCTTTTTAGCGCATCGCGTAGCTGGGGAACCCTTTGGTCCACATGCTCATGCAAGCGATCTCCATAAACCGCCTCCATGATTACGGCATCCGCATCAGGCACCATCTCCGTCTCGCGTAGGTACGGATTCGGAGAATTCCCAAGATCTCCCGTAAAGGCAACGGTGGTGCCGTCTGCGTCCTTGATGCGTACACTTGCGGCACCAAGGATGTGTCCCGTATCGCGAAGATAAATAGAGAGTCCTGGAGCAACGGTACGTTCTTCGTGGTACGGAATAGTCTCTACGAGCTCTAATAGACGCTCAACGTCAGCCTCCTGGTACAGAGGGTCCCTGCCATAGCGCTTCGCTTCTTGCGCGAGCAGGCTCACGCTATCTGAGAGCATAAGCGCCATAAGGTCGCGCGTCGCTTCCGTCATGTACACCTTACCCCCAAAGCCTTCGCGCACGAGCTTTGGGGCACGACCTATATGGTCGAGGTGCGCATGCGTAATAACAAGGGCGTCTATAGAACTCGCATCGAACGGGAACGGCGCATACATGCACTCCACACAAAAGTCCCTTCCCTGCTCAAGCCCGGCATCAACAAGGAGAATCCCCTCAGACCCCTCTACAAGGAAATTCGAGCCCGTAACGGAGCCTGCACCCCCATGGAACGTTATGCGGAATGCCATATGGTAAAGCGAGCTAGGACGTACGCACTGCTCATGCCAAGCGCATCCATGAGTAAATCAAGCGAGGTATCGAAGACAAAGTTCAATTCCCTCTGTGCGTTAATAGAGAGTTCAAACAACTCCCATCCAACCGCAATAGCGAGCATGCCTCCAAGGAACACCAGGGCACGCTTCTTCTTAAGAAGCGCGATGCCAAACACCCCAACCGTAAGACCGCCAACAAAATGCATCAAGGTATCGAACCAAGGGTAATACCAGTACCACAGATTCGCCAGCGCATTGTGCTGGAGGTAGGTGAGGAGCGAAGCTAAGACAAGAGCGGCAAGGAGCCAGTACAAACGCATAGTCCCTAAACTGTAGCATGGCCTCTAAAGAGAAATCCCCTAGCGTAGTGCTAGAGGATTTCTATAGAACCGCCCCTGTGTGGCAACTTTTTGAAGCCACGTGGGTGCCCGCATCGCGCGACGTCGAGCGTCCGAAGACGCGTACCGGAAACGCGGGATATAAGGCTCCCGAGATTGATTCAAGTTGCGTTTTAGGAGCGGCTCCACAAGAAGTATATCGCTCCTAGAATGGAGAGGCAAAAACAAAGGCCCGAGAGTCTCGGGCCTTTGTTTAAGCAAGAATGGATTATTCCATTATCCCGTCGAGGTTCACGTCGTAGAGAATCTGGTCATCTACAAGGCGGTAGGAGATGAGTTCTTCCGGAGTGAACCAGAGGTTGATTTCAGCCTCAGCGTTCTCAGGTGTATCTGAGCAGTGGATGAGGTTGCGCACCGCACGGTCATCAACCGCAGCAATGTTGTACGAGTCGATGGTGTAATCGCCACGGATCGTACCCACGTCAGACGTTGCTGGCTCAGTACCACCCACAAGCTTTGTAACAACCGCCACCGCTGAGTTTCCTTCCCACGCCATCATAACAACCGGACCGCTCGTCATGAATTTCTCAAGCGCGCGAATAATGTCCTTTCCGTACTCGATAGGCTCCTTCTCAGCAGAAAGACCCGCTGCCGCACGGTCCTCGGCAATCTTGGTACCCTTCTTTATGAACCACGCATCATCCTTACTGTAGTGCTTCCAGATGCGGTCGCTATCAAGAACGGTAAGCTTCATACCTACAAGCTTGAGTCCTGTACGTTCAAAGCGCTTAATAATCTCTCCGATGAGGGAGCGCTGTACGCCATCAGGCTTCACAATAACGAAGGTGCGCTCGAGCTTTGGGTGTGGAATTGGCATAAGAATAATTGAAAGTGCGCCTCTGGCGCTTGATATACGGGCACTATACTACAGCGACAAAAGCCTGTCAGCTTGGCTATTTCTCTCCCTTGAGAATTACCCTGCTCTCAAACCCTCCGCGTTCTTCGCGCTTAGCAAGGCGTACTGCCTCAACATCTGCGTACTCAGGCAGCAGTTTAAGAGCTGCAATAACCTCAAGCACATCACCTAGTTCTTCAACAGACGTTACTTCGGAAAACTCTCCTGCTTCCTCAACGAGCTTCTTAACAAGCTCGATCTTATACTCGTCAGGGTCAGCGATACGTTTTTCGTACGCAACACCTTTTGCGTCCAGCAGCTCAGGAATCCCGTCCCGAACCAGCTTCTCGTAATGAGTCATGAGTCTATCGTACCACCTCGCTCGGACGCCTCGTAACAACAATAGTCTCCTTGTCCTCAATAAGGATAGTGTGCTCTGAATGCGAGGAGATGGATCCGTCACGGGTGCGGTAGGTATGTCCGTCCGGAGAGAGGATAATAGAACCCTTCCCTGCGTTCGCAATAGGCTCTAGTGCAAGCACCATGCCAGCCACAATTTCCTCGCCGGTACCTGCGTGCCCGAAGTTGGAGATGTATGGCTCCTCATGCACTTTGCGTCCAACCGCGTGTCCCCCAAGCACCTTAACTATAGAAAAGCCGGTACCTTTAAAGGCGCGCTCTATGGCGTTTGAAATGTCGCCCGTGCGAGCACCTGGACGCGCAGCTTTCATGCCTTCTTCGAGTGCAAATTCCGTAGCAGCTATAAGTGCCTGGGCTTGCTTGCTTATCTTTCCAACCGGCACCGTAACGGCAGAGTCTGTATAGAGGCCCTTATGGATAATGCCGAAGTCGAGCGATACGATATCTCCTTCCTTTAGAGTTCGAGGGTTCTCGTTGGGTATCCCATGCACAACCTCCTCGTTAACCGATACACAGAGTGCCGCCGGAAACGGACGACGTGCACCTTCAGGCGTATAGCCCTTAAACGCCGGGAGGTCTCCCCCTTCGAGGATGAGGCGGAGTGCCTCGTTCTCCAGATCGTTCGTAGACACGCCGGGAGCAACCATGCCCTCGAGCTTCTCGAGAATAACGCCCAGGCGTCTGCCTGACTCTATGATGCCTTCGCGCTCTTCTGGGGTGCGTACAATCATAATTATGAAAGGATGCTAGCAATTGCCGCCTCAACCTCCTCTGGCGTCTTGGAGCCGTCGATAACACGCAGAGCGCCCTTTTCCTCAAGATAGGAAAGCACGGGCTGCGTGTGCTCGTCATAGACCCTAAGGCGTGCCTGTATCTGCTCAACGGTTCCGCTATCCGGACGGTGCTCAATCTCCGCACGAGAAAGCATGCGCTTGGTTACCTCTTCGTCTGAGACCGCGAGGTCTATAGCGACATACGGACGCCCAAGCCAGCTCATCACGCTATCAAACACCTCTGCCTGTGCACGAGAGCGGGGGTATCCGTCAAACACGACACCTCTCTCAGGAGAGAGGGAAAGCATCTCATGCTCAAAGAGATAGCTTGCGAACCAGTCAGGAAGCAGACGTCCTGCATCAAACTCGGTGCGCACGCGCTCCGCGAGCTCTCCCTCGCCTTCGCGAAGATTCTTGAACAGTTCTCCGGTTGAGAAATGCGTCCACCCGTACTTCTCTGAGAGAAGCTTTGCTTGGGTTCCCTTTCCAGAACCGGGGCGTCCTGTTAGGAGGACACTGCGAATAGCGGGTTGTTCCATGTATGAATCGTATCAGGTAATAAAACGTCGTCCTACTCTCCAATCTTTCGCACAACGGCAATGAACTCCTGTATCGCTTCGTCGAGCTTGCCGTCATGATTCTCTACAACATAATCAGCCTCGGCCATAAAGCTCGCCTCATCCAGATAGCGCTGGTGTCGCTTCTCAAGATCTTCGGCGCTCATGTGTCCACGTGCAAGGATGCGCGGTACCAAATTCTCCCAGGAACCCGCATCGACATAGACAACCGCATACTCCTCTCTTGGGAGTTTCTCACGGATGAGGCGCACGCCCTGCACCTCTATGTCTGAAAGGATGAGGTTTCCCTTGCTGAGTGCTGTTTCAATTTCAGAACGTAGCGTGCCGTAGCAATTACCTCCGTACTCAGCCCACTCCAGAAACTCGTCCGCCTCAACGCGCCGCATAAACTCCTCGCGAGTGATGTAGTGGTAGTTCACCCCATCCACCTCTCCCTCACGCATGGGACGCGTTGTCGCTGAAACGGCAAACGCGAGACCCGGGACGGCCTCGCGTGCGGCGTTTATGAGCGTGTTCTTTCCGCTGCCCGTAGGACCAACAACGAGGATGTAGGTGCCTCGCTTCATCGGTCTAATACTCGCGAAGAGATGCCTGCGCGTCAATCTTGCGAATGAGGTCGAGCACCACGTTAACCACGATGAGGAGTGCGGTTCCTCCAATGAGGACGGCGGTGATACCCGTGAGGCCCTGGATGATGAACGGGATAACCGCCACAAGTCCGAGGAAGAGTGCGCCCGGGAGCGTTACGCGCGTAACTACGCTTCCAATGAAGTTCTCGGTCTCGCGTCCTGGACGAACACCTGGAACAAAGGCTCCGGACTTCTGGAGATTGTCTGCAACGCGCTTTGGCTCAAACGTAATCGAGGTGTAGAAGTACGTGAACATAACCACGAGCACGAAGTAGAAGGCGCCGTATGCAAACGGATTCGCTGAGAATGCCGTATACCCCGCAAGAAGTCCTGCAGACCCCGCAACCCCAACCGCTGCGAGTCCCGTAAGGACCATCTGCGGAAGGAGAAGAAGGGAGAGAGCGAAGATAATCGGCATAACACCCGCCTGAAGAAGACGAATCGGAAGGTAGGTAGGTGCAACTCCTCCCCCGCCACGTGTGGCACGTGCGTAATGAATCGGGATAGAGCGCTCAGCCTCAGACACGAGCACAACTGCGAAGATAACGGCGAGGCCAATAGCAACGAAGCCTAGGTATGCCGGAATGTTTGCGGCGGTAGCCGTAAAGAGAAGCTGGGAAAGACCGGCAGGAAGTGCTGCTACGATACCTGCAAAGATAATGAGAGAGACACCGTTGCCAATACCGAACTCCGTGATAAGCTCGCCAATCCACATAAGGAGCATAGAGCCCGCTGCAATGAGGAAGACGTTAACCGCGAAATCGAATGGGGTGATGGTACGAACAATACCCTGGCTCTCAAGGAGCGAGAGGAACGCCACACCCTGAAGTACCGCGAGCGGGATAGTAAGCGCTCGAGCGATAGACGTGAACTTGGTGCGTCCAGCCTCCCCTTCCTCGCTGTACATAGCCTTAACCTTAGGCACAAGCACGGTAGCGAGCTGCATGATAATAGAGGCCGTGATGTACGGACCCACACCGAGCATAACTATGGAAAGGTTCGAGAGACCGCCTCCCGAGAAGATATTCAAGAGTCCGAGGAACTGGTTGTTCGTGAAGAACTGCTCGAGTGCAATACGATCAACGCCTGGAATCGGAACAGCTGCGAGGAAGCGGAATACAACAAAGGCACCCAGGATGAAGAGTATCCGGTTTCGTATAACCCGATCCGAGAAGATTGTCTTTACCTTGTGAATCGCCTTGCCGAACATAGGCTAGACGATTATCGAACCTCCTGCCTTTTCAATGGCCGCCTTTGCGACATCCGAAGCAGTGCAGTTCGAGATCTTAAGGGCCTTAGTAAGGGAGCCGGTTCCGAGGATCTTTACGTAGGAAAGCTTTCCTCCGCGAGCGCGGACGAGTCCCTTCACGTAGAGAGTCTCTGGTGTTACGGTCTCCCCTGCCTCAAACGCAGCCTCAAGGGTTGCGAGGTTCACTGGCTCGTACTCGTGGCGCTTAGCGCGAACAGTACGCGCACGGTTCTTTCCGTGTCCGCGAAGCTTCGGGAGCTTCTTAAGGATGTCACGCATCTCAGGACGCTTCTTGTGTCCTGCACGTGCGTTCTGTCCCTTGGTACCACGGCCCGAGGTCTTACCACGCTTGCCGCCACGACCAACACGAGGTGTTGTGATGCGAGGGGTCTTTGGAGCGAGAGTGTTGGACTGCATATATATAAAGGTTAGCGGGAACCAGCGGCAGCGAGTGCTGCAACCGTTGCGCGAGCGATAGTGAGCTTGTTCTTGGTGCGCGTAAGGATCTTCGCGATCACGTTGGTGACGCCAGCGTGCTCAAGCACGGTGCGCATAGCGCTTCCGGCAACCACACCGCGACCCGGGCTAGGGATGATAGTAACAATAGACGATGAGTTCTTGATGGACACGTCGTGCGCGATAGATCCCTCAGGCGTGCGCTTCACGGTGATGAGGTGCTTCTTTGCGTCACGTACCGCCTTATCGATAGCGAGTGCGGTGTCCGCTCCCTTTCCAAGACCTACACCAACGCGTCCCTTCTTGTCGCCGATAACAACAGTAACCGAGAAGGAGAAGCGACGTCCTCCCGCCATAACGCGGGCTACGCGGCGAACCTCAAGGGTAGCCTGCTCGAACTCAGAGCGCTCGCGTGGAGCACGTGGGCGGCCACGACCTCCGTCACGTCCACCTGGACGTCCTCCGCGACCAGCAGGACCGCGAGAGTTCCTGTAGTCAGGGCGCGCTGGAGCAGCTTCCGTTGCCGGAGCCTCAACAACAGCCTCTGTTGGAGCAACAGGAGCGTCGGTATTGGTTTCGAGGGTAGTAGTGTCAGTCATGTATTAGAAAGTGAGGCCGTTCTCGCGAGCGGTGTCAGCAACTGCCTTGATCTGGCCGCCGTACTCAAAGCCGCCGCGATCAAAGACAACAGTGGTAACACCTGCCTTCTTGCCCGCCTCTGCGATTGCCTTGCCTACGCCAACTGCCTGAACCGTAAGAGAACCAGGAGTCTTGCTTCCGTGCGCGGCTGCAACGGTCTTCTGTGCCTCGTCGTCGATGAGCTGAGCTGAGATGAACTTGTTCGATTTGTAGACTGCAAGGCGAGGACGCTCTGCAGTGCCAGAGATCTTTGCGCGGACACGGTTGTGGCGTCGGTCGCGGAGTTCTTTTTTGTTGAGTGTAGCCATACGTAAATATTACACAGCCTTCTTACCCTGCTTGCGGCGAATAACCTCGTTATCGTACGCGATACCCTTTCCAAGGTATGGCTCCGGTGGCTTGATTGCACGAACCTCAGCTGCGAACTGTCCAACCTTCTGCTTGTCAGCACCTTCAATAGTGATGGTGAGCTTCTCAACTTTAGCCTCAAGTCCCTCAGGAACCGTAAGCGTAACCTGGTGTGAGAAGCCGACGTTGAAAACGAGGTCACGTCCCTTAAGCTCTGCCTTGTATCCCACACCCTTCATGATGAGGACCTTCTTGAACGGTGTCTCAACGCCAGACATCATTGCGCGAGCGTGTGCGGCGAAGGTTCCGGTGAGGGCGCGGGCAAGCTTAGAAGAGTTTGCCGGAGCAATCTGGATACCCTCTGACGTCACGTCCATGGTGATTGCAGAGTGGATAGGCATTGCGAGTGTTGCAACGGGTCCCTTTACAGAAAACACGCCTCCGTCTGTAGAGACAGTTACCTTTGAAGGGATAGCGATAGGCTTTTTAGCAAGACGGGACATATACGTAAATGATTACCAGATCTCAAAGAGATTCTCTCCTCCTACACGAACCTTGCGAGCTTCAGCGTCAGTGAGCACACCCTTCGGTGTTGAGATAAGGCGGCTACCCATGCCGTTCTTAACGCTGTGTGCCTCCGCAGACGGAGTGTAGAGACGACGTCCAGGCTTTGATACACGCTTTACGCCGTGGATCTTGTGGTTGCCGCGCTCGTCGTAGGCAAGAGATACCTCGAACTCGTACGGGCCCTTCCCCTTCGAAACCTCCTTCACGTAGCCTAGAGACTTAAGCTTGTACGCGATTTCCTCTACGTGCTTCGAAAAAGGCACAGACACCGTCTGCTTGTTGATTGCGCCTGCATTCTTGAGGCGGATGATGAAATCTCCTACGCGGTCAGATACCATACGAAAATTACCAGGAAGCTTTTTTAACACCCGGAACCTTACCCTCGCGGGCTAGTTCACGGAACACAATGCGAGAGAGGCCGAATGGGCGCATGTAGCCGCGTCCGCGACCAGATACCGCGCAGCGGTTCTTCACACGGGTAGGGCTTGAGTTCTTTGGGAGCTTCTGAAGGCCTTCCCAATCGCCAGCAGCTTTAAGAGCCGCACGCTTTTCAGCGAAACGAGCAACGAGCTTAATGCGCTTTTCGTTGCGGGCGAGTTGGGATGCTTTAGCCATAAGAAAAAATAGCTCCGGGGAGCCGTAAAGACAATCTATCAGCTAGGAAGTAGGCTGTCAAATTGACGAGGGCGGTTCTATGAAGCGTCGCTTAAATCTCTCCAGACCTAGTACCAGCCCTCTATATTTTATACAGCGATCGGCCAGAAACCTTGGTTTCTGGCCGATTAATGCTCAAATCTTCGCGAAGACGGTGTCGACGGGCAAAACCCACACGAAACCCTTGGCTCCCTTCCCGTTCTCTTGGTGGTGATTGTCGAGGAAAGTCCTCACACCCTGACGGATCTTTTCGACGCGATCTGGCAGATTTTCCATACGATCTGGGAATGCGTGGAGAACGATGTAGATTTCGAACTCCTTCCCATTCAGGGTTCGATCATGCGGCGGGTAGTGTTTGGCAGTTGAGACGATGATGTCTTTATCCCTGACACCAAGAGCTGGCGCGATGATTCCAGGTAAGGCCGCGATGAGATCGTCCCTGAACCAGCCGACCCTGTTGGAACTGTCGTGTTCAGAACGAAAGATGACCAATGGCATTTCTGCCTCCTTTTCTAATCCGTTCTGACCCTATCATAAGCGTATGTAATAAGAAAACAGCCCGCGCTCTGCGGGCTGTTTTCTCTCCTAAACCTGATTATTCAGCGTCCTTCTTGAACGGAATCCCGAGGTGGCGGAAGAATGCATCTGCCTCCTCCTTGGTCTTCGCGGTGGTAACAAGCGTAATAGCGAGTCCGAACACGTCCTTAAGGTCCTCGTCTGCGGTCTCAGGGAAGATAGTGTGGTCCTTGATGCCGATAGTGAGGTTACCCATCTCGTCGATAGCGGTGGCGTTAAGGCCGCGGAAGTCACGAGTACGAGGAAGGGTGATGTGGATGAGCTTCTCGAGGAACTCGTTCATACGAGCGCCGCGAAGCGTAACCTGGTATCCCACGATGTCGCCTTCGCGCATCTTGAACTGTGCGATGGACTGCTTTGCCGCGCGAGGAGATGCCTTCTGACCCGTGATGCGAGCAAGACGAGTCTCGACGAAGGCCTTCTTTGCCTTGTCTGCCTTTCCAACGCCGGAAGATACGGTGATCTTCATGAGGCGAGGAGACGCGTTAACGTTGGTGTAGCCGAACGCTCCCTTAAGGGTCTCAAATGCGCTAGCCTGCTTTTCTTTAGTGATCATATACAAAGAGGTTATGCGAGGGTGGTGCCACTCTTAACCGTAACGCGGACATTCTTGCCGTCCTTGTTCGTCTCGCGCTTTACACGAGTTCCCCTCTTGTCCTTAGGGTCCTGGAGCATGACGTTTGAGATAGCGATAGCCGCTGGCTTCTCAACGATGCGTCCGGTCTGACCACGAAGTCCGCGGTTGTGGCGCTTCACGAGAGCGATGCCTTCAACGACGATCTTCGCGTCTTCGCGGAGGATCTTCTCAACGACACCGGTCTTGCCCTTGTCCTTGCCTGAGATAACGACAACAGTGTCGCCCTTCTTGAGCTTGAACTTAGCGGTCTGCTTTCCTTGGGTTGCCTTGGACATATGCGAAAGGGTTAATAATTAAATAGAGGTTATACGACTTCAGGTGCGATAGACGCAATGTTCTGCCATCCGCGCTCAACAAGGTCGCGAGGAACGGGTCCGAATACACGGTTACCCTTTGGTCCCATCTCCTTACCCTGCTTCTCGATGAGAACAACTGCGTTGTCATCAAAACGTACGTAGATACCTGACGCGCGGCGGAATGCCTTACGCTGGCGAACCACAACGGCCTTGAAGATATCCTTCTTCTTAACGGCCTTGCGGGGCTCCGCAGACTGGATGGATACGATAACCACGTCCCCAATCTCTGCATAGCGGCGCTTTGATCCTCCGAGCACCTTGAACACACGGGCGATCCTTCCGCCTGAGTTGTCTGTGACCGTTACGATTGACTGGGGCTGTACCATAAATAAGAGATTACTTTACGAGCGTGAATGACTTACGCTTCGACATCGGCGCGCATCCAACAATCGTTACCTGGTCCCCCACCTTAGCAGTGTTGCCCTCGTCGTGTACGAGGAACTTCTTGGTGCGGGTCTGGTACTTCTTGTACTTTGGGTGCTTCACGTACCGAGAGACGGCAACGGTGATTGTGTCCGTCATGGCCGTCTTAACGACGGTTCCCTTGAAGGACTGGGGCTTAGTTGTTGGTGTAGGTGTTTCCATAATACTTATGCGGTTGGGGCGTTCTTGCGTGCGGTCTGTTCGGTAAGAATGCGAGCGATGTCCTTGCGGGCCTTTCCAGCTAGGCTTGCGTCCTTAACGCGTCCTCCCGCTGCAGAGAAACGTAGGGTGCGAAGCTCTTCGCGCTTCTCTCCGAGCATCTTTACGAGGTCCTCGCTCTTTGCGTCCTTGAATGAAGTTTTCTTAGCCATACATTAACGGGTTATGACCGTAGTCTTAAGCGGAAGCTTCGATCCTGCGCGGCGCATAGCGTCGCGAGCCTTCGCATCATCAATACCATCGAGCTCGAAGAGGATGCGTCCTGGACGAACCTCGAACACAAAGTGCTTCGGATCTCCCTTACCCTTACCCATGCCCACCTCAGCTGGCTTGTTCGTGATAGGACGATCCGGGAAGATGCGGATCCAGAGCTTACCTCCCTTTCCCGTTGCGCGGGAGAGTACCTTACGAGCGGCCTCAATCTGGTTTGAGGTTACGCGAGACGGCGTAGTAGCACGAAGGCCGTACGAACCGAACGACACGGTGATACCGCGAGTATCAGGACGTGCAAGACGCTCCGGGGACTTACGTCCGGTCTGCCACTTGCGGTGCTTAACTTTCTTAGGGAATAGCATAGTACTAAATGTTAGCGGCGAGGACCGTTAGACGACGTAGACGGGCGCTCAGACGCTGGACGAGTTCCGCTCTCAGCGTTGAAGGTCTCGCCGAGGTAGATCCAAACCTTGATACCAAGGAGACCGTACGGAAGAAGAGCCTCTACGTGTGCGTAATCAATGTTTGCACGGAAAGTCTGAAGCGGGATACGGCCACGCTTGATCTGCTCAGTGCGGCTCATGTCAGCACCGCCAAGACGTCCAGAAAGGACGATGCGAACACCCACAACCTCGCGAACTGACATAACCTTCTCAACGGTCTGCTTAAGGACACGGCGGAACGGCATGCGCTTCTCGAGTCCCTCAGCAACCATGTACCCAACAACAGAGGCCGAAGTCTCAGGCTGGCGGATCTCCATGATGTCGAGCTTAACGGCGCGCTTGGCACCTGTTGCCTTCGAGTTAATGAGGGTGGTTATCTCGTTGCGGAGTTTGGTTGCGTTCTCTCCAGAGCGACCGATAACAATACCGGGACGTGCCGTGTGGAGGATAACGCGCACCTCGCCCTGTGAGCGCTCAATCTCAAGGTCTGCGATGTGCATGCTCTTTGCACGCTTCTTGAAGTAGCCACGGATGGCCGCGTCCACCGCGATGTTCTCGCGGTACGACTTCTTGTCGCCAGCAAACCAGCGACTCTTCCAGTCACGGATGATGCCAAGGCGATGTGCGTACGGATGGACGGTGTGAGTCATGGTAATTACTTAGTGTCAGATGAAAGACGTACGAAAACCTGTGAACGGCGGCGGCGAATAGGTGCTGAACGACCCATAGCACGTGGCATAGCGCGCACAATCATGCCTGCTGAGTCTACGCGGATCTCAGCAACCTTAAGAGTAGCCATGTCCTCGCCGCGAGCCTTTGCCGTAGCTGCCGCTGACTCAATGAGCTTCTTGATAGGAAGAGCTGCGCGCTTTGGGAGGAATGAGAGTGCTGCAACGGCCTCGGACACCTTCTTGCCCTTGATCATCTCCGTAACGAGACGCACCTTGCGGGGCGACTGGTTGTACGTGTCGATAGACGCGCGGATAGCCTTCTTTGCTTCCTCCTTGCGAAGTGCAGCTGGCTGCTTGTGTGTTCCGGTAGAGGCCATGATTATTTCTTCTTAGGTGCTGCAGGGGCAGCCTTAGCAGCCTTAGCCGCTGCAATCTCAGCCTGCTGCTTCTTCTGCTCAAGCTGCTTCTGCATCTTTCCTCCGTGACGGATGAACTTCTTCGTTGGGGAGAACTCTCCAAGGCGGTGACCTACCATTTCCTCAGTAACGAGGACGTCTACGTGTGTCTTCCCGTTATGGACACCGAATGTGAATCCGATGAACTCAGGGGAGATCTGGCTGTTGCGTGCCCACGTCTTAATAGCCGGCGTAGAAGACGGCTTCTTATCCTGAACCTTCTTCAGGAGATTTACATCAACGTATGGGCCTTTTTTAAGGGAGCGGGACATAGATAGACAATGGAAAGCCCGCCAGGCGGGATAGATAGAATCTATAGGAAACGAGGGGAAGTGTCAAATTAAGGGCTCGCGTGCTAGGGTTCTGCCAGACGTTCAACACAAACCAGGAGGCTCCCGTGGAACGTGCAGTAGTTGCCGTATGGTTCAACCACAGTACTCCCGGGAGATTTCCGGGTGAAAGGGGCGTATACAACACCTATGTCCTTAGGATCGAAGATCCTGCAGGTGAACTTCAAAACCTGACAGAGAAATACCTGAAATCTTGGGACCGGTTACATGAAAGACCCGAAAGCTGGTGGCGCAGGGTCAGATGCAAGGGTCTGAAGCAGAAGGCGCTGAAGCGTGCTCTTGCCTGTCTCAAGGCGAGACCACGGCCGAATGTCACTGTCAGCGTTTCTAGCAGCGATGAACACGTTCCTTCTTCCCCTTGGCCCTACATTGGCAAGCTTCGGGAAATGATTCTTTTTGGAGGAACGTCTCAATTCTGGATCCTAAAGGATCAGCAACTCAAGGACTTCAGAGAGGCCGTTAAGGCCGACAAACAGGACTGAAAGAGTTCAGGGGCTCCGCAACCGCGGAGCCCTTTCTTTTTGCGCGCTATACTATTCCCATGATTGACCTCACCACCCCGAACGCTCGCCGCATGGAGATCCTGGGCGTTGTTATCCTCGTTAGCATCGTTCTCATCTTTACCCTCTGGTACATGGCCACACACGAGGCTCCACGGCCCTACACAGGCGCCCCTGAGGTTGCTACAACGACGCCTGAGGCACTTCCCCCGCAAATAGTTGAGGAACACGGCCAGTACTACGATATAGAGGCCTCGTACCCAGGAGAAACCCTCATTAAAGCCTCTGCAGGCGCTGAGGCTGACATTGAAGCTGTAGCACTCATGGAGGACTTCGTAGAGGACACTATCAAGGATTTCAAGACCCAAGGACGTTTCGATACCCTCACCCCTGAGGACATCCAAATAATGGGTCTCTCAGACACCCGCAAGGAGAGCATCCAGATAACGTACGAAGAGAAAGAAGGACCCAAGACGGTGTCGTACGTATATACCCTCTTCGTTGATACCCTTGGCGCGCACCCCAACGCCTTCTACCGCACCTTCACCTTCGATCGCACAACCGGCGAAGAGCTCAAGATAGAAGATCTCTTCATTCCCCGTGCCGCGTACCTTACGCGCCTTTCCGCTATCGCTGAGTTCGAGCTCTCAAAGTCCCTCGGAGATTTCGTTGATGTAGACTATATCCAACAAGGCACTGCTCCTGAGTCTCAGAACTTCCAGAGCTACAGTATCGAAGGCAACAACCTCGTACTTATATTCCCACCGTACCAGGTGGCACCCTATGCAGCAGGCACGCAGACAGTGTCCATTCCGCTCTCGCAGCTATCAGAGATTCTGAAGCCTGAGTACCAGCCATAGAACAGAGGTCTTTTCGAAGACCTCTTTCTTACGCCTTCTCTTCAAGCTCTGCTATGCGCCGTTCATGACCGAGCACCGTAACCGAGTCCGTATCAATCGCGGCAAGCGCTGAAGTAAGATCGTCCTGTACGTCAGCAATGGAAGCTTTAATCTTCTCTGTATTGCGTTCAAGGGTGCTCAGGCGAACCTCCACAGAATCGACCCGCTGGTTAACCGTTAAGACCGCATCTTTCACACCGTCTATCTTCTGATTGGTTAGCGCCAGCACCTCAAGCACATCGTGAAGCGTTGGTTCGAGCTCTGAAGAAGCATCCTTAGACATGGACTAATAATACACCCATCCGGAGGACAAGAAGAAAACCCCGCTTTCGCGGGGCTTTCTCTTGTCTTTAGCGCTTCTTTCCAACCTTTCGGCGAGAAACAATAAACTTGTTGGAGTACTTCTTCGGTGTACGGGTCTTCTGTCCCTTTCCGGTTGGCTTACCCCACATGCTCTTCGCACGACGGAGACCACGTCCCTGCTTACCCTCACCACCTCCATGAGGATGGTCTACCGGGTTCATAGCCGTACCACGAACAGTTGGGCGGATACCCTTCCATCGGCTCTTTCCAGCCTTTCCGTAGTTCTGGAGGCGCTGCTCCTCGTTACCTACAGCACCAATAGATGCCCATGCAGACTCGATAACCTTACGGATCTCAGATGATGGCATCTTGATCTGTGCGTATCCAGCGTCATGCGCCACAATCTCAGCGTAGTTTCCAGCAGAGCGTGCAATGCGTGCACCTGCTCCTGGACGAAGCTCAACGTTGTAGATGAAGGTTCCAGAAGGAATCTTTCCAAGAGGAAGACGGTTACCAGTCTTAATTGGTGCCTTCTCAGAGACGATGAATGTGTCCCCTACCTTCATGTCCTTAGGAACCGTTACGTAGCGACGCTCTCCGTCTGCGAACACCACGAGTGCGATGAACGCGGTGCGGTATGGGTCGTACTCGATAGTCTCAACACGTGCTGGGATGTCGTGCTTGTTGTACTTAAAGTCGACATCACGAAGACGCTTCTTGTGACCTCCACCCTGATGACGCGTAGTGATACGTCCCGCATTGTTGCGACCTGCCTGGTTCTTCTTTGAAGAAAGAAGCGCCTTGTGCGGCTTAACGCCCGGAGTCAGTACGCCACGGTACGTGACGACGGTCATGCTGCGACGAGATGCGGATGTTGGCTTGAATGACTTCATACTAATCAGGTTATGCGAAGGTGATGGTATCACCTGCCTTTAGGTACACGTATGCCTTGTGGCGACGTGCGCGAGTTCCTACACCGCGGCGAGTGCGGAGCGCCACCTTCTTTGCCGGAAGGTTAACCATACGGACCTTCATAGGTGTCACCTTGTACGCGTTGATGATCGCGTTCGCCACATCAATCTTGGTTGCTGAAGGAGATACCTCGAAGACGTATACGCCGTTCTCAGAAGAGATAAGTGCCTTCTCAGAGAACCATGGGCGCTTCAAGACGTTCGCAAGACGCGCGTCGTCAGCTGGAAGAATCCCGCGACCCCAGTTACGGGTCTCAGACTTAGCCTTCTTGGCCTTAGTTGTCTTCTTGTCGTTAGAGAAAAGTGCCATACAAGTAGTGTTATGCCTTCTTTGTTAGGCGGCTAGAGAGGATCGGAAGCGCCTCAGCAGGATTCTCGATAACAAGGAACTTCTTGTTTACGAGATCAACTGGGTTCAAGTTGCGCACCTCCTCAAGCGTAAGGCTTCCGATGTTGCGGAAGGACTTCTCGCTCGTTGAGTCCTTCTTTGCGAAGGCAAAGACAGCTGCGTTCTTGCGCTTGGTTGCGAGCTCAGACACGTTAGCGCCCTTTGCAACAGCAACGAGCATCGCCTTAGCGTCTGCAGTCTTTGGCGTTGCGAATGCGAAGGAATCTACAAAGAGAACCTGTCCGTCACGATGCTTGCGCGAGAGCACCACAGCGAGCGCTGCAGCACGCATCTTGCGGTTGATCTTAACGGAGTAGTCCTTCTCAGCGCGTGGACCATGAGTCACACCTCCACCCTTCCAAATAGGAGAGCGGGTCGATCCGTGACGAGCGCGTCCCGTTCCCTTCTGCTTCCACGGCTTCTTGCCTCCTCCGGATACTTCTCCACGGAACTTGGTGTGTGCCGTTGTTGGGCGAGCGTTTGCCTGCATACCAACCACCACCTGGTGTACGAGGTCTGAGTTCCACGCGACGTTGAAGAGCTCTGCAGGAAGCGTTACCGATCCAGCGTTCTCTCCCTTGGCGTTCCAAATAGTTGCCTCTAGAGACACTTCCTTCTTAGCGCTCTTAGGCACGATTACAGCCGCCTCCTTCTTTACAGGAGCCTTCTTTGCGACAGTGTTCTTTGCAGGGGTAGCCATAGTACTAAAAATTACATCGAACGAATCTCGACGAGTGCACCAGGAGCTCCTGGAATAGCACCCGAGATGATCATCTCGCCGGTAGCAGCGTTTACCTTAAGCACCTTAAGGTTCTGTACGGTTACGCGGTCTGAACCCATGCGGCCGGCCATCTTCATGCCCTTAGCCACGCGACCTCCAGCGCGACCTCCACCACCAATCGAACCCGCCTCACGCTCAGAGTGCTTCTGACCGTGCGAGCGGCGGCCTCCATGGAACCCATGGCGCTTCACCACTCCTGCGAAGCCCTTACCCTTAGAGGTTGAGGCAACTACAACCACGTCGCCCTCTGCGAAGATGTCCGCAGAAATCTCAGCACCAACCGTAAGGTCAGTTGAGTCAACGCGGAACTCCTTCATGGCCTTGTATGCCTTGCCCTTGGTGTGGCCGAGCTGAGCCTTATTTACGCGAGCTTCCTTCTGATCCTGGAACGCGACCTGTACGGCCGAGTACTTATCAGCCCCGTCCGCTGTCTTTACCTGGGTAACGACAACCGGTCCCGCGTTAACCACGGTACCGGCGAACACCTCACCCTTGTCATTGAAGACCTGGGTCATGCGTCCTTTGCGGGCGAGAATGAATTTCATAGACAAAAGAAAATCGCGCTTCAACAGCGCGTCGGCCCACAAAGGGGCTTTCGGCTGGAGGTCCGGGGTCCGAAGACGCCGTACATAGCAACTCAGGGACTATACCTGATTCTATTCCGGGATGCAAATCCTGTGCTAAAGTGCCCTCACCATAGCTTCGTATGGAAGGGAGATCTTTTATGAGTGTCCAGGAAACTCAACACCAAGCCGAAACAACGGAAAGCCCTGAGCCGCCCGGATTCAACGAAACCGGACCGGCGAGCTACTACGCTCCGGAAGGATTCGGCGACCCTGCCGAGCATTCCTCCGGGTATGCAGACGGCCGCATCTAGGAAGCCGGGCCCGGCGCAAATGCGTGCCGGGCCCTTTCGATACAGAAAAGCGCCCCGCAAGGCGGGACGCTCATTTCTTCCTCCGCTTCCGATCTGCGGGAGCATCATCAGGAGCGGTCGTGAATCTTCCTCCGACCTTTTCTCCGGCGATAACAATCCCCTTCTCGTAGCGATATCTCCTCGCCTTCTTGTTCCAGAGCTTGTCCTTGAGCGGAGCCAGCCTGGTGACTCCCGTTTCCGGAGGTCGTGCGTCATGCATAGCCTTCAGGACTACTCCGACTGCGGCATTGCGTCTGTAGACGCGGAGAGTGCTCTCAAGAGGCTTGGTCTTAATCCCGTCGACCATGATTCGAACCTTTCAAACAACGAACAGAAGAAGAGCATACACCCGTATACACAAAAGCAAAACCGCCCTCTCGGGCGGTTTTGCTTCTCCCTTTCGGGTTAGACCATCTTCACATCAATCGTCACGCCTGAAGGCAGGGTGAGGTTCGTGAGAGCCTCGATAACCTTAGGGTTTGGACTGAGGATGTCGATCAAACGCTTGTGGATGCGCATTTCGAACTGCTCACGTGCGTCCTTGTGGACGAAGGTTGAGCGGTTCACGGTCCAGCGCTTGATTTCGGTTGGAAGAGGCACAGGTCCTACGGTCTTCGCATCAAAGCGAGACGCGGTGTCCATGATCTGCTTCACCGAGAGGTCCAGGATCTTGTGCTCGTAGGCACGAACGCGGATCCGGAGCTTCGGCTCGCTTGGTGCCTCGGCAACCTTCTTGACGGTCTTCTTCGCGGTTGTAGCCATACGAGTAAGAAGTTAAAGCGGATTAGGCGACGATCTTTGTGACCACACCAGCACCCACCGTCTTGCCACCCTCGCGAACCGAGAAGCGGAAGTTGTCCTCAAGCGCGATTGGCGCTGTGAGCTTTACCTTGAAGGTAACGGTGTCGCCTGGCATAACCATCTCCTTTCCTTCTGGAAGCGTAACCTCGCCCGTAACGTCCGTTGTACGAACGTAGAACTGTGGCTTGTAACCAGAGAAGAATGGGGTGTGGCGGCCTCCCTCGTCCTTGGAGAGGATGTACACCTCAGCCTCGAACTCAGTGTGTGGCTTTACGGAGCCGAGCTTCGCAAGCACCTGTCCGCGATGGACGTCCTCCTTCTTCGTACCGCGAAGAAGGATACCAGCGTTGTCGCCAGCCTGTCCCTCCTGGAGCTGCTTGTTGAACATCTCGATACCGGTGACGGTTGTCTTGACCGTGTCCTTAAGACCAACGATCTCGATTTCCTCGCCCACCTTGATAACACCGCGCTCGATGCGTCCGGTGATAACGGTACCGCGTCCTTCAATCGAGAAGATGTCCTCGATAGGCATGAGGAACGGCTTGTCGAGCTCGCGCTCAGGCTGTGGGAAGTACGTGTCCATAGTGTCCACGAGCTCCTTAACCTTAAGTGCCCACTCGTCGTTCGCGTCAGTTGCGTTAAGCGCGCGAAGTCCAGAACCGCGAATGATCGGGGTAGCTGCACCGTCGTAGCCCTGCTTGGTAAGAAGCTCGCGCATCTCTTCCTCAACGAGGTCGAGCATGTCTACGTCCTCCACCATGTCCGTCTTGTTGAGGAACACGATGAGACGTGGAACACCCACCTGCTTTGCAAGGAGAATGTGCTCACGAGTCTGTGGCATCGCACCGTCTGTTGCCGCAACCACGAGTACTGCGCCGTCCATCTGGGCAGCTCCCGTAATCATGTTCTTGATGTAGTCGGCGTGGCCTGGAGCGTCGATGTGCGCGTAGTGGCGGTTCGGGCTCTCGTACTCAGAGTGGTGAAGGGCGATGGTAATACCACGAGCCTTCTCCTCAGGAGCGTTGTCGATGTTGTCGACGTTCTCCGCGCGGGCCTTGTAGCCTGCAGCGGTGTTGAGGTTGAGCACATTGAGAATACCGGCGGTGAGCGTGGTCTTTCCGTGGTCCACGTGACCGATGGTACCCACGTTCATGTGCGGCTTGCTTCGGTCGAATGCTTCTGCTGCCATACGATTGGTAGGTTATTGGTAGCTAAAAATAAATTTTTGCCGCCGCGCCTGCCTGTTTGAAGACAGGCGACCAAGGCGAAGGTCGGACTAACCCGCGCAACGCCTTTCAGCCATCCCGACCTCCGTAAGGAGAGGAACATTGAAAAGAGCGCCGTATTTCGCGTTACTTCTTAAACTACCGGAGCTGGGGCCCTCGGTCAAGCGCAAAAGATAGAGGCGACCCTAAGGCCGCCTCCTTTTCCTCCCCCAGAGCCGCTTCAAGGGAGAGCCCACCAGGTCCCTGTTCTCATAGAGGAGAGCACTAACGACCAGTATGGCCACCACGGTGCGTAGGGGCCATGTGGCGAGTGTCGAACCGAGTGACACGGATTTGCCCGTATTCTGAGCGTTCTTGGTCATATTCCCCTCCCAGGGTTACCCGTTCATGATAGTCAAAACCGTTCGGATACAAAGACATGAGCCCTGCATCCACGGCGCCGTACCAGGATTCTTCAGTAGCTACCGCAGGCAGCATATCCAAAGACAGCATAGTGCTCCCAAGAAGGAGATTCTTTCTGGATGTTCTCATTACAATGCCCTTCGTGTGCGTCTACTTGCACGATACGTGACTAACAAAAAACAGCAAACCAGTAGGAGCTACTGGAACTTAAAGGACGAAACGATGCGATCGTATACCGCTTCCTGGCCCATGGCGACGGCAATAGTGTAGACCTGCATATCATGCAGGAATACGCTTGCGCGGGTCTCATTCTCCGCACCTGCCGGATAGTTAGCGACGCGAATCTGTGTCGCCTTCTCCCCTCCTATCGTGCGGGAAGATTCAGTGATGCGACCTGCTCGATACTCAGTACGAAGCGCATCGAGTGTCTTATCAAGGCTCACATTCACATTCTCCTTCTCGAAGACTACGGTTGCCAAACAGTCCCCCGTTGAATCCTTAAGCTTCATGCAGATGGTTGTCTGTGGGTCTACAGACGTTGCTGAGGCAATCCAGTTGTCTGGATACGAGAAGCTAAAGCCGAACTCTGAGTTCTCATAAGTCTGATATGTCTGCGACGCAGGTACTTCCTCTCCAGGAGCGGCCGGGGCTCCAGGCTCAACTGGCTGGGGACGAATAACCGCGTCAGACGCGCTCTGAGACGCATCACGAAGCGCCGGTACTGAGTCGAGGTACCCATGGTCTGGTGTGCGACTCCACCAGTACAAATACGCATATGCGCCCAGGGCAACTACCACGAGCACAGCGAGCATTATCTTCGTTCTTTTGGTGATCATATATACGAACCGTAGCACAAGAGCCGCCCCAGACGGGACGGCTCTGTGTACAGCACAGCGAATGAATTACTTCCTGCTTGCAATGATATCCGCCGCAACGTTCGAAGGCACTACCTCGTAGTGGTCGAACTCCATCGTCATCGATCCGCGACCTTCGGTCATGGAACGAAGTGTCGTGGTGTAGCCGAACATCTCAGAAAGAGGCACCTTGGCATGCACCGCCTTGTTCATACCGCGATCCTCCATGCTCTCGATAGCGCCACGCTTTCCGGAGAGGTTTCCGGTGATATCACCCATGAACTGCTCAGGGATAACAACCTCAACGTTCATGATTGGCTCGAGAATAACCGGCTTCGCCTTCTGGGCTGCTTCCTGGAAGGCCTGAGATGCGGCAATCTTGAAGGCGATTTCAGAGGAGTCCACATCGTGGAACGAACCGTCATAGAGATCAACCGACACGTCCACCATCTGGAAGCCTGCAAGCACACCGCGGTTCATAGCCTCGCGAATACCCTTCTCAATTGGGTTGAAGTACTCGGATGGAATAACACCTCCCTTGATGTTGTTGATGAACTCGAAGTGGTCCTCGCGCGTAACGTTCTTGAGAACCTTTGCCTCAGGATCAAGTGGCTCAAGGTGCTTAACCTTGATCTTCACGTGACCGTACTGACCCTTACCTCCCGTCTGCTTGATGTACTTATTATCAACGTCAGCAGCGCCCATGATGGTCTCGCGGTATGCCACCTGTGGCTTACCAACGTTCGCCTCAACGTTGAACTCGCGCTTCATGCGATCCACGAGAATCTCAAGGTGAAGCTCACCCATACCGGCCATAATCGTCTCGCCAGTCTCCTCGTCGGTTGTGATCTTGAAGGTTGGATCCTCGTCAGAAAGCTTGCGGAGCGCCATACCCATCTTCTCCTGGTCTGCCTTGGTCTTCGGCTCAATGCGAAGGGATACCACAGGCTCTGGGAACTTAATCTCCTCAAGGAGGATAGGGTTCGCCTCGTCGCAGAGCGTGTGCGAAGTCTTCGTGTCCTTAAGACCAACGAAGGACGCAATCTCTCCCGTGAACACCTTCTCCACTTCCTCACGCTTGTCAGCCTGAAGACGCACGATACGTCCTACGCGCTCCTTCGTACCGGTGTTTGCGTTGTAGATGTAGGAACCTGCAGATACGGTACCTGCGTATACACGGAAGAACGTAAGCGCCCCCACGAATGGGTCAGTCTGAAGCTTGAAGGCGAGCGCCGTGAACGGCTCCTCGTCAGATGGCTTGCGCTCGATTTCTTCTCCGGTCTTAGGGTTGGTTCCCTTAACTGATGGAAGGTCGAGTGGAGACGGAAGGTAGTCCACAACCGCATCGAGTACGAGCTGCACACCCTTGTTCTTAAGGGCAGAACCAGCGTAGACCGGGAAGATCTCGTTCGCGATAATAGCCTTGCGAAGCGTAACCTTAAGCTCCTCAAGCGTTGGCTCGTTGCCTTCGAAGTACGCGTTCATCTGTGCCTCGTCGTGCTCAACAATGCGCTCGATAAACTCAGCGCGAAGCGTTGTAGCCTCTTCGACATACTGCGCAGGAACCTCTCCCTCCTCTACGATCTCTCCCATAGAACCGGAGAACGTGAACGCCTTCATAGAAAGAAGGTCGATAACTCCTACGAAGTCTCCTTCAGTTCCCATAGGAAGGTGTGCGCGCACGGCCTTCTTTGAAAGACGGTCAAGAATGGACTTGTATGAGTTCTCGAAGCTTGCACCGGTGCGATCAAGCTTGTTGATGAAACAAATGCGGGGCACCAAGGCCTCGTCTGCGTAGCGCCAGTTAGTCTCGGACTGTGGCTCAACGCCGGCAACGCCGTCGAACACCACCACCGCACCATCAAGCACACGGAGAGAACGCTTCACCTCAGCCGTGAAGTCGATGTGTCCTGGCGTGTCGATAACGTTGAAGCGGTACTTCTTGGATGTGTCCTTCTTGTCGGGCTCTGATGAGCGAGTCCAGAAACAGGTAATAGCGGCGGCTGTAATAGTGATACCGCGCTCGCGCTCCTGCTCCATCCAGTCAGTGGTGGTCTCTCCTTCGTGCACCTCACCAATCTTGTGCTGGGAGCCTGTGTAGAAGAGCACGCGTTCGGACGTCGTGGTCTTACCGGCATCCACGTGGGCGATGATACCGAAGTTGCGCACTTTCTCGAGAGGATAATCGCGATTCATTTTGTAAGAGATATAAAGTAAAAAGCCGCCTGGGCGTTACCTACAAGATACGTTTTAGAGACCCAAAAGGCAAGAAAAGGGGTCGCGAGCATGCGACCCCTTTCACATAGTTCCCGAGACCTACTTCATCGGATGGATGCCGAAGTCGTCCTGGGGCCGAACTGGCTCCGCAGCCGGCTTCTTCCTCCTGGACCCGTGGCTGTTTTCGCCGCCCTTCCTGCCGGCCTTAGCCGCAAGGGCTCGATCCTGGCTGAACGACCGCTTGTCGCCTGGAACCGATGCGCCGCCCTTGCGAGCGAGCTCGCGCTGGCGCTCAGGGTCCATCGACGCGAACCCGCGCCGGCTTGTTCCAGGAATCTTCTCTTCAGGCGCGTTGGCCATGACCTTCTCCTCCTCTATCCAGCTTGAGTGCTGGTCTGTGGCCGAGTATACGCCTCAAAGATTAGAGGTAAAGAATAGGGTGCGTCTCTTATGTCTACACTTTCTCAAAGTGCTGATAATCCTTGTAGTTCTCCCTATCACCCAACCATGTCCACCCTCGCTCCTTGAAGAGGGTGACGTTATCGCTATCCGCAAAGAGCGTACCGGGTACTGAAGAATCATGTACAGCATGTGGCGGATAAGTATTCCCATTCCGTGCGTGATACGGGTTCTGCAGTGGATTTATATCTATTGCTCTGCCTAACGAATGGTTAGATAGGACATCAGAGTCAACAATGCACCGGTAGTTAAAGGCGGAGGTGTTGTTGTGAGCCATAGAAGCTTCGTCATCCCAGTTATACGCTGCCACGGGAACCATCTTATGTATCGGGAACTTCCGTATATAGAGCTCCTCGAACAAAAGACCTACTTCTTTAGCAAGATTGGTATGGATAACGAGCTGTCCCATGCACTTCTCTCCGTCAAAAGAAACATAGGGCACATCAATAAGCGCGAGCATACCGCGTATCTCAGACGGGATACTGAGTCCGCTAAGCGCTTCATCAAGGGAGGAGAATACCGTTTCCATATAGATGCTCAATAGATCGAGATAACTATACAGACAAGAAACCAATTTCCTATAAAAAGTTTGGACCCGGTCGCTCATGGCGATCGGGTCCAAAGTCATGTAGGGCGATAGTCGTGCAATCGTCGTACGATGGTTATCTGGCCGTTTCCGTTTCTCTGCTGGTCGAAGATAACCTGCGCCAACGGCTGAACGATAGCCCTGCCGTAAGGTTCAGCGACGGTAACGTTGAAGCAGTTCTTACTGTCCACCATAACCACCACGTGGCGTCCTTTGAGTTCCGTCCAGAACAGCAGGTCGCCTCGGCGAAGGTCCGAGTAGTCAACGGCAACCGTTACCGGTTTCCCCAACATCTTCGACTGCGGCATGGAATCGCGCGGACACGGGATACCTGCGGCGATACAGGCAGATTGAACAGCTGAAGAACAGTCGAACAGACTGCTTCTCCATCCCCAGCCGTACTCGACGCCCTGTTCTGCATCTCCAAGCTTTAGAAGTTCAGATACGAAGTCAGGAGCCTTGTATCCGATCGGCACGAGCCGGCGCGCAAACACCCACCCCAAACCATGTACTTCGCACATGGGTCCTTCAGGGGTTTTAACCGTCCGAACTACCGTTACAAGAGAGTTGAGGTAGAGCGTACCGGTGATGCGCTTCTTGAAGTCCGATTGATTGTAGATCCCCGCGGTACGTTCACTGACTCGATGTGTCGCGGCTTCTGACAGGCCTTGTATAACATCGCTCGTCTTCATGTACCCGCTGTACTCATCGAGATCCGTAACGACCTGTAGCCAATCTTGACTGGTCTTCACGATGGCAAGGGACTCTCCGAAGAGCGCCTGCGTCTCAAGCGCCGAATCGATTGAAGGGTCGCGGTAGATGCCAGTGAAGCTGACACCGACCCGACCTCTTATCTGTGTAGGTGTCTTGAACATGGCGTGTTCCTTCTTTGTGACCACAATACGACATTACGTCGTTCCGCTATTGAGCCTACACCTCTACCTAAAAGAAGAAAAGCCCGCATCTGCGGGCTTTCTCTCTACAAAACGTGCTTACCAAGCGAAGTGTGCGAAGGCCTTGTTCGCGTCTGCCATGCGGTGCATGTCGTCCTTCTTCTTGATAGCCGAACCTTCGTTCTTTGCGGCCATGAGGATCTCGGATGCGAGACGCTCTGCCATTGGCTTGCCCTTCTGAGCGCGCGCAGCATTGATGAGCCAGCGGTACGCGAGTGCGATGCGGCGCTGCTGCGGAACCTCGCGAGGAACCTGGTAGTTAGCACCTCCCACACGGCGAGAGCGGACCTCCATGAGTGGAGCCACGTTGCGGATAGCAGTCTCGAAGGTCTCGAGCGGGTCGAGTTCCTGTGCCTTGATCAAATCAAGTGCGCCGTATACGAGCTTGCGGGCGGTGTCCTTCTTTCCGTCCCACATAACAGTGTTAATGAAACGAGAGATAGCCTCCGAGTTGTATACGAGGTCAGGGCGGCGAGGGTACTTGTTCTTTAGGGGATGTCGCATGGTATCTGTACGTAAAACTACGCCTTAGGCTTCTTAGCACCGTACTTCGAGCGTCCACGGCGGCGCTTATCAAGGCCAGCGGTGTCGAGGCGTCCACGAACGATGGTGTACTGCACACCGATGTCCTTCACGCGTCCACCACGGAGCATAACCACGGAGTGCTCCTGGAGGTTGTGTCCCTCTCCTGGGATGTAGGCGGTTACCTCCATCTGGTTGGTGAGCTTCACACGAGCGATCTTACGAATAGCCGAGTTCGGCTTGCGGGGAGTCTTAGTTGTTACTTTCACACACACGCCACGCTTGAACGGCGCCGGGTAGAACGTAGGGCGGTTCTTAAGCGTGTTGAACCCACGTCCAAGAGCCACGACCTTGGTCTTGCGACTGGTGGTCTTGCGGGCCTTCTTTGTGAGCTGGTTGATAGTCGACATGTGTGAAGTAAAAACTCCCCGGGGGAGTCAAAAGCACTATATAAGAGAGCCCTTATAAATGCAAACCAGCAGGCAGACTTTATCGTTCTCCTTCCTTTTCTAGAGGTTTTTCCTATCCTTTGGTGCGTATGGTACGAGCATGCCAAAAACCATAGCCTTTCTTTTGTCTTTTACGCTCGCAGGCCTGCTTCCAGTCCCCCTACAGGCCGATTTCGTCCCTGAAGCGCCTATATACGCCACATTTGAGAATCAGCAGAACCTGCTCCTATATATAGGTACAGATGCAGGACCGCTCGCCACCTCAAGCATTGCCAGCAGGACCCCATTACATCTTTCCTACACGCTCGAATACGGACCTAATCTGTTCACGCATCCAGATTACACAGAGACAATGAAAGAAGCGTATTTTCTCGCCATGCTCGAGGACTACGAAACCTACCTTGAGATCTGGAGCGGCGAACCTTTTACGTCTAGCGCGTCTGTTCTACAGACTATTCCTCTCCCCTCCACTCCCTCAGGTTCTACTACCCTAGACCCACTTAGTCCCGGAACATACTTCCTTGTGCTGTACCAGACAAATAACCTAAGGAATAAGACGCTGTACTGCGAACGAAATGACATATCTCCTGAGGGATGCGCCGAGGAGGATCGTTTCCCTGAATATCCTCTTTCTGAGACACGGGCATACTTTGCACGCTCCCTAGACTCTGAGGAGCCGTTCTCAAACGCGTTCCCCAGCACCTACGCAGGCACCCGACTTACCGTACCGGCGCCCCAAGGGGCTTCTAATGTTCTTTTTCTACCAGGCATCAAGGGGAGCCGACTATACGACAGCGAGGGAAAGAAAGTATGGGAGCCCTTTGGCAATCACGATATCGAGTCGCTCATGCTTTCGCCGCTTGGAAAGAGTGTTTCTGACGGCATACATACAACTCCTAATGGCATTATCGACACCGTTGCGCTATTCACGGACATCTACGGGTCCTTTAGTCGAGTAATGGACGAATTGGTTACGGACGACATTATCTCCGCCTGGCGCGCGCTTCCCTATGACTGGCGCCTTTCTCTTCCGGATATCGTACAGGGAGGCACCTATGTAGACGAACGTCTTTCCTATATAGGTGCGTCTACTCTGCCGGCAATACGCACAAATCTCGAGGAGCTCGCTCGCTCCTCAAAAAGCGGAAAGGTCACTATCGTCGCACACAGCAATGGCGGACTCGTTGCGAAGGAACTCATGCGCACACTCGGAGACACTGAATCCATGCGACTAATCGACAATGTGATATTTGTCGGCGTTCCGCAGTCTGGTGCGCCCCAAGCACTTGCAGCTCTCTTGTACGGATACCGCGAAGGGTTGCCGTGGTGGTTTCCAGGGATTGTATCGACCTCAGTTGCCCGCAGCTTCGCGGAGAACTCTCCGATGGGATACCATCTCCTTCCTTCAGGAGCGTACTTACGGAGTGCGCACGATACGCTGGTATCGTTCGCAGAAGGATTGTCGTTCCAGAAGGAGCGCTCAATGTACGGAGAGAGCATCAACACTCTTGAGGAACTCATATCGTTCTCGCTTGCGCTTGAGGGTGGACGCACAAAGCCGAGTCCTAACAATTATGGTTCTGCGAATGTACTGAACGCACATCTTCTTACGTATGGAAATGAGGTGCACGAGATTCTCGATACGTGGACTCCTCCAGAAGGAATCGAGATGTACCAGATTGCGGGATGGGGTGAGGACACCGTAACCGGAATTGAGTACTACGAAGAATGCGTCTTCTCATTCTGTCTTCCAAAGTATCGCCCAACATTTAGTACAGACGGAGACGGTGTGGTGCCGGTATCAAGTGCACATCTTATGCAAGACGCGCATTCGTATTGGATAGATCTTTCTGCGTATGGATTTGCGTTTCTTGGAGACCGCAATCATGGGACGCTGCTCGGCATCGAAGAGCTACACGCGCTCATTAAAAATATTCTGCTGAAAACTGAGAGCACGACACTGGAGAATATTCTTGCACATGAACCTGATGAAACTAGCTTGAAGAAGGAGTGGCGCTTCTTCTTACACTCGCCTCTCACGTTGTCACTCTACGACTCAGAAGGAAGAGGTATCGGTCCAAGCGTCGACACTCTTCCGGGTGCTACATACGGACAGCTGGGAGAGGTGCAGTATGTGATCGCACCGGCAGACGAAATGTATCGAGTCGAACTCGATGGATATGAGACAGGAATATTCTCACTCGACGTGCAGGAGTCCATCGATGGAGAAGTTGTCGAGGCAGTGACGTTTGCACAGATACCAACCACACCAGATACTCGCGCAACACTCATGATTGAAGAAGCCTTCGAGGCGATGGGTCTGCTTGAGGTTGATCAAGATGGAGACGGTACGATTGATAGGTCATACGCTACGACTACTCAAGAATCTTCTGAGAAGTCGAACGAGAAGAAATCATCCAGGGTCCGTAGCGCTATAGAGTACGCACCAAAAGAAATCGCAGAGCTCACCTCAACCGAAGACATGCGCATGTATGGTGAAGTGCCCTCCGTAGTCGATGATGCTGTGTCTAGTCGTACAAATAATTCTATGCAAGCAAACGTCGGTGCATCGCTGCCTTACATGGAAGAGGCGTCCCTCGAAAATACTCCTAGTATGGTGTACGTATGGATGCGTAGCGTGTTCGAGACCCTTGTCCGTTTCTTCGCCTTCATTACCTCCCTAACAAACTATCTATGATGCTAATCCGCACAGGGACCCTGCTTCTCTCGATACTTCTAACTGTGTTTGGATATGTTCTTGGATACTGCGGAGTGAAGGTTTCTTGCCCGCTGTATGAGGTGTTCTCTCCGTATTCCTTTTCCGTCCTTGAGCCCATGTTCTTCTTCGCACTCTGCGGCATTCCCGCAGCTCTCGTACTACTTTTTGTTAGAGACAGCGCAGTGCGCCGCTGGTTGTCCTTCGCTCGATGGTATGTGCCTCTTTCTGTAGTACTGATCATCCTCGTGCCTACGCACGACAACTCGTACCTTCCGCTCTACAGTCTAACCAAGGATGGAGCGGCCTTCGCTGCAGGCATCTTCTTTCTAGGCGCAACACTCTTTATCGCGCTGCACACCCCAAAGAGTGGCGGCTAGGTACCGAAGAATCCACGAATCTTCTTGAAGGTGGTGTCGACGAATAGTTTTATCTCCATGGTCCATGTAGAGCCGACCGGCGTAGGAAGCGCCTGTGCCTCTAACTGGGAAACACCTACGAGTTCTATGGGAGCTGCGTCTGCGAGCACAAAGGAAGGCGTGGTTAATGGCACGGTAGCTGGCGTTGTGGAGGTCGTTGTTGATGCACTTTGTATAGACGAAACGATAGGAGCGATAAGGTCTGTAACCTTTTCCTGGATAGAGGCGCCTTCAGACACTGTTGAGGTACTTACTACTACTGACTTCACGGTCGTGCGTGGAACGTTCACTACAGCTACAGATGCTGGTGCCACGGAAGGCTTCGAAACCGGTGGAGTTTGTTTCACAGTCTGCTTAGCGACCGCAGGCTTGTTGTTCTGAGGGTAGGGTGTGGCGAATATCTGCACCGTAAACATCGCATCTTTTCCTTTATAGACACCGTTAGCCACACCGATACCAATCTCCGTAAAGTCCTTACGAAGGATGTTTGCGCGGTGACCCGGAGAACCCATGAAGGCATCCACGACCTGTTCAGCCTCGGTACGGTTCACGACCAAGTTCTCGCCGATAGCCAGATACCGGTACCCAGCCTTCTCTACC
Organism: Minisyncoccota bacterium; assembly: GCA_022842945.1. Lineage (GTDB taxonomy): Bacteria > Patescibacteriota > Minisyncoccia > Phycocordibacterales > Phycocordibacteraceae > C7867-001. The sequence goes on from JALHOO010000002.1 coordinate 91,552, forward strand.
CAGTGCATGGGGGTTAGGCCTTCTGGAGAGACGTGCGCATAGTATCCTTTCGCCGCCATGTCCTGCGCTTTCATCTGTGCTGCCTGATCAAGAAGTGTATTGCGCTCGAGTGTCTGAAGACCCTCTTCAGTGCGCTCTGCGTTTGTAAGTGCTGCTACTTTTGCTGCGCTAACCGCCGCCACGTTCTGCTTTGAAATGAGGAGAGACTGGGAGAGCATGGCGAACACGAAGAGTACTGTCAGAAGTACAAAGAGCCCGAGAAACGGGAGTACGTTCGCGTGAATATTCCGTGCATCCATGTCGATAGTATAATGCAATAAAATATGTAAATTGCAAGCTTTAGTGCACGGTGCCGAGGAACGGAATATTGAGCGACTTCCCCCCGCTCGCACCTGTTGGCAAAAAAGCATGCACGACTCTCGATCGGTACGAGGCTTCCTTGTGGGTCAAGGCACTCATACTCGACCCCAAGTACATGGTAGTACGTCCGAACTTCTTGTTTACCGCATCAAGTGCGCGAAACGTTTCGCTCTTCTCACTTTCAGCAACAAACTCTCCGAACAGGTCTGGCGTTATCGCACCCTCTGTCTCAAGAGCACGAAGCGTTACGCCCGACGCACGATACGGAATGCCACTTGCATACACTTCGTTGAAGCGCGCGCGTATGTGCGCAAGCATGCGTGGAGGCGTATCGAGTGCCGTGGGTAGATCAAGCTGTACTCCGTGGTACGTAAACTCTTGGGTCTTCAAATAGAAACTGAGTGCTCGTGCTTTCATTCCCGCCCGCCGCACTTTTGCGCATGCCGCCTCAACATTCTTTGAGAGCTGAGAGAAAATATATTCTCTATCTGTTGAGGGAGGTGTGAAGGTTCGCGTCACCATAACCGAGTGCGGCTTCGCATGCGCACCGCTCGAAAGTCCGAGTACCGGATACCCCTTGAGCTCGAGCCACGTATCGCGCTGCGGTTTTACGAACCCATGCTCCGTTAGCCACGCGTCTGTCTTCTGTATGTAATCAAACGCAGAGAACACACCGAGCGAACACAGACGATTCCCCGACGCACCTCCGAGTCCCCAGATGTCGTAGATCTCCGTACTTGAGAGAACCTCTTCGATCTTCTCTGTCGGAAGCGGCGTGAACCCAGCCGGCTTGTTGCGCTTCGATGCTACTTTCGCGAGTGTCTTGGTTGGCGCAAGACCCACGCCGAACGTAATACCCAGACTCTCTTCGAGCTTCGCCTTTATGGCGTGCGCAATCTCCTCATAGCTCATGCCGTGCACTTCTTCGAGTCCCGTAATATCAGCGAAGCATTCGTCGATACTGTACTCCTCAACAAGAGGTGTGAAGGTCTTCGCAATGGCGTACATGCGCTTGGCGTAAATAGAGTATGCCGTGTAGTCTCCCGCAAGCACGATTACATCCGGACACACTCGCCGTATTTCCTGCATAGGCATGCCTCGATGCGCGCCAAGCTTCTTCGCCTCTACCGAAAGAGACGTAACTGCTCCACGCTCACCTCCCGTTACAACGGGCTTCCCGCGAAGTCGCCAATCCTTAGACTGTTCAACGGACGCAAAAAACGAATCCCCGTCGAAGTGCACTATGGCCCTCGGATACGGCGCACTCTTATCCATACGTACGGAACGTAGACGTAACTCGCCCAATAATCTCCCCCTCCTTCGGAAAGATATCAGGGTACCTGTCGTTGGCCGCTTCAAGATAGAAGCCGCGCCCGCGCTTTCTCAAGTATTTCAGGGTATAGCCATCCTCTGTGAGTGCCACCACAATCTGTCCCGGCTGCACCTGATGTGTGCGTTCAAAGATAACCATGTCCCCGCTCAATATCCCCGCACCCTCCATGGAGTCACCTTCAACCTGCAGGAGATAGCTCGCGTTCGGATTGCTCCCAATTAGGTAATCCCCGATGGTTACGGTGTCTGCGAGCTCTTCCTCAGCAGGCGCCGCAAACCCTGCACGAATGTGCCCCACAAGCGGAAGCGCGTAGAGGCCCGCTGAGGGCACGAGCTTCCCGCTCGTGTCCTTCTCAACAAACCCTGCCTCAACAAAACGCTCTGTCATATAGAATGCTGAGCTTCTCGACGAGAGCTTAAACAGCGCCATAAGCTCCGTAATATTCGGAAGACGGCGGTTCTTCCTATAGAAGGAAATGAGCTTGGCTTTGCGACTCTCTAGAAGGTCTGATGTCTCTTTCATCAGAGTAGTGTACCTGAACAATTGTTCGATGACCTCTCTGACTTCCCTTTTTGAGCCCAAACTTGTGTATTTTCTGTGGACAATAGGTGCGAGCTCGTATCAACACAGGCAATTTTCAGTACTTTTTAGTTCTTTCCCTCTCTTCGATACTCCTCTTTTATCTTTTTATACAAATCTTCTTCCCGTGCCGGCTCCTTCGCACGCGTCTCTTTATTAAACAGAGATGTCGGATACTTCTCGCTCACCTTCTGCAACTTCTCAGAAAGCATCAACGCCACATCGATATCAAGTGTTACCGCCATGTCGAAGCAGTAGATCATCACATCAGCGAGCTCTTTCCGAATCTTGGCCATCTTCTCCTCATCTTTGCGCACTTCTTCAGGGAGCTGATTGTCCCATTGGAACACTTCAAGAAGTTCTGCACCTTCTATCATGATGGACTTCGCAAGATCGGACGGACGCAAATTGTCCCAACCACGCTCAGTTAGATGCTTCCGGATGTCGTTTTCAAAGTCTTTCATGACGCGTCTAGAATATAGCTTTGATCATCTCGTCCCCGAGTGCAGTTAACAGAGCCATCGCATGCGACTGGTCCTTCCCATAGGTAGCAGAAAGTTTCTCACGCTGATGCGCTAGAAACTCTGTTCCGCTAACCGCGTCATGCTTCTGTCCCCTGAACGTAACGCCGCCATTCAATATGTTCGTTATCTTCGGGAGCGCCTTGTCTACCACTTTGATAAACCGGGCTTCGGGGGTACTGCGGCTCTCGTACTCTGCGATAGTCTCTCCTATCCACGGGAGCTCTGTATCAAACTCCTCCTGGATACGCGCGAGCGCTAAAGCTTCGCGCTCCTCTTTCCCTGCCTGATCTGCATCAGACATGATGCGCGCAGTTGCCGTGTCTCCTGCATACACCTCGACTAAATCATGCACGAGCGCGAACTGCGCTACCTTCCCTCTATCAAGCTCAGGAGCGAACCGCTCAGCGAATGCGCAGGCAATAAGTCCCAGCATCACCGTGTGATCTGTATCAGACTCTGGCGTTACGCCATCTGGATAACACGTTATGCGATTAACCCCTCCGAACAATAAAGAAAGTTTGCCGAGGTCTATGATTGCCTGAACAGCTGCGGGAGTAAGTTCAGGAGTTTTCATACAACGCTATGCACCAATGAGGAACGCAAAGATAACTCGAATGAGCATACCGAACGGTGCAGCGAGGAAGTAGGAAAAGAGGAAAAGAATGAGCACGAGAGAAAAGATGCCACCTGCCTGGATTTTATCTTCAATCTCACGCAGCTTCATCGAAGCCTTGAACGGAAGGATGCCACGGAGAACCGTGAAGCCGTCGAGTGGTGGAATAGGAAGAAGGTTGAAAATACCGAGCGAGAGGTTCACGAGCACAATGAGCGCCGTAAGGGTACCGAACTCCTCCATGCCCGCAGAGAACGCGAAGCGTGTAATGAGCGCAAACAAGACCGCGAGAAACAGGTTCACTGCCACACCTGCTACCCCAACCATAGCTTCGCCCCAGCGCTGATTCTTTAAGTTATAGGGGTTGTACGGCACTGGCTTGGCCCATCCGAAGAGAAAGCTTGAATTGGTGAGCACAAGCACCGCCGGAATAAGCACAGAGCCTATGGGGTCGATGTGGCGAATAGGGTTCAGTGACAAACGGCCCTGCAACTTGGCCGTAGGATCGCCAAGGGCGTTTGCCGCCCAGCCATGTGCCACCTCATGGACGATAACCGAGATAACAAGGACGATAACGGTAAAAATGATGGTTTCCATGGAAGCGTTGCCTAAATACGTTCACGTATGCTAGCATGCGGGGACTATGGCACGCGAATGCGCAGTAACAGGAAAGTCGACCCAAGTAGGCGGGCGGTACTCTAACCGTACCCGTGCTACCCAGTTCAACCCAACCGGAAAGGTTCGCCGCCAGGCTAACCTCCAGAAGCGCCGTATCTTCGTACCGGAGCTCGCAAAGAGCATCCTCGTGGATATCAGCACCAAGGGTATGCGTCACATCAAGAAGAACGGCGCCTTCGCCACATTGAAGAAAGCAGGTGTCATCAAGATTAAGTAAGAGAGCCGGATATCCGGCTCTCTTCTTTTATACCTAGCGCCGCTCTACCAGAAGACCGTTCGACACAAAGGTAATGGTCCCCTCCTCTGCCGTAGAGACAACCGTAGCTCCTGATTCGTAGATATTCTCAACAACCTCCGGATGCGGATGTCCGTATGAGTTATTCTTCCCTGCACTAATCACAACCACACTCGGATCAACAGATACTAAGAACACGTCGCCTGTTGAAGTCTTCGATCCATGGTGTCCTGCCTTGAGTACGTCGCTCTTGAGCTCATTTCCATACTCCTTCACCAGTCGCTCCTCGACCCAGGTTCCTGCGTCGCCCGTGAGCATGAAAGCGGTGTCGCCATACACTACCCTCATAGACACGGACGCATCATTGGTCTCGCGCAACTGCGCAACATTGTTTTCAGGGTGAAGCACGTCAGCGTACGCTCCTCCCCCAAGATGTATGCGTGTGCCTTCGCGTACTTCGACTACCTGTGCTCCACGCTCATTCTCTATAGAGTCCTCGAATCTATCTACGTAGCTCGACTCGGCCACTCTGCCTGAGAGCATAATCTGCGACACTTGATACAGGCGCAGTACGTCCGGAAGTCCGCCAATGTGATCTGCGTCCGGATGTGTAGCAACGAGGATATCAATACTGCGATCTAGTGGACCCATGACGCGCGGCAGTTCTCGAACAACACTTCGATCCTTCCCGCCGTCTATAAGCATCTCGATGCCGGTGGGTCCTTCTATAAGAATAGCGTCACCTTGTCCTACGTTTAGAAACGACACGGTAAGCATCGGTGCCTTTGCGGGTGTCAGGAGGTACAGAAGGAGTCCCACGTTGCTTGCCACGAGGATGAGCACAATGATGGCGAGCGCTGGGTACGGTATCCGGGTCCTCATAGCCCCATACTCTCACGTTTACGAGCCCCTCGCCGCAAGAAGCGATATACTAGCTACATGACTTACACCGCACGCACTTTTGCTCTACCCACCCTTACTGGCCTTTCCGCAGACCAGATTGCTGTTCACCTCGCACTCTACGAAGGCTACGTGAAGCATACGAACCTCATCCTCGACACTATTAAGAATCTCCGCGAGGAAGACGCGGAGAAGAACGCATTCGTTATAAACGAACTGAGGCGTCGCCTTGGCTTTGAGTTCGACGGCATGCGCATGCATGAGTATTACTTCGAGCAGCTTGAAGGAGGCTCAACGGTTGCAAGCAACGAGGGAAATCTCCACACGGCCGCAGACCAGAAATACGGCTCGTGGGATGGCTTCATCGCACACCTGCAGGAAGTTGCAGGGACGCGCGGCATTGGTTGGGTGGTGGTGTACTTCGACAAGACACTCGGCACACTCCACACCGCATGGGTAGATGATCACCAGCTCGGCCAACTGTCCGGACTTCCCGTTATCCTCGCTATCGACCTCTGGGAACACGCGTACATGGTTGATTACAAGCCCGCACAAAAGAAGACCTACGTAGAGGCATTCCTTGCAAACGTGAACTGGGCCGTCGTTGAGAAGCGTTTCGCTGACGCCTCCTAGTACGCATCTACGAAAGCACCTGTGTGGCTTCGCGCCGCACAGGTGCTTTTGCTATAAGAATCCCAAGTGCGCTGTACGCCACAACAACAAGTACGAACGGAAACTGTGGTATCGAGAGCGATGCCAGCGGAAGGGCGGCAAACCAACGTGCCATCTCAATCACATACACAAGAAGGAAGTGTGCAGGAAGTCCAATGAACGTAGCAACTGCTGGCGCAATCATTCCTGCAAGACCCGCTACAAACGATGTAGCCATAGCCAGAGGAAGAACTGGTAGCACCAGCACGTTCGCAGGAAGTGACACAACCGAGAACAGACCGGTCTGATACAGAAGGAGTGGCAATACGGCAATCTGTGCTGCCAGCGTGCTAGCTGTGAGACTTCTAAGAAATGCACCTGGCACAAACGAGAGCCATGACTCAATAAGAGGGGACAGAAGAATGAGGCCGAGCGTTGCCACAAACGAGAGCTGGAATCCTGGATCATGCACCAAGAGAAGCGGGTTCATCAGAAGCATAATGAACGCCACGATAAGAAGCGCTCGAACAACGACATAGGTCCTTCCGGTTGCTCGCGCAAGAAGAGCGAGACCCGCCATGAATCCCGCACGAACACTTGCGGGACCAGCACCAGCCACAAGCACAAAGAGTCCGATAGTTATGCCTGCAATAATGGCAGCTGTTCTCTTTGGAAGGAACCCGAATGCTCTCAGCACCCCTTCTGCAACAATCATTACGTTGTATCCAGACAGCACCACAATATGTACTAAGCCTGTGATGATAAACACGTCGAGCAGTGTCTCGCCGAGTCCTTGCTTCCCTCCCGTGATAAGCCCGACAGCAAGCGACGCTCCAGGCTCAGGTATCGCAGACGCAAGACCGTTCTGAAACGCGTGTTTAAAGGCAAACAAGCTTCCCATGCCACGCACCCATAACCCTTCCGGTTCTGAAACATGCTCAACATGCGCAAAGTTCACGAGCGCAAACACCTTATCTTTTGCAAGAAAGCGATCGTAGTTAAATACTCGTCCGGTGTCTGTCTCAAATGGTTCGGGCAGCGCCAGGGTTCCTGTTACGCGCACCCGCTCTCCATACACTACTTCAGGATAGAGCTGTGCAACCACAATAACTTTCGCCTCCTCCGAACCCTTCTCAAGCAGTACGGTTATGCGCTGACTTGTCTCTCGTATATCAGGCTCTGCTACAACAGTTCCCTCAAGCGTTATCTTTGTATCAAGGTCCTGTACGAACGTGTCAGGCAAGGTGTCCTCAGCAAGACCCACTCTCACAGAACCGAAAGCAAGGGCAATAAGCAAAACAGCTATCACTCTATAGAGAGTCGTGTGCGGCACCCTAAGACTAATAAGAAAAAGTGCCGTAGCGACAACCATCACAACAGCCAGGACCTGCCACGGAACTGTAATAAAAGAGCGGCACAGAATGCCGCTTAGAAAACCAACGAACCCCGCAAGAAGGAGGGCGTCCCGCATGCGCTACACTCCGCGATCCATAGCCTCGTTCGCCAACCGATCAGCATCCAGGTTCGATTCGCGATATACATGCTCAAACGAAACGGACTTGAAAAGAGGTACGAGCTCTGACACGCGGGCAGCAAGAGGCTTCATGCTTGGATGCTTTATCTTCCACTCTCCGTTCATCTGCCGCACCACAAGCATGCTATCGAGACGCACGTGCACCTCTGCATCCTTTGCTTTCGATTCGAGCATTCCCACAAGCGTCTCGAGCGCACGCACCACAGCCGTATACTCTGCAACATTATTCGTTGCGATACCAATGAATTCAGAGATGGTTGCCACCGTCTCCCCTTCAGCGTTGCGGATAATGGCACCGCTTCCAGAAGGACCAGGATTGCCACGCGACCCTCCGTCGCCATAGATAGTGAAACGCATAGGTACAGTATACCAAGGGACCAAAGCGAAAGGCCGGGGTCCTCCTTCTGAGAATACCCGGCCTTTTTGTGATTCACCACGACCTACTGATTGGCTCGCGAACAAGTGATCCGTCACTGCGCACATGCTGGATGTTCGGACAGAAGCCAACATCCTCATGGCATTTGATCCTGAACCGTTCAAGCTCGTAGATCGCGTGCACAGCGTTTATTTGCTTGATGCAGAGCTCTTTCTGCTCTGACGCGATACCGGGCTTATCCTTTTCAGCCTTCAGCGCCGCTTTCAGAAAAAGACACTCAAGAAAGAGACTCGGTGTCTTTATGAGCGTCCTTTCACCCGGACGTCGTGGCGAAAGTTTCTCCAGATTGGCTTTGACCAAGGCTCTGGAGTCTCCCTTCCAGCCAATGACCACACTCAAAGAACTCATCAATTCCTCCCGCTCTTTAGCACAAGTCGTTACCCTACCACGAAACTACGCAATAGCAATAATTCTCAAGCGAAGTGGCTGGCCTCGCGAGAATGTATCCTCCTCTAAGTATGCAAGCAGAGATATCGTCTGTCCTTTCTCTAGTCGTTCACTCTTCTCGCCAAGCTGTCTCTTCGCATAAAACGTCATGGCCTCTATTGGTGGCTCAGGGAACGCCTCGTGCCCGCGTCCAATAGCAATACGCAGGTGCTCACTCGATTTCCCAAACCAGGACACTTGTTCAACTCTAACCTCGTTAAACGCAATAGCAGGTTTTGCGTTCTTCATACCAAAGGGTGCGAGCTTCTCCAGCTTCTTGAGTAAGTCTTTTGATACAGAGCCGGGAGTAAGCAGTAGGTCTGCGAGAACTGCTTCCCGCTCGTCCTCTTTAGGCAAAGATTCCAGCGCCTTTGAAAGTCGCTCTTCCAGATCAAATACCGCATCAGGAGCAACTGCAAAGCCACCAGATGCCTTATGTCCTCCAAACTGAGTGAAGGTGTCTCCCGCAGTTTCCATAAGAAGCACCACGTTTGCGTTGCCGGGACCCGATCGGCACGACCCCTTCATCGTGTCATTTCCTTCTCTTCCCCACAGGAACACCGGACGTCCGTACTCTTCCGCAATACCGTTTGCCACAAGACCAAGAAGTCCTGGACGCCAGTCCGGGTCTCCCATAGCTATAACTGAAGACAGTTCCTTCCCTTCCATCTTTCGCTCGAGCAAGCGATCATGTACCGCACGCGTAATGGCTCCTGCGGTTGCACGGCGCGAGCGATTAAGCGCTTCAAGCTTCTTTGAAAGCATGTCCGCCTCAGACTCGTCCGTTGTTGAAAGGAGCAGAAACGCATCTCTGGGGTCTCCCATACGGGACGCAGCGTTGATACGAGGTCCGAGCATGAATCCCACATCGTCTTCCACTATCTTGCTTTGATTCACTCTCGCTACTTTGCAGAGCTTCTGCAGACCAATACGCGGAGACTTCCGCATAACAAAGAGTCCGTACTTTGCGATGACACGATTCTCTCCCGTAAGCGGAACCATGTCGGCAATAGTCGACATGCCCGCCATGTCTAGAAGCCACTTCTCCCACCCTTCAGGAATAGCGTCCCTTCCCGGGAAGCCGTGTGCGAGCGTAGCACACACAAGCTTCCACGCCACCCCAGCGCCACACAGGCTCTTGTACGGGTACGTCTCATCCTCTCTGGCGTTTGGATTAAGCACGGCGTATGCAGGAGGCAGCCCCTCTGCCGAGGGGAGGTGGTGGTCCGTGATTATGACGTCCATACCAAGCTCGCTGGCTCGCGTAACCGCAACATTATCCGTAATGCCTGAGTCCACCGTTATAACGAGCGTCACACCCTCCTTCGCCAACTGCTCCAGTCCCGGAATATTCACACCGTACCCTTCGTTATGGCGATGCGGTATGTAGTTAACGAAGTTGGCTCCAGCCTTCTTTAAGAAATCGTGCAGGAGTACGCCTCCAGGAATGCCGTCGCAGTCATAATCGCTCCACACAGCAATCTTCTCACTGTCCGTTAGTGCCCGCACAAGCCGCTCTACTGCCTTAGGCATATCGGTCATGAGCATAGGATCGTGTATATGCTCTTCATACGAAGGAGAGAGAAACGCTTCAGCCTCTTCAGCGCTTTGTATACCCCTACGCGCAAGCAACGAGGCCGTTATGTCGTCATACGCAGAGAGTGCAGAGCGCACACTATCATCAAGCGGATCATGGAGTCGAAACATAGGTAGAGCCATTGTATCAAAAGTGCTGCACGAGGTATCCTTGACCTATATGGAAGACACTATTTTCATGAAGATTATTCGGAAGGAAGTGCCCGCAAACGTGGTGTACGAAGACAACGATACTCTTGCCTTCCTTTCAACAGGACCCGTCTCTCCCGGACACACACTTGTTGTCCCAAAGCAGCCCTCGCGCAACATCTTTGACATAGACCAGGCGTCATTGGCTCAGGTTATGGAAACCGTTCGCAAGATTGCTCCTGCGGTTCGAGATGCGGTTGGTGCTAAGGGTGTACAAATAAACTCAAACCATGAGCCTGAAGCCGGACAGGAAGTATTTCACCTGCATATGCACATCATTCCGCGTCACGCGCGAGGCGAATTTGAGTTCTGGCCGCACACCGAGTATGCAGAAGGCGAAGCCCAGAACATTGCGCAAAAGATCAGAGAGCAGATTGCCTAACGCAGTGCATCGAGCCCAGGCAGCGTACCCTTCGCAAGAAAGTCGAGCATAGCTCCGCCCCCAGTTGAGATGAACGTAAACTGGTCTGCAAGATTAAGGCCCTCAATTGCGGCAACCGTATCTCCTCCCCCAACAATAGAGTGCGCCTTTGTTGCTGCAATAACCTTGGCAAGTGCCTCAGTACCTTGTGCAAACCCATTCTCATAATTTCCTAAAGGACCGTTCCATAGCACCGTCTTAGAGCGCGCCGCATGCAGCGCAAGCATCTGTATGGTTCTCGGGCCGTTGTCGAGAATCACCTCGTCTTCTCGCACATCCTTAACCTCTGCAACCCTTCCCTGATGCTCACCCGCTTTTGCAACTACATAATCGACAGGAAGAAGGAGTCTCTTGTTCTTCATAACCGCACCAAGCTCAGACGCGTCAGCACCTGAAACAAGCGACCTCCCCACCGGATTGCCTCGTGCTTTCATAAAATCATTCGCCAGCGCTCCTCCTACAAACACTTTGTCGTACGTCTTAAGGAGTCTCTTTAGGACAGGTTGCTTTGTTGAAAACTTCGCACCGCCAATAATAGCGAGTGACGGACGTCTTGGAGAAAGCGCTTTTGACAACTCCTGCACTTCCTTCTCTACCAAAAACCCCGCATAGCTCGGCAAAAGCTTTGGCACCCCCACAACTGACGCATGGGAACGATGGCACACATCAAATGAGTCTTGTACGAAGATATCAGCGAGGTCTGCGAGCTCCTCAGCAAATGCAGGATCGTTTTGTTCCTCGCCTTTATTGCGCCTCAGGTTCTCAAGCATAAGCACATGTCCCGGCTCGAGATTTCGTGCCATAGCCCGCACTCCAGAACCAGTAGGTACAGGGGAGAACGAAAGATTCGGTATCCACTTCAGCATGGCCTCAAACATAGGACGCAGCGTTTCAGTCCCCGCCCCGCTTATGTGACTGGCTAGAATAACGCGTGCGTGACGCTTCTGGAGATACGTTATGGTCTGAAGTGCAGCACGAAGCCTAAAATCATTTGTTACTGTTCCATTCTCAACTTCAGCGTTGAGTGGAGCACGCAGAAGAACCGGAATGTTCTCAAGTACTTTTATCTTCTCTATGCTTCGCATGCCTCTAGTATAGAGGAGAATCGTCTGTTAGGAGATAGCCTTAACGAGCGCACTAAAGTCTGCAACATCTGTTGATGCACGTCCCACAAGAAACCCGTCTACAAGGGTGCCGGTTGCAAGTGAGCGCACATCATCAGCATCAACCGACCCTCCGTAGAGAATACGCACCTTCTGATTTGCGCGTCCTGGCATGAAGTCTGCAAGCACCTTGCGTATGTAGAGCACCATCTCAGCAAGATCTGTTGGGGTTATGGCTTCAAGGTCTGTCTTTCCGATAGCCCAGATAGGTTCGTATGCAACCACAACCGAAAGTCGCTCCTTTGGTGTAAGGGCTGCAAACACACTACTAATCTGCGCACGCACAAACTTCAGGTATTGTGCTTCGGGATCGCGATCTGCTTCTCCGACACAAATTATAGGTGTCATCCCATGCGCGAGTACGTGCCGCGCCTTCTCCGTAACAATCTCATCCGTTTCTCCACGCGCACGACGCTCTGAGTGTCCCACGATCACGTATGAAACCCCGATCTCCCTAAGCACTCCTGCGGTTACTTCTCCGGTTTTTGCACCTCCAACGGTTATGGATACATCCTGAGCACCCAGAGCAGGCACGTCCTTTACTGACGGACGCAGCGGCGCGAGCATACCAATATAAGGAAACGAGGGAGCGATAACAATCTCATGCACACCCTTAGCACCAAGACGCCTTGCACCTGCACAAAGTGCTTTGGCTTTCGCCTTCGATTCCACGTATGCTTTCCAGTTTCCAACGATTAACATGGCTAAATCGTAGCACGCCCACGCAAAGGGCCCGGAACGTGCGTGCCGGGCCCTGGGATTACCTTCCTTGCAGAGACTACCTGGAAAGCATCGGGAGAGCGTTGCCTGTCTTGAGATACAGCGCAATGAGGTCTTCGTTGTCGTTGTGCGTCCAGACCTCGAGTGCCTTGCCGTGAAAATCCTTTCTGAAATGGAGCCACAAAGCACCAAAAAGAAGGAGCGGCAGGATAAAGCCAGGGATGCTGTACGAACCAGCCACGAAGAACCATACCCCGAAGACGACAGGTCCCAAGAAAAGTTCTATCGCAAAATATCCGAGAGTCTTCAGCACGCGTTCACGCTCGGTATACCTCATCGCCCTTCTGCCATTAGCGTCTATGATCTGTATCATGAGGAACTTCCTCCTTTCTAAGGAGAACACTAGCACGCCCTTATGCTGGTTCAAATATTCTTCAGCTACTCCTCCCTCCAGTCTACAAACTCATAATCTGTAGAGGTTGTAGGCGTAAAGGGCGGCGGGTCTGTTGAGAGCTTTCGGTCAAACGCATCAACGCGCGTCTGGTACCCTGCCTGGTTGTTTGATCCACAATCAACCCCCGTCCACTTTGTTCCCGTACGCAGGTTTGAGACAGTCGTACCAAGAATAGTTAGAGAGGTGCGAGGCTCATACGAGGTATTACATCGGTCATCATTCGCGTTTCGCCAGTAATAGTTGCGACCAAAGGCGCCCCCTTGGGCAACAAAAATGCCGTTCAATGTCATGTTCTGCGGGGAATTTGGCGTAACGAGCACGTTGTTCTCGGCAATAACTGTAAGTCCATCAGTACCGTCTGTTGCTGCATACGTTAGATTGCCCGGAAGCATCACGTTTGGCTCTATGCCTGTAGTTACTACGTTTGCCGCAACCACGGTTACCTTCCTATCAACCACTCCCTCAATCCATACATTGTCCTCTACATAAATGAGTCCGCACCCTGCAGGTATCGTGAGCGTTGAGTAGAAGCTTTCTGAAGAGATAAGGGTACGGTCCGGTAGCGCATCGTCTGACGTGTTCACGTGTGTCGAATGCAAGAGCGTGGTGTTCGTTACGCGACGCACCGTTACCGTTCCATTCCCATTAAAGATGAGGTGGTATCCGTCCCAGTAGTTCTGGTTCCCCGTGTTCGTGCCGGTACTATATCGCGGAAGGTAGTGTCCTGACGCAATCGCTCGTGTCTTCAAACTTGAGAAGTCTGCCGCAATACCACTGAAATCAACCTGAGGCACCGGGTATCCCCACAATGTCTGGTTCGGTCCATTCCCCCACACACCAGTCTTTGTCTGATTAGGTGAACACCCGAAGGACGAGGTACAGAGCCAGGAGGATAAGGAGCTCGTAACTGGAGAGTTGGACGTACCGTCCATACGCACACCCCCATTGCTGTGATACGGACCAAGAATAACGCGGTCTTCCCCCGCCCACACACTGTCGTTCAGAATGTACGAGAAGCGCGCAACCGTTGGTCGCGCATAACGTGCCGTTATGGTGCTCGAAACATTTGGCGCGGCCTCGGGAGTCCCTGTAGAACGGATATCAATCGAGCTTATCGCTCCGCACGATGTGTTACCAGTTATGGCGAGCTCTATGATTCCCGCATTCCCGCCCTCTGGGTCTGCATAGGGAATGGTGTAAGGACCCGGCACTCCCGTGCCGTTCTGCAAATCGTTTGGGTAGTGTGCCAAGAACCAGCGATAGTACTCGAGACCTGCCTCAGCAATGGCCGTTGCCTGCACACTCTGCGTTGCTGTAGATTGTGCTCGGTTCTCGGTTAAAACAAACCCTGAAAGAGCACCCAGTACCGTAAGGAATATCGCACCAAACACGATGGCGAGGAGCATGAGGTAGCCGCGTACAGGTTCGTGTTTCATAAGTCTATTCGCTGCGTAGGTTACGGAGCGTTGCCCCTGACTCAAGTCGGAGAATGTTCGGTGCACGAAGAGGATTAATATCCACATCAAGACGAGCTCGGACAGAGCGCACACTCGCAATGTCTATAGCACCTGTTAACTCTACGCCATCCTCATCGAAGTATCGGAACACGGGCGTATTCGCAGCATTCTTAACATACGTAGCGATAACCGTAGTCGTCTCTGACTGACCGGTGTACGAAGGCGGGTTGCCGGCGGCATTTGTAACGCCCTTATAAAACGTATCTCCCGAACGATAGAGTCGCACCTTCTCAATAGCGGGGTCTGCATCGACATCTGCATGGAACGTAACACTTGAGGTTGCTGTGCCCGAAAGAGGATACGCCCCATCCTCTCCATACGACGCCTCGCGCAATGAGGTAATGGACTCAGTAAGTCCCCTGCTCGCACTATCAACCGCACTTGTGGCTTCGAGCAGATAGGCATTCGTACGATAGAAGTACGCAATCATCGAAAGGAGGCCGACGCCCACAAGTCCTGTAAGCGCAATAACCACGAGCATCTCTGCAAGTGTGAATCCCCTCATGCGCGCAGCAGTCATCATTGCAGTATAAGCGTTGCCTCCGTAGCGGTGCCTGGCGCAATCGTATACGGAGGAGTCGAAGACGCCGTAACGATGGTGTATCCCGGAATCGAAAGCTCGTACACATCCCACTCAAGCGAGAGGGCTCGAACACCAAGCGCAGAGGTTGTTGTCGACACAATAGTCTTTGGTATAGGCACTCCAGCTCCCGTTGTGCCCTTCTTCTTAGCTCCTGTAAGGGTGAACGGGACATTGGGAAGCGGCACGGGCCCTTCATCAAACGCAATGGTCCACGAGGCAATCGCTGGTGTCGAGATACCGTCCGAGCTGAATTGCGCACGAACCTGTAGAGCGGGGTATGTAGTAGTTGATACTGCCGAAAGATCTATAGGAAAGGTACTGAATCCGCTCGTATTTCCTGGAAGCACCGCGTCTGACAACAACGTTCCGGTGCTGTCAGCAATAGATACTAAGAATGACGTACCTGCAGGTGTCGACGCAGACACCGCAAGAGAAGTCCATGCGGAAAGATACGAAGGAGCAAACGATACGGACCGCGCACTTCCAGAGAGCGCGTAGCTTAGCGGTGCACCCGAAAGCATGAGATTGCCCCCTGACACTTGTGTTGAGAGCATTTCTTGCATGAGTGAAGCATCTGTAAAGGTATCAATGGTTGAACTTGCACGTATCGGGGAGAAGGTTTTCATAACAAGCTGTGCGAGTACATCTATGGAGAACGTGCTGGAGGTTGTCTGATTCTGCGCAACCGTGAGATACCCGGGAGTTGGATTCTGGTTTGTTGCATCGCGCACATACGTCTCAGCGGTTGAGTACCCGTCCTTGGAAACGGTTATGCGGTAGTTGGTTGAGGTAGGGGCACCCGGGAGAAGCACGATACCCTCAAGATCCGCAAAAGTAGTGAAGTCCACCACCGGACTTACGGTTGAGTTCTGAATGCGGACTCCGGCGCCCGGAACCGGCGCACCAAGCGCATCTACGGTGTTAATGCGTAGTGTCCCTCCACCAGTCGTGCTTTCAATAGACGGGGGTGCAATGTTTGAAACTACTGCTACCTCACGCTCCTCCTGACGGAAGATATAGGTTGCGGTTACACGCACGCGCTTGTAGTCGGTTGTGATGCCGTTAGCGTCGCTCGCTCCCGTGCCGTCCTTGCTGTCGTCCACATACTGAATAAAGGTGCGCACACCATACGGAATACCGTTTAGGGTTGTTGTTGCGTACTGCGCCACAGGACCCGCAGGAATACCTCCAAGCGTACCAACCGAGTCATACGGCAAGGATCTCAAGTACTCGATGTGCGTCGTAGCAACCGCGGTAGCACCGGCCTTTGCTTTAGAGGAGGACGAGATGAGGAGAGACGCGCGCAAGAGCCCCAGGAGCGCGAGGAAGACAATGAGGATGAGTGCGACACCCACCACCACATCAATGAGCGACATACCGCGCGGTATCTTCATACCGCTATGATAACGCACCAATGCCGTACTAAATCTTCTCTGAAAGAGAGTAGATCGGTGTAATCATCGCCATCGCAAACACACCCACGGCACTTCCGATAATGAGCATGAGAATGGGCTCGATAATAGTTGAGAGATCCTTGGTGCGTTCTTCCACGTCAGTCTCGTAGTACTGCGCTACCTGTCCGAGCATGTCTGCTACTTTTCCGGTCTCCTCTCCCACCGCAATCATGTCGCCCACAAATACCGGGTACAGCTTTGAGTGCTCTGAGAACGATACGGAAAGCGGCTCTCCTTTACGCACACGTTCTTCTGCTTCCTTCACCACCTTTCCAAAAGAGTTGTCCCCCACAACCTCTCCTGCAATAGAGAGCGCTGAAAGCATTTCAACACCTGAGGAAAGAAGGGACGACATGGAGCGCGCCGCACGCGCACTCATAGTCTCGCGTACGAGTTCTCCAATAACCGGAATGCGGAGAGCAAGGAAGAGCGTTACCTTCCCTCCCACCTTAGAACGAAGGAACAGCATGAGCCCGGCAAAGAATGCCGCCACAAGCACGAGAACCAGCACAACATTGCCTGCCATAAAGTCTGAGACGTCCACAATGATGCGTGTCGCAAGCGGGAGCTCCACACCGAGCTCCTTAAACGTATTCGAAAGCGTTGGCACTACGAACATGAGCATCAGGATACCGATGACGACAATAGCGGAGAGAATAATCGACGGATATATCATCGCGCCCTTCACCTTCTTCTGAAGCGTATTTGCCTTGTCCATCTGCCGCGCTACAACCGCAAGGGACTCTGCGAGTGTTCCAGACTCTTCGCCAGCTTTCGTCATAGCAATAAAGAGATCAGAGAAAATCTTGCGATGCCGCGCCAGTGCCTCATGAAAGGCAGCTCCCTTCTTTACCTCGCTCTCAAGATCCATAACTATCTTCTTGAGGAACTTGTTCTTTGTCTGGCGCTCGATAACAGAGAGAGCGCGCGTAAGGGTGAGACCAGCTGCAATCATGGCAGCCAGGTTCTTCGTAAACGTAATCTTCTCGTCAGTCTTCACACCAGTCCCGATAGTCATCTGTGTCCACGCGGGCATACCGCCCGCACCTTCAAGCACTGAGACAACCATCCCTCCTTCCTTCTCTACCTGCTCATACACAGCAAAACGACTCGCTGCCTCTATAACGCGCTTCTCTTCTCCTCCTTCAGCAGACTTCGATACGACGCGGAATTTCATAGAAGAATCCTAGCATGCAAAACATGACAGGCCGGATTCTCGAAAGGAGAATCCGGCCTGCAGGTTTCAGTATCTGACCGACACCGGCCGACTCGCCGTGAGCGCAGAGAGCGCAGCAGCGACGAGCGTCACGATCTGTAGCAGTACCGCCCACCACGGAATCGTCCTGTCGCCAGTAAGACCCGAAACGAAGACGAGGATGGTGGCAGCGATGAATGCGATGAAGGACCACCGCGGACCGAGCCAGCAGAGAAGCCAGGCGAGAAGGCCCGAGACGACGGCCACAATGACCGATACCATCGGCACAGGCGTGAGGAGCGAGCCGACGTTGTAGTGGGTGCTCACCAGGTAGCCAGCGATGGCCGCCAGAAGCACCGCAAGAAACTCATACACACTGCGTGACATGGGTATCTCCATACGAACGAGTCTGCCCGGGAGTCGGTGCAAAAAGGACGCGTTCCTGCGTCCTTTATACTCTCCCCAGTATTTTCAGCAACCTATTCTGCAACTGCCCGAAGCACCTCTTCAACAGACGTAATACCCCTCGTGGACTTGTAGAGTCCGTCCTCAAGCATGGTGAGCATGCCTTCTTTGCGCGCCTGCGCCTCTATCGCATCAGGAGATGCGCTATGAAGGATAAGGTCGCGAAGTGTTGGTGTAACCGTAAGAACCTCGTGAATACCGATGCGGCCGGAGTATCCATCCTCGCATTGCGCGCTTGGTACCGCCTTATAGAACGGCACCGTATCAATCTTTGTTCCCTCTTTAACGAGCTTCTCCTCCGTTAGTGCGGCAAGCACGTTGTCAAAATGGTCTTCGCTCGCAATCTTGCCTCGCTCCACACTGTCGAGCGCGTACTCTTCTTTTCCGTCACACAGACGACGCACCAAGCGCTGTCCCATAACCATGCGGAGTGTGGAGACGAGAAGAAACGGTTCAACACCCATATCCATAAGACGCGGAATGGCACCAGCGGCAGAGTTCGTATGGATGGTTGAGAGCACAAGGTGTCCGGTGAGCGCGGCATTGATGGCAAGAGACGCCGTCTCTGCGTCACGGATCTCTCCCACCATAATTATGTTCGGATCCTGGCGAAGAAGGGCGCGCAGACCATTCGCAAACGTAAACCCAATTGCAGGGTTAACCTGCGTCTGATTCACGCGCTTCATCTGGTACTCGATAGGGTCTTCAACGGTGGATATATTTACGTCCGGCGTATTAAGAATGTCGAGAATGGTATAGAGGGTCGTTGTCTTTCCGGAACCGGTTGGTCCTGAAATAAGAATGATGCCAGTGGTTTGCTTCATTGCCTTGTGTACGCGCTCAAGTCCCTGACCATGGAACCCGAGCACATCAAGCGTGAAGCCTTCACCCGTCTCGCGAAGAAGACGCATAACTACCTTCTCTCCAAAGTAGGTTGGAAGCATGGATACACGGAAGGACACCTTGTCAGTGTCGGTCTCCATCTTGAAGCGTCCGTCCTGCGGAAGACGCTTCTCGTCGAGCTTGAGGTTTGCAAGCACCTTAATGCGAGCAGTTATGCCGGCTGCTGCTGCACGCGGCAGAGTCATAGCGTCATGGAGCACCCCGTCGATGCGATACCGCACGAGCACCTCAAGTTCCATCGGCTCAATATGGATGTCTGACGCCTTCTGAATAATGGCGTGGCGAAGAAGCGTATCAACAATACGTACTATAGGAAGATCCTCGGCCATCTTCTTCAAGTCTTCTCCGGACACATCGTCTCCTGGTTGCCCGTCCTTTATAAGGTTAATGCGTCCAGCTTCAGTGGTAATAAGATCGCCGAACTCTTCCTTGAGAGACTTTTGGTACTGCAAGAGGACGTTCTTCAAAGACTCGTCGTCGGTAAGGCGCGGGAGAAGACGAAGACCGGTAGACTTGCGAACCGAATCAATTGCAGGAAGATCTTCTGTATCAAGCATCGCCACTTCAAGCGTGTCCCCTTCTTTCTTGTACGCCACAATGCTGTGCGTTCGTGCGATTGGTTCTGGGATAAGAGAGAGGACAGCAAGATCAATCTTCTTGTCCTTCAAGTTAACGAACGGAATGCCGAGCACGTATGCCTTTATGCGGCGAAGGCTGTCGCTTGAGAGAAGCCCCTGCGAAACAAGAATGTCTCCAATGGACTGCTTCTTTTGTTTTGCCTCTTCGTCTGCAGCATCAACATCCTTCCGAGACACGAGTCCGGAGTCGAGAATGAATTCTTTGAGTTCGCTTTCAGAGACCTGCATGCCGTTTGTAGTGAAAGTATAGCGCGGTAGCGCATGTTTTTTGCGCATCTATATAGGTAGAACGCGTGGAAAAGAAAAAGCCGCGCGGTGGTGTGCCGCGCGGCCCTTCGAGTCCCGTGAAAATCAGATTGTCAGGACTGTTCGCCTGAAGAAATGATGAGCTCGAAAAGCTCCTTCAGGCGAGACTGGTACATCTCTAGAGGCATGCTCCTGAGCACCTCAACACGGCAAGCGTAGAGATGAGTATCGCTCAGCATCCTTGCTTTTGCCTCGGTCTCTTTATCGGTCTTCTCGTCCCCCTGGTTTCCCGTAAGAACAGAAGCGATTACGTCTGTGACGGACCTCCGCCGTATATAGAGTGGTATGCGAGCTCGATCAGGGATTCCTGACCATTGGCCAGTATGGCGACGTACTTCAAGTGAAGCGGTCGCCTCCAGCAAGTGGAATCTCTCGTTGAAGAACGAGAAGTCAGTAGCGCAGACTCGAACGATTCGGTCGAGTACAGTCCCCTCCTCAGTAGCAGCACGCACCAGCATCTTTTCGTGCGACTTTGTCTCATCTTCGACAATTGTAAGTAGCAGATCGGCCTTGTCTCTGAAGCTCGCGAACACAGCGCCGGTCGACATGCCCGCCCTTTTCGCTATGTCGCGGATAGTGGCCTGGCTGTAGCCACCTTCCATGAAGAGGGCTCGGCCTGCATTGATGACCTTCTTACGGGTCTTCGCCTTGGCTTGATGCCGACGATTGGGTAATCCCTTTTTGGTTATTCCAACCTCGTTGCTCACTTTCTGGCTCCCTCTAAGCGCCTAGGCGCGTTCATTTCCGCCTTTAGAGAAACACTAATTATCAGAAACGTCAATGATTTGCATGAACTCTCCATATTGACCTTGTACCTATATATGGTATCTTCTACCTATCTGGAATGTCCGCACCTGCGGGCATTTATTTTTAGGAATCCAGAGTTACGTGCGAAAATAGAATAACAGCGTGCGAACAACTAAATAACGGACCTATGTTGGACCTAAAAACAATCAATTCAGTGCTCGGGGAGTTCGAGGAGCGCGGCATCACCAAGGAAACCATGGTGGATGCTATCGAGCAGGCTATGGCAACTGCCTATAAGAAGGAGTACGGAAAGCGTGGCCAGGTAGTACGCGGCATGCTTGATATGAACTCAGGCACCGTTTCCTTTGAGCAGGTTAAGACTATCGTTGACGAGACGATGGTGCGCTTCCCTGAGGAAGGCGAGGAAGTTGCTGAGCTCCCCGCACACCACCCGCACTTCGACCGCGAGGAAGAAGTAGTCGAGGGCGAACTCCCTCGCTACGACGCTGAAAAGCACATCCTTCTAGAGGACGCGAAGCGCATTAAGCGCACCGCGGAGCTTGGCGAAGAGATTATCTTCCCTCTTGAGCCTCAGGACGACTTTGGCCGCATTGCTGCACAGACCGCAAAGCAGGTGGTTATCCAGAAGATCCGTGAGGCAGAGAAGCTTTCTATCCTCGACGAGTTCGGACACAAGAAGGGCGAGATTGTTACAGGTATTGTGCAGCGCGCAGAGCGCGGAGCAATCTTCGTAGACCTTGGTCGCGCCACCGGTATTATTCCCTACGAGGAGCAAATTCCTGGAGAGCGCTACCGTCCAGGAGAGCGCATTAGCGCATACCTCTACGCCGTTGATGAAGGATTCCGTGGCGTATACCTTCGCCTTTCTCGTAGCCACCCACGCTTCCTCACCCGTCTATTCGAAATGGAGGTTCCGGAGCTTGCTGCGGGTTCTATTGAAATCAAGGGTCTCGCGCGCGAGCCAGGAAGCCGCACCAAGATTGCTATCGCTTCGAACGATCCGCACGTAGACCCAGTTGGCTCACTCGTTGGCCAGCGCGGTGTTCGTGTATCTACCGTTATGGCAGCACTCGGTGGCGAGCGCATCGACATCATCGAATGGTCTGAGGACCAGGCTGCTTATATCAAGGAGTCTCTTTCTCCAGCAACTATCGTTAGCGTAGAGCTCGACGAGGAAGGACATCGTGCGAGTGTCACCGTTACCGAAGACCAGCAGTCACTCGCTATTGGTCGCGGCGGACAGAACGTGCGCCTTGCGGCAAAGCTCACCGGCTGGAACATCGACATCATGGCCGTTGGCGGCGAGAACGTCGCTGAGAGCGAAGTTCCCGAGGAGAAGTCTGAGGACGTAGTGTCTGACGAGTCCGTTGCTGCTCTTGAGAACGCTGAGGACATGGACCCAGCCGTTGCTGCGGGTATTGACCCTACAGAGACGGGGTCTGTTGTCTCCGAAGACGATACCTCAGACAGCACCCTTACCGTTGAAGACGAGACCGCTTTTGACGACAACGGTCCTGTCGCAGATGCTGAAGAAGCGCGCGACGAGTCTGCAGCATAGTACCCTGTACACATGAACCTTCTTCACGACATTGCTCCGGGCACGAAGGACGAGATGAATGTCATCATCGAGATTCCTCGCGGCTCGCACAACAAGTATGAGATTGATAAGGAGACCGGCATCATCGCGCTTGATCGTGTGCTGCACACTGCACAGACCTATCCGTTTGACTACGGATTCGTGCCGCAGACGCTCTGGGATGATGGGGACGCACTTGATGTAGTGCTTCTCACTACCAACCCTCTTCTTCCAGGTATCTTGGTTCGCGCACGCCCTATCGCAACGCTTCCTATGATTGATGGTGGCGACTCGGACGAGAAGATTCTTGCCGTTCCCATAGCCGATCCTCGCTTCGCTGATGTGAAGGACTTAAGCGATGTGAACAAGCACACCCTTAAGGAAATCGCGCACTTCTTCGAAACCTACAAGAAGATTCAGGACAAGGAAGTGTCTCTTGGTGCCTGGGCTGACAAAGCAGCAGCTCAAGCAGCATTTGAGCGCTCCGTTGGACTCTACGCACAGAAGAACGCGTAAGAAACTCTCTTGGAATACAGCCGGCTTCATAGAGAAGCCGGCTGTATTCGTATCCCCACCCCGTACTCTGCCTCTCCCCCCTTCGCCTATACTTAACCTTAGTTACCCTAATCAATCACCTATGGAACAAGCACCTGACCAGAACACCAACACCACCCCTCCCCCAGCAATGCCGCCTGTTGCAGAGGAAGCAAAGGGTCCCGCATACGGCTCCATCCTCGGTATCATCCTCATCGTGGCTATTCTTGTCGCGGGAGCGTTCTATGTGTGGAACGAGCGCATCAACATGGACACGAACACAGTTGAGGGTGAAGTGCTTCCAGACGGTTCCATGCCAACGGTTGAGGGTGCTGCTGACGTAGAGGAGGGTCCAAACGGCCCGATGCCAATCTAATACGCGCATCATAAGAAAACGCCCCACCTACATGGGGCGTTTTCTCTTATCCGTCGAGCTTTGGTAATATGACCAGACTATGGAATACAAAAATACTAATCCCCGTGCAATGCTCGTGCCGATGGTTGTAGAGAAGTCGCAGTTCGGCGAGCGTGGCTACGATATCTACTCCCGCCTCTTGAAGGACCGCATCGTCTTCCTTGGTGGCGGCATCGATGACGATATGGCGAACCTCATCATCGCCCAGCTCCTCTTTCTTGAGTCTGAGGACCCGAAGAAGGACATTTCGCTCTATGTGAACTCTCCCGGTGGCTCCGTTACAGCAGGTCTCGCCATTCTCGACACCATGAACCATGTGAAGCCAGACGTCTCTACGGTTGTGGTTGGTATGGCGGCAAGTGCAGCTGCGGTTATTCTCGCAGCAGGCGCCAAGGGAAAGCGCTTCGCGCTTCCGAATGCTGAGGTTATGATCCACCAGCCATGGGGCGGAGCTCAGGGCCAGGCAGCTGACATTGAGATTACAGCCAAGCACATCCTCCTTACCCGCGATCGTTTGAACAAGATTCTTGCGAAGAGCACCGGACAGCCTCTCTCAAAGATTGAGAAGGACGTTGATCGCGACTACTTTATGATGGCGGAAGATGCGAAGAAGTACGGACTTGTAGACCAAGTGTACAAGAGCAAGTAGATTCAATTTCAATCAAACAGCCGCTCTCTCTGAGAGCGGCTGTTTGATTTGCGAAACCCCAAAAAAGTGTTATTTTATAAGGGTTCTGGGGAATTCTGCTTTACAGAAACGGCTGAAATACTGCGTTCCCGAACCTAATTTGCTTGCAAACCCTTCGCGTACGCGCGAAGGACCCATCCACCGGTATGTCCATAAAGATAATATTGAGCCTTTTGGCGCTTTCCGGCCTCGCCGGTATTGCGCTTGGGTACGTGCTTCGCCTCTTAATTGCACTCGGCCAGCGCGGGTCGCTTGAGATAGAGGTTAAGCAAAAGATGCTCGAAACCAAGGAGCGCGCGAACCGCGTCCTTGAGGACGCTGAGGACCGTGCCCGCAAGCTTGAAGAAGAGCGTGCCCTTCCCCTGAAGGAACAAGAGGAGAAGATAGCAAAGCTAACAGAGCGCATCAACAAGCGCGAGGAGTTTCTTGATGAGCGTGAGCGAGCGCTCGCCATTGACCTTGAGGAGGTTAAGAACCGCGAGAACGAAGTAGCGAACCTGAAGCGTGACGCAGAGAAACTTCGTGACGAGCGCAGACAGGAACTGGTGCGCGTGGGACGTCTCTCAGAGAAGGATGCGAAAACCGCCCTTCTCAAAGACCTTGAGGACAGCCACGAGGAGAGTGTGCTTGCACGCCTCCAGAAGCTTGCCGCAAATGGCCGCGAACAACTTGAAGAGAAGAGTCGTGCCATCCTCCTTGCAACCGTACATCGCATGGCAGGGGCCGTTAACAGCGAGGTTATGACGCTTTCCGTTACGATTCCTTCTGAAGAGGTTAAGGGAAAGATTATCGGCAAAGAAGGACGTAACATTAAGGCCTTTGAGCGCGCTACCGGTGTCGACGTTATTATCGACGACGCTCCGGACAAGATAACGCTCTCATCGTTCGATCCCCTTCGCCGCCACATCGCAAAGCTCGCGCTTGAGAGTCTTATAGAGGATGGCCGTATACAGCCCGCAAAGATTGAAGAGGCAGTTGAGAAGGCAAAGGCTGAAGTTGCTGAGGCAGTTAAACAAAAGGGTGAGCAGGCGGCATACGAGGTTGGTGTTATAGGCCTCGATCCACGTCTTGTAGCACTCCTTGGACGTCTGCACTTCCGCACCAGCTACGGACAGAATGTCCTCCAGCATTCAATTGAAATGGCACACATCGCAGGCATGCTCGCGTCTGAGCTGGGTGCTGACAGTGACGTCGCAAAAGCTGGCGCACTCCTTCATGACATCGGAAAGGCTGTTGATCACGAAGTTGAAGGCACGCATGTAGAAATTGGACGCCGCATCCTCGAGAAATTCGGCGTTGCAAAGCCGGTTATTCAGGCCATGCAGTCGCACCATGAGGAGTATCCGTATGAAACACCGGAATCTATGATCGTGCAGGCGGCAGATGCCCTCTCCGCAGGGCGCCCTGGAGCTCGTAGAGACACCGTAGAGCGCTATCTAGAGCGCCTTACGGACCTGGAGCGCATTGCGCGGGGATATGAAGGCGTTGAGAAGGTATACGCTATCTCTGCAGGGCGTGAAATAAGGATATTCGTGAACCCAGGCAAGGTCTCAGACCTGGCGATGCACAGAATGGCACGTGATATTGCTGAGCGCGTACAGCAGGAACTCAAGTATCCAGGCGAAATCAAGGTTAACGTGATTCGGGAGAACAGAGTGGTTGAGTTTGCGCGCTAATTGATCCCTTGTGAAATCCGCTATTTCTCACGAAATAGCGGATTTTGCATTATCCCCCGGATTTTTCAAGCCCTATTGCACAATATGGCTCATTTCCTATACTTCTCAGGTAGCCCTTTTGTAGGGCTTTACAAAAAAGCCCTACCAGGGAATAACCCTCATTACGTACATGAACAAAGCAGACATCGCAGTAAAGGTGCAGGAGGTGCTCGGCGGAACAAAGGCTGACGCAGAGCGCGCAGTTGAAACTGTTATTGCAAGCATCACTGATGGCCTTAAGAGCGGCGACGAAGTTTCGATCGCAGGTCTTGGTATCTTCAGCGCGAAGGCTCGTCCTGCGCGCACCGGACGCAATCCACGCACCGGCGAGACCATCAAGATTGCCGCAACGCGCACACCAAAGTTCCGTGCAGCAAAGGCACTCAAGGACGCGGTTAAGTAGATAAACGTTTGTTACAGAAAGGCCCCGCTTGTGCGGGGCCTTTCTCTTTTCTGTTCTCTGTAGAACTATAGGGCGTCAACTGCCTCTTCAGCGAGATCCATTGCCTCTTCAGCGTAGTCTATGGCGTCGTCATAGTCTTCGTCGTCGAAGGCGTCTTCTGCGTCGTTAAGTGCGTCCTCAGCCTCATCGAGAAGATCTTCTGCTTTGTTAATCTTCGAGCTTGAGCTATTGGAGTCATCAATTTCATCGCGCGCATCGTCAATTGCATCCTTTGCGTCATCAATGGCGTCTTCTGCATCGTCCTCATCTCCTCCACTTGAGTTGCGTGAGTCAATCTCGTCGAGCGCTTCGTCAATGAGGTCCATTGCCTCTTCTGCATACTCTATGGCGTCTTTATAGTCACCGTCATCAAATGCATCCTCTGCATCCTTAATGAGGTCGTCAGCCTCGTCGAGAAGGTCCTCTGCCTTGTCGGTATCCTCACCGTCATCATAGGCTTCATCTACCTCATCCTTGGCATCATCAAGTGCATCGTTCGCGTCGTCGATGAGGTCTTCAGCATCCGCTTCCGACTCCTTGCTTCCAACTCCCTCGATCTCATCAAGTGCTTCGTTAACAAGATCCTCTGCTTCCTCAGCAAGATCAAGTGCCTCGCTGTAGTCTTTGTCAACGAACGCGTAGAGCGCTTCAGTGAGTACGTCGTCAGCTTCAGCAAGAAGTGTCTTAGAGCTTCCTAGATTGTTGCCGTCATCTTTCGCGTCGTCGTAGTCGTCCTGAGCATCCTCATGTGCATCACGCGCATCGAGTATGGCGTTGCGCGCTGAATTCTCCTGTGTGGAACTCGGCTGTGGAGACGGAATAACTGGCGTCGTTGGCTGTGGGACTGGTGTTGTGGGTGCCGGTGCTGGAGTTGACGACGTAAGTACGATGTACTTCGCGCGTGAGAGTGGACCGAACGTGCCCGTGGCAGGACTAATGCCATTTGCGGCCTGCCACTTCTGTACGGCAGCAACGGTCTTCGTCTGGTACTGATTTGTCTCGAAGCCTTTCGACCCCACGCCAGACGCAGAAACAGTGAACCCGTTTGCATTCAGATACCGCTGAAGACAACGGACTGCTTCGGTCTCAACGCCGAGCTCAAGATTGCTTGTAAACGTACAGGTCGCGGCGCGAGCATTGCTTGGAAGAAGGAGCACGCTTCCTGCGAACGCTATGGCGAATGCAAAAAATAGTGCGCCGCTTCTTTGTAGTGTCTGGGTATTCATACGCATAATGATCAACTCATAATCGTTCCGAACTCGCACGCAAAGGTGCGACGGATATACAGTAAAGATAGCACGCGCCCATCTGGCGAATGCGTGACGATACTCTACAGAACACTCTTAGGTAGTGCGGGATAGGAGAATCGGACTCCTGCTCTCAGTTTGGAAAACTGATGTTCTACCATTAAACTAATCCCGCTTCGGATTCGAGAATACCACATTCTCTATACTCTTCTACAGATGCCATCTGTGCATCCTGTCAAAAACAAAGTCGGGGTGCGGAGAATTGAACTCCGTCTACTTGTTCCCAAAACAAGCGTACTACCGGTATACGACACCCCGACTTTGCTTTCGACTCACACAGACACCTTCTGGCGGCCGGGAGAGTCTCTCACGAATCTCCTGTCTTCGCTATCCTAACAGATTTATAGGATTTGGGCAGATACCCTAGAAAATAGTGGCCGCTACTGAGGTAGTCTTCCCCATTATTCACACCCAGATATCCAAGACGTGTCGGATAACGACGTGTCCTTGGGGATAGAAAGTCTTATATACGACTTTAAGGAAAACGTTATGTAATAAGGCTATATTAGGGACCGTGAAGATTTCTTCAGAAATGTCCCTTGTCCTTTATCCCCAGTACTAACAGGTTTGTCCACTGGTATCCCTTGACGGCATAATCTAGTCTGATAGACTGTCTTTAATGGCAAAAGAAACCAAGTACGGCCTCACTTCTTTAAAGAAGGACTTCCCCACAGATGAATCCTGCCTTGAGTTCGTCTTCGATAACCTACATAGCCGAGAGTGCTCATGCGGTGGTACTTACTCGCTTTTAAAAGGACGTAAGAAGTTCCAGTGCTCAAAGTGTCGCTTTCAGATAGCTCCGGCTGCGGGGACGATCTTCCATAAATCAGATACCCCTCTTACGCTCTGGTTCCATGCCCTGTGGGTGTTCTCGAACGCCAAGAGTGGAATCAGTGCCAAGGAGATGGAACGTCAGCTTGAGGTTACATACAAGACGGCATGGAGAATGCTGAAGCTCATACGAGAAGCCCTCGGAAAGGACTTCACACGCCTTGGCGGGGATGTTGAGACGGATAGCGCGTACTTCGGTGGCAAGGGCGACGGCGGGGAGTACAACGTGCGACAGAGCACTGTGATGCGCTCAAAGGCGCTGGTTATTGGGGCTGTGGAGCGTGGAGGACGGGTGCGGACAAAAGTGGTCGAGAGGAACAGCGCTGTGGAGCATGGGAAGTTCCTAGAAGAGAACGTGGATCCCCTCTTTGGAACCCGCCTCATGACAGACAGCACCAGCGTGCTCGACAATGCAGCTCGAGGATACGAGCGCTTTATGGTTAATCACTCAAGGAAGGAGTGGGTGCGAGGGGATGTACACATAAACACCATGGAATCTTTCTGGAGCCATGTTAAGCGCTCTATCAAGGGGACGCACAAGGCGGTATCTAAACAGCACTTGCAGGGGTACCTCGACGCCTTTGCCTTTCAATGGAGCAATTCACGCAACGACAGGCGTCGGTTCGCGGTTTTGCTCGGTACTGTATTACTCGCTTCAAGAGTGTAAGAAAAGAAGAACGATTCATTGGAGCCATTTTAACATTAAACAAAAGCCCCTTTCGGGGCTTTTGCTCGTTTCTAACATCCTTTTGGGAGTAAAGATATGACAGAACCTCCAAGAAAGACACTAGGACTCTGGCTTTATTGGCCAGCTCGGCTCAAGTGCCGAGGCCTGCTAAGGGCATAGAGAATGGTAGCACAAGCCCCGGCACGGTCAATCAAGACCGATGGGGGATAAGTTTCAAGCGGAGGCGATGGGGTTCGAACCCATGAGACCCTTAGCAAGCCTTCCGAGTTTGGAGCTCGGTGCATTCGACCAACTCTGCCACGCCTCCTTCAGATGTACCTAAACATAAAACCACTTCAGAGGCAGGGACTCGTGGATTCCGAACTTACGTTTGGAAACCCACTAGTTTGGAGACCGTGGAGTTTCCCCCACGAGTGCCCACCTCTTAAGTGGTTTGGCTATCCTTTCGGATTCCCTGCCGTCTTGCGGTCTCCATGCAAGACATATTCGTATGTATAGGTACATCATTAACTTACCATGATTCATCTAATCCTCCGTGTGCATAAACCATCACGAAATACCTACAGAAAAATGCAAGTCTAGGACATCATGCTGTGGGGGGATAGGCATGGGTTTGTCCACAGTTGTCCCCAATGCAAAAGACAGCCTTTTGAGCTGTCTTTTGCATCCTTCTCGCTAGTGCGGATAGGGAGAATCGAACTCCCGACTCGTCCTTGGCAAGGACGCGTTTTACCACTAAACCATATCCGCTACGGGAGGCATCATAGCACAGACTGCGCTGTACTATCCAGTGTTTAAAGCGCGTAGTTGGAAGGAGAAAAGGATATATCCTTCACCCTTCCGGAACCCAAGATCATTACTTCGTGGGGCAAAGCATGCATGTTGAAGTTGCTTGCCATAGAGAATCCGTACGCTCCAGCGTTTCGTATGGCGAGAAAGTCTCCTATCTCTGGACGAATCATAGGACGGCCTACGGCAAACAGATCTCCCGACTCACACACGTTACCCGCTATCGATATTGCGGTCTTCGTACCACGCGTGCGCGAAAGGTTCTCTATGGGGTGATATGAGCCGTACATGGCATGTCTGATGAGCTGATTGAACCCTGAATTCACTCCAGCAAACAGATGTGCGCTTGTCTCCTTCACGTCAACAACCGATACAAGTAGCGACCCGCTCTCGGCAACGATGAAGCGACCTGGCTCCATAGCGAATGACACTTCTCGCCCGTGCTTCTTAGCGAAGGCTTTAGACATGGCAACGAACTCCTTCCCTACCCTTTGAAGAGGAAGCTGTTTCTCTCCTGGCGCGTAGGGCACACCGAGACCTCCGCCGAAATCAATATGTGTGAGCTCCGGGAATGCCTCAGCAGTCTTAAGGAGGGTCTGCATTGCCTTGATGAAGATGTCTGCAGAAAGAACGTTGGATCCTATATGCTGCTGGATACCAGTTATAGAAAGGCCGTACTTCTCCGCAATGCGCTTAGCCTCAGGAATGTCCTTTAGGGTTATGCCGAACTTGCTGTGAGGTCCTCCGGTTATGACATGCGCATGGTGTCCAGCTCCAATGCCCTGATTAAGTCTTAGGGACACTTCCCTGCCCAGAGCGCGCCTTCCCCACGTCTCAAGCTGTGTAAGCGAATCAAGATGCACGCGTACGCCCGTCTGCGCAGCTGCACAGAGCTCTTCTTCAGTTAGGCTCGCGCACGTGAAGCTCGTATCTTTCTTCTTGAATCCAACTGATTTGGCCAGCGACAGCTCGCCCAGACTTACTGCCTCAACCCCTATTCCCTGCTTTCGTATACCCTTAAGTATCTCAGGGTTGCTGTTTGCCTTCATGGCGTAGTGGAACGCCACACTTGGGAAATACTTAAGAAGCTTCTGGCACTGATTCTCAATAACAGACTGCTCGTACACGTAGACAGGGGTGCCGAAGGCACTTGCAACGTTTGTAAGCGCATCTGTTCCCTTTTTCATGAGTGCGCCCGGAGGGAATCGAACCCCCGACCCTCTGTTCCGAAGACAGATGCTCTATCCCCTGAGCTACGGGCGCTTCTGGTCACCATACTCTTCTTTACCGTAGTGTTCAATGAGCATTTGTTGCCAGTAGGTAATCTTTCGAAAGTATTTAACTTTTCCTAACTCAATTCGCACGCAACCAATGTAATTCGGTCTTTTCTTAACCATTAAACCCTGCGATTTAAAGATTGTTTTCCCGAAGCGATTAAGAGGAATGGTAAGTAGCTTAGCCCACACCTCTTCATGCTTTTCGTGAGCAAAAGACTTGTGCGTATACACACGCATTCTAATTTCATCCTCCGCAGGCCTAAGGTACTCCCTTATCCAATTAATCATCAATCTCGCCATTTCGGAATCAGAGTTCATGAAGCCAAACGCTGGTGACCTCTTCGAGCCTTCTGCCCAGTACAAACCGATTCCCAATATAAAGAAGGCGTCCTTCTTGTTCTGATCAAACTCTTTTCTTGCTTCTTCCAATATTTGCTTATCTCTTTCAAGGCGCGCTTGTCGAAGTGAGGTTGCGGCTCGTATTCTTCCGCGGCTTATACTACTGTCCTTTCTTCGCTTTAAGAGTCTCATTTCGGCTTCAGTAAGCACTGAATCCTTGAGCCATAGCGACACAGAGCTTTTTGAAACTGGCACTTTTTCAAGTATTTGGCGGTACGTTAGCCCCTTCTTGCGAAGCTCTAAGACAAGTTCCATTTCTCGAACCTTTGATAACATTTACTAATGATATCATATAAGGTACGAGTGATTGTGCCTATGCTAGTATTTTCCTAATGAAGTTCCCTATTCCCCTTGAGGTTTCCCGTGTAACAGCCGATCTCCGAAGTGCAGGATATGAGGCATATCTGGTAGGCGGTTGCGTGCGCGACCTCCTTTTAGGACGGAACCCGAAGGACTGGGACGTAACCACAAACGCTAAGCCTGAGCAGATTCAGGCAGTATTTCCAGAATCCTTCTATGAGAACGATTTCGGTACGGTAGGAGTGAAGACCGGAAGCGAGGACAACACCCTCGCAATTATTGAAGTGACCCCTTACCGCACGGAGACCGGGTACTCAGACAAGCGCAGACCTGACGCTGTGGCATTTGGGGATAACTTAGAGGAGGATCTTGCTCGCCGTGACTTCACCATCAATGCCATTGCCCTTGATGATTCTAAAGGACATTTCATTGACCCCTTTAAAGGACAGGAGGACGTACAGTCGAAGGTATTAAGGACAGTTGGGGTTGCTGCGGACCGTTTTGAAGAGGACGCACTGCGTCTTATGAGGGCCGTTCGCCTCGTGGCTGAGCTTGAATTCGCTCTAGACGCCGACACGGCCGCCGCAATCCAGGAGAAGGGACCGAACCTCAAGCACATTTCACGTGAAAGGGTTCGGGATGAGTTCGTTCGCATCCTGAACTCTAAGCAGCCCATGATGGCTCTGGTTCTCTGCCAGCAGCTCGGTATTCTCACGTATATAGCTCCCGACCTCACACGCGGAATAGGCATAGACCAGAATCAAGCCCATAGTTACGACGTATTTGGACATCTCATCCGCTCCCTTCAGCATGCTGCTGACAAGGACTGGGGCTTTGATATACGCCTAGCAGCTGTTTTTCATGACGTTTCAAAGCCTGAGACCAGGCGCTGGTCTGACGAAAAGAACGATTGGACCTTCCACGGACATGAGGTTGTTGGTTCACGTGTAACAAAGAGGGCTTTGGAAGACCTTAAGTTTTCACGTGAAACTATAGAGAAAGTGACCAAATTGGTCCGTTGGCACATGTTCTTCTCTGATCCTGATCAGATTACCCTTTCAGCAGTTCGACGCATGATTCGCAATGTTGGCGAGGAACACATTTGGGATCTCCTCAACCTCCGGATATGCGACCGCATTGGCACAGGACGCCCGAAGGAGCAGCCGTTCAGGTTCCGCAGGTATAAGGCTATGGTTGAGGAGGCGCTTAGGGACCCAATATCTGTGACCATGCTAAAGACTGACGGCTCACGGATTATGGAGAAGTTCCACGTGCAACCAGGTCCAAAGATAGGTTTTGCCCTGCACGCCCTTCTTGAAGAGGTTCTAGAGGACCCAAAGCGCAATACTGAGGATTACCTAGACGGGCGGACCAAGTCCCTTCTTGAGCTCCCTGAGGCTGAACTAAAAGAGTTAGGGGATTCTGGAAAGAAGCGCCGAGAGGCTGAGGAAGAACGAGAGATCAAAGAAATCCTAGAGAAGCATCACGTTTGCTAGATACTGCTCTCTTTCACGTGGAACACAGCAAAAGCCCGTATATACGGGCTTTTGGCTTGAAAGTAGACTGTTCCACGTGAAAACCACCATAAAACAGAAGACCGCCTGTGAGGGCGGTCTCTTCTGTGGTTCGTCCAAACGACGGGAAAGGTTGGGGTTGGGGGCTTTGGTAGCTCCCGTCAGGAGAATATGGACGTACTACAGGCGCACAAATGTACTGATGGGTGTGTTTTCACGTGGAACAGATCGAACCGGACCCAGTCTGTGTAATGCGGATACGCCGCGATTCGTTGGACAGCCGATACGTACACGCTAGTGGCACGAGAGCACGAAGGTACGAGCAAGGAACATTCGGTTCCTGGAACGCCTGCCTACGGCTCTCGCGAGCGTTGCTGACCCCCAGGTCTTTATAGATACTACTCCTGTATAGGACATAGTAAAGGACAACTATGGGGATAGTGTGGACAACCTGTCTTTAATACTGTCCTTTAGAGCGTAATGGACACGGGGCAGTGGTCTGATCCCATAATGTCTGCATGAATAGCCGCTTCTTTGACCTTAGGTGCAAAAGCCTTTGATACAAACACATAATCGATTCGCCACCCGACGTTTCGCTCCCTAGATTTTGCGAAATGGCTCCACCAGGAGTAGTGCCCCTTGCCTTCAGTGAAGAGGCGGAACGTATCTACAAATCCAGCCGCAATAACCTTATCGATTCCCTCGCGTTCTTCGTTTGTATATCCATGCTTTCCTTCGTTTGGTTTGGGGTTTGCAAGGTCGTTTGGCGTATGGGCAGCATTTAAGTCGCCACAGAATATAACTGGCTTTTCCTCTTCAAGCCGTTTCATGTATTCAAGAAACGCCGGGTCCCATTGCGTATGGCGCAGTGAAAGTCGTGAAAGATCCTCCTTGGAGTTCGGTGTATACACGGAGACAACCCAGAAAGACGTCATGTCGGCCGCTATGATGCGTCCTTCTTCATTCGGGTCTCCGTACCCATCCCCAGAAAGCCCGTATTTGCTAGCTATGTCGGCAGGCATGCCAAACGCCACATTCTCCGGAACCTGCTTTGAGAATATCGCTGTGCCGCTGTAGCCCTTCTTATTCTTTGCCGAGTGCCAGTATTCCTCATACCCCATGAGGTCAACAGGGGACTGGTGCTGTTCTGCCTTTGTTTCTTGAAGGCAGATAATATCTGGCTTCAATTGCTTAATAAATGGCTCAAATAAGCCCTTGGTATGTACAGCACGAATGCCATTCACGTTCCATGAAACGATTCTCATGCCTCTATTGTATACCCAAGAGTTATCGACCTTTCCCGTGGAACTTCTTATGGACGTCTCTAAGGTGACTGTCCGTAACATGCGTGTAAATCTGCGTCGTATTTATGGACGCATGACCCAGTAGAGCCTGAACACTACGTATATCAGCTCCGTTTGAGAGTAAATCAGTCGCAAAAGAGTGTCGCATCACGTGAGGCGTAACTTTCTTTGTTATACCAGCCTTTGCAGCATAGGTTTTGATGAGTAACTCAATAGAGCGGGGAGTGAGGCGGGTGGGTACGCGCTTCTTTGTCTCAGTGCTTCGCGCAACACTAACGAAAAGTGCTGGCTCCATGTCCGTACGAGCTTTCAAGTAGGCTCTTGTAGCGTCTTTTGCAGCGTCCGAGAGGAACACTACACGTACCTTGTCTCCCTTGCCGCGAATAGGGAAGTCGTCCCGCGAGAGATCTATATCGGAATCCAGAGAACACAGCTCGGAAACACGCAGGCCTGTAGAGAAGAGCATTTCAAGAATCGCTTTATCTCGTAGAGCGCGTTCGCCATTGCCATCGGTCGCGGCAAGAAGACGTTCCAGCTCTTGGCTAGAAATAAGGTCCAAATGGCGCTCAGGCACCTTTGCAAGTTCTATCTTCTCCGGAGAGAGGGAAGGGATATCGCGCTTCCTGAGGTATTTTAGGTACGCACGTAGCGCAATAAGGTAATAGTTCTGCGTTCTGCGCTTCATGGAGTCCTTGTTGGTGCCCGGCTGTCGGTTAAGCCAAAGCCGGAATTCACGCACATTGGCTTCGTTTATGTCTTTAGCCTCCCGTATGCCCATTTGGTCTATAAAACGAGTCAGGTAATGGTCGTAGTTCTCAACGGTTTTCACCGCACGACCGCGCTCAATCTCTATATATTCGAGAAACTCACGCTTCATCTGTCGAGCATCCATAGGGAAAGGGTACCATGAACTTCGCACAATATTGTTTACGTGGCAGACTCCTCCTACTAGGAAACACTTGCGCTTTTAATCAAGGTGTGGTAAGGTACATCCAATGCTAACGAAACGAGTAAAGACCGCCACTATTAAGAATGTGGCACGCCACCCCGAGGATACCGGCTCTGCCGACGTCCAGGTAGCTATACTTAGCCGCAAGATTGAGGAGCTCACCAGCCACCTTAAGAAGAACAAGAAGGATTTCCACTCCCGTCGCGGTCTTCTCCAGATGGTTGCTGATCGCCGCACCCATCTTCGCTACCTTGAGAAGAACGACAAGCGCCGCTACAGCGCGGTTGTGAAGAAGCTCGGTCTCAAGAAGTAGGGAATCGCGGGCAACAGCCCGCGATTTTCGTTTCTAAGCAGGTGCTAGAATATATCAGAGGCTCCTCTGAGCCTATTACATCCTTTTAATACAAAACAACTATGCCCGTGATAAAACATCCGGCGCAGCGTGTGGGGGTTTTTATAGATACCCAGAACCTCTACCACAGCGCCAAGCATCTCTATAAGTCTCGCGTTAACTTCGCTAAGGTTCTTGAAGAAGCAGTAGGGGACCGTATTCTTGTGCGCGCGATTGCGTACGTCATCTCGACAGAGGGAGGCGACGAGAGTGCGTTCTTCGATGCGCTTACAAAGATTGGTATCGAAACTAAGGTAAAAGGACTCCAGATATTCTCTGACGGCGCCAAGAAGGCAGACTGGGACGTTGGTCTCGCTATTGATGCCGTAAAGCTCGCTCCGAAGCTTGATACCGTGATTATCGCTTCAGGAGACGGGGACTTCGTGCCTCTCATTGAGTACTTGGATATGAACCAAGGCTGTCAGGTTGAGGTTATTTCCTTCGGAAAGTCCTCTTCACAGAAACTGAAAGAAGCGGCACATGCCTTTACCGACATGTGTGACGACCCGAAGAAGTTCATAATCGGACACCGATAGCACAGACAGAGGAAAAGCCGCACTCAACTTGAGTGCGGCTTTTCCTATACACGCACCTTCGGGCCATACGTGTCAGTGCACGGTATAATTCGAGCAGCATTGTATGGCGACACCCACTGACCCAACGAAAGTACCGAGCTCGCAAAGTACTCCTGATTCTACGCACGCTACCGAGCGCGCAAGCATGAACAATGCACTTGAGGATCGTTCCCAGTTCATTCGCACCATGGCCAAAGACATGGCTCAGTTTTCACGTAATCCTGCACCCGCATCGCCTGCGCGTCCAGCTAAACTTCCACCAAAGCAAAAAGAAACTGTCGGTGACGTAACCCTCGACGTTGCCGAACAACCATTTTTCGAGAAGCCGGAGTCTCGCGACGAGCGCGACGCAGAAGAGCCAGTTGCGCTACCTTCTTTTAAGGAGGCAGGGGAGATAACCGAGTCCGCACCCGTGCAGCCACTTGCAACACCCGAGACTCTTGAAGCCGATCGTTCTGCAGTACTTGATAGACTCCGCCAGAAAGTAGGGGAGAGTGCTCAGATGTCTATACAACAGTCGCCAGCACCAGTAGTGCCTGAACCTGCTCCACAGCCAGTACCTGCACCCGTAAAGAACCCGGAGCCGGAGTCTGCATGGTCAAATATCCCAACACCAGCACCCGCGTTTACGCCGCTTTCAGAGCCTGTTCCACCCCGCATGCCTCCTGTCTCTAAGCCGCAAGCTCCGGAGACGTATCGCGAACCCATAGAGACATACACACCCCCTAAGCCTGCACCAAGCACGAGCCCTGAAGCGCTCCACACTTATACGAGTGACTTCTCAGACCGCATTGATACACAGAAAGCATCGACGTTCTCTGTACTGGCCGCGGAACAAGATGCTCAGTCCAAGGCACCGACTGTACTTACCACGAGCAAGGGACTACCAAAGAAAGCTCTCTTTGCGGTACTAACGAGTATTCTACTTCTTACTCTTGCTGGGGGCGGCATCTTCTTTACGTATCAGTTCGTTATGACCATGCGCGACACACCTATCGCCTCGCTCACGGTTCCATCTATCGTATTCGCTGATGAGTACCGGGAACTTGAGGGAAGTGGTTCTGCGCTCCTACAGGCTTTGCGGGCCACGACTGACGCAACACTCATCCCAGGGAACGTGCTCGTTACGTATATCCTTACCTCGTCAGAGAGCGGGGACGGCTCTATCGTGCAGACTCCCGCAGGAGGAGATGCCTTTGTACGCGCCCTTCAAATTCCAGCTCCAGACATACTGCTTCGCAACATTGCGGAGCAAAGTACCATTGGTGTGATTAACACTAATGCTCAGAACACTCCTTTCTTCGCGCTTCGCGTTGATTCCTACGAGCGAACCTACGCCGGCATGCTTACCTGGGAACCTCTCATGACTCGAGACCTCGGGCTCTTGTTCCCGCTCTATCCCGTAACAAGTGCTCCTGTTGAAGAGGTGAGTGAGCCTGTCGCTACGACCACCGCCTCAACCACCGTGTCCGTAAGCACGAGCACCGTACAGTTGCAGGAAGTGCAGGCAACGGCACGTACCCGCTTCGAGGACGCCATAGTAGCTAATCGTGATGTGCGCATACTACGCGACAGCCGTGGCCGTTCTCTTATGCTCTATGGCTACGCAGACAAACAGACGTTATTGATTGTTCGCGACGAGGCGGTATTTGAAGCCCTTATTTCGAGGCTCAAAACCGATTAGGATACTCGTCTTGCCAGGCATAGCGCCCGGCATGGTAGTATCGTTCACATGAATACTGAACACTTTCGCACCCGTCTTCTTGAGGAAAAGGCAGCTCTTGAGGCTTCGCTTTCAACAGTAGGACGCAAGAATCCAAGCAATGAGAATGATTGGGAGGCAACTCCTGAAGAAACTGGACTTGAGGCTGACCCGAACGACCGGGCTGACCAGATGGAGGAGTTTGGCAACAACAGCGCCATCCTCACCGACCTTGAAACCCGGTACAACGATGTAAAGGCAGCGCTTGAGCGTATTGATGCTGGTACCTACGGAACCTGCACCGTGTCGGGCGAGCAGATCGAAGAGGATCGTCTTGAGGCTGACCCTGCTGCAGCAACCTCTAAGGCGCACATGAACGACTAATATGGAGAAATTATCTATTAAGGAGTGCTTCTCGTTTGCGTGGCGAACCTTTAAGTCTCGCCCATGGATATTCATTCAGGCCGGCCTTCTATTGTTCCTTATTAATATGGCCGTTAACCTTGTCCAGACGCTTCTGGAGATGGGAGCTGAATCAACGGGAGGATTAATTGTTTCCGTTATAGCCTTTATTTCAGCCATCATTGGCGTGGCGGTGTCGTTCCTCATCAGCATGGGTGAGGCTGCGTTCTTCCTACGCTCACACGATGACGTGAATGCGGTGTCCCTACGTACACTCTGGAACCCTACACCGTTCTGGAAGTTCGTTGGCGTATCCCTCCTTACCGGCATCTGCATCCTTGTCGGTCTCGTATTCCTTATCGTTCCAGGAATAATACTCGGTATCCTCTTCATGTTCGCGGGATACCTTGTTATTGAAGAGAAGCTTGGACCCATTGATGCTATGAAGAAGAGCATCGAGCTCACGAAAGGGAACCGTGTGCAGCTCTTCATGCTCTCCCTCGCTATACTTGGCATAAACATCCTCGGATTCTTTGCGCTCTTGGTCGGACTCTTCGTTAGTATTCCGGTATCGTTCCTCATGATGGTGCATGCGTACCGCACACTCAGTCGCAAGGAACAACCTGAGGTACTCGTTGCAGAACCCGCATAGGACGCAGGTTCTATACAAAGAAAGCCCGCGTGCGCGGGCTTTCTTTGTATCAGTGTAGGCCCCTACGAACCAAATGGGTTCTTTGCGCCACGCACCTCAAAGTGGAGGTGGTACCCGGTGGACTGGCCGGTATTTCCAACCGTACCGATGTTCTGCCCACGTGAGACGCTCTGACCTATAGAAACAGCGTCGGTACTCATGTGTGCGTACAGGGTCTGAACACCGTTGCCGTGATCAATAACGACGTAGTTTCCGTATCCGCCGTTCCAGCCCCCAACCTTGGAGACAATAACGGTACCCGCTGCAGCGGCATTAACCGCAGAGCCCTGAGGAGCCGCAAGGTCTACACCGTTCCACCCGTGAATGCCCTGAGAAAGTCTTCCGGCAGGAGCGGGGTTTGCAAAGGAGCCTGAAAGGGAGCCGTCTGAGGTGTTTCCGGTTGCCTTAACGGCACCGAGAGATCCTCCGGTCTTAATCTTTGCCGTTGCTGCAGGTGTCTTTGCCTTTGCTTTAGCAGCTGGAGCACTTGCGAGCTCGCCTCCAGGGATGATAACGGTAGCGCCCTTTGTAAGAGCCTCGGACGCTCCAAGACCATTATAGGAAGCGATCTCGTCACTATCTGAGCCGTAGCGCTTCGCGAGAGTGCTCAACGTCTCGCCAGAAGCAACCGTGTGGCGAATACCAGACACCGGAAGGATAACGAGGGTCATGCCCGGACGAACGGTTCCCTTAGCTGGAAGGTTGTTGGCCCAAAGAATGGTGTTCATGGACACATCGAACATGTCCGCGATACCGGAAAGGGAATCGCCCTCGCGAACCGTGTAGGTAGAAATGCGGCCACTGCCACGATTCTGATCAATGTCTGCAATGGTGCCGTCAGGACCGGTATAGGCAATGAGTGCCGAGCCATCGGTGGTATTAATGCCTCCACGACCCTTTGCCGGGTTCGGGTCAGGGTTAATTGCAGCAGCAAGAAGGTCAATACTGCTGTCATGCAGCATTGGAGTAGCAGAACCCGCATCCGATGCGTTGGTTACGGTAAATGGCCAGAATGCGCCAGCGGCGCGTGGCATCAAAATGATTCCTATCCCCAGAAGGAGGCTTGCGGCGATTAAAGCGCCAGGAATCCAGTATGCATCCCGTTCTCCTGCAGTAGCAGTGCGAACAGAAGGTCTCAGAGGGTCAGTTATAGGGGAACCAGGGGATCTTCAGCGTTTCTTCAGAGTACAAAATGGCTTACCTAAGCCATTCTTGAGTTTCAGATGATCGGTCGATGAAGGTAGTATAAACGCTCCTGAGATAGGGTCAACCACCCGATAATGAGCCTGTTGAGAGTGGTTTCAGAGCATGAAAAGGACCGAAATCAAGGAACAGGCTCTTGCTTTTGGCGCATGCACGGCACCCAGGTATAGTAGGGAGAGCATGCAACACCTCCAAGGCTTAAACGACGCACAAAAGGAGGCAGTGCTCACCACCTCAGGACCCGTTTCAGTACTCGCTGGAGCCGGATCAGGCAAAACCCGCGTTCTCACCACCCGCATATACCACCTTATTAAGGAAGGTGTTCCTGCAGACCGTATTCTTGCCGTTACCTTCACGAATAAAGCTGCCCGCGAGATGCGCGAACGCTTAACGCACCGCCTCGGGGATGGCCCTCTCCCGTTTGTGGCAACGTTCCACGGTCTTGGTCGCGAGCTCCTTCAGCGATACGGCACGCGTATAGGCATTCCAAAGTACTTCACTATATTTGACCGCGACGACTCGAAGGCGGCTATTCGCCAGGTGCTCAAAGAGATGGATATTGATCCGAAGGAGATGAATCCAAACTTTGTGCTCTCACGTATCTCGAAAGAGAAGGGGGAAGGGTCCACACCTGCAGAGTTCCGCGACAAATATGCACAGAAAAGTTTCCAGTC
Organism: Minisyncoccota bacterium; assembly: GCA_022842945.1. Classification (GTDB taxonomy): domain Bacteria; phylum Patescibacteriota; class Minisyncoccia; order Phycocordibacterales; family Phycocordibacteraceae; genus C7867-001. Next base: position 132,559 of record JALHOO010000002.1, read on the forward strand.
TCGTGTTATCGCAGAGGTCTGGCCGCGGTATGAAGCTATTGTACGCAAAGAGAAGGCGCTTGATTTTGATGATCTCATCTCTCTACCGGTTAGCCTCCTGCGTGATCATGAGGACATACGTCGCGAAGCAGAGCAGCTCTACAGCCATGTACACGTAGACGAGTTTCAAGACACCAATGGTCTGCAAGGGAAGCTCGCGGGATATCTTTCTGCAGTACATAACAATCTGTTTGTTGTGGGAGATATCGATCAGACCATCTACACCTGGCGCGGAGCGACAATCGAAAACCTACTCGGATTCGAAGAGAAGTATGCAGACGCAAAGACCATCGTCCTTGCGCACAACTACCGCTCCACGAAGACCATCGTTGCAGCCGGGAACCAGATCATCGAAAAGAACCAGAACCGCAAGGACAAGCACGCGGTTACAGATAATCCAGACGGGGAACCTATACGTCTGCACGTCGCACGCAATGCAGAGAGCGAAGCTCGATGGGTGGCGCGCGAAACAAAGAAGGCCGTGCTTGCGGGCACCGCTCCTGAAGAGATAGCCGTGTTGTTCCGTACAAACTTCCAGTCCCGCGCACTTGAAGAAGCATTCTTGAGCGAGAACATCCCATACAAGGTTCTCGGTACGCGCTTCCTCGACCGTAAAGAAGTGAAGGATGTGCTCGCGTGGGTACGTCTTGCGCTTGATTCTGAGAGGGAAGTAGACCGAGTTCGTGCGGTGCAATCGCCAACACGCGGTATTGGAAAGGTAACGCTCGGCAAACTCATAGACGGAAGACGCGACGAGTTGAAGCCTGCAGAACGTACTAAAGTAGCGGCGTTTGAAGCAATAGTTACCGAGCTTAACGAACTTTCAAAGATTGCGATTCCGTCTGAGTTCGTAAAGCTTGTTATTGAAAAGTCTGGTATTGCGAGCGCTCTCCAGAAGGGCGGGGAGGAGGATATGGAGCGACTTGAGAACGCAAAGGAGCTTGCCACACTCGCAAGTCGCTACGACGGCATGCCCGGAGAAGAAGGTATCTCAGCATTCCTTGCAGAGTCGGCACTCGCCGGAGACCAGGACGAGCTCGATGCTCCAGGAAAGAGCGGCGCAACCCTCATGACGGTACACGCAGCAAAGGGGCTTGAGTTCGATACGGTATTTGTAACCGGCATGGAGGAGGGATTGTTCCCGCACGAAGCGAGGGAAGGGGAGAAGCGGGACGAAGAGGAAGAGCGCCGTTTGTTCTATGTAGCGGTTACACGCGCAAAACGCAGGCTCAATCTCTCACTCGCAACCGTGCGCCGCATCTACGGCACCGACTTTGCGAGCGAACCATCCTCATTCATCCGCGACATTGATGAGGGACTTATAACCTTCTCGGAAGGGGAGGATCTGTACGGAGAGCGTACGATATACATCTAGTATGGTCTTCGCTAAAAAATCCCTCGGACAGAACTTCCTGATGCATAAGCAGACCGCTGCGCGCATCGTTGGGGCAGCGAACCTTGAGAAGAACGCTCTTGTACTTGAGGTTGGTCCGGGCACCGGCATGTTAACTAAAGAACTTCTGAAAGCGGGCATGCGCGTTATTGCCGTTGAGGCAGACTACACACTTATACCGGAACTTGAAGCGAGGTTCATTAAGGAGATCGAAGAGGGGAGACTCACACTCAAGAGTGCAGACATCCGTTCATTTGATACCGGCACCATTACGGAGCCATACGCACTCGTAGCCAATATTCCGTACTACATAACCGGCGAGATTATTCGCCAGTTCCTTACGGCCCCTAACCAACCTCAGTCCATGACCCTGCTTGTGCAGAAGGAAGTGGCCGAGCGCATAGCCCGAAGCAAGAAGGAAAGCCTCCTTTCTTTGTCCGTTAAGGTGTACGGGGAGCCTAGCTACTGCTTTACCGTGCCTCGCGGTGCGTTCGTCCCGGCACCGAATGTAGACTCTGCTGTTCTGCATATACAGGACATTTCGAGGAACTCTTTCTCAAGCGGGGAAGAAGAGGACCGATTCTTCGAAGTTATACGTGCAGGGTTCGCGCACAAGAGAAAGCGCCTTGCGAAGAATCTAGAGGAGCATTGGTCTAGAGAGGCGGTGACGAGTGCATTTAGCGCAGCCGGACTTGATACGAATGCACGCTCAGAAGATCTTACACTCGCGCACTGGAATACCGCTGTGAAGACGCTGAGTTAATGCACACACCTTATATAGGTTCGTGAAGGGAGCGTGAGCCTGCGTGCTATTATTTTGGTACTGAAATATGGCTCATTCTACCCGCACACTCCGCATCGGCATCGCTTCATTAGTAGCTATCGTTATGGTTGGGGGAACCTTCGCACTCACTGGTCCTGATCCTCTGTTTGGTCTTGGTCGCGTTGCTGAAGCGCAGTCTTCGGAAGAGCTCTTGCGTGAATATGCTGCTAAAGATACGGACTCTGACAGTCTCCCGGACTGGCAGGAGTCGCTCTATGGGACAGACCCAACAAACCCGGAGTCGTTCCAGGCAGGCATCAAGGACGGGGATGCGGTTGCACAGGGGCTCATTCAGCCGAAGGTTGCAGTACGCGAGGAAGGCGAGATGACGGATATCGAGACTATCCCAGGAACTACTGCGGCCCCGAACTCTCTCACAGACCGCTTTGCACAAACACTTCTCAAGCAGTACCTCCAGAACAGGGGAGAGACGCCGCCAACGAGCGCGGAGATTGTTGCGTTTGTTGAGGCGGGCATTCAGAACCTCGTTGCAGAAAGCGACTCATCCGCTCGCTATGCACTTGCTGACGTGCGGCTGTCTGGAGAGACAGGAACCATTGGACTCCAGTCCTACGCTGCACAGATGGAAAGTGCATTTGCACGCAACACGGTTGCCGCGAACCGGAACGAGCTTTCCTACTTCTCTGACGCACTTAGCGGAGACACGGCTTCTCTCAAGAAGATTGGGGAGATTAGCCAAGCATACAAGAACATCGCGTCTGCACTCATCACAGTACCGGTTCCAAGCGAAGCCCGTCAGGCACATCTTTCAATTGCTAACGCGCTCGTACACATGAGTGAGACAAGTGCAGACATGGCAGCCATGGAAACAGATCCGCTTCGCGCACTTATGGGCATCGGACTCTACGAGAAGTACGCAACAGAGCTCGTTGCAGGATTCTCTAACCTGCACGGCGTATTTTCTGCACAACAAGTGTCTGTGCCACAGGGAACTGTTGGGTATCAAGTTATTAAAACAGCGGCAGATGCCGCCGCAAGCAATTAGCCTATGAACCGCACTTCACATACCCCCCACGCAAAGAAGTTCGCCGCAGGTGCACTTATGTTTGTGTGTTTGGTTGGTGTTTCAATTCCGCACAAGGCTGAGGCTCAATTTACTGACGCACTTAACCTCGTCCAGAACACTATTCAGGCAGTGTTCAGTTCTGGAGAGAATGTTAAGGAGTATGTGTTCGATGCGCTCGCATGGCAGGTTGCGAACATGGCCATTGAGTCTATTACAAAGAGCACCGTTAACTGGATTAACTCCGGCTTCCAGGGATCTCCTGCATTCGTTACAGATCTGAACGAGAACCTTCGAGGGGTGGGGGATGCGGTTGCCGCCCGCTTCTTTGACGAGCTCTCTGCACAGACCATTGCTGATACTCCATTCCAGGACAAGGTTCTCGACAGCGTTCGTCTCGCATACTACCTCCGCACCAGTCCTGAATCTTTCTACACACGCAATCCGTACACCTTGAATCAGGTTAGTGCGAACGATCGTGCATTCCTTCAAGGAGACTTCAACCAGGGAGGCTTCAATGCCTGGTTCGCAACCGTGATGAATCCGCAGAACAATCCGTACGGCGCGCAGATGCTTGCGAACGAAGCACTTGAGAACGCAGTTGCGGGCGCAACAGGTAACCGCCTTGAGGAGCTTTCATGGAACCGTGGATTCCTTTCATGGAGAGGGGATTGTGCAGTATCAGACGAGACGGACACCATATCACTCACCGGAGCAGACCCGTGTGTGGAGTACAACATCGACACGCCAGGGTCCGTTATCATGGAGCAGCTCAACAGCCAGCTTGGTGTTGGTGTGGAGCGTCTTGTCTCTGCTGACGAGTTCAACGAGATCATCGGTGCACTCTTGAACCAGCTCGCAAGCCAGGTGCTTGGCGGAGGCAGTGGGGGACTACGCGGTGTGTCGCGTCCTTCAACCGGAGGCGGAGGTTCGTTCCTTGATACAGCGTCCGGTTCTTCTACGGGAAGCGGTGCGGCTATTAGCCGAACATTCTCTTCAACTATAACGAACCAGATTGCACGCATCGATGCATACCGTGCTTCGTGGGAGAAGATTCGTACTGCAGCAGAGGCAGCACGGCAGCAGTGTGCGAATAACAGCGCGGCGCAGGATGTACTTAACCGCGCAGCTGTTGCTCTAACGAAGGCCGCGAATGCGCGGGCAGCACTTCAGGCGATTGAAACCAAGCTTGCTGAGAGCGCGGCGCAGGGAGGAGACAGAACACTGGATCTCCTTGATATCTCGAACGAGTACAACGAACTCACCGCCTCCGGCGTTCTTCCATCTGCAGAGGAGATTGCAGAGGCACAGAACGAGTCACAGGATACGGGAGACACAGAACCAGGTTCGCTATATAGCCAGATGAAGCGTGCATCGTCTGGAAGTTGTAGCGCTAACTCGGGCAACTAGATATGCAGAAGCTCCTACGAGCGTCACTTCTTGTAGCGACTCTGTCGGTGCTTTTGTTTGTGAGTGGGCATGGCGCTGTCAGTGCGCAGACCCCACCTCCTGCTCCTGACCCCACACCCACACTTGAAGATAAAGGGCAGGCCGGAGCGTACGACCAAAGTGCTGTTGCGAGACTGCGGGATGCTTGTTTCGCGGCTAATGGTGGTGATCGGATTGGGTGTGCTGTTGAAAACAGCCCTGCAGGCGGAAGTACTTCGTGTGAAGCCGTTGGCTTGTTGCCGCCAAGAATCAGGTGCGAGGCTAAGTTCCCTGATGGCAGCAGGATCATCTCTCAACAAGGAATATCCAACTCCTGGGTAAACAGTTATTACGGCTCACCCGAAGACGATGATCCGCTGGTACGCGACCCAGGACTAGGGGATGACGTAGGTGACGAAGAGGATGTTGCAGCCGTTACAAATGTTGGCAGGTCTTGTACGGAAGGGGATGTTGTTAGTTGTCTCCGAAATCTGCCTGGGATGCTCTTTACTGGAATCGCGTTTCTTTTTCTTACGCTCTCCGGGTTTGTTCTGGGACTTGCGGGCACCGTCTTTAACTGGGTTGTTATACGAACCGTATTCCAATTCGGAACATACTTTGGCACCAACGAAGGCATGCTCATAGCGTGGGGAGTTATGCGAGATGTTGCAAACATTGGTCTTCTGTTCGGGTTCATTCTCATGGGGGTTCTTCTCATACTGAATGTTGAAGGCGGCGGAGGGCACGGCCATGGCGGAGGGATGAGTGCAAAGAAGGCGATTCCTCGCTTGATTATCTTTGCTGTTCTTCTTAACTTCAGTCTCTTTGCTTCTCAACTTGTTATCGATGTAGCAAACGCATTCAGCTCTAGCTTTGCAACACTCGCAGGAGAATCTTGTTCGACAAATACTTCGACCGGAACAAATGCTGACAATAGTGCGCAAGACAACGATGCCTGCGCAAACATTGGTATTGCGGGACAGGTACTTAAGGTAACAGGCCTAACGGCATTGTGGGACACAGAGGCTCTTGATATAGAGACGGGAATGAAGAATCTTGTTGATCGACCGTACTCCTACGCTGTGTCGCTCATCATGCTTTCCATATTTGTGCTCATAACCGCAATGGTGCTTCTTGCTGGTGCAATTATGCTCATCATTCGTGTAGTTATTCTGTCATTGCTCATGGTTACCTCGCCAGTTGGATTTGCTGGTATGGCGATACCAAAGCTTCAAGGTATAGCTACGATGTGGTGGAGCAAGCTCATGTCACAAGCATTCTTTGCGCCGGTCTACCTTCTCCTCATATTCATCAGCATCAAGCTGACCGAGGGCCTAACAGAAGGGAACGCGACTCTTGCGAACGCACTTATTGCTAATGAGGGCAATTCAGTAGCGGGAAACATGCAGGTGGTTATGGTGTTCCTGATTGTTATTGGATTCATGATCGGCTCGCTTATTGCTGCTACGAAGATGGGAGCAATGGGCGCAAGCTTCGCAACAAATGCCGCGAGCGCTCTTGCGTTCGGAGCAGTCACTCGTGGTGCAAACTTTACGACCGGAGGGGCAGCGTACGGACTAAGACGCATCCAGCAGAAAACCGGTTTTGGGGGACGTGTAGGTGAAGTGATGGTAAATCGTGGCCTGCGTCCGTTAGAGAAAGCGAATCTTGACCTGCGACGCATTCCAGGAATGGCCGGAGGTCTTGGTGCTGCAGGCATATCAGCAGGAGCTAAGGCAGCGGAACATGCGACATATGCCGATATTGCACATCAGTTCTCTGACATAAAAGCAGGCAAGGAAGGACAGAAGCTTCACGAAGAATACGATCAGGAGAAGAAGAATATGATGCTTGAAGACAATGCGCATCATGGCGGAATGACTTCAGATGACAAGGCACACCTTGCTTCCCTATCTACGAAGGAACTTGAGCAGCTTCATGGAGTCAAGGAGGGCGTACAGCAGCTTGCAGAGAATTTGAGTCCTGAACAGTTTGAGAACCTAATGAAGAGCGACAAGCTTACAGATATCGAGAAGGGGACCCTTAAGTCTGGTCGCTTCTCGTCCTTGAATGAGGCGGCTGCATCTGGCCGCGGAGCAGACGTGAAGAATCTAATGAAGACCATGAGCAAGAAGGATCTTGAGAACGCGCCGAATGGCGTACTCCTACAGCCGCTTGTTCTCGAGAATCTTTCTGATCAGCAGCGTGAGGACCTTGTTAAGAGCGACAAGCGAACACCAGCCGAAAAGGCTGCCATAAAGGCTTCGTACGCAAACGAGGTTCTGAAAACAGTCTTTACAGGGGCAGGTGGTGGTGCAGCAGGGGCGGCAGCAGTCATCGCACACCCAAAGTATGGTTCTGTGTCTACAGCTCAGTTCGCTGAACTTGGTGTTGATATACTTCAGCAGTCATCTATTGCCCAGAACATTCCGGTATCGGTACTTGAAAAGATTGTTAAGGACAATAAGTTGAGTCCTGCGGAGATGAAGCTTGTTGGAGCACAGATGGAGGCAGCCGTCGCAGCGGGCACAGCCTCAGCTGGAGTAAGAGGATATATGGCAAGTCCTAAGGGAGATTTCTGGAGGTAATATCTATGGCACGATTCACACAAGAACAACTTTTGGAAGCATATCGAAGGGCGCCAGAGGCGATTCAGGATACCTATGGCAGCGAACTAATGGCTGGTGTAATTAACGACATTAAGACGAGATTTCGCTTACACGTAGATGTGGTTGGCAGTATTGAGAGGGAGGTGGGATATCTCATGCTGGGACTGATTAGCCCTGCGGAGTTCTTTGGTAGCCTTATGCTTTCAGGGACAGACGAGCAGTCCGCTAGAGGAATTATGGAGGAGGTGAACCAGCGAATCTTTATTCCGCTCAAGAGGAGAATGTCAGGAGTGACGCAGGCTCCTGTAATGGAAGGGACGTATGCGAACACTCCCGAGAGACCTGTGCGAGAGCCTGCAGTACCAACGCCGGCACTTGATTATGAAGCCCCCGCAACCCTTCCAGGATCACCAGTGGCGGCCCCAATGCCTTTGGCAGTAAGCACGCCTCCTTCTGTGGTGGTTTCTGAGTCCTCACCAATCTCTATGGAGGCCCCGAAAGTGACACCCGCCGCCGAAACAACGGGTTCGCCTGCCCCTGCAGGCAATGTTGCGAACAATACTTATACTCCACCGACTTTTATCGCATCTCCTGCAGCACCCAGAGCGAGCGCTCCCGTACAGCCGGTTTCAGTGCCAGTCCAACCAAAGCCAGAAAGTCCCCTTAAGAAAGAAGGTTGGGCAGATCCATATCGTGAACCGATATAAAATCACTAGTTTGAAACGCGCTTAGGTCCTGCTACTATTTTAGTATGTCTGAGAACCCTCCCCGAACCTTACCTAACGAACCCGGTGAACAGATGGTGGAGGCGAACAATCCAGAATCTTCAGGAGAGAACAGTGGCGATTCGCAAGAAACAGGCCCGCAGCCAGGAACATCTGTCGCAGAAACCATCCTCGCTGATGAGCGCGAGGCCATAGCGCAGGGTCGCCGCGCTGAGACCCTAGAGAATCTTAGGAGGCACGCGGATGCTTCGCCGCGAGCGGAGGAAACTAATCCTGGTAGTACCACCCATACAACAAGGGCACCCGCTGCTGTTCATAAGCAGGGCGGGCGTATTGGTGCTTCGGTACTAGGCACCGGCAAGAATATTTTTGCACTCTTTGGCCTGTTCGGCTCATGGATCTTAATGGCTCTCAAAGGCGCAGGGGCCATGGCAGGCAAAGGAGGCGGCGGAGGTGGTGGTCACGCCAAGAAGGATGATCACGGGGGCGGACATCATTAGCGTCCACAGTACGAACGTGAGGAATTTAGCAGTCGGCGAGAACCGACTGCTATACTTATAGGTAATGGAGTACCAAGTACCGCAGTTCATCGAAGTAGAGGATAAGATTTTCGGACCCTTCACGCTGAAGCAGTTCATCTATGTAGCCGGCGGGGTAGGGCTCTGCGCTATTCTTGTTCTGTATTTCCCGCTCATCATTGGCCTCATCCTCGCGCTTCCAGTAGCTGCGTTCACAGCAGCTCTCGCGTTCTACAAGATAAACAACAAGCCGTTCGTTGAAATCATGGAAGCAGCCTTTAACTACTACATCGGGGACCGCCTGTATCTCTGGAAGAAGGAGAAGAACCAAGTAGATGCACCGGTTGCTGTGAAGCCTGCGGACCCAGAGAAGCTCGGCCTAACCCAGAGCAAACTCAAAGACCTCGCCTGGTCTCTTGATATCAAGGATCAAAACAACACCCCTTCCTAATCTATGGCTCCTACTAAGACTACGCAGTCATTTGTGCCGGTAAAAGAAGTACGCAACGGTGTTGTGGTACTTAAGAACGACGGGTACCGAGGGATTCTCATGTGCTCCTCTATTAACTTCGCCTTGAAAGGGGAGGACGAGCAGCGCGCTATTATCGGCGGATTCCAGAGCCTTCTTAATACGCTCGATTTCTCTATACAGATCGTGGTGCACTCTCGAAAAACTGATATTCGTCCATACCTCGCACTCCTTGAGACGCGCATGCAGGAACAGTCTACGGAGCTCATGCGTCTCCAGCTGCGCGAGTACATCGCCTTCATCAGGAACTTCATCGACTCGAGCGACATTATGACGAAGCTCTTCTACGTCGTTGTCCCATATGCTCCTGGCGCCGGAGGTATTGTATCGAGCACACCATCCTTCCTTGGGGGAACGAAGCGCCCCGCAACAGACGGCACGAGCGATTCATTCGAAGAGAACCGCGTACAGCTAGAGCAGCGCATGGCACTTGTGGTGCAGGGCTTGGCTGCAAGCGGGGTGCGTGCCGTGCCGCTTGGCACCGAGGAGGTTATCGAGCTTCTATACCGCTCATTCAACCTCTCTGAGCTTGAGAACCCTATTCATCTTTCTGCATAATCTATGGCACTCCTCGACTTCCTCGGAAAGAATAAGGGCGACGAAACACCAAGCATGGCACCAGTCCTTCCAAAGGACATCTATGCAGAAGGGGAGCTGAAGCTCGCTGACGCTATCGCGCCGGCGGCCCTCAAGGTTGGAGCCCGCGAGCTTGAGCTAGGGGAGAAGGTATCTCGCTCGTTCTACACCATTTCCTACCCACGCTTCCTCGTTGATAGCTGGTTCACACCAATCATCAACCTCGACAAGGTATTCGATGTTTCTATTTTCATTCATCCCGTTGAAACCGGTTCAGCACTCCGCGGCTTCCAGAAAAAGGTTGCTGAGATTGAGAGTCAGATCTCTGACAGGGAAGAGAAGGGGTTAGTGCGCGACCCGATGCTCGATACCGCGTACCGCGACCTTGAGCAGCTGCGTGACCAGCTTCAGCAGGCAGAAGAGCACATCTTTGAAGTGGGGCTCTACATAACACTCTACGGAAACTCGAAGGAGGACCTCGACAAGATCGAAGGGGACGTGCGCGGCATCCTCGACGCCAAGCTCGTATATACGAAGCCAGCACTCTTCCAGCAGGAGCAGGGATTCCGCTCGACACTTCCGCTCGCGACCGACGAGCTCCAGGTTACAAGCAAGCTCAACTCCTCTCCGCTCTCTTCCATATTCCCGTTCGTGTCCTTCGACCTCACGAGTGACCGCGGCATTCTCTACGGTATCAACCGCCACAACGCCTCGTTGATTCTTTTCGACCGCTTCTCCCTTGAGAACTACAACTCGGTTGTGTTCGCAAAGTCTGGTTCCGGAAAGTCCTATGCCGTTAAACTCGAGATTCTTCGTTCCTTGATGTTCGGCACTGACGTTATTGTTATCGACCCTGAGCGCGAGTACGAGAACCTGGCATCTGCCACAGGAGGACGTACCTTCAACATCTCGCTCTCGTCCGAGCACCACATCAATCCGTTCGACTTGCCGCCGGTTAAGGAAGACGAGGAGCCGTCTGACATCCTTCGCTCGAACATCATTAATCTCGTGGGTCTATTCCGTCTCATGCTCGGAGGACTTTCGCCTGAGGAGGACGCGATTATCGATCGCGCAATAACGGAGACCTACGCCCTTAAGGACATCACCGGGGACAGCGACTTCACTGGCATCGAACCGCCGATTCTCTCGGACTTCGAGAACGTGCTTTCCGGCATGGAGGGCTCAGAATCCCTTGTTATACGCCTTTCCAAGTACACGCACGGTACCTGGGCTGGGTTCATTAACCAGCCGACGAACATCGACATAAACAAGCAGTTCATCGTGTTCTCTGTGCGCGACATGGAGGACGAGCTGAAGCCTATTGCGATGTACATCATCACGCACTACATCTGGAACGCGGTCCGCCACGAACTCAAGAAACGCCTTCTCATAATCGACGAGGCGTGGTGGATGATGAAGTCAGACGACACCGCGTCCTTCCTCTACAGCCTTGCTAAGCGCGGCCGTAAATACTATCTGGGTGTTGCAACCGTCACCCAAGACGTTGAGGACTTCCTCCGCTCTCCATACGGCCGTCCTATCCTTACGAACTCGTCCATGCAGTTGCTCTTGAAGCAGTCTCCAACAACCATCAACGTCCTCAAGGAGACCTTTAACCTTACAGACGAGGAGAAATTCCTTCTTCTTGAGTCTGGAGTGGGGGAGGGTCTCTTCTTCGCAGGCCTTAAGCACGTGGCTATTAAGATTGTTGCGTCCTACACCGAGGACCAGATCATAACCTCAGACCCGAGCCAGTTGCTCCAGATCAAGCAAGAGAAGGCACGAAACGACGCGGGGCTCGCGGCCTAGCGTATGGCAGCACCTCACAAGATAGGGAACGTAACGGCTGGTTTCATGGTCGCAATCGCCTTGCTTGTGGACGGTGTCCAGGCACTTCTAACGCTCTCTGTGTTCCTGCTTCCGTTATCTGTTCTTGCCACGTTCTTTTCTATAACCATGTTCTTTTTATGGTTTGGCATCCTGGGGGTGAAGTACACCGGAAACGGGGGAGGGAAGAAACTCTTGATTATGCTCGCTACAACCGTAGCTGAAATAGCGCCGGTTATAAACGCACTTCCTGCTACAACTGCGGGGGTCATTGGGGTGATCGTTCAGACTCGCATTGAGGACGCTCGAGCTTCTGTAGAGGGGAATGTAACCCCAAACACCGCGATGGCATACGCTCGCCAAAGACGAATGCAGGCTGCCCGCGTCAACCGCCAGGACTCAGCGCGAGAGGGTAGGGAAGAGGTTCAAAATGCTCGCCACTCAGAACCTGCTAACGACAATTCGGGAGAGTCGTACCGCAGCGCGGCATAACATTACCCCCGTCCTCTAAAGAGGCTCTGGGGTATTCGGTATATACTGTGCGTATGATACGCGCGCTACTTCTAGCGATTCTTCTTATCGGCACAAGCATTCCCGCAGCGCTTGCTCAGGGACTTCCCGGAACAGACCCGCTTACACTCGTCGTTTCTCCGCAGTATCCGCGACCATACCAAACCGTGAGTATTGCACCGAGAAGCTCACTTCTCGACCTCTCAGCGAGCACGGTGCGGGTTTCGGTAGACGGGGAACGGGTATATGAGGGAAGTGGTACTCAAGCAACTAATGTTCGTGCAGGAGCTCTAGGAGAGCGCACCACGGTTTCAGTGTCTGTTACGGATCCAGACGGCCGTGTCTATACAAAGACGCAGGTACTTCGTCCCGCAGAAGTGTCGTTGATACTGGAACCCGCCTCAACAGCACACCCTTTCTATAGGGGTGGGGGGTTGGTTGCCTCAGAGGGCAGGGTGCGTCTTATCGCTGTGCCTGATTTGAGAAGCGCTCCGGGCACACGTCTCCCCGCATCGTCCTTGGTATACACCTGGCGTCTTGGAGACCGTATCCTTACGGACTCTTCCGGTATTGGGCGCTCTACACTAACGGCAGAAGCACCCGTCCGCTATCGCAATGCAAACATAAGCGTAACCGTAACGAGCCCAGACAGCTCTTTGGTAGGGGAGGCGAGAACGGTTGTGTCAGCGGTTGATCCGACTGCTCGTATGTATCGCAACGACCCTCTCCTTGGACCAAACTTTGATGTAGCGCTTAGTGATCGGTTCTCTATGCCAGATACTGAGGCAACCTTCCGTGCAGTTGGATACTTCTTCGCAACACCTCCAACATTCGCGTGGACCGTTAACAACACAACCAACGGCACCGACAAGGACCTCACCGTCCGCGCTACCGGCAACGGACAGGGGGCTGCTCGTCTCGGCGTTACCGTAACGGAGCCTGCAAGTAGGCGCTCTGCTGAGAGTCGCGTAACCGTAGACTTCGGTGCGTCCACTGGCTTTGGATTCTTTGGCCTATAACACTATGAAATACCTTTCTTTTCTCGTACTTTTCTTCGGACTCCCACTCATGGCACTCGCACAGAGCACCGACATTGGGAGTGGGTTCGTACCTCTTACGAATATTCCAATCCTTGCTCAGACCGGAAACTCATTCAGTCTCGATCAGTTCCTGAACGGTCTCTACAGAATCTGTATTGGTATAGCGGCAGTGCTCGCGGTGCTCCAGATCATGCGCGCGGGCATCATGTACATGGGAGGAGACAGCGTTACGGAGAAGAAGGAGGCCAAGAACCTCATTGCTATGGCTATTGGGGGACTTATTTTGGTGCTTTCGCCAGTTGTTGTGTTCTCGGTTATTAATCCAGAGATTCTTACACTGAAGATTAATAACATCGAGGAACTTGCTCCGGAAGAACCAGCGACACCAACACCACCCATCACACTTCCGAGCACCGAACAGGGTGTGTGCAGCATCACGTATGTTGAAAGGCGTGAGGCACCGAACTGTAGTGCACTTGGCTCCGATTGGGAGACAGCGAGTCTTTCGTGCTGTGTGTCTTTCACGGGAGGCTTCTGTTGTGGCCGCAAGCCGCAAACTCCTTCGACGCCAGACACCACTGCGGGCTTCAGATATCGAATTGCCGTACAAGACACTGATTCAAGAAACCCTGATTTTCTATATCAGAGTCGTTCCTGCGTTCGTTACGAAGAGGGAACGGAGGCGAATCAAATAGCGTGCGTTGGTGCACTTGAAGCAGAGAAGATTCAGCTTCAAGGAAAACAGTATCAAGTTGTGAAGGAGTGTGTTGGACAGGAAGCTACTACGCACGCATATACAAACCTACCGACCTGTACACCTTAGTTTATGAACCGCCGCATCCTCGTTATCGTTGCAAGTATCATCGTCCTCATAGGGCTTCTTGTGGGTGGGTACTATCTGTTCTTCGCGAACGGAGCCTCTCTCTCTGTAGGGTTGCCTGGAGACCCATTCGGTTCAAGCGGAGACCGTGATCAAACAGGGCTTCTAGGACCAGACGGTCAACCTATTCAAGGAGCCGGAACGGTGGTGGCACCGCGTCTCATCCGTATCTCTGATGCTCCTGTGGCAAAGGGCGCTATTGCACTCTACATCCCGCCAGTTCTTCCGGTTGGCACTTCGACCGATCCTGAGATTCCTGCTGACACTGAGGTTCGCTTCATCGAGCGTCAGAGCGGGAACATCTACGCATTCCGCGTTCATGATCGCGTGCTCACACGCGTAAGCAACCGCACTCTTCCAGGTATTCAGGAAGCAACATGGAGCTCAGACGGGTCTCGTGCCTTTGCGCGCTATCTCACCCGTGCTGCAGACGGCACTGAGCACATTGATACCTATGCGCTTCCTGCAGACGGTGGGGAAGGGTACTTCTTAGAGCAGGACCTTGAGCAGGTTGCGGTGCAGGGTTCAACAACCGTCTTCTCACTCCTTCCAAACTCAACCGGCTCTATAGGAAGCCTTTCAAATACAGACGGCACAAACGTCAGTACACTCTTCACGTCCGCTCTCTCTCGCCTGCATGCCGGCTTCTCAGGCAACGACCTCGTACTTGCCACTAAGGCCTCAAGCGGACTCGATGGCTATGCATTCCTCGCATCAAGGACAACAGGTGCGTTCACGCGCATTCTAGGACCCCTCAGAGGCCTCGCTGTACTTCCGAACACCGAAGGCACGTCTGTTCTTTACAGTTATGCTGATGCAGGACGTGTGTACCTACAGGTCCTCGACCTCTCAACCAGAAACTCAACCGCACTTCCGCTCGTTACACTCGCTGAAAAGTGTACCTGGGCACCTGGAGGACGTGCCGTCTACTGCGGCGTACCAACCGCGCTCGCAGGAAACGTACCAGACGAGTGGTACCAGGGCGCAAAGACATTCTCTGATCGCATTTGGCGCATTGATCTTGATACACGCCTCGCAACGCTAATCGTTGACCCGGGGACCGTTGCAGGTGTTGCTATTGATGCAGTTGCTCTTACGGTTGACCCAGTAGGGGACACTCTAGTGTTCACGAATAAGAAAGATGGCACACTCTGGGTATACGACCTCTAGAGAACAGGAAATAAGAAAAGAGCCCGTATATACGGGCTCTTTTCTTATATGCAGTGCTTACGCCTCAACCGGCGCAACTTTCTTGCGGCGCACAATGAACTCCTGCAGCACTCCTACGAGGTTGCTTGTTATGAAGTAGAGGGCGATAGCAACTGACGTGTAGTACGCGGCAATACCAATGAACACTGGAAGCATGTAGCGCATTTGAAGCGCGAGTGAGCGTCCGAAATCTGCTTGCATGTCGGTTCCTTTCTTCTTGGTTGAGCGCTCGGGCACCGGAATAGCGTACCAACCGTACACAAACTGCGTAATGGCAGCGATAAGAGCAAGGGTGATGCTTGCGCTGGTTACCGCAAATACCCCAAGGAAGAGGGGAGAGATGGCGAGAGGGGCTGGCACAAACGAATAAAGAATCGCGGTATCAACCATGAGAAGCTCCTTGTTGTTGAACACCCAGTAGAGGGAGATAACGATAGGAAGCTGGATGATAAGGGTGAGGAGGCCTGCGAATGGGTTAACGCCGTACTTCTTGTAGAGTGCGAACATCTCCTTAGCCTGATTCTCCTTATCGTCCTTAAGCTTCTCCCGGATCTCTTTCATCTCAGGCTCAATGGCCTTAATAGCGCGCTGGGTGCGCAGTGCCGCGAAGGAAAGAGGCATCAAAATAACCTTCACAATGAGGGTGGCAATAACCACCGCCATGCCAATATCCTGCCCGGGCAGGATATCCGTAAGGAACATAAGGAGGTTGTAAATCGGCGTGTAGAGAACAGTGTGAAAGAAGGACATCATGATGCCTTGAGTGTACCGTATTTGGGTCTATTTCGCGCTTTGGGGAAGGGCGCGAACAAGAAGATCTCCCAGCTCCTTCTGGATAGCAGGGAAGTCGAGGGTGGGAGCTCCCGGACGAGCATACACAATGAGAATACGGGTGGGGAGGCAATGCGGAGCGATAACCGAAGCCATCCGGCGCTTTAGGAGATGACGAAAAACCGAGAGTTTTGCTACCTTTTTCCCAATAACCACGGCGCACCCGCCCTTTTCTGCCTCCCGTACTGAAAGGGAGAAATGGGGGCTGGCAGACCTCTTTTCAGGGCCTGTGGGCGCAAAATGCGCCCGAGAGAGGCGCATGTTCCGTGGAATCATTAGACAGTGAGCTTCGAACGTCCCTTGCGGCGACGGCGAAGAAGGACAGCGCGTCCAGTAGGGGTACTGGTGCGTGCACGGAAGCCGTGCGTACGCGCGCGCTTACGCTTTTTCGGCTGATAGGTGCGCTTTGGCATATGCACAGGATACTAACAGGTTGACGGGAAGTGAGCAAGGAAATGCCTTACGGGCGCCCTGGTCGCGCATTTTGAAAACCTCCGTATACTTACCCTAACAATGAATCGGTTAGACGCACGAGAACTCTGGGAATACACCCTTACGCAAGTGGAACTCTCCATTTCACCCGCTAATTTCAATACCTGGTTCCGTGATAGTTCTATCGTAAAGATAGAGGATGGGATCGTATATATAGGCGTTCCAAGCCAATTCTTTCGGGACTGGTACCTGAAGAAGTTCAACATGCTTCTTCTTAAGATTATTCGCGGTGTCTCCCACGAGTACCGCAATATCGAATACATGATTGTGAAGGACGATCGTAGACGTCCTAAGGAAGTACGTCGCCAGCAGCAAGCAACAGTTGAGATGCCGCTTGATGAATTCTACATCAATAAGAGTGACGGCCTAAACCCACGCTATACGTTTGAGACGTTCGTGGTTGGCTCGTTCAATGAGCTGGCACACACCGCGGCGCAGGCGGCATTGAAGCGCCCTGGCATCATGTACAACCCACTCTTCATCTATGGAGACACCGGAAGAGGGAAGACCCACCTTATCCAGGCGATAGGGAATCAATTCAAGAAGCTGTATCCCGGCCGTAAGGTGTTCTATTTAACTGCGGAAACCTTTGCGCAGGACTACATGAACTCTATTCAGGCGGGAAACACGAACCGCTTCAAGGAGAAGTACCGCCAGTACGATCTCCTTATCATGGACGACATTCAGTTCTTCTCGAAGAAGGATAAGACGCAGGAAGAGCTGTTCCATCTCTTTAACGCCCTCTACGACAACAACAAACAGATCCTCTTCTCTTCTGATAGGGCACCGGCTGCTATTCCAGACATTGCAGATAGGCTTCGTGGCCGCTTCGCCGCCGGTATGTCTATTGATATTGGCGAACCGGACACTGAGAGCCGTATGGCTATTGTGCGCAAGAAGGCTGCCGCAAACGGCGTCATGCTCTCAGACGAAGTTATCGAACACATCGCAACCTCTATATCAGGCTCTATCCGTGAGCTTGAAGGTGTTATAAACAGCGTTGTTTGCCATACACAGGTTAAGGGCGTTCCACCAGACCTTGCTGAAGTGCGCCACTCTCTTCGTTCCTTCGCACGCCCTCAGAAGACGGTCTCGGTTAAGCATGTGGTCTCTAAAGTGGCTGAGTTCTACGGTATTGATGAGGAAAGTATCTATGAGAAGACGCGTAGAAGGGAGGTGGTGCGCCCGCGTCAGGTAATCATGTATATCCTTCGAGAGGATTTCAGCGTCTCGTATCCAACCATTGGCTCAAAGCTCGGAGGCCGTGACCACACAACCGTTATCCATTCCTGTGAGAAGGTTAAGAGGGAGGTGCTTGTCGACCCGGATCTCGCAAAGGAGATTCAGGACATTAGAAGCCTGTTGGTATAGTTGGGGAAAACCTATGGATAACCTTCGGAAAAGCGCGGGGATATGCAGGGGAAAGAAGGGTTTCGGAATGGATAGTTTTGCACTATCCCCAGAACATCTCGTTCAAACGAGACCGTCATCAACAGGATGTTTCAGGGTAAAGAGGGCACAAACCGCGTTCTTGCGCGCCTCCAGGGGTTGTCCCCGGTGTCCACACCCCTAATAATAGGACTATGATTATTACTTTAGATAAGAAAGAATTCTCTGAAGGAGTGCAGACGGTTGCACGCTTTGCAGAGCGACGGAGCGGTACGCTTCCAGTGCTCGCTGGTATCGCAATCATTGCAGGGGATGATGGCATCAAACTTCGGGCAACCAATCTCGAGACAGGTATTGATCTCAAGGTGGAGGGAACCATAAAGAGCGACGGGGTTGTAGCGCTCCCCGCGAACACCCTTCGTGATATTGCCTCTTCTCTGTCAGGAACAGGCACTCTTACGCTCGAGCACACTGGCGACACGGTTCTCGTAAGCACCGGAAACGGGCGCAGTACGCTCAAGACCCTTCCGTTCGAGGATTTCCCTACACTTCCGCTTCCCGAGTCTCCACGAGCGAAATTCGAGCTTCCAGGTGCACTTCTACGCTCTCTTGTTATGGCAGTCTCTCCCTATGCTTCCGTATCAACGGTGCGTCCTGAACTTGCTTCTGTTCTTATTAAGAGCGAAGGAAATATCCTTAAGGCTGTTGCGACAGATTCCTTCCGTCTTGCGGAGAAGAAGATATCGCTTTCAAGTGCGGTTGAGGAGTTCTCCATGCTTATTCCCGCAAAGAATGCAGGAGATATTATGCAGACACTTCCAGACGAAACTATCTCCATCTCAGTTGATGAGCATCAGTGTGCCTTCTTCTGGAAGAAGGGCGTCCTTACAACCCGTCTCGTTACGGCAAACTATCCTGACTACACCCAGATTATCCCGAAGAGCTTTGTGTCTGAGGCAACAGTCCTCAAGAAAGACTTTGAGACAGCACTTCGCAGAACCGCTATCTTCTCCGATACGTTCCAGAAGGTACGTCTTGGGTTTGATGCAGGAGCTAAAGCAGTTGCGCTCTCTGCGCAGAATGCAGACGTGGGGGACTCAAACGAATCTATCCCTGCAGCAGTTACAGGTGACGCGGTTGATCTATCCTTCAACCATCGTTACCTCTCAGCTCCCATAGGAAGTATTGCAACGGAAAGCGTTACGCTATCTGCAAGCGGTATAGGACGGGCCATGGTTATGCGAGGAGCAGGGGACACATCATTCTTGTATCTCGTGATGCCGATGAATCAGTAAGGTTCGATTTCTAGTCTGATACAAGAAAGGCCACGATATCGTGGCCTTTCTGCTTTTAGATATTCTCCTCTCGTTCTCTCCTGCGCTCTTCTCTGTCCAGGTCGCGCTGTTCTCTATCAGTTAATTCTTCTTCCGGAACCGTTGGTGTGGTGGTGGCAGTGTTCTGCATTGCCCCTGTCCACATCTGTATCGGTGTTTCCCAGTACGCGAGCTGAGGATCGCTATATGGATTCTGCGGAGGGGCCCCTTGAGGATTGTTCTTGTTTGTTAAGAGAAGGAGCGAGTGCCATATAACTTGTCCGCGAAGCACCGCAGGAGCACTCTCAGGAATAGGGGGCGGTTCGTTGAAGTATTCCTTCGGAAGCTTTGCAAGGGCTACATCCATGAACTCCCGCCACATAGGCGCAACAATGTATCCCGCAATCTCCTTAACCATTGGCGAGTTGTCGTTGTTTCCAGCCCATATCGCAACGGCGATGGTTGGGGAGTAGCCAACGGTCCACGCGTCACGTGACTCGTTTGTAGTTCCAGTCTTTGCGGCAACATCGTAGTCGCTGAAGGCGAGCGGGTTAACAGGGTTGTAGGACGGAATACGTGCCTGGTTGTCCGACATAATGTCTGCCATCTGGCGGGCAACACCCTGGTCTATCGCTTGCTCTGGAGCTGGGGTGAACTTCTCAATAACACGCCCGCGCATGTCGCGAATCTCAAGGATACCAGTAGGGGGATTGCGCACACCGTCGTTCGCGAACACGCCCATAGCACTTGCCATCTGCAGTGGGGTAACCTCAGCGGCGCCCAGCGCAAAGGAAAGGCCATAGTCCTTAGAGGTGCCGAGGGTTGTGATGCCCATACGAGTTGAGAGG
This sequence comes from Minisyncoccota bacterium, assembly GCA_022842945.1. Lineage (GTDB taxonomy): Bacteria > Patescibacteriota > Minisyncoccia > Phycocordibacterales > Phycocordibacteraceae > C7867-001. The sequence goes on from JALHOO010000002.1 coordinate 152,562, forward strand.
TTAATCACATTGTCGACGCCCGCAAGGTAGAGCGCCTTAACTGCGGGGATGTTTATGGACTGTGCGAGCGCAGTACGGAACGTCATTGGTCCGCGGAAGGTGAGGTCGTAGTTCTGAGGCGCGTAGCAGGGAGGCGTGCTGTTGCTGGTATCTGTTGGAGAACACGCCGTTGAGAACTGTGTCGGGACGTCGAAGATAACCGTCTCTGAGGTGTATCCGCGCTCAAGTGCAGTTGCGTACACGAACGGCTTGAAGGCCGACCCTGGTTGGCGGGTTGCAACCGCTACGTTGTAGTTGCCGGGAATAACTTCGTCGAAGTAGTCACGAGACCCCACCATCGAAAGGATTTGCCCGGTCTTAGGATCAATAGCAACGAGTGCCGCATTCGATGCGTTGTAACGAGTCGCGTTTGAAAGGGCACCCTGCTTGATGATGGTCTGTGCAGCATTCTGAAGATCCGTATCAAGGGTGGTTATAACGGTAAGACCCTGTGTAACTACGTCAGCGCCGTACTTCTGCTCAAGCAGCTGCTCAATGTAGAACACAAAATGTGGCGCGATAATAGAGTTGTTCTGCTGACGACTAAAGACAACAACTTCTCTCTGTGCAGCAACCTTCTCTTCCTCAGTTATGAATCCAAGAAGTTCCATGCGCTCAAGCACATAGTTCTTGCGAGCATCAAGCTCCTCACGGTTGTTTCCGTATGGAGAGTAGTAGGTAGGAAGCTGGGGAATAGCGGCGAGGTACGCGGCCTCGGAAAGCGAGAGATCGTTTGCACTCTTTCCATAGAACGCGCGCGCCGCAACTTCGGCGCCGTAGAGTGTACCGCCGTATGGGGTTACGTTGAAGTAAAACTCAAGGATCTGCTCCTTTGAGTAACGGTGCTCAAGCTTCCAGGCCAGTACCCACTCTTGAAACTTACGAATAGGAGTCTTATCTCCCGAAAGAATGGTGTTCTTCACCACCTGCTGGGTAATAGTAGAACCGCCCTGTGCGAGCGACATGGTCTGAATATCAACCCAAATGGCGCGCGCAATAGCCTTGAGAGAGACACCGCTGTGGGTGTAGAACTCTGAGTCTTCAATAGCGATAGCGGCCTGCTGGAGATTTGGAGAAATCTCTGCGAGCGTAACCACGTTGCGGCGTACATCATGGTTAAGGTCATACAGGACTGTCTTTCCTTCACGGTCGTAGATCTTCGTAGACTGCGCCACCTTCCTTGAATCAAAGGAGTTCAAGTCTGGAATCGGCGTGAGTGCTGCCCAGAGGACACCCACACCCGCGAGTAGCATGAGGCCTCCAATACCTATGAAGATAACGCGGAGTATGGGGTGCGGATTCTCAATGTGAGAACGAAGGTCGATTTTCTTTCGGGGGCGTTTAGGCATGATGCGAGCATAATATCACGAAGAATGGCCCCGTTTCGGGGCCATTCTGTACTAGATTGCGTCGTCTTCGGACTCTTCGTCCTCGTCGAGCAAATCTTCTTCCTCATCCTCCTCAAGTGGGAGATCGGCCCCTTCGAGCTCGTCGTCCTCACCCAAGATTTCATCGTCCATGATCATGGTACGGAAATTACGTTTATCATGCGTTCGCCTACGCGAAGCTTACGTAGTGTGTACAGAAGCCGGGAAGTTGGCAATGCCCCGGCACTTACCCACGTGTGGACAGTGCACAAATAGCGAGAGCTATAGCATCAAGCTCATCATCAAGACGTTTCTTGGGCGGCAAAGATATAAGGCGAGGAACCATGCTTGCCACCGCCTTCTTATCAGCGTTCCCGTACCCCGTTACGGCGAGCTTCACCTGCTGTGGAGAGTGTTCAGACACCGAAAGTCCGGCCTCAGCTGCTGCAGACAATGCCGCGCCCCGAGCCTCAGCAACCCCCAAAGCACTTCGTTTGTTGTTGGTGCTCCAGAACAGGCTTTCAATAGCGACGCGATCTGGGGAGTGCTCCTGAATCGCCTCGGCAACAGCTTTATGCACAAATGCTAAACGGTCTTCAGTAGCTCCCTTTGGGGGGAGGGCACAATCGCTCCACACGTGCGTGGGGCGTGAGGGATCGCCCTCAAGGACCGCAAGGCCCATGCGATCGTATCCCGGATCAATAGCAAGGATGCGCATTAGTCTGTCTCGTCGCTCTCACTCGTCTCGTACCCGCGGGCGTTGGTGTAGAAGCGTTGCACATCGTCATGCTCGTCGAGGAGTTCAAATATCTTTCCTAGAGATTCTTCGTCGCTTTCTGAAAGGTCCATAAGGGGTTCGTTTGGAGAGAAGCTCCCGTCCGGGGACTTCTTGAACGCCCACGCAGCTGAACCTTGTGCACCAAGTTCGAACCCATTCTTTGTTATAAGGTGCTTTATTTCCTGTGTGGTGCGGTTCGTGTTGTCCGTGAGGGCATCAATGATGATGGCGGTGCCACCCGGCCCGTACCACTCGTAGACTACCTGTATAAGGTCGGTTGCGTCTTTGGATGCGCCCTTTGTTACCGCTCTTTCAATACTGTCCTTGGGCATGTTAACTGCCTTCGCGCGACCGATAGCGGTTGCAAGGCCTGGGGAAGAGGTGTCGCCACCTGCTTTCTTAGATTCTTGAGCAATGAGCTTCGAGAAGCGGGCGAACGTCTTTGACTTAGCTGCATCAGCAACGCCCTTCTGTCTCTTTATTTGTGACCACTTACTGTGCCCTGACATATGAGAACACTATAACAAAGTCCAAAGGGGCTCCGGGTATTTGTATTAGAAGATTGATGATATGCTCTGCTCGGATTAGGAGAAGGGGTACAAAATGCTTAGTTTCCTTAACGGACTACTTGATCGAGGTGTGTCGTTACCACAAAAAAGACACAATCTTGGCGACCTTCGCTACGGGTCGTATTACCTCGGACGTTTTATCTCCGAGGTAGAAAAGATCGCTGACGGACTCTCAGGGCTTGGTCAGCCCATTAGCGCGGTTTTCGTGAAGGATCGTGGACTGGTCGAATTCCGTCTTCCCGCAGGCGAGGTGTACGCGGAACTTCGCATGGAGGGTTGTTGTTGTGAAGAAACAGATGCATATGTCTCTCCTGGGAACCTTCCCGAGTATGCGGTGCGTCAATTCTTTGTTCTCAAGTCACGCGTTAAGGTCCATATTGCAGACCGAGACAGATGGCGTGAGTATGGCAGCAGAGGCTCGTTCGCGTAACAAGGAATCATAGGGTCGCCATTTGGCGGCCCTATTTCTTTTCCAAATACTCTTTGCCTTTCTCGGTGAGCATACGTCCGCGCGGAGAGCGCTCAATGAACCCAAGGCGCATAAGATATGGCTCATACACGTTCTCAACGGTGTCCGGGTCTTCGTGCAGTGCTGAGGCAAGTGCGCGAACTCCGGCAGGTCCACCTTTGAAAGCGTCACGCAGTGTTGAAAGATACCGTCGGTCGTCTTTGGTGAGACCAAGAGCATCGATGCCAAATAGCTCGCACGCAAGATCCGCCACTTCTGCAGAGAGGGGCTTGTTCTCCACCTGAGAATAATCACGCACACGTTTAAGAAGGGCGTTTGCAACGCGGGGTGTGGCGCGACTTCGAGAGGCAACACGCTCAACCACTTCGTCCGGTGTATCAAGCCCGAGTACGCCTGCTGAGCGGCGGATAATACTGCGGAGATCTTCGTCTGTATAGAAATCCAGCTGGTACACACCTCCTCCAAAGCGAGAACGAAGCGGGGAAGAGAGCTGGGCCATGCGCGTGGTTGCACCAACGAGCGTGAACGGAGGAAGAGCAAGCTCAACCGTGCGTGCGGACGGCCCCTTTCCGAGAATAATGTCCAAAGACCCGGACTCAAGGGCAGGATAGAGAAGCTCCTCTACCTTAGAAGAGAGCTGGTGTATCTCGTCGATGAACAATACAGTCCCTGGCTCAAGGTTGGTGAGAATAGATGCGAGGTCAGCGGCGCGCTCGATAGCCACACCCGAGGTCGACTTCAAGGGAGCGTCCAAAGACGCGGCCACAAGGTGGGCCAACGTGGTCTTTCCGACACCCGGAGGTCCATAGAAAAGGATGTGCTCAGGCATGTCCCCGCGCATCTTCGCCGCCTCTAAAACGACGGAAACATTGGCTTTTACGTGACCTTGGCCTACATAATCGTCCCACGTAGCGGGACGCAGGGCACTATCGAGGGCCTGATCACGGAGCTTCGGTATCTCGAGGGGACTTGACATAAAGTTGCACTATGCTACCATTCTATCACACCGGCTCTTTCATTAGGGCCGATTCTCTTTTCAGATCGTTCATAGCACCCTCTAGGCAAGGCTTGACGGCTTCAGGGCGTTTCCCCAAGGACCATTTGGTACCGCGCTTGTTCGCGGCCCACTGGATGCATCCTCAGGCGACTCGTCCGCCTTTCCATTGCGGAAAGGAGTGCCTGGAGGGTACTGCGCACGATCTGCAGAGAAGACGCAGGAACAAAACGCACGCTACGGCGTGCGTTTTGTGTTATCAACCAACCCCAGAACCTGCTATCCTTATATCCATGACGCCAGACCCCATACCTGAGCTATACGAAGAGACCGCAACGATGCTTTCAAAGGAGCATGCGGATGCGGCTGCAGAAATACGACAGGGAGCTATTGCCCTTCAGGAAGCAATTGCCGCACGCGGTGCGGGGGAGAAGCGCGCGTCGCTCCTTGCGCGCCTTTTTAATGGAAGCGTATGAGTTTTGAAGAAACACCATTCGATGCGTATGGCGGAGCTGATAAAGAATCAGTATCGAGTACTCTAACGCCAGAGAGTATCGAAGAGCATGCACAGACGCAGGAAACAATAATGAATGAGAGGGAGGCGGACCTTCTGCGAACGCTCGACACCATACAGCCTGAGACGCCAGATCAGGAGAGGATACTCGAAGCGCTCAAAGAGAGAACGCTCGCGTTGTCTGGACCCCGTCTTGATTTGAAGGTGGCAGCACAGACCGCCGCACTGTCTGTTGCGCTCGAAGGCATTCTCTCAGCAAATAGTATTGCGCCTGAAGGTGAGACATATACTGCACGGCTTCTCGCAAACAATCCTGAACTAACCGAGATGCTCATGCAGCGAATTCTTGGTGTTGCAGAAGGGGCACCGAAGTCGGTACTTATTGATAGTGCAAAAGAGGTACTAGCAGAAATGGAAGGATCAGACTCGAAGCTCTTTAAGGGACTTGCGCTACGTACTGCTGAGCGCGCTGCGCGAGCACTTATTAGTGCCAGCACGCTTGGTATAGGAACGGTTGTGTACGATTCTGCCAAAGACCTCTATATAAGCTTGCGCGAGAGAAGCGTGTCTCGCACGAAGCAGAGACTTACGTCTTCAACTGCTATTCCGGCAGTCTAGTCTCGCGGAAGATCAACAACCCTGAAGACCTCGTCGAGAGAAGTTTCTCCTGCAAGTGCCTTGAGTACACCATCCTGCGCCATGGTTAGGAATCCTTGGCGACGTACATGCTTTGCGATGTCGCCCTCGCTTGGGTTCTCGCGTAGATAGTTTCCAAGTTCGTCATCCATGAATATGGCTTCGTGTACGCCGGTGCGTCCTTTGTATCCGGTCTGTTCAGCGCTCTTCGGGTCAGGTACCCATACGGTGTCGAGAGAGCTAGGCATGAGGCTCGGGTCTGCGATGGTGGAGAGTACTTTCTGCATAAGTGCTTTTTGCTCTTCTGTAGCAGGCACCTGTTTCTTAGCTTCAGGGTCTAGGGTGCGCACCAGACGCTGTGCCATGGCAACGGATACCGCAGACGCAAAGGTCTTAGGGTCCACCCCAAGATCAACAAGGCGAGGGAAGGTTCCGGCGGCGTTGTTGGTGTGGAGTGTTGAGAACACAAAGTGTCCGGTGAGGGCGGCTTGAACCGCCGTCTCTGCAACTTCGCCGTCGCGCACTTCTCCAACCATGATTACGTCAGGGTCCTGGCGAAGTACCGACCGGAGACCAGAGGCGAATGTGTACTGCTTGCCGTCGGTCTGTGTCTGCACAATACCTGGGAGGTGGTACTCGATAGGGTCTTCGATCGTAACAATCTTGATTTCAGGGGTATGAATATGACGCAGGAATGCGTACAGCGTCGTGGTCTTTCCGGAGCCCGTTGGTCCTGTAACCAGAAGCATGCCGGTGGGGCGTGCTATTTCCTTGGTAAGACGCTCAAGAAGATTTGCGCGGATACCAAGCTTTTCAAACGAGACGCCCAGTATAGAAGGGTCGAGGATACGCATAACGAACGACTCGCCGTATGCGCCGGGAATAAGGGAGGTGCGAATCTCAACCTCAGAGTCGCCAACCGGCACCGTGAAGCGACCGTCCTGCGCGCGGTCCCTAACGTTGATTTTGAGTCCTGAAAGGAGCTTGATGCGAGAGGACAGGAGATTGTAGGTGTGTGCATCAAACGTGTACGCGTCTACCAGCTGGCCATCAAGACGAAGTCTCAGACGAATACCAACCTCTTCAGGCTCAAGGTGTATGTCAGACGCGCGCAGTGCAAAGGCAGTTGCAAGAACGAACTCAAGAACTCGAGAGACCTGTGCACGTGCTCCCGCGGTTAGTGTTTCGTCCAGCTGCGCACGAAGGCTTGCGAGGGAGGTTAGTTTCTCACGAAGCTCATGCAGCTCTTCTCCACGAATATCAAAAACTCCGGCCTTACTTTCACTTGCGAGTGAGAGCTCCATGTAGCGAGCATACGCGCGCTCAAGACTCTTTCGAGAGACCAGGAAACGATTCAGGATAAACCCATTCGCCTCAAGTGCGTGTTCTACCTGCGCATACGGCACACTACTTGGGTTCCTAACGGCAATTGAGAGATGCTTCCCGCTCTTATCAAATGCCACTACCTCAGCCTCTTTCGCTTCTTTCTCTGGGATGAGGCGAAGTGCATCCACGTTAATGGGCATGATGGTAAGGTCGGTGTAGGCGTAGCCGTACTTTTCTGAGAGTACGCGCGCCAGATCCTCTTCTTCTTGTGCGCGAACGCTATCGAGCTTCGCGTCTTCAGCGTCTGTATCAAACTGTGCGGGCATGGTCTCTATACTACCGCGCCTCTAAGCGCGTTCCTACCGAGCTTGGTACAATTACTCCCATGAGATCCGGGATAACCGTGGAGAGTCCAGAAGCGTTTGCTGCAGAGGCAGGTGCGTTCGCGCGGAGTCTCGTTCCAAAAGAGAGCGGAGCGACGTTGGTTACCCTCTCAGGAGACCTGGGTGCTGGCAAAACGACGTTTACTCAAGGACTCGCGAAAGCGCTTGGCGTATCAGAACCCGTTACGAGCCCTACGTTTGTGCTTGCAAAGTCGTACCACCTTCCTGAAGGTCCTTTTAAAAAGCTCGTGCACATTGACGCGTACCGGTTAACAGAAGGGAAGGACCTTGCACCGCTGGCCTTTTCCGAAGTCATTGAAGATGCGGAAACTATCGTTATGCTCGAGTGGCCCGAAATTGTGGCGGACGCACTTCCCGCTATCGACGTCGCGGTGTCGATACTGATGCTTCCGGACGGCTCGCGTACTATTTCCTATGCCTAAAAGCACGTCTACAAAGCCACTTCGTCTCGTGCTCTTGGATGCGCACGCGATTATTCATCGTGCGTATCACGCGCTCCCTGATTTCACGGCGCCAGACGGGCAACCAACTGGTGCGCTCTACGGACTCGCGTCCATGCTGCTCCGTATCGCAACTGATCTAAAACCTGACTACATCGTTGCGTGTTACGACCTAGCAGGACCAACAGTGCGTCACGAAGCATACGAAGACTACAAGTCCACACGCTCTTCCATAGACGATGCGCTCATAGCCCAACTCAACACGTCCCGGAATGTATTCAAAGCATTCTGCGTTCCCACATACGAGAAGGCAGGATTTGAGGCAGACGATATCCTCGGCACTATCGTAGAGAAGTTGAAGGACGATCCGAATACCGAGATTATCATCGCGTCTGGCGACATGGACACGATGCAGCTCATCGAAGGCAAGAAGGTGCAGGTATACACCCTGAAGAAGGGACTGAACGACACTATCCTCTACGACGAACAGGCAGTGCTTGAGCGCTACGGATTCCTACCCGCACTCATTGCAGACTATAAGGGTCTTCGCGGCGACCCGTCCGACAACATTAAGGGTGTGCCCGGTATTGGAGAGAAGACGGGAACTGAGCTCATCCAGAAGTTTGGCTCTGTAGAAGAGATATACAAGACACTAAAGAAGAACGAGAACGCATTCCTTGAGGCGGGCGTAAAGCCCCGTATCGTAAACCTCCTCAAGGAACATGAGGAAGATGCGCACTTCTCAAAGTCCCTCGCAACCATCAGGCTCGATGCGCCCATAACATTTAAGCTTCCAGCAAAAGAATGGAGAGACACTATCTCAATTCCGAACCTGCTCGCGCTCTTTGACGAACTTGGCTTCCGCTCTTTACGGGGAAGGGTACACGCGTTGCTTGGAGAGAGTGACGAGGAAGAAGAGGAAGACGTACTCGAAGAAGAAGAGGTTCCAGAGATCCGTCTTCAGGAAGCAAAGGTTATGCTCTGGCTTTTGTATTCAGATTTCACAAACCCCACGCTCGACGACATTCTCGCGTATACCAAAGCCAAGAACTTTGACGAGGCATACGCGTCTCTTGAAAAGAGCCTTGCCGAAACCGGTCGCTTGAAAGAGCTGTACGAGACTATGGAGCGCCCTCTCATTGCGGTGCTCGAGGCAATGCATGAGAACGGTGTGCGCATCGACACCAAGGTTCTCGAGACACTTCAGAAGGAATACCGAAAGGATCTAGAGGTTATAGAACAACGCATATACAAGACCGCAGGGCACGAGTTTAATATTAGTTCTCCAAAGCAACTTGGAGACGTGCTCTTCGACGAGCTCGGTCTTGCGGCCAAAGGCCAGAAGAAGACCGCCACGGGCCAGCGCTCAACGAAGGAATCTGAACTCGAGAAACTCAAGGACGCGCACCCTATCATTAACGACGTACTGGAGTTCCGCGGACTGCAGAAGCTCCTCTCTACGTATATCGAAGCACTCCCGCCCTTGCTCGACGAAGGGAATAGGCTCCATGCGCAGTTCTTGCAGACTGGTGCCGTTACCGGACGCATGGCGAGCCAGAACCCGAACCTTCAGAACATTCCTATACGCACCGAGCGCGGACGCGCTATTAGGAATGCTTTTATTCCGCGCGACGGATACACGCTCGTTGGGCTCGATTACTCGCAGATAGAGTTACGCATCGCGGCTATTCTTTCGGGAGACGAGAAACTTAAGGCTATATTCAAGAGCGGTCGCGATGTGCACACGGAAGTTGCAGCGGCAGTGTTTAAGGTTGCTCCAGAAGACGTGGATCGCGAGATGCGCAGACGTGCGAAGATCATCAACTTCGGCATCCTCTACGGCATGGGGGTAAACGCACTTAAGACTCAGCTCGGTACTTCGCTCGGCGAAGCACACACGTTCTACGATGATTACTTCGCAACCTTCGACACCCTCGCAAAGTACCTAGAGTCCACGCGCGGATTCGCACGCAAGCACGGATACACCGAGACTATGTTTGGTAGACGCAGGCAATTCCCGGAGATGAAATCGTCTCTGCCATATGTTCGCGCACAAGCAGAGCGCATGGCTATTAATGCGCCGATTCAGGGAACTCAAGCGGATCTTATTAAGCTCGCTATGGTGCGGGTGGATGCTCTGCTGAAAGAGCTGGGTGCGCGCGAAGATGCACACCTTCTTCTTCAGGTGCACGACGAGCTCGTATACGAAGTGCGTGCAGACCGCGTTGCAGAACTTTCCGCTCAGGTTCGCAGAACTATGGAGGAAGCGCTTCCTGAGGAACTCGCAGACGGTGTCCCGATACTTGCAGAAGCCAAGGCGGGTCCCAACTGGGGACATATGGAACTTCTATGATCTATCTCTTTCACGGCACGGACACGGGGAAGGCACGCGCCAAGGCATTTGCGTGGATTGCCGCTGCGCGCGCGAAAGCTCCGGACGCCGCATACATACGGCTGCAGGGAAGCCAGATAACAGAAGAGGCGCTACGAAATGCCATAAGCGCGCAGGGACTCTTCTTTGCGAAGTCCCTCATTCTTATAGACGACCCCTTCGCAGACGAAGAGTCTGGAGAGACTGTGCTCGAGCTTCTTCCAACACTCGCAGGGTCCGGGAACCCGGTTGGCATACTGGCACCCAAGCTTCTTGCGGCACAGGCGAAGAAGCTTGAAGCGGCAGCGAGCAAGGTCTTTAAAGAAGATGCTGTCCCAAAGAAGGCACAGGGATTTAATAGCGCGCTCGTTAATGCACTTGGAAGCAAGGACGGTGCAGGGTTATGGAAAGAGATCGTATCAGCAGAAAGGAATGGTGACGTACCTGAAGCACTGCACGGCCTTCTGCACTGGAAAGCTCGCGACATGATGCAGAAGGGGAGTGCTGTATGGGGGAAGGATGGAGCACGTGCTCTTTCTCTACAGCTTATTGAGTTGGTCTCAAGCGCACGTGGGGGAGGGTTGCCGCTTGGTACAGCACTCGAACACTTCGCGCTTTCGCTGAAGAAATAATTGTGTGCGCCCGCCTGGGCTCGAACCAGGGACCGTCTCCTTAAAAGGGAGCTGCTCTACCAACTGAGCTACGGGCGCAATATGCTTCTTTCGCACTTGGACGTTATACCGCTAATACGTATACAGGTCTACCGTTCGTCCTTCAGTATCAAGTAGCTTAACGGCGTCTCTGGAAGATTTCCAGAACTCGTCAGAGCGTCCACGAGAGTTCTCGTGTTCTAGATATATGCGCCACGTGTCGCCCGTGAAATCCGCGTCCGCACTGTGTGTAGCAACACAACCGCTGTACGTAAGGCGATCGTCGATGAACTGGATGCAGGCATTTGATACGGAGCGGTCACTTGGGGTGTCGCAGGTGGCCGTACTTTGCATGCGCTCGTAACAACGATCGTCACGAAGTGCATTGCCCGAGTAATACCGATCGAACTCCCGTGCTGCGTCAGGGCATTGATTACTTACGCTCGGGAAGAAGCCCTGATTGCGCGTGAGGTATCCAATACACATGTTCTCCTTAAAGGAGACCCCGATAGGGGACTCGCCCGTAACAACAATAGCTTCGTCTCCAGGATTGAGCACAATGCGCCCTGTACTGTTTACGCGACCAGAGCGCGGAAGGCTCGCGCCCTCTGGAATGCGCACACTTCTTCCAGACGCTCCTGAAACGAGCCTCCAGTCAGTTATGTCAACACTCACGTCTCCACGCGCACGAAGCACTATGTACTCCTTGTCCGCGTCCTCGCTACTAACACCCGCAACACTTGAGACTTCAACCTGCCCCTTCTGGGGAGACGCAACATCATTTGCGCCAATATTCATGCCTCCTGAAAAGCTGCCGCCCATAATGTCAGACCATACGCTGCGTGCACGGAAATCAACCGTAGGGGTGTCGCCGTATCCTTGCTGAATAGTGTCGACATCTGTTATGGGCGTAATGTAGGGACCTGCGAACGATATGGGTTTGGTTGGTCCGCCGGTTGCGAACCAGAGTATGAAAAAGAAGGCGAGGACGCCGAGAAAGAAAACTCCGTCGCTTTGCATAGCTCTATAGTACCAAGCCCTTCTTCAGTTTCCGTAGTTCTTCACGCACCACCTCAGCGTCACTCCACGGCGTCCTCGTATCGTTCGCTTCCATGATGTAGGGGTCAGTCCCTTTGCCGGTTACGAGCACAGCGTCTCCTGTGTGTGCAAGCGATAGCGCATGTGCGATGGCTTCTCTGCGGTCCATGATGATGGTTGGCTTCTTCTCCATACCGTCTGCCATTGCGTCAACAATTGCGCGCGGGTCCTCCTCGTACGGATCTTCGTTCGTAAGGATAACTTCGTCGCAGTACTCTTCGGCGATAGCTCCCATCTCCGGGCGCTTCCAGGTATCACGTCCGCCGCCGGTGTTTCCAAGTACGCAGATGCGACGCGTTGGGTACGCTTCGTAGAGCGCCTTTAGAGAGTCTGGTGTGTGTGCGTAGTCCACAATGGCTTGGAAGTCCTGGCCCTCTTCAATTCTTTCCGTGCGTCCCGGAATGCGGTCAAGTTGTGCGAGTGCCTCTGCACAGGTTTCAAGCGGTACACCAAGGAACCGTGCGGCCCTAATAACCGCAAGCGCGTTCATAACACTGAAGCTTCCGGGAAGCTTCATGGAGAAGCGCACGCCTTCATAGGTGAAGGCGACGGTGCCGGGAGCATGCACGACATCCGTAACATCCTCGTATGAGAAGGGGAGTTTCTCCTCAACCGAAAGTGCGAGGTATGGCTCGCTGTGTACGTTGTCTTTGTTTGCGATTATGGCGCGCGGACGCTTTGGAGAGCGTGCAAGCTCCTTGCCAATCTCAAGTTTGGCGGCTGCGTAGTTCTCGAATGAACCATGCGACTCGATGTGTTCCCTATGAAGGTTCGTAAACACAAGTCCATCGAGGTAGAGGTAACGGTGGCGACTCTGGCGAACACTCTCAGAGGTTATCTCGAGAACCGCGTGGGTAGCACCAGCCTTTCGCGCACGCGCAAGAAACGCATGAATGAACCCGCGTCCGGGCATGGTCATCTTAAAAAGGTTCGGCTCTGAAGTGTCGCGTATGGCAAAACGAATAGTGCCCGCAACCGCTGCAGGAATGCCTGCATAGTGAAGGACAGTGAAGAGCATGTCAGACACTGAAGACTTTCCCTTAGTGCCCGTTACACCGATAACGGTCATGTGCCGAGCGGGGAACCCATAACTTCCCGCAAGCATGAATGCCATCACGCGGTGATAGAGAGGAAGAAGCGGCCGCACCAACGAGCGGGGAAGCAGTTTCTTCAAGAATTCAATGAGGGTGTTGAGAATGCGGTACATGGCTATTTTGCTGAGAGGGCTGCTTTAAGGCGTGCGTCTTTCCCCACAACACTCGCAGGAATCTTTCCAAGTGTTGCGCGTGCTTCACGGTCGGTGTAGCCGAGTGCCACAAGAGTATCGAATACTTCTCCGTCGTCGCTGTCAGGAGCCGTACCTCCGCCAACTTTCTCCGAGAGCTCGACCATGAGTTTCTCGGCAGCCTTCTTTCCGAGACCAATAACGCGCGTGAGGTAGTCGAGGTCACGCTTCCCAATAGCGCCCTCAAGGGCTTCGCGAGGAGCTTTCCTAAGGATGGAGAGTGCGGTCTTTGGTCCAACCCCTGGAACACCCAGTAGAAGCTCGAAGAACTTGCGCTCAGCCTCGTCTGCAAACCCGTATAGGTCCATACCGTCCTGCTTTATGGCGAGATAGGTCTTGAGAGTAATCTCAGCTCCCTCAGGGTACGTTTCAGGGGACACGACATGGACTAGGGTGCCCCAGCCACTAATATCAAGGACGATGCCCCCAGCTTCCGCTCCCATAACCGTGCCGCGTACGTGTCGGATCATGTGAGTATCGTAGCATTTCTTGCGCATATGAGCGGAATGCCGTACTATCCGGTCTACAATGGCAATTACGAAGAACGCAAAGAAGGCGCACCGCGCATCCCTCAAGAAGCACGTTTTCAACGTGCGCCGCAAGCGCACCCTTGCTGACGCTACTAAGGTAGTGAAGAAGGCTATCGGCACCGACCTTAAGGAAGCTGAGAAGTCCCTTCCAGCTGCTTTTAAGGCAATCGACAAGGCGGCGAAGACCGGTGTTATCAAGAAGAACGCGGCAGACCGCAAGAAGTCCCGTCTCGCTAAGGCAATCGCGCGCGCGAAAGCGTAACGAAGACAAAAGAAAAGGCCCGCACAAGCGGGCCTTTTCTTTTAGTGCTCCTGGCAGGAATCGAACCTGCATCAATTCCTTCGGAGGGAACTATCCTATCCATTGAACGACAGGAGCGAATCTCCATAGTAGCGCACGGGGTGTTGGTGCTCTTGGATGGAATCGAACCATCATTACAACTTCCGCAAAGTTGCGTCCTATCCATTGAACGACAAGAGCGTATCAGGACTCTACCGCACCCTTTACCTTAAATCAAAGTCTGAGCATCTCTATGATGCGGTCTATGACGGACTCGTCGTGGCGACCCTCCTCGACATGCTCTGCGAAGAACTCATATATCTCAACTGGATCATGGCCAACGATAGGGATAATGAGGTGCGGGGCGAGGAGCTTATGGGTGCGAATAGAGAGGGCAGGGGGCAGGTTCGGGTCGATGTACTCAAGCACCGAGAAGGAGACGATGCTGTCATAGTCGTACAAGTTCTCATCCACCATCACCCCCTCGTCCGTTATAGAGAAGTGGTGAACGCGAGGACGCGTGATGGTAGAGAGTGCGAGGGTTACGCTCGCGGCGATGATGAGAAGCGCGAGAATAACATTCCCAAACAGAATGCTCGCAATAGCACTCGCTACCGCAATGATGCCGAGTGCCCAATACCAATCAGAACTCTTCTCTTCGAAGAGGTATCCTTCTGCATCCCACTCAAAAAAGACCGCGCGTGCCATAGATACACGAATGATAGCACTGCATGTGCGCACATGAGCGTGTATGAACACTTATATCTTCGTAACACTTTGGCGGAGGAGGCGAGATTCGAACTCGCGGTACCTTTCAGTACGGCGCATTTCAAGTGCGCTGGAATAAACCACTATCCGACTCCTCCAATATAACTAAGTACCATTGAACTTGCCTTTGAGCCAGCTTTTCTCCAAATAGTGTTCTTCGAAATGGCAATTTGGGCAGATAAGTTCTAGGTTTGATAGCCTGTTGTCGCTCCTGTCTCTGCTGCGGTGGTGAACGTGGAGTATCTCCAGTTTGCTGTATCCGCACCGCTCACATTTGGTGCCTCTCGCCGCAATTAGCCGTAGCTTTACCGCACGCTGGTCTTTAACATTGTCTTTCGGGCTACCAATGTTGTACTTAGTGCCCGCACGATTCGTGTTGGAACAACTTCTGCTGCAGGTAACTTTATTAGCTCTTGCGAGAATGGGTGTGTCGCAGACTATACACGGTTTCTCCTTTCGGTTTGCCTTCCCGTAGCAGTCTGCATTACAGAACACACGCCCATCTCGAATCTGCACAGGCCTTCTATAGATTTGCTTTGCGCATACCAAACATGCGGTATTTGGTTTTCTTGTGTACAGCTCACTCACTCGTCCAGTATACCACTCGCGGTATATGTGTGGCACAAGAACCTTCTGAGCTGTAGCATGCATATATGCGACACATGGGCATTGATTTTGGCACAAAGAAAGTAGGCATTGCCTTCTCAGATGAGGCTGGGCAGATGGGATTTCCGTACGGCATCCTTCCAAACGATGGGCGCCTTATAGACGAAATACTCAAACTCATCGAACGGAAAGACGTTGGGGTTGTGGTGATGGGGGAGTCTCTTGATTACGCCGGCAACGAGAACAAAGTAGCGAAGGTTGCTAAAGAGTTTGCGCACCTTCTCGAGCAACGCTCAGGTCTGCGTGCTGAATTTGAGCCAGAGATGCTCACCACCCAAGAAGCGCGCCGCGATTTTGAAGGGGTGCGTGTGCCTGGAAGTCCTGACGTCGACGCGAGTGCCGCCGCCCTCATCCTTACAAGTTATCTATCCCGCACCCATGCCTGAAGAACCTCTAGAGCCAGAAGTTGAAGTGGTGAAAGAAGATCCACGCATCTCCATAGATGACCTCATGAAGGTTGAGGTTAAGGTCGGTACCGTGCGCACTGCTGAGCCTGTGCCTGAGACTGACAAGCTCCTTCGACTTACGGTTGATTTTGGAGAGGAGGCAGGACTGCGCCAGATTGTGTCGGGCATACGTGCGTATGTGAACGAACCTGAGGATTTGATAGGACGTCAGCTTGCATTTGTTACGAACCTTGCACCAAGAAAGATCAAGGGTCTGGAATCAAACGGCATGCTGTTTGCGGTAGGGCAGGACGATACGTTCGCCTTCCTTTCACCAGATCGTCCGGTGCCTCCCGGAACAAGCGCACACTAATCACCTGCTTCATCTGCGCACGCACGGTATACTCTTCACATCAGTATGCCTACGAACGCGCTCGCGCGCCTGACGCGCATAGAACTCGCCCCGCCGCGCTACCTTGCGTTGCCGTCGGCAGGTATAGATATTTCTGCAAGCGGTGTGAAGCTCGCCATCGTTAAGGAGCGTATGCACGGCATCGAGCTCGTGTCCTATGGCGAGGAGCGTATTCCTCCTGCCGCAATGAACGACGGAGAGATGATAGACCGTGCCCCTATTGTCGCGGCTGTGCGTGCACTGGTGCGTAAGCATAAGGTGAAGTTCGCGAACGTCGCGCTTTCGGAGTCCAGAAGCTATTTGTTTGAGGCAACTGCAGAAGGGAACAACCCAAAGGAATGGAAAACCTCCATAGAGCAGAGGCTCGACGAGTACATCCCGCTCCCGCCCTCTGAGGTGGCGTTTGATATTGCGTCGCTTGGCGTGCCTGAGAATCCGGCTCAGGTTATTGGAGTGGGATATGCACGTAGGGTTATTGAAGAGACGCTTTCCGTACTCGATGAAGCTGGAGTGCAGGTGCGTGCGGTTGAGAACGAGATGTTTGCGGTGCCGAGAGCCCTTCTTCCTCAGGGCTCCTTCGAGACGGTGCTCGTTATTGATATAGGGCGCACCACCACAAAGCTCGCGGTTATCACCGGACAGCTCCCGCGCTTTGCCACCACGCTTGATATTGGGGGGCATGCACTCACACTTGCGGTGCAGAAGTATTTCGGCGTAACCGAAGAAGAAGCAAAGCGCGTAAAGGCAGAGCATGGACTCGTTGTGGGGGAGGGAGACGGGGAGTATCTCCAGGCAATGCTTTCCACGGTATCGGTCATGCGCGAAGAGATTGCGCGCCGGCTCGACTACTGGCAGTCGCACGTTGTGGAAGGTTCCGGACATGAGTCAATCACGCGCGCGATATTGGTAGGTGGTAACGCAACTGTGCGCGGACTTCCTGAGTATCTAGAAACCGGCCTCAAGATCCCTGTTGCCCTGGGCGACGTGTTTACAAATCTTGCCCCTAGAGACTCGTGGCTACCACCCCTCGATTATCTTGAATCGCTCGCGTACACCACAGCTATTGGCCTCGCTCTTCGTGATCATGATGCCTGACCTAACCAATCTTCTTCCTGTTGATCGTCTGCGCGCACTGCGACAGATATATTTCCTGCGTCTGTGCGTAGTGTCACTCATTGTCCTCGCTGGCGTAATCAGTATCCACGGTGTTCTCCTCATGCCATCGTACTTGTACCTTGAGGGCCAGGTTACGGACCGAACACAAACGCTTGCAGCGATAGAGGAGCAGCTCGCACGCTCTGAAGAGAAGGAGGTGCGCGCACGCATCGCTTCGCTCACCGCAGACGCTACGTATCTTGCGCGTCTTGCAGGTCAGCCGAAGGCCTCAGCGACCGTGTCTGCTATTACGAAGCTTCCGCGTCCCGGCATACAGCTTACGGGGTTCTCGTTCGCGCCTACGGAAGGAGGAGTCACGATGACCGTTTCAGGAACCGCCACAACCCGTGAAGCGCTTCGAACGTATGAACGTGTGTTGTCTGAGCAGACGTACATTACTTCTGCCACGGTTCCTATTAGTGCCTATGCCAAGGATACTGACATTGCCTTCACGATTACTCTAACCGGACCATTCCTGCCATGAGACGCGTAACGTTCATACACCTCATACTCGCAGCCCTGCTCGCAATTGGCGTGCTCGGTGCATATGCATTCTGGTACGCCGCGCTAGGGAAGGCGAGTGCCGAGGCAGCGGTACTTGCAGAGAACGTGCGTTCTAAGAGTCAGGAGTCAGAAAAGATAGCAGCCGCAAAAGTGGCACTGGAATCTTTGGCAGAGGACGAGGCCAGTATTCGTGCCTACTTAGTTCGCGAAGAGGAAATCGTACCGTTCCTCGGGCGTCTTGAAGAGACGGGCGCAGGTCTTGGTGCCTCAGTTGACGTTGTGTCCGTCTCAACAGAGACACTCGCTGAACGCAATCGCATCATGCTTTCCGTAAAGATAGAGGGAACATTTGATGCGGTGCTTAGAACACTCGGCAGTATTGAGTACGGTCCGTACGATAGCAGTGTTGAACGTGTAACCTTCGACACTGTCCCTTCAGGGGAGACGCCGTCAGGTGAATGGACGGCAACCGTCATCTTTGCACTTGGAACTCAGTCAACGCCCGCACCATAATCTTCTATGAAACTCTCTTTTAATCTTGATGCGTTCTTGAAACGATTCTCGTACGGGGCACGTCTACGTCCTGAGCGTGACTGGTTGCTGCTCCTTCTTGTGGCAGTGCTGCTGGTTGTCCTAAGTGTGGCTTGGAACTTCTGGTTGTTCCGGAGTATCGAACAAGGTGCGTCTCTCGGAGAGAGTGGTACGGGGCGTGCGGGACTTGATGAACGTTCTGTCGAGCCCGTGCGAGAGGTATTCCAGTCTAGGGAAGTGGAGCAAGGTCGCTTCCGGAATGAATACCGATTCGTTGACCCCTCTCTCTAGGACCGCTACTCTAAGGGAGCCCTCATAGCTTAATGGATAAAGCTGCGGACTTCTAAGCCGTCGATCTTGGTTCGATTCCAGGTGGGGGCACAAACAGAAAACCGCCGGTATATACCGGCGGTTTTCCTTATGGTGCGCGCTGAGGGACTCGAACCCCCGACCATTCGAGTGTAAATCGAGTGCTCTACCAACTGAGCTAAGCGCGCCTAGAGGCTAGAGTACCTCATATTGAGAATATTTTGAAGTAACCTGGGGTCCGTATGCTAGGTTCATATCTATATGCATGAACGGCTTGAGGCAATTGTTTCGGGGAGGGTACAGATGGTTATGTACCGGGATTTTGCGCAGAGGAAGGCCCGAGGCCTGAAGCTCGTGGGGGATGTGCTAAATCTTTCAGACGGAACGGTGCGTGTGCAGGCTGAGGGGAAGAGAGAATCGCTCGAGGTGTATCTAGCAAAACTGCACAAGGGACCGCTACTCGCGCGTGTTGAGAACGTAGCAAGCGAATGGAAGTCGGCAACAGGAGAATACTCTGAGTTCACCATTCTGTATGGGTAAGACGGCACCAAGGAGTATCGGGGTAATCATGGACGGGAACCGTCGGTGGGCAAAGGGACACAACCTGCCGACTCTTGAGGGGCATAGAGCGGGTGCAGAGAAGATACACGACCTCGTAACATGGGCGGGGTCTGCGGGTATTGAAGAGGTAATTGTGTACGCGTTCTCAACCGAGAACTGGAATCGCTCCAAGGAAGAGGTGGGGTATCTCATGGCGCTTGCAGAACATCTCTTCAAGAATGAAGTAGGGCGCTTTATAGAGGCCGGTGTCCGCCTTCGTTTCATTGGCGACTTCTCGCTTGCTAGTGAAGAGATCCAGAAGGTTATCAGTGAGGCTGAGGAGAAGACCCGAGGCGGTACGAAGGGTACGCTTGCCTTCGCGTTCTCGTATGGCGGACGTCCGGAGATACTTGCGGCGGTTAACCGGTTGCTCAAGGAAGGGAAGGAGAGCGTAGACGAAAAGAGTTTCTCGAATGCGCTGTGGAGCGCAGGGCTCCTTGATCCCGACCTTATCCTGCGCACTGGAGGAGACCAGAGACTCTCTAATTTCTTGCCGTGGCAGTCGGTGTATAGCGAGCTCTTTTTCACGGACACCAAGTGGCCGGACCTTTCCAAAGAAGAGTTCGATGGCGTACTTAGCGAGTTCGCAGAGCGCGAGCGGAGACACGGAAGATAGTGTCTTGTGCTAGGGTGTCTCTAATGGAGCCTACAATCCTATACGAAGACGAGGAAATCGTTGCCATAGCGAAGCCTGCGGGCGTTATGACGCACCCTGACGGACACTCAACCGACGAGACGGCGAGCGATTGGTTTGCGCGTGCCTATCCGGGCTCAGCAACCGTTGGGGAGATGCAGAGGCTCAAGGACGGTACCGAGATAGCGCGTCCGGGCGTTGTGCACCGTCTTGATCGTGATACCTCAGGAGTGCTTATCCTCGTAAAGACGCCCGAGGCGCATGAGCGGCTCAAGGATGCGTTTAAGAATAAGCACGCGAAGAAGACGTACCTCGCCTTTGTGTACGGAACGCTTTCAGAAGAGAAGGGATTCATCGATTTTCCTATCGGACGCTCGAACAAAGACTTCCGCTTGCGCAGTGCGCAGCCTAAAGCGAAAGGGCTTCTTCGTGAGGCGCTAACGCGCTTCCAGGTTGTGGGCGAGATTGGTACGCACTCGCTCGTGGCTCTCATGCCTGAGACCGGACGCACCCATCAGATCCGTGTGCACCTGAAGGCAATTCACCATCCCATCGTCTGCGACCCTCTCTATGCGCCAGGTCGCCCCTGTGATCTAGGCCTTAAAAGGCTCGGTCTTCATGCCTATTCTATTGAAGTGCCGCTTGCACGTGGCCGAACCCTTATAACCGCTCCAATCCCCGAGGACATGGAAAAGGCCATTGCCCGGTTTCCAGGAAGCGAGGCATTCGTTGCTCGCTAGAACAGGGCGTGGTACAGTACCGCGGCAATGAACGCAGTCCACACCCCAGTAGCACAAGATGAGCGCACCAAGCTCGGGATTCGCCCGGGCGACACGGTCCGTGTCCACCAGAAGGTGGTTGAGAAGGGTAAAACCCGTCTTCAGGTATTCGAGGGCCTTGTCCTCGCGGTTAAGCACGGCACCGAGGCTGGAGCGACCTTTACGGTTCGCGCCACCATGTCCGGCATTGGCGTAGAGAAGATTTTCCCACTCTACAGCCCGGTTATCGACAAGATTGATATCGTCCGTCGTTCTAAGGTTCGCCGCGCGAAGCTCTACTTCATCCGTGAGAAGGTTGCTCGCGAGGTTCGCCGCCAGCTCCGCAACATGCGCATGGTTAACCTCTCCACAACAGACTTCAAGGAGGAAGAGAAGTCTGAGGAAGTTGACGAGGTTGTCGAGACACCAGCCGAGGAGGTTGTTGTTGAGGTGGACACCGTCCCTGAGGGAGACGAGGGTATCGTTACTCCAGAGGAGGTAGCTGCTGAGGAGTCTCGCGAAGAGAAGAAGAACGAGGAGGCGTAAGCCAAAACATTTTACAAAAGATAAAGGGCCGACAAGTCGGCCTTTTATCTTTTCATTAACTCTACTTTGCTAGGGTTATCGAATGGGAACGAGAGGACCAAAGCCGAAAAGAAAGGATGTGACATGGTCGCCAGATATTGCGTATGCGTTGGGGCTCGTAGCAACAGACGGGTCGTTATCGGTTGATGGAAGACACATCGATCTTACATCGAAAGACACTGAACAATTAGAGAACTTCATGCGTTGCATTGGAAGGGCGGTGAAAATTAGTGAAAAGTACGGGTCATACAGTACAGACAAGATTACACGTGTGCAGTTCAGTGACGTTACGCTTTATGAGTTCCTTGTTTCGGCAGGACTTACGCCAAGAAAAACCCATACACTCGGAAGGCTCTATATTCCGGACGAATACTTCTTTGATTTTCTACGTGGCCACCATGATGGTGACGGGTCTTTTACGAGCTATTTCGATTCGCGCTGGAAGCAAAGTTTCATGTTCTACTTGAGTTTTGTTTCTGCCAGCAGACTCCATGTTGAATGGATACGAGAGTCGCTCGAACGACTTGCTGGAGTTCGCGGGCATATAAGCACCGCACGCGGGAGCTGTGTAGTCCAGCTTCGGTATGCGAAAAAGGAAACTCAGATTCTCTTGAGAAGAATGTATCCGAACGCCGAAGCTACCTGCCTTACGCGCAAGCGGTTGAAAATTGAGGCTGCGTTGCGTATAGTGAACCAGTCACTGTTCTGAGTTGACAAGAGAAGCCCGGGTGTTGAAATTGGTAGACATTTATCCTTGAGGTGGATAAGCCGAAAGGCGTGCAGGTTCAAGTCCTGTCCCGGGCACCAAAAAGATGAGCCGCACTCGAGAGTGCGGCTCATCTTTTTATGGTAATCGTGTTATAAACCTTCTACATGGCGGCTATGGTGTAACGGTTAACACTACAGATTGTGGTTCTGTCAATTCGGGTTCGATTCCCGGTAGCCGCCCCAAAATAAAAGATTCATCTATGAAATCATTCCTACAAGAATTTAAGAAGTTCGCTCTCCGTGGTAATGCTATCGACCTCGCCATCGGTGTGGTAATTGGAGCGGCATTCACTGCCATTACGAACTCTCTCGTAACGAACATCATCACCCCGCCTCTGTCTCTCCTTACGCGAGGCATCAACTTCGCTGATCTTGCGGTGGCGATTCCAACCACCGACGCCTCCATCCAGTACGGCCTTTTCATTCAAGCCGTTATTACCTTTATCATCACAGCATTCGCGCTCTTCCTCCTGGTGAAGCTCATAAACCACCTAACTGCCATTGCGCGCAGGGAACAGGAAGAAGGGAAGACTCCTCCCGCAGAGAAGAGCGCTGAGCTCATGGTCCTCGAAGAGATTCGAGACTCAATCAAAGGCACTCCTACCCCGTAGCGCATATGAAGCAGCTCCTTGCCGGCGTCGTTATTCTCTTCGTGGTCGGTATAGCGTCGTTCCTGTATCGCAATACCGTTGAACGTCCGGGTGTGGCTCTAGAGGGCGCGTGCACGATGGAAGCGAAGATCTGTCCGGATGGCACTTCTGTGGGGCGTGAGGGACCTTCCTGCGAGTTCAGCGCGTGCCTCCCGCCTAACGTGGAGATCCCTTCTGCGGGCGTGAGCTTCGTTATCCCTGAGGGCTACGCGGCAGACGAGAATGCCTACGGCGCGAATACGGAGTTGCTCGCCGCATTCACGAAGCCGTCTCTATCAGAAGCGGTGCGCCATACGATTGTGGTGTACCAGTACCCGATTCCAGCAGGGAAGACTGCAGACGAGGTTATTCTCGCGCGTACGCGATACCAGCCGGCAGACGAAGCCGCCGAGGACTTCGCGCGCTTCTCTACGAAGTCTGTGAACGGAAAGGTATTTCGTACCACCACTATCGAGCGGTTCGAAGCACTCGTGCATACTAGCTACTTCCTTGCGCGCGAAGGGAACGTCCTTCGTTTTGATGTTACGGAGCATGATGTAACAGGCTGGATCGAGCCTGGACTTAGTGTAGACACGCTCCCCGAACACCAAGCACTGAACACGCTTTTGGCCTCACTACAGGCAGCTCCGTAAGAGAAGAGGGTTTTGTGCGTCGTGATAGCATAAGAGATATCCTTAATTCACATTTCATGGACCAGCTTTTGAACGATTTATCTACAAACCGCACGATACGCCTTCTTTCTGCAGGAGTCCTCGCGCTTCTTGCCCTCTTCCTCCTTGTTTCGGCGTGGGACACGGCGTTTGGGCGTGATATGAGCGATCCATATAACACTATTACGGTTGAGGGAACGGGAACGGCTGCTATGGTTCCTGATACTGCGCGCATTACGTTTACGGTTATGGAGTCTGCTACAGAGGTTGGCGCAGCACAGGACGCAGCAACCACTCGCACGGAGTCTGCACTTAAGGCTCTCGACGAGCTCGGTGTTGAGGAGCGCGACGTAAAGACACTCGCATACAACGTGTCTCCGAAGTACGAGTACTCGCAGCAAATCTGCTACCCGGGCATGACGTGCCCTCCAGCAGGTTCTCCGAAGATCTCGGGCTACGACGTATCGCAGACCGTCCAGGTTAAGGTGCGTGATACTGCGAAGGCAGGGGACGTGCTTGCCGCACTCGGTGGCCTTGGTGTACAGAACATCTCAGGACCTGAGTTTGTGGTTGATGACGAGAGCAAGGTAAAGGGTGAGGCGCGCGCAGAAGCTATTGAAGAGGCGCGCGCAAAGGCTAAGGAGCTCGCGGGAGACCTTGGAGTTCGTCTCGGTAAGGTTGTGTCCTTCTACGAGGGAGGAAATGACCCGTACGGATACGGAAAGGGGGGCGACATGATGATGGAGTCTGTGGCGATAAACCGCGCCCCAGCCCTTCCGATGGGAGAGAACGAGACAGAGATCACGGTCTCAATTACCTACGAGATTCGGTAAGAACAAACATGGAGAACACAGCCCCGCCCACGCGGGGCTGTGTTCGTTTGACAGCCTAAAACCTAGGGAGTACCATGCTTTTATACAAGGCCCGCGGGGCTTTTTTATTTACCGACATGAAATCACTCTTCACCTATCTCAGGAACGTTCGCGGCGAGCTCGCTCACGTCGTGTGGCCGGACCGCAAGCAGGCAGTGGTGCACACGCTTCTCATCATTCTCGTGTCCGCGCTCGTTGCGGTGTACCTCTCTGGGCTCGATTATGTGTTCACGGGCGTTGTCGACCGCATCATCACGGGCTATTAATTAGTCTCTTACGCACTCCATCATGGACATACAGACCGCTCCCCAGTTCAGCGACGACGCTATAGACCAGACACCGCGCTGGTACACCATCCACACCTACGCAGGGTATGAGAACGCGGTTGAGCGTAACCTCAAGCAGCGTATCGAGTCTCTTGGTATGGAGAACAAGATCTTCGAGGTAGTGGTACCAACAGAAAAGAAGATTCGTGTGAAGGGAGGGAAGCGCATTGTTGAAGAAGAGAAGATCTACCCGGGGTATATTCTCGTGCGCATGATTGTAGACGAGGATTCGTGGTTCGTTGTGCGCAACACCCCTCGCGTAACCGGATTCGTTGGCGCTGGAAACACTCCTGTTCCTATGGAGGAGAACGAAGTGAACACACTCATGAAGCGTATGGATCAGGAGATGCCGAAGCATCGTATCGACCTCACGAAGGACGACCCTGTGGTTATCATGGACGGCCCATTCAAGGACCTCGAGGGCAAGATCGGTGAGATAGATGAGGATCGCGGCAAGGTTAAGGTTATGGTGGCCATGTTCGGTCGCGAAACCCCCGTCGAGCTCGATTTTTTGCAAATTCGCAAGCTATAACGTAGAGTCTCTAAGCAAATCATATGGCAAAGGCAATTAAGAAGATCAAGCTCCAGATCCCAGGAGGCAAGGCAACCCCGGCTCCGCCGGTTGGTACCGTGCTTGGACCTGCTGGAGTTAACATTGGCGACTTCGTCAACAAGTTCAACGAGCAGACCCGCGACCAGATGGGCGTTATCATCCCGGTTGAGATGACCGTCTATGACGACCGTACCTTCACGTTCGTCCTCAAGGTGTCTCCAATGTCTCGCCTTATCCTTAAGGCTGCGGGTGTTGAGAAAGGTTCTGGAAAGACCCCGCTTTCAAAGGCTGGCTCTATCACCAAGGACCAGCTCCGCGAGATTGCAGAGACCAAGATGCCCGACCTTACGGCTGGAAGCATCGAGGCTGCAGAGCGCATGGTGGAAGGAACCGCCAAGAGCATGGGAATCGCGATTAAGTAAGATCGTTTCGTATAGGAAAAAGGCTCCCAGTTTCGCTGGGGGCCTTTTTCCTATACAGTCAGCACATGCTGGTAACTGCGCACCGTCTCCGCACCCTTACTCCTCCCACAGATTCGCTCATGGAAGCGTTACGAGATTCTGATCTCATTCTTGAAGAAGGGGACATAATTGCGATTGCATCAAAAGTGGTATCGATAGATGAAGGGCGGTGCGTTCCTGTGCAAGCGACTGATAAGGAATCGCTCGTGCGGTCAGAATCAGAATGGTTCTTCAAGCCCCTAGCTTCAAAATGGCGGAGAATATTTACAATTGCGAGAGGTGTACTCATCGGCTCGTCCGGCATCGATGAAAGTAATGGTAGCGGGCATTACATCCTCTATCCAAGCGATGCTTTTAAAAGCGCACAACGAATCCGCGTCTGGCTTCAGAAGGAATATGGCATAGAGAAATTGGCTGTTGTTATAACCGACTCAACGAGCGTGCCCCTTAGGCGTGGCGCAGTGGGGTTTGCGCTCTCGTGGGACGGCATCGATCCTCTCCGTGATTATCGAGGCACAAAAGATATATTCGGACGTACTATTGAAATTGAGATGGCGAATCTTATTGATTCACTTGCGGCTACTGCGGTACTCGAAATGGGTGAGGGGAATGAGCAGACTCCGGTCGTAGTCATACGAGGTGCCAAGAATATCGTATTCAAGAATAGAACCGAAACTGATGATCAGCTTGTGGTTGCGCCTGAAGACGATTTGTATGCGCCTCTGTTCTGGAGAGGGGAGTGGCAAAAAGGTGGGAAAAGCTAACCTCGTTCAAGATCGAGCCAGGTATAGCGAAGTCCATTGTGTTCGTGCTCTTCGCGCGCAACCTCTTTCGTAAATTCGCTCTCGTATGCGGGGAAGAATGCATCGCCTTCCTTTTCGTCGTCTATGAGGGTTACGTATAGGTTGGTTGCAAAGGGAAGTGCACACTCGTATACCTGCTGGCCGCCTATGGCAAATATTTCTCCAGCGCCTTCTGCGTCGCGAGCGAGTGACAGAGCTTCAGGGAAAGACTGTGCAAGCACCGCACCCGGAGCGTTGTATGAACGGTCTCGAGTAATAACAATGTTCGTGCGGTCTGGAAGGGGGCGGTACTTCTCTGGAATAGATTCCCAGGTGCGGCGACCCATAATAACGGGATGTCCCAAAGTTAGACGCTTGAAGCGAGGAAGATCTCCTGGGATGTTCCACAGAAGCTCGTTGTCCTTGCCGATGGCGCGATTGCGGCCAATGGCAACGATGAGGCTTATTTTTTCGGCTTCTTGTGCCATGTCTGTACTTTCTTAATGTCACGGTCTCCCCATAGCTTCGGCAGCATCATCTCTGGCTTCCAGCTCTTTTTGAGTTCGGAAAGGTTCGTAGAGCTCGCGTACTTTCCGGTCTTGGTGTAGTCACGCTCGCGGATAGGACCAGTCTCAAAGAAGATAATCTGTGCGATGCGACGTCCTACAACAAGGGGAATGATGTAGTTCTTGGAGTTGTTCGTGATCTCCATAGTCCAGCGATTAACGTAGCCAACGTCACCCCAGCCAGCGCACTTACAGACTTCAATGAACTGGCGGCCGGTTGAAGAGCGCGCCTTCATCATGGTGGTGATGTGGTCTTTGCCGCCGATGTATTCCTGCGTATGTGCAAGGATGGTCTCGCCAGGACGCAGCACAATAACCTTGTCGTCTGGACGGATGCCGCTGTCCCAGTCGAAGTTGTATTTCTTGAATGCCTCCTTTGCGAGGACGGCACGCTGTACGTCATCCGCGCCCCATACGTGACGGGTGTGCTCCTCGCTCCAGATGTTGTAGAGGCTGTGGTTGTACTTGGGTGGCTGCTCTCTGTAGAACCATTCTCCAAGCGTTACGTCGTAACTTGAGGTTGCGAGCTGGTCGTCGTTAAAGGGGGAGATAACAATATCGCCCTTCTTCATTTCTTCGAGGATCTTGCGGTCAGATAGTGCCATGGTGGATAGAGTGTACTAAGGCCTGTGCTAAACCGCCATTGGGGCCTTGATGGTCTCGTGGGACTGGTAATTCTCAAGCCTGATGTCGTCCATGGTGAAGCCGTCGATGTCCTTCACGTCCGGGTTAAGCCAGAGTGTCGGGAAGGGAAGAGGCTCGCGGGAGAGCTGCTCCTCTACGGCTTCGAAATGGTTCTTGTAGATGTGTGCGTCTCCAAGCGAGTGCACGAATTCGTGTGCCTCAAGTCCCGTTGCCTGCGCAACCATATGCAGAAGGAGAGAATACGACGCGATATTGAACGGCACCCCAAGGAACATGTCACAGGAGCGCTGGTGCATGAGGAGAGAGAGCTTGCCGTCCGCCACGAAGAACTGGAAGAACATGTGGCACGGAGGGAGTGCCATCTGGTCGAGCTCGCCGGGGTTCCAGGCAGTAACGATGAGTCTGCGGCTGTTTGGGTCCTTCTTGATCGTCTGTATGACCTCTGCAATCTGGTCTACGGTTGAGCCGTCGGGCTTCAGCCACTTGCGCCACTGCACGCCGTACACACGTCCGAGGTCCCCAGGGAAGGCGGCTTTGGGGGTCCAGTAGTCTGCGGTAGCGTTCGCGGTCCAAATAGTCTTCTCAGAGCCGTTGAGCTCTTTGAGACGGTTGTCGTCTCCAGAACCCTCGAGAATCCACAACAACTCGCTCTTAACGGCCTTAAAGGCAAGCTTCTTGGTTGTTATGGCGGGGAAGCCATCCTTCATATTAAAGCGCATTTGGAGCCCGAAGAGTGCTCGGGTCCCGGTCCCGGTGCGGTCGTCTCGGTCGACGCCTTCGTTCATAATTCTCCTTAGTGCGTCGAGGTAGGCCTGTTCCATGCACCTAGTATACTAAGGTCATGCAAAAAGGCCTGTTCATAGTGCTCGACGGAAATGATGGTTCTGGGAAGGCTACCCAGGCGCAGCTGTTAACGCAGTATTTCACTGAAAAGGGTATTCCTGCGGAGAAGGTAGACTTTCCCTCATACGACAAAAACTTCTTCGGTGCCCTTATTGGCGAGTGTCTGGCAGGAACACGCGGGGACTTCGTATCCCTTGATCCGAAGATTGCTTCTTCGCTATACGCTGCGGACCGCTTTGAGTCAGCACCCCGTATAAGGGCGGCAATCGAGGAGGGGAAGATAGTTGTTGCTGACAGGTATGCGAGCTCGAACCAAATTCATCAGGGAGGCAAGATTGCGGACGATGCAGAGCGTACCAAGTTCCTTGCATGGCTTGATCAGATGGAGCATGAGGTCTTTGCTATACCGCGCCCAGACGCAATTGTGTATTTACGGGTTCCGCTTGAAACAAGCCTCGTTCTCCTGCAAGAGAAGCGTGCCCTGAAGAATGGATCACTTGCGGAAGGACAGAAGGATACGGTTGAAGAAGACCGCGCCTATCTTGAGCAAAGTATAAAGACTGCAGAATGGTTGCTGACTACTCAGCCTAATTGGCACGTCGTTGATTGTGTGGGTGGGGGAGTGCTTCGGTCTCGTGAAGATATTCATACAGAGATCGTGCGTCTAATTAATACTTTTACTGTTTCTGCGTAAAGCGGTAGGATTCAAGAACCATGAGATAAGGTCACTGGCGAGCACGCATTTACTACTACACGGAACCGACCTATGCATTCCTACGACCACATCAAGAACGAAGACCCAGAAGTCTTCGTCGCCATAGAAGGAGAAGAGACACGCGAAGCTGAAGGACTTGAGCTTATCCCTTCAGAGAACTACGTATCGCTCGCAGTGCGCGAGGCGATGGGAAGTGTGCTTACGAACAAATACTCAGAAGGCTATCCCGGCAAGCGCTACTACGGCGGCCAGGAGTTTACGGACCAAGTTGAGACGCTCGCTATTGAGCGTGCGAAGACACTGTTCCGTGCGGACCACGCGAATGTCCAACCTCTTGGAGGAGCTGCCGCAAATATTGCTGCATACTTTGCGTGGCTTGATCCGGGGGACACCATACTTGGCATGGACCTGGCGCATGGAGGACACCTCACGCACGGCTCGCCGGTTACGTACATGACGAAGCTCTACAACTTTGTGCGCTACGGTATGAAGGACATAGAGACTGGAGAGATTGATTACGACGAGATGCTCGCCACTGCAAAGAGAGAGCGGCCGAAGATTGTGCTCGCAGGATTCTCCGGATACCCACGTTCTCTAGACTGGAAGAAGATTGCGGACATCGCGAAGGAAGTAGACGCGGTTGCCATGGCGGACGTTGCGCACATCGCAGGCCTCATCGCCGGCGGCGCACTTGAGAATCCGCTCGACCACGGGTTCCACATTATGACCACCACCACACACAAGACGCTCCGCGGTCCACGTGGCGCCATGATTCTCTCTAAGGGTACGGTCTCCACACCGCTTCGTGCGCCTGAGAAGACTATCGAGAACCTCCCAACCCTCATAGACCGAAGTGTGTTCCCAGGCTTCCAGGGAGGCCCTCACATGCATCAGATTGCAGGGAAGGCCATTGCCCTTAAGGAGGCGGCAACACCAGCCTTTAAGGAGTACGCACACCAGGTTATCAGAAACGCGCAGGCAATGGCTGGTGTGTTCTCAGAAGGAGGTGTGCGCCTTATAACTGGCGGCACGGACAACCACCTCATTCTTGCGGACGTATTCTCATCTCTCGGTATTTCTGGAGGCGACGCTGAGACGTTGCTTGATCGTGCCGGGATGACGCTCAACAAGAACTCTATTGCGGGGGACACACGGAAGCCATTTGATCCGTCGGGTATTAGGTTCGGTACACCAGCCATGACCACACGCGGCTTCAAGGAAGAAGACGCAAAGGAGATTGCACGCATCATGCTCGAGGTGTTAACGAAGCGCGACGACGCTACGGTTGAGAGCGCGAAGGCACGCATAAAGACACTCGCGCTCGCGCACCCTGTTCCCGCGTCCTTCGTCTAACATCACGAATACTTCAGGTGCGGTTTGCTTCACTGGGTATATTGCCAGCGAGTAACCAACATATCTATGAACACTCTTCGAAAGACTCTTCTCGAATCAGCGGCGGTGCTTGCGGTTGGACTCGCGATTATAAGCTCAATGCTGTACGCATTCTCGCAGAACACTGCCGTGCTCGGTGCGTAAGACACAGAGAAAACAGCCCGCTTCGTGAGAAGCGGGCTGTTTTCTGGTACTATCCGCCTAATGGAAGACCTGCTAACTCAAGCCGTACGAGCTGCCCTCACAGACATGGGTGCAGACGACACTGTGTTCGCTATTGAGTGGCCGGCGAGTCTTGCGCACGGGGACTTCGCAACGAACGCTGCGCTTGCGGCTGCAAAGTCCCTTAACCGAGCACCAAGGGATATTGCTGAGGAGCTTGTGTCGAAGCTCTCCGTTTCTCTTGAGGACGTTGCTTCCAAGGTTGAGGCGGCAGGTCCCGGGTTCGTTAACATAACCTTGAAGCAGGAGCGCGTTGCCGAGGAGATTGCACGTGCCGGAACTCTTGGAGGCGCGTGGGGACAGGGAAGTGTGCGCACCGGAGAGCGCGTGGCCTTTGAGTACTCGTGCCCGAATCCATTCAAGGAGATGCACGTGGGGCACCTTATGAGTACGGTTATAGGAGAAGCAGGTGCGCGTCTCCTTGAGAATCAGGGTGCGCGTGTGCTGCGCGACACGTACGGAGGCGATGTGGGTCCACACGTGGCCAAAGCACTTTGGGCGCTTAAGAAGAAAGAGATTGTGGAACCCTCAACTGCTAAGGAGGTAGGGGATGCGTATGCCCATGGAAGCCGTGCGTACGAAGAGAGCGAGAGTGCGAAAGCGGAGATTGATGCACTTAATACGGCTCTGTATGTAGCGCTTGCGAAAGAGGACGCAGACCGGACCGAGGAAGATCGGGTGCTTCTTGAGACATGGAGGCATGGACGCGATGTATCTTTTGCGGCGAACAGGGAGATATGGAATGCGCTTGGTACGCAGTTTGATTACGTGATACATGAGAGCGAAACCACACCCATTGGTATGGAGGTGGTGAAGGATGCGCTCGCCAAGGGTGTGTTTAAGGAGAGTGAAGGCGCAGTTATTTATGACGGCGAGAAGAAGGGTCTGCATACGCTCGTATTCCTTACGTCTCGCGGGAACCCAACCTACGAAGCAAAGGAGGTGGGTCTCGCGTTCCTGAAAGAGGAGCGTCTTGGTCCGCTTGATCACTCCTATATAACAACCGCAAGCGAGCAGCGTGGACACTTCGCAGTGTTCTTGGCGGCACTTGAAGAGATTGCGCCTGAGATCGCACGCAAGATAACGCACGTACCGCACGGGTTCCTTCGTCTTACCACCGGCAAGATGTCGTCGCGCGACGGAAACGTTGTTACGGCCGCAGGGCTCATAGAAGAGGTACTTCAGAAGGCACTGGAGAAGAATGAGGACCCGCTTGTTGCGCGTGCGGTTGCTATTGGCGCTATTAAGTACATGATTCTGCGCCAGGCTGCGGGAGGCGACATCATATTCGACCCTGAAAAGTCTTTGTCTCTTGATGGGGATTCGGGACCGTACTTGCAGTATGCGCTTGTGCGTGCGAAGTCGGTGCTCGCGCAGTCTGAACTTACGCCCGATACGAGCGACACGCCTGAATCTGTATACGACATCGAGCGCCTTCTTATACGCTTCCCAGAAGTCGCACGTCGCGCCGAAGCTATCCAGGCCTCCCACCAAATTACGCAGTACCTCACACAGCTTGCAGGAGAGTGGAACTCGTTCTACGCAAAGGAGCGTATTCGTGGAGGCGAACATGAGGCGTACAAGCTTGCGGTTGCGCGTGCGTTCGTGACAACTATGGAGAACGGTCTTGGACTCTTGGGTATTCCGGTTCCGGAGAAGATGTAGATAGAAGCCTTGTGTTTTGTGTGGGGGAGCGGTAGGGTAGTCCTTGTCCTCATGTGGGGACACTACTGTTTTGAGGGAGCAGATCTTGACTGACACCGATACGACTTCGACAAACTGGACCGGGGGGACGAAATTCCGCCGCAAGAATGATCCGCGGCCTCCGCGTGAAGCGAGGAACGCTGAGGTCAATCGGCTGGTCATCGGCGCCGGGCGACCCAGAAGCGGTCTGGATCGCTTCAGGGACCGTTACCAAAGCTTCATGAAATAGTCCGACGCAGTCGTCGAGACGGCCCGCGCATGCGCGGGCCGTTTTCCTTTTAGTACGCAAAACGCTAGGATACAGAGACTATGGCTGATACAGACAAATCAGAAGTTTCTAAGCGCGAAGAAGCTGTCCTTTCTTTCTGGAAGGAGAAGGGCATTTTTGAGAAGTCTTTGAAGAAGTCTTCTCCAAAGGGAAGCTTTGTGTTCTACGAGGGTCCTCCAACCGCAAACGGAAAGCCGGGTGTGCATCACATGGAATCCCGTTCGTTTAAGGATGCGATTCCGAGGTACAAGACTATGCGTGGGTATGCGGTACCGCGCCGTGCCGGATGGGACACGCACGGGCTCCCGGTTGAGCTTGAGGTCGAGAAGCAGCTCTCGTTTCGCGGGAAGAAGGACATAGAGGAGTACGGTGTAGCGGAGTTCAACAAGAAGTGCCGTGAGAGCGTCATGGCATACATCGAGGAATGGTCCCGGTTTACGGACCGCATTGGATACTGGGTTAATCAAGAGAAGGCGTACTTTACGTTTGAGGCTCCCTATATGGAAAGTCTGTGGAGCATCATGAAGCACGTGTCAGACGAGGGACGTCTCTATAAGGACTACAAGGTTGTGCCATGGTGCGCCAGGTGCGGTACGGCACTCTCTTCGCACGAGCTTGCTCAAGGGTATGAGGATGTGAAGGATCTTTCTATAACCGCAAAGTTCGAACTCGTTGATGAACCTAAGACGTATCTTCTCGCGTGGACCACAACACCATGGACGCTTCCTGGAAACGTCGGCCTTGCGGTTGGGAAGAATATTACGTACGCACGGTATGCGAAGGACGGAGAGAAGGTGATTCTTGCAAAGGAGTTGGCAGGACAACTGGGGGAAGGGTGGGTACTTGAAGAAGAATTCAAAGGCGACGCACTTGTCGGGCGTGCATACCTTCCGCTCTACACCTATGCGAAGGATCTCGCGTCTGAGACAGAGAAACCAAAGTTTGGGGAGGCTGCGTTTCGTGTGTACGAAGCTGATTTTGTAACAACGGAAGACGGAACGGGCATTGTGCACACTGCCGTTATGTACGGACAAGAAGACTTCGACCTGGGACAGAAGGTGGGTCTTCCGAAGGTGCACCTTGTTGCGCCAGATGGACGTTTCATTGAAGGAACAGGATTCCTTGCGGGCAGGTTTGTTAAAGAGGAGGACGAAAACGGAAAGCCAACGCTTGCCGTTGATATCGTTGACGACCTTACGGCGCGCGGACTTTTCTTCGCGAAGGAGAACCATATGCATAGTTATCCGTTCTGCTGGAGGTGCAAGACGCCACTTATTTATTACGCGCGTGACTCGTGGTACATCCGCATGCAGGATTTGAAGGAGAAACTGCTTGCCAACAATGCAACCGTTAATTGGGAACCTGCACACATTCGTGACGGGCGTATGGGCGAGTGGCTCAAGAACGTAAAGGACTGGTCTATCTCACGTGAGCGGTACTGGGGTACGCCGCTTCCGGTGTGGGAGAGTGCGGACGGTACGGAACGCCTTACGATAGGTTCGATAGAAGAGCTTAAGGCGCGAACCAAGAAGAGCGGGAACCGCTATCTCGCGATGCGCCATGGAGAAACAGAGAATACCCTTGTTTCAAAGCTTAGTAGCGACCCTACACAGAATCCCTTAACGGAGCGGGGAAGGGGGCGCGTACGTGCGCGGGCACAGGAGCTTCTTTCGAGCTCGCCAACGCGCATCTTCGCGTCTCCTGTATTGCGCGTGCGAGAGAGTGCGCAAATTGCACGTACCGTACTTGGTCTACCCGAGGAAGCCTTGGTGCTTGATGAGCGTTTGCGGGAAATTGGATTTGGGGAATTCGAGGGCGGATTCTTGGAAGACTTCGTTGCGTGGCGTTCAACGCACGGGTATGCAGATGCACCTGAAGGCGGGGAAAGCTATCAGGAAGCAAAGTCTCGCTTTGCATCTTTCCTGTATGAGCTTGAAGAACGATATAGCGGAGAGACCATTCTGATTGTGACGCACGGGGTTGGTCTTGAGTCTTTCGGCATTCTTGCTGACGGGCTTGATAGTGTGGCGGCAAAAGAGAAACTTGAGCAGGTGTCCTACGCCCCTGGAGAGGTTATTGAAATTCCTTTTGTACCGCTCCCACACAATGATCTCTATGAGCTCGACCTCCATCGTCCGTACATTGATGACGTGGTCTTGGTTGGCGACTCGGGTGCAGAACTTCGCCGCATTCCTGAGGTTATGGATGTGTGGTTCGACTCAGGAGCCATGCCGTTTGCGCAGGACCACTATCCTTTTGAGAACAAGAAAGAGCTTGAGACGGTTGGCTATCCTGCAGACTACATCTCTGAGGCTATAGATCAGACGCGTGGTTGGTTCTACACACTGCTTGCCGTTGGTACGCTTCTTGGACGAGGCGCACCATACAAGAATGTTATCTGCCTCGGGCACCTTCTCGACGAGAAGGGACGAAAGATGTCAAAGTCCAAAGGGAACGTCGTTAACCCTTGGGAAGCTATAGAGCGCTACGGGGTTGATACCCTTCGGTTCTGGATGTATAGCGTGAACCAGTCTGGCGACTCGAAGAACTTCGACGAGAAGACGGTTAAAGAAGCAGCGCGTGTTATCTCCTGGCTTGATAACAGTGCGAAGTTCTACGTGCTCTTTAAGGATGGAAAGGGCGAAGGGAAGGAGACGGCTATGGATCGCTGGATGCAGGCGCGTACCCGTGGTGCGGTGCGCGACATAACTGCCGCCATGGATGCATATAAGTTGTACGACGCGTCCCGTGCACTCGCACACCTTATTGAAGACCTGTCGCAGTGGTACGTACGCGGTATTCGTGACCGAGCACGTGATGGAGACACCGCTGCGCTCAGTACGCTCCGGAGCACGCTCAAGACCTGCGCACTTCTTATGGCGCCACTCTCGCCATTCATTGCAGAGGAGGTGTACCAGGATGTGCGAGACGAGAATGATGCGGAGAGTGTGCACCTTGCTGACTGGCCACGCGTGGAGGGCTCTCTTCTGGATACGCTAACGGGAAAGGACCGCAAAGATGCAAACTACATAGAAGAGATGACTCGCGTTCGAACGCTTGTCTCTGATGTGCTTCGTCTGCGCCAGAAGGCGGACATAAAAGTGCGTCAGCCACTCGCCTCAGTATCCATTCCAGGGGCACTCACGCCTGATCTAGCGAGTATTCTTGCTGACGAAGTGAATGTAAAAGAGGTACTCATGAACGCTGAAGACATTGCACTCGATACCGTACTCACACCTGCACTTGTTGCAGAAGGGGATGAGCGCGCCTTTGCACGTGCGGTTGCAGAAGCGAGAAAGACCGAGGATTTCTCACCAAAGGACAGCGTTACGGTTGAGCGCCGCGAAGACGGTGCGTACGTCGCCGAACTTTCAACCGGTCCGGTTCGATTCTCGCTTACGCGTAATGCGGCATAAGTATGTAACCGGAGCCGTGGTGCTGCAGCGGACACCGCTTGCGGAGTCGGCCACACTCGTGACTCTCCTTACGGCTGAGTTTGGGTTGCTGCGTGCTCGCGCAGAGGGACTTCGGAAGCCAGGAGCGAAACTTGCACATGCGCTACAGACCCTTGATCGTTGCGAGGTTACGCTCGTGCGTGGAAAAGAAGGGTGGCGTCTGTCTGGCGCCCTCCTTGAAGAGAGTTGGTTTAGTACGCTTACGCGTGCAGGAAGACTGCGTGCTGGGCGCATAACCGGGCTCCTTCTGCGCCTCGTACATGGAGAAGCGAACGATCCTCTTCTGTTTACGCTCTTCTCAAGTTTCGTGCGTGCCTTGCCAGAGCTCTCAGAAGAAGAGCAGGACACCGCTGAATGCGTAACGGCTTTACGCATCC
The DNA here is from genome assembly GCA_022842945.1 of Minisyncoccota bacterium. Taxonomy (GTDB): domain Bacteria; phylum Patescibacteriota; class Minisyncoccia; order Phycocordibacterales; family Phycocordibacteraceae; genus C7867-001. The sequence continues at coordinate 188,869 of JALHOO010000002.1, forward strand.
TTGCACTCCTTGGTCTTGATGCGGGCGAGCTGCCTCATATTGAGGAGTACGCGCCACTTCCTCCAGAAGAGCGGCGGGCCCTCGTTACTCGAATCAACCGCGGTATCCTCGCATCAGGACTGTAGGAAGGGAAGCGTCTTGCTATACTAGGGAACGATGCCGCCCACCACTCCTGACGACACCAGTACTCTTGAACGCTTGCGCCAGAAGCTCTATGCCGCTGACGCGCCGCCGAGTTTCCCGGCTCCAACCTTAACGCCTGCTGCGCCTCCAGTGTCTTCTGGGGAAGGGTGGGCTCCTCCTGAGACGCCTCCCGCACCAAAGAAGCCTCGGGTTTCGTGGGCTGCTATTTTTCTTGGTGTCGCCACACTCTTTTTCGTACTGGCGGTTTCAGCAGCTGCGTACTTTCTTATATTTGGCGGACGGGCGATATCAACAGACAGTATTACCATAACGCCCGAGGGTCCCACCACAACGGGAAGTGGCGACACGGTTACGCTGCTTATTTCTGTAGAGAACAAGAACCCAGTCCCTGCGCTCAGTACCGTGCTTACGGTTGATTTCCCGGATAGCGCACGCATGCCAGAGAATCCCGAAGAGCCACTTCTTTCGTATGAGGACACGGTTGGCGACATTGAAGCCGGACAGACAGGTACTCGTTCGGTGCGCATGGTGCTGTTTGGAAGCGAGGGAGAGCGCATCAGTGTTCCTATACGGTTTGAGTATCGTATAGAGGGATCGAACGCCGTGTATGTGAAGGAAGCAGTGTACGAGGTTGTTATTACGTCGTCCCCGCTCTCTGTCCGTGCTGAAGCGGTGTCTGAGGTATCTGTGGGACAGCAGCTATCGTTTGCGGTTACGGTGCGCTCGAATGCTAAGGAGTCGCTTGAGAACGTTGCGGTGCTCGCACAGTATCCGTTTGGGTTTACCCCTCGCCGCGGGGAGGGGCCGGTGTTTCCGGTAGGAACCCTCGCACCCGGAGAAGAGCGCACCATAACGGTTACCGGTACGCTTACGGGGGAGAACAACGATGAGCGCTTCTTCCGGTTTACGGGAGGTATCCAGCGCGGTACTGACACTAATACGCTCGCTATCTCGTACTCAACTGCCGAAGCTCCGGTGCAGCTAAAGAAGCCGTTCCTTGCCACCACACTGTCCTTGAATCGCGACAGCGGGACAAACCCTACTGCCGCCCCAGGGGAGTCGGTACAGGGAATGGTGTCGTGGGTGAATACGCTGTCCACTCCTATCCTTGATGGCCAGGTGTCCGTGCGCCTCACCGGTGCCGCCTTTGATCCGGCAACTGTTACTACCTACGGAGGCTTCTATCGCTCCTCAGATACCACGGTAGTGTTCTCCCGTGAGACAGACTCAAGTCTTGGAAACCTAGCACCAGGAGCTACGGGAAGCGGCACGTTCAACTTCCGTATTAAGCCTGCAGCAAGCCTGCAGGGTGCTCAGAGCCCAACCGTTACGGCAACCATCTCGGTTGCAGGACGCCGCGTGGGGGAGAGTAACGTACCGGAGAGCGTATCTTCTTCGGTTGTCCGGACGCTTCGTGTGGGGACTAATCTCAGTCTTTCAGCGAATGCGCTCTATAGCACCGGTGCCTTTAAGAACACCGGTCCTTGGCCTCCTGTTGCAGACCAGGAGACTACGTACACTATTGCGCTCTCAGCCGGGAGTGCCGTTAGCGCAAGCAAGGACACGGTGGTAACGGGAACGCTCCCGTCCTATGTTCGGTATATGGGCGCTACGAGTCCTTCAGACGGCTCTATTAGCTACAACGCAGCCACACGTGTGGTTACGTGGAGAGCAGGGGAGATTGGTACGGGCTCAAGCAAGCAAGCCTCGTTTCAGGTGGCGTTGTTGCCAAGCGCGTCTCAGCGCGGTACAAGTCCTGTACTCCTGTCCTTCGTGTCCGCAACAGGATATGACGCATTTGCACAGAAGCAGCTCACCGCAAGTGTCTCTTCTGTTACCACACAGACACTCTCGGACCCGGCACATGTGCAGGGCAAGGGCGAAGTACGATAATCTTTTATACCTATGAACGTAACGCTCGAACAGATAGTCTCACTCGCGAAACGACGCGGGTTCGTGTTCCCCGGCTCTGAGATCTACGGAGGTCTTGCGGGAACCTTTGACTACGGACCTCTTGGTGTTGCGCTTAAGAAGAACATTGAGAATCTCTGGTGGCGAATGGTTGTTGAGGAGCGTGACGACATGTACGGCATAGACGCCGCGATACTCATGAACCCGAAAGCTTGGGAAGCGTCAGGACATGTGTCTGGTTTCTCAGACCCGCTCGTTGCGTGCAGCAACTGCAAGAAGCGTTTTAGAGAGGATCATATAGAGGACAGGGAGGTGTGCCCGGAGTGCGGAAAGAAGGGAACTCTTGGTGAGGCACGTCAGTTCAACATGATGTTTGCAACAAAGGCAGGCGCGTCTGAAGACGAGTCTGCAACCGTGTACCTGCGTCCAGAGACCGCGGGCGGCATGTTCGTTAACTTTAAGAACGTTGTAGATAGCTTCCATCCGAAGCTTCCGTTCGGTCTCGCACAAATCGGAAAGGCATTCCGCAACGAGATAGCGCCGCGCGAGTTCGTGTTCCGTGTGCGTGAGCTTGAGCAGATGGAAGTGGAATATTTTGTTCGTCCTGATGCGTGGAAAGAGGCATTCGAAGAGTGGCGCGTTGGCATGCTCGCCTTTGCGAAGGCTATTGGTCTCCCGTCTTCTATGCTCCATGAGCTTGAGGTTGCACCTCAGGACCGCGCACACTATTCAGAGCGCACGATTGATTTTGAGTTTGACTATCCGTTTGGCCGCAGGGAATTGTGGGGTCTTGCGTACCGTACTGACTTTGATTTGCGTGCACACCAGGAAGGGTCGAGCGTCTCTCTTGAGTATCAGGACGAAGAAACGAAGACGAAATTCCTGCCGCATGTTATTGAGCCGTCGCTTGGCGTAGGACGAACGATGCTTGCCGTGCTTGCTTCTGCATACCGAGAAGACGAGCTTGGGGGAGAGAAGCGTGTGTATCTCGCTCTTGAGCCAAAGATTGCTCCGGTTAAGGCTATGGTGTCCCCGCTTCTTAAGAACAAGCCTGAACTCGTTGAGAAGGCGAGGGAAGTGCGCAAGGCGCTCCAGAAGATACACCCCGCGATTGCATGGGACGACAACGGAAACATCGGCAAGCGATACCGTCGCCAGGATGAGATCGGTACACCGTTCTGCATTACGATTGATTTCGATACGCTCGGCGAGACTCCAGATCTCAAAGATACCGTTACGCTTCGCCATCGCGACACCGGTGAACAGGAGCGTCTCAGTATTGCTGAAGCGGCAGAGAAGATACGCGCCGCACTCGTTTAATCCTTGACGGGAGAGAGCCTGGGGCGCATGCTCGCGTCCAGACTGCTCATTTCCTGAAAGGAGAGAATCATGCTGTTTTTGATTGCGCTCCTTTGGGGAGCTGCAGAACCTGGCTCGAGGGTTCCAAACCCGGAGACCCTTATGCGTGTGAGTGTGTATCACGCGGAATTCTTTGCGATCTCTGACCAACCCTTTAAGGTCCAGGACCATGTCTTTGTGCAGAGAGACCGGCTCCTGAGTCCTCGGCAGTACCAAGAGATTGCCACCATGCATCGTGTGGCAATTGAAGTCTGCAGGCCCAGTCGAACGGGAGCGGCAGGGCAGTGGATATGGCCGGAAATGCTTCAGCGTGTACGGGTGCGACAGTGTGTGGCCTATGTGCCCCAAGAACGGCAACCATGACCTGGTTGCCGTTTTCTGTTTCGTGGTACCATTTCCGCTATGAATAAGAACGTCTCCATCACCATTACTCCGGGCACCATGGTAGCGGCTATTGCCATAGGCGCTGTAGCCTATGCGCTCTGGCTGTTGCGGGACATCGTTCTCTTGGTACTCACGGCTATTGTTATTGCGTCTGCGATTGAGCCGGGCGTGATGTTCTTCACCAAGCGTCGCATCCACCGCATCGTTGCGGTTACGTTTATGTATCTCATGGTGTTTGGCTCGTTGTTTGGACTTGTGTATGCCTTCTTGCCGCCAATACTTTCTGAAACACAGAGCTTCCTTTCAAGTGCTCCGCAGTATCTAGATACGTTAAATCTCCCATCCTCGCTTACGGGTATTCCTGAGACTGCGCGCACCATGGCGTCCACAGAACAGTCTCAGTCTATATTCGATACGCTCTTCGCGTTCCAGTCTGCGTTTGCGGACACCTCAGGGGGTGTGGTGCGCGTTATCTCTACGTTCTTCGGTGGTATCTTCTCACTCTTCCTGGTTATTGTGCTGTCTTTCTACTTCGCGGTGCAGTCTACGGGTGTAGAGGACTTTATAAAGCTCGCCACACCGGCAAAGCATGAGAAGTATGCGGTTGGGTTGTGGCAGAGGGCACAGAGGAAGATAGGGCAGTGGATGCAGGGACAATTACTGCTCTCCCTTATCTCAGGAACCATTACGTACTTAGGGCTTCTTATTCTTGGAGTACCGTATGCGCTCTTGCTTGCGGTTATCGCAGCGGTTATGAACCTGGTGCCGGTATTCGGTTCACTTATCGCAGGTGTGTTTGCGACCATTGTTGCCTTTGGTTCCGGTGGTCTTACGCTCGCACTTATCGTTGCTGGCCTCTTCGTTATCATCAACCAGTTTGAAGGGAACCTTCTCTACCCACTCGTGGTGAATAAGGTGGTAGGAATTCCGCCGCTCTTGGTTATCCTTGCGCTTCTGGTGGGCGGAAGTCTGGCTGGGTTCCTTGGTGTAGTGCTCTCTATTCCGCTGGCTGCCGCATTCCGTGAGTTCCTTACGGACGTTGAGCGCACCAAGCGCATGAAAGCCACGGCCGAAGTGTAATCACGTAGTGCATGGCTCGATACCTTACCACTACACTTCCGTACGTAAACGCTGATCCACATATAGGGCACGCGGTTGAGCTTGTGCAGGCGGACGCACTCGCACGCTCATGGCGTCTTTCTGGTGAAGACGTGTATTTCAGCACCGGTACCGACGAGCACGGACAGAAGATTCTGCAGGCCGCAGAGAAAGCAGGGCAGGATGTACAGGCGTACGTGGATCATTACGCAGCGGAGTTCGAGAAGCTGAAGAAGGGGCTGTCTCTAACCAACGACGGGTTCATCCGCACCTCAGAGGAGCGGCACATTCGTGCGGCACAGGAGATGTGGCGCCGGTGTGAGGCGAAGGGCGATATCTATAAGAAGAGCTATAGCGGTCTGTACTGTGTCGGGTGCGAGGCGTATAAGACCGAGAAGGAGGTTGGCGAGGACGGACACTGTCTCATTCACACCAACCTTACGCTCGAGACTATTACAGAAGAGAACTACTTCTTCCGTCTTTCAAAATATCAGGATGCGCTTCTTGAGTATCTCTCGCGTGAGGACGCCATTATTCCAGACTGGCGTCGCCAGGAGGCTATCGCGTTTGTTACGGGCGGTCTTGAGGATTTCAGTATCTCTCGCGAGAAGGCGCGACTTTCGTGGGGCATTCCGGTTCCTGGAGACGACACACAGGTTATGTACGTATGGTTCGATGCGCTCACCAACTACATCTCTACTCTTGGGTGGCCAACAGAGACTGGGAACTTCAAGGCCTTCTGGCTAGACGGAAAGACCGTGCAGGTAGCCGGAAAGGATCAGGTGCGCTTTCAGTCCATCATGTGGCAGGCCATGCTTCTATCAGCGGACATCAAGAACACAGACCACGTCTTCTATCACGGCTTCATTAACTCGGGAGGGCAGAAGATGTCGAAGTCCTTGGGGAACGTTATTAGTCCCTACGAACTCATAGAGAAGTACGGCACTGAAGCCACGCGCTACCTTCTTCTTCGCCATGTGCATCCTACGGAAGACTCTGATGTTACGTGGGAGCGGCTCGACGAATGGTATTTGGCTAACCTCGTGAACGGACTCGGGAATCTTGTGGCGCGCGTTATGAAACTCGCGGAGGACAATCTTTCAGGATCCGTTCAGCTACAGAAGGGTGACATGGATATCGACACCGCGTTTGTCGAGCACCTTGAGGCATTCCGCTTTAACGATGCGGTTGAATACATCTTCTCTATAATCGGGGAGTGCGACGCGTATATGACCGCGAAGGAGCCATACAAGAAAGTGAAGAGTCCGGACGACGGCATTGCGAACGAAGGACGGGAAGAGATTACGTTCCTCGTGCAGAAGCTCGCACTTATAGGAACGCACCTTGCGTCTATCATGCCGGCTACAAGCGAGCTCGTACTTGATGCTGTACAGAGCAACAAGAAGCCAGAGAATCTTTTCCCTCGTTTGACATAGCGAGCACGGGAACGCAAACTCTCGACAGAGTTTGCAGGGAAGGTTCCTCAATGTTCAAGTTCATGTTGGGTATCCATTTTGTTGGATTACTCGTTTTCGGCGGCATCCATGCGTTGATGTTCTTCGAAGGTTCCAGAGGTTCGGAGATACAAAATGTTCTTCTCGCGTGGTTATTCATTGCCGCATTCTTTTCGTTCTGGAGCGCGGGGTGGCATGGAGGAGGGGTATCTGCCTGGTTGGCAATAATGGTGCCTCTATCTCTGGCTAGCGGCGCGAGCATCATGGCAATTAGTCAGCCATTGCTCACGGTAATTCTCACTGGTTCAGCCTATGTTTTAATCGGCTGGATCATGTATCAGAATTATCTCGACACACCCTACGGGCGTGGACACAGGCCCATAAGGAATATTCCGGGTTTCGGCGACGTAGTCATGGAAGGGGCAACCCCAAGGATTGTCGCGCGCAAAGTAAAGGAGTTGAAGAAGAAGCAAAAAACAAAATAGGATCTTTGTGTCAGGGCCCGTTGCAAGACGGGCTCTTTCCTTTTGTGGTACGGTATTCCACATGAAGTATTTCGATGCGCATTGCCACATACAGTTCGATCAGTATGCCGAGGATCGTGCTGAGGTTGTGAAGATAATGCAGGAGAAGGAGGTGGGAGGCATGGTTGTAGGTACCGACCTCGACTCTTCGGTGCGTGCACTGAAACTCGTAGAGAACCTTCCAAACTTTTATGCGTCAGCAGGATTGCATCCGAACGCCGTACTCGACGAGCGATTTGATGAGGATTCGTTCCGTGCCATTCTTCGACATCCGAAGATGAAAGCGATAGGGGAGTGCGGTCTTGATAACTATCGTCCACTCGATGTTGAGGTGGCGAAGGGCGAGCAGAGGAAGGTATTTGAAAAGCATATTGAGCTTGCGGTTGAGGCAAACAAGCCGATGATGATTCATTCACGGCCGTCCAAGGGAACGCAGGACGCATACCGGGACATGATCGACATCCTTCGCTCGTATAAGCAGGAATACGGAGAGCGTCTTCGGGGAGACATCCACTTCTTTGTAGGAGGGGTAGAGGAAGCTCGCGACTTTATTGACCTTGGGTTCACGCTCTCGTTCACGGCAGTGCTCACCTTTGCACGTGATTATGACGAGGTTGTACGTACTATCCCCCTTACGAGCATCATTACGGAAACGGACGCTCCCTATATAGCGCCACTGCGCATTCGAGGAAAGCGAAACGAGCCAACCTCGGTTATTGATGTGGTTGAGGCTATTGCTGAGATTAGGGGAGGGGATAAGGAGACAGTCCGGGAGACTGTACTTGAGAACGCACGCACTCTATTTTCACTTTAGGTTGAAGCTCTTGTACACAGAAGTATTAAAGAAAAGCACCCCTTTTGAGGGGTGCAGATTGAAGCAACTAGTCTGTGCCTGGATGGTAAAGCAGTCCTTGAACGAAGACGAGGGCAGTCTTCAGTGATTCCAGTTTCTGGTGTTTGGATTTTACGGGAGCAACGTGCGAGCGTATGTCATACGGTACGGTCAGGTTGTACTTGCGGAACACTGTCTCGACGATGAGCTTCAGGCGGCGAGCGTGCCAGTCCTTCACAATCAGAACGAGACTGTCGAGCGGTTTGCTGTGGCGCAAACGTCCAATAAAGAACCTGGCAATGGCCCCAACCTCGCCGAAAGTATTAAAACTTCTCGCCTCCGTGTAGTGCGTGAGAATGTCAGGTTCCTTCGCGGCGACGTACTCTTCCATGATACGGCCCATTTTCCGGCCGTCCCACAGACTGCCGTCATTTGTGGCAGTGAAGAGCAGGATGCACTTCTCAAGCCCGTGCGAACGAGCATAAGCAATAGCCTCGTCACAGGCCTTTGCGGTATTGGGGCCGCAGATTGGGGTTCCGTGCTCGTCGCGGGCCAAATCGTGCGGAACGGGGTAAATGACAATTAAGCCTTGATCGAACTGGGCCAGCGTAGCCTCCTGTTTCTTGAAAGGGCAGTCGGGTGGAATATACCACACTTCATATAAAAGCAAGAAGTGAGATTGTCCGCGGTCTTTTCCTGTGGTACAGTGCGCGGGTTATATGAACACAGAAATCGAAGACGGTGCAGGCAGCACCGAGCAGGAGCTTGAAGCGGGATATAACGAGTCCCGTGTGTATGAGCTCGGCTTCCATATCGATCCTGAACTGCCACAGGAAGAAGTGAAAAAGACCTACCAGTCCCTTCGCGAAAAGGCCTCAACTATTGTTGCTGAGGGCGAGCCGCAGAAGATACCGCTTGCCTACACCATCTCTCAGAAGGTGCAGGGAGGGGGACGTCGGGACTTTGATAGCGCGTACTTCGCATGGTTTGCCTACGAGGCAGATCTTGCGCAGCATGAGGCTGTCCTTGAGGCTGCAAAGGCTGAGTCACGCCTTCTCCGCTACATCGACCTCCGCACGGAGAAGGATGCAGCAATCCACGCGGCTGAGATGCACGAGATCTACGCCAAGATGGGGGAGACCAACCAGGCTGAAGCTGAAGTTAACGACACTGAGCTCGACGCAGCTCTTAAGGAGGCTGGAGTCTAGGAGTATACTTACCGTATATGTACCTAAACAAAGTCCTTCTTTACGGAAACCTCACCCGCGACCCGGAGCTTAAAGCGCTTCCGAGTGGCCAGCAGGTTGCATCATTTGGTCTTGCTACAAACCGCTCCTTCAAGAATAAGGAAGGCGCGCAGCAGGAGCAGACAGAGTTCCACAACATTGTTGCGTTCGGTCGCACGGCAGAGGTTATGGGGCAGTATCTCAAGAAGGGACGTCCCATCTATGTCGAGGGACGCATCCAGACCCGCTCATGGGATAAGGACGGAGCAAAGCAGTATCGCACCGAGATCGTTGTAGATACGTTCCAGTTCGGCGCTCAGGCAGGGGGAGATGGGCAGCAGCGCGGCAGCTATGCTGCAGGTCCTGCACAGGGCGACAGTACACCGGCACAGCAGGCACCAGCCGATATGGGAGCAGATATCCAGTACCCTGAGGAGGAGATCAATCCCGAGGACATTCCTTTCTAGTTTTCAGTTAAGTAATCATCATGGCACATCAATCAGAAGAGATAGAGCACAAGAAGTTCGTAGACTACAAGGACGTACAGTAC
>JALHOO010000003.1 GCA_022842945.1 Minisyncoccota bacterium
CGAAGTGCGCGCACACCTCCCGCAGCAGGCTCACGAACTCGTCCCGCTTCGGCATCTGGTCCATGGCCTCGACGAGTGCGCAAAGTACCCCGGTTCGATCCTCGTCCCAGTCCGCCAGCCAACTTGAGGTAGGTTCGGTAGACCGAGGTGCGTCATATTTTAAGCCACATTACGAGACTCGAAATTCGAGTCCTAGTTCCGTGCAAAGCAGCCTAAGTTCGAACCCCAACATTTACGGGAGATTTTACGGTTCGAGTCCTAGAGACATCGAAAGCTACGAACACTGCTAAAATGGAGCTATGGAGAATGCAGAGATCGTAAATGCTTGCAGGCGCATTCAGGACGCATATAAATCAGGTCTACTCGGACAAACTGTTATGCCGGAAGACACGAATCCTGGGTTCATTGATTCTCAATTCGAAGAACGCCTTTCGTATTTCACACTTCCGATGGCACTTAACTATCAGCGAGATAGTTACAAACTCTGGGAGGCAGCATTGAAGACATTTAATGATCCAGAAACAAAGTTTGTATTTGATGTACACACAGTAAGTCTGAAGTCAGAGGAGGAAGTGAGAGCTGCTCTGATGAAGTATAAAGTCGCTCTTCAACCGAATAAACATGTGAATACCTGGCGTACGATAGCTAAGACCATAGACGAGAACTGGGGTTCAGTTGAGAATCTTATAACAGCATCCAATAGTGATTTTTTACAGTTAAAGCAACTTATCCAAGTTGATTATAAGAAGGGATTCCCATATCTGTCCGGCCCGAAGATATTCAACTATTGGTCCTTTATTCTCTCTACCTACGGAGGAGTACAGCTTAAGAATAGAGACCAAATTGATATTGCTCCTGATACTCACATAACGCAGTGTTCGGTACGACTTGCAGTGATAACCCAAGATGAATCGATTAGTCTTTCCAAAGACCAAATCTCAAATCGCTGGCGCGAGGTATTGAAGGGAAGCGGAATCGACCCAATTGATATGCATTCACCATTTTGGTTCTGGAGCCGAAATGGGTTCATTTTTAGTCAGTAAATCTAGACTTCTACGGATTCCAAATTTAGCGATATAATTAAGCCATGAAGCAGCAAGTATTCGCTATCCATGGAGGGAACGCTTTCGATACGTACGAGGAGTATATTGCTGATTTGAAGCAGCAAGAAGTAACTATTGAGCGAACTCGATCCTTGGATTGGAAGGGTAATCTCCAGAAAGTCCTCGGTGATACGTATGAGGTAATACTGCCTCGCATGCCTAACTCTCAGAACGCACGCTATGCAGAATGGAAGATTTGGTTTGAGAAGTTCGTACCCCAACTTGAGGAAGATGTAATCTTTATCGGTCATTCGTTAGGTGGAATATTTCTCGCTAAGTATCTTTCTGAAGAGACGTATCCAAGGAAGATAAAAGCAACACTCTTAGTTGCGGCTCCATACAATGCTCCCGATGATCATCCCTATGTGGATTTTAATATTCTGACCAACCTCTCTGGTCTAGAGAAACAAGGAGGTAGGGTTATGCTCTACCACAGCAAAGATGATCAGATGGTCCCGTTCAGCAATTTTGAGCGATATCAGCGAGAACTTCCAACCGCAATCGCGCGTGTATTTAACGACCGTCAACACTTTAATGCTGCGGATTTTCCAGAGCTAATTGTAGATATACAGAATCTATGAAAATCACAAAATTCGCACATTCCTGCCTTCTTGTAGAAGTTGATGGCGCAAAGGTACTCACCGACCTGGGTTCATGGAATCCGGAAGTGCCTGACGTCTCCGACCTCGATGCTATCCTCATCACGCACGAACACCAAGACCATTTTGATATCGAGAAACTTAAGACGCTTCTTTCACAGAACGAAGGTACGAAAGTAATCACCCATGCTGCGGTAGGTGAGAAGCTCCAGGAAGCTGGAATTGAATATCAGGCTATTGAACCGGGAGAGCGGATTGAGGTGGCGAGAGTGTCAGTCGAAAGCTGCGGATCCGACCACGCCATTATCTACGGGTCTACTTCTCCGTGTAGAAACACTGGCTATCTCATTGCCGATAAGTTCTACATTCCGGGTGATGCGCTCCACGACACTCCGTCAAAGCAGGTTGAGATACTCGCACTTCCAACAGGCGGTCCGTGGATGAAAGTTTCTGAAGCAATTGACTATGCGAAGTTGCTTAAGCCGAAAGTGGTTATTCCAATACACGATGCGATGTATACAGAGGAGGTAAAAAGTTCGAGTATTCCTCGCTGGATTGGTGCTCCTATAGAAGCGGAGGGAATTAAGTTTGTAAATATGGGCAACGGGTCATCAGAGGAATTTTAATTATGGAAAAACTTACTAAGCAAAAAGTAATAGTCTATGCGGTAAAGGACGGTAAACTCCTTGTCTTCCGTCATGCGGATTTCTCCTATGAAGAAGTTGGTATTCAAGTTCCTGCTGGCACGATAAAAGAGAATGAGAAACCAGAAACTGCGGCTTTGCGCGAACTACAAGAAGAGACCGGATATTCCACGTTCCGTATCATTCGTTCTTTAGGCACGGCTACCTACGATATGTCTCCCGAGAAAGCAGAAATACACGAACGGCACTTCTTCCTCGCGGAACCTACCGAAGAACTTCCTGAGCGATGGAACAGTCAGGAAGACCACGACGGCACGCAAGAACCAACTCACTTTGAGTGTTTTTGGATACAATTTGAGCGAGGTCATATTCTTCAGGCTGGACAAGGTGCTTTGCTATCAGCAATTGAACTATGAGCAAACGATATAAAATAGTCGTATACGTTCCGGCAGATCACGCGAATAAACTGCGAGAAGCAATGGGCGATGCAGGTGCTGGAAAGATTGGGAATTATTCCCACTGCACTTTTACTCTTAAAGGCACTGGTCGTTTCAAGCCGGAGGAAGGAGCTAACCCAACTATAGGTTCTGTTGGGAAACTTGAGGAGGTCTCAGAAGATCGCATTGAAACAGTCTGCGAGGAAGATAAGCTCCAAGATGTACTTAATGCAATTAGAGAAGTGCATCCATACGAAGAGCCGGCAACAGATGTATATCCGATTGAAGTTATATGAGTGGAAAGTTATTTAAAGCACACGGGGTTTTCTGGGAACCAATAGACTCCACTTATGGGGACACTTTCCTAGGCGATAACCCTTTCTGCTCAAATGACGCATGCAGATCGCCCTTGGCTCAAGCAAACTTGGGTACTAGTAAGACGGGGCAGTATATACATGGTTGGCTTTGTACGACCTGTGGCAAGGAATACGAATGTCCCGGTAATGACTACCAAGAGTTGATAAGGAAGGTAAATCGAACTTTTGAAGGGCATAAAAGGCTCGGACATGAGATTTACTCATTGGATCTGGCTCCAACCCAGATCAAAGATGATGCGGAAGATGAGAACTATTGGGTTCAAGCAAGGTTGGGCGAAAAGAACGGCAAAAGGATGGCGGTGATTTATTTCGGCGAGAAAATAAAGGGCAAGCAGAATAAGGACGATTACGTTCAATCCTTCATTGACGTTGAAGACGAGCAACTAAGGTTTGATAAGAACAACAAGAACCCAATGAAATTGCTGGTTAGGCTCGAGGCAGAGTTTCCGAACTCCACTGTTGAGATCAAGAGGAAAGAACTAGATTCGGAGGCTTAAAGAAGTTGCTTGGGTGCCATAACTAGACTGAAATACTGGAGTTCAAGAGCGAGACCCCTCCAGTCAATTGTTCTGAACGTGTCCAAACCTGGCAGCATTGACTTTTCATAAATATTGTGCTATTTAAACAGGAACGTTGTACATGTTCCTTCCAGGTAGGTAATGCGGTTGGCAACGTTTCCGCGCACCCTACAGATGGAGATACTAAAATGAGCGTTACGTTTTGTTTGGACAATCAGGCTTCCAGCAAAAAACCGCAACTCGGAGGTCTCCTCAGAGCGCTTCGTGAACTCGCGGATCAGCCAGTCTATCGTACGAGTGTGTATGATCTGAATGGGAAAAAGATGGCCGAGCTCTGCACCACAAACGAAAAGGTGCACTTGAGTTTTGGAAAGCTATCTCCACCGGCGCTTCGCTGGCTTGTGGAGCTCTTTGAGGCAGAAACAAGTCTCGATGCTCAGCTGCTCTTCACTTTCACAACCAAAGAGGGTCAGGTGAATCCTCGCAGCTTGTTCGTGACTTCTTCTGAAGACGGCAACGAGGAACGAGTTTTCCACGTGGCACCTGGCCACTAATTCCAGGTAATTGTTTACCACCCCAGCAACGATGATTGGGGTGGTTTTATCTTATAGAAGAGTTCGAATATCGTCCCAGACGGCCAGCAATTGACTTTTAATAAATATCGTTCTAAAGTATTTTCGAAGTGCCCAGTTCTACAACTCATGAAGGAGGCTCAAGTGCCGCACGTTATCGTTCACTTCGATCCAACCAAAGTCGAGCAGGAGCTCATCGACAAGCTGAAGCTTGAACTTCAGCAAATCGTTGCTCGAGCTCTGATTCATCTATCGGGTGAAGAGCAAGACCCGAAGGAAATCTGCGTTCGTCAGCAATCGGCACATCCGACGGATGTGAACATGGCGACGATCGAGATAGAAATCCAGGCAGGCAATGCGAAGGGTCGGGACGCTGACATGGTGGCTCAGTCCATCGTCACCTACGTCATGCGTTTACGCCTGCTCAGGAATCACCTCGGTCTTGGAGACTGTTGCGTGTGGCTACGATTCAGCAGTAACAATGGTTTCGCGCTTTTTCCAGATCGTCATCAAGAATGACGTCTTAACGTCAACCGACGCCACCCCGGTATATGGGTGGTTTTTCTTTTATAGATTCGTTCGAATATCGTCCCAGACGGGGCTGAAAACGGTTCTAACTCAAGACGGTCAGCAGTCTAGTTTTAGTATCGAAGGACCCGGGCTCGCTACTGTACCCAGAAGAGTTCGGTCTGCATTACCTCTACGGTGCTAGTATTTCCTTATGATACCTATAAAGAAATCCCTACTCCTTGCGGCCGCATTCGGCATGATTGTTTTCCCAACGCATGGTGTGCTTGCGGACACCCTGATTCAGGAAGACCCCTCTGAGTTGTGGAGTTTTGGCGAGAATGAGTATGGGCAAACAGGCTTGGGTGTTTCAGTTGACGAGTCTACAGAACCCACACAGGTGGGTAGCGATGAAGAGTGGGTGGCGGTATCTGCAGGATCATTTCACACCCTAGCTATCAAATCAGATGGAACACTCTGGACTTTTGGATCTAACGATGCGGGAAAAACTGGTTTAGGTACGGTCGTTGGTAACACCACTGTTCCCACGCAGATTGGTTCAGACACCGATTGGGAACTAGTGTCAGCAGGGTATCTTCACTCTCTCGCAATTAAATCAGACGGCACACTTTGGAGTTTTGGATCCAATGGTTTTGGACAGACGGGTCTTAATACTACAAGTGGTAACACCACTGTTCCCACGCAGATTGGTTCAGACACCGATTGGGAGCTCGCGTCAGCAGGAGACTATCACTCAGTGGCAATCAAGTCAGATGGCACACTCTGGAGCTTCGGATTTAATAATTCAGGACGAACAGGTCTTAACACTACAAGTGGTAACACCACTGTTCCCACCCAGGTTGGTTCAGACACCGATTGGGAAGTGGCCTCTGTAGGAGATGCTCACACGCTTGCAATTAAGACCGATGGCACCCTCTGGAGCTTCGGCGGAAACACGAATGGTAGGACGGGTCTCAATACTGACACGGGTAACACCCTCGTTCCCACCCAGGTTGGTGTCGCAACTAATTGGGAGGCCGTATCAGGAGGAACCGGCTTCGCTTTGGTTCTTGCGTCAGACGGCACCCTCTGGAGCTTCGGCGGAAACACGAATGGTAGGACGGGTCTCAATACTGGCACGGGTAATACCCTTGTTCCCACGCAGGTTGGTTCAGACACCGATTGGGCGGTGATAGCCGCAGGAGCAGCGCATGCTTTGGCACTCAAAACCAACAACTCTTTGTGGTCATTTGGTGCAAATGAGAATGGAAGGACTGGTCTTGGTATTACGGATGGTGACACCCTCGTTCCCACGCAAGTTGGCTCAGACACCGATTGGGTGTTCCCTGCGGCTGGATTGGTATTCTCTATGGCTCTGAAGGAAGTGTCTGTGGAAGAAGAGGTTTCAGAGCCGGAAAACTCTCGCCGAAGCTCTTCAAAAGGATCTGTTCGCTATGGCTGCAAAGATACAACCGCAATAAACTACCAACGCTTCTCAAGCCATAAGCAGTCCCTCTGCGTATATGGGACTGTTGCTCCAACAGATGTGGCGCCGTCGTCTTCCATCGCTCCAGCAGTGCGCAACCTTGAAGTGGGTATGACAGGAGAGGACGTAGCAATGCTTTAGAAGTTTTTGAACGCAAACGGGTTTACTGTTACAGAGGCAGGACCTGGATCAGCTGGCAACGAGACGACGGTGTTCGGTGCGCTTACTCGCGCGGCGCTCGCGAAGTACCAGGCGGCAAACGGTATTGTTCCTGCGGTAGGGTACTTTGGTGATAAGACACGGTCGCAGATGACAAATGCTGCGCTTTCGGGATTGTGGTGGTAGGGCCTAGTACCGCACGCTAGACCTGATTCTGGAATAGGTCAGTTCCGGTCCTGATATTCTTTGTGTCTACTCATGTAAAGCCAGCTTTACTGTCCCCACGCAACCCTCTATACTCATACCCATGCAGGAGAAGATAAAGAATACTGTTAGTACATACAGAACCCGGAAGGGAGTGACCCAGGAAGAACTCGCTTCTGAGGTTAATGTTAGTCGACAGACTATTATTGCCCTTGAGAAGGGGAACTACGCACCGTCAATCCTATTAGCCCTAAAGATAGCTCGGTTTTTCAACGTACCCGTTGAAAAGCTATTTGCCATATCGTATGAGAAATAATCTTCTAGAGACACTCGTAGCCATCAGCCTGATTGTGCTTGCCGTCCTGCTTCTTAACCCGTTCCACTTCTGGATGCCCGACATGATGGTGATGGGCATGCTCGCTATTGCTCTTGGTCTGTTTGGAGTGTTTGCAAGTTTTATCCTTCGCGAGAAGGTTTCAGACGAGCGGGAGGGAGTTCATCGTACTCTAGCGGGAAGGAATGCATTTCTAGCTGGTGCAGGCGTTCTCACGCTTGGAATTGTGGTGCAGGGCTACACACACTCAGTTGATCCGTGGCTTGTTTTAACTCTTGTTGCGATGATTGTTGCCAAGATTGTGACACGTGTTTGGAGCGACAAGAATCGGTAGATCAATCAGTGCTTATCCACAAAGTAGATGTAAAGTATACTTTACATCTACTTTTGCATTTACTACACTTACCAGTACGTACAGAGTACGAAATAACTATTTCTTATGAACAAAACTACTGGAATCATTATCGGTCTTATTGTCGCGGGTATTGCTGTGGGTGTGGCGTACGCCTCTATGAACATGGGTAGCGAGACGATGATGGACGAGGCTTCAACCATGGAGACCGAGAAGGAAATGATGAAGGAAGATAGTGCCATGATGGATGATGGCGAGAAAATGATGAAAGCAGGATCGTATGACGCCTACGCACCAGAAAAGCTCGCTCTCGCTGAAACGGGAGACGTCGTTCTGTTCTTCCATGCGTCATGGTGCCCATCGTGCCGCGGACTTAACGCGGACATTGAAGGTAACCTTAGTGCGATACCGTCTGACGTAACTATCCTAAAGGTTGACTACGACACTGAAACAGAACTAAAGAAGAAGTATGGCGTCACTACTCAGCACACGCTTGTGCAGGTAGCAGCTGATGGCACCCTGATTAAGAAGTGGAGCGGTTCTCCGAGCCTTTCGGGTCTCGTGTCACAGATTCAGTAGGATGATTTTCTTCGGTATATCAGTGCTTGCGGGCGTCTTTACGGTCCTAGCGCCCTGCATACTGCCGCTTCTTCCAGTTGTGGTGGGGGCCTCAGAGACCGGAGGACGACACATCTCTCGAAGAGCGCTGGTGGTCATTGGATCGCTCTCGCTCTCCGTTGTGGTGTTCACTTTGCTTCTCAAGGCAACAACACTCCTCATTGATATTCCGCAGGTATTCTGGAATTGGTTCTCGGGCATCATCATTATTCTTGTAGGTGTCGCTATAGTATTCCCTTCATTCTGGGCAAAGGTGCCCTATGTGCAGAAGCTCAGTGTGCTAAGTAACAAGGCGGTTGGGAGCGGGTACCAGAAGAAGAGTCATGTGGGTGATGTGCTCATTGGGCTTGCGCTTGGACCAGTCTTTACCACCTGCTCACCAACGTACTTGTTCATTATTGCTACGGTGTTGCCGGCGGCGTTTGCTACGGGACTACTCTATCTTCTAGGCTTCACGTTCGGTCTCGCGCTCTCGCTCCTCCTTATCGCGTACTTTGGGCAAGGTATCGTAAACGCGTTAAGTAGCCGTATGGATAGTGCAGGAACGATAAAGAAGATCTTTGGTGTGCTTATCATTCTCGTAGGTATAGCCATACTGACCGGATTCGATAAGAAGATTGAGACGTTCATCCTTGATTCAGGATATGGCGCAACCATACAGTTTGAGAATGCCCTTATTGAGCGCTTTGCTCCCGGGATGTCTCTACAAGAACGTAGCAGCTCGTACCAAACTATTATCCTGGCAGGCGGGTGCTTCTGGTGCACGGAAGCGTACTTCCAAGAAGAGGAGGGAGTTATCGATGCGGTCTCTGGGTATGTAGGGGGAGACGCAGAGACCGCAACGTATCTCATGGTTGCAACGGGTGCTACCAAACACCGGGAGGCGGTACAGGTAACCTATGATCCGGAGCGTATATCAACAGAGGAAATCCTTGATATCTACTGGGCTCATATAGATCCAACAGACACTGATGGGCAGTTTGCCGATACGGGGTACCAGTACACCACAGCCATCTACTACCAAAACGATGAGCAGAGAGAAGTAGCCCTCGATTCCAAAGAGCGCCTTGAGGCGAGTGGTGTGTTTGAAGAACCAATAGCGACGGACGTGCTCCCGTTCACTGTCTTCTTCAAAGCAGAGGAGTACCACCAAGACTATTACAAGAAAGCTGCAGACCATTACGAGCAGTACAAAAAGGCATCAGGCAGAGCGGGGTTTGTAGAAGACACCTGGGCAAGAGATGCTGCGATACAGTTTCTACAATCTGAACAAACAACCATGAATGCTGAAGACGTATCGAAGAAGGGTGACTACAACTACACGGACGAAGAGATTGCAGAGTTACTCAAGAATCTCGACCCACTCGCATATCATGTGGTTGCGGAGAATGGCACCGAATCGCCGTTCAACAACGCCTACTGGGATAACAAGGCTGACGGTATATATGTCGATATCGTTACGGGGAAGCCGCTGTTCTCAAGCACCCACAAGTACGACTCAGGCACAGGATGGCCAAGTTTCTGGAGAACCATTGATGACGATTCTGTAACCATGCATGCAGACAACTCTCTTTCTGAGGTGCGTACTGAGATACGCAGCGAAGCAGGGCATGTCGGGCATGTGTTTGAAGACGGACCGCTCGAGGAGGGTGGACGTCGTTTCTGCACAAACTCTGCTTCTTTAAAGTTCGTTCCAAGGTCAGACATGGTGGGTGAAGGATATGGGGACTACCTGCATCTCTTTAGGGAATCGGTGTAGAGTGGGGAGGACTCCTTCTATCTCTTACGAGAGGTAGATTCTGTCCCTATACAGAACCAAATCAATCTCCTAATGAATACCTACATGTATATAGCTGCAGTTGTGGTAGTCGGTCTGCTTGGTGTGTGGAGTGCGTTGAGCTATTTCGTAGAGCGCTCCGTTAAGACACCGGAGTATACGGTTATCGAAGAGCGACAGGGATATGAGATACGACAGTATGAGCCGTATATCCTGGCTCAGGTTGAGGTTTCAGGAACACACGAAGAAGCGCTCAACGAAGGCTTCCGTATTCTTGCAGCATATATCTTCGGGGAAAACACAGCACAGAAGGGCATTAATATGACCGCCCCTGTCCTTGAACGGGAGTCAGAAAAGATTTCCATGACGGCACCTGTAGTGGTTACGGACAATGTGAAGCTTGCTATGACCGCACCGGTTCTCGAAGAAGAGAGCGGTGCCGGACGTATCGTCTCTTTCGTTATGCCTGCAGAGTACACACTCGAGACTCTTCCAAAGCCCAACGACGCTCGTGTCATGATCGTTCCCCAGGAGAGTCGCACGGTTGCTGCGCTCAGGTTCTCTTGGTTCCGTGATGGTGCGCGAGTTGAGAAGAAGCAGGAAGAACTCCTGTCTCTTCTTGAGCGCGATGGAATTACTATTGTAGGACGTCCAGAATACGCTGGATACAATGCTCCGCTCACCGCGCCTTGGATGACTCGGAACGAGATACTTGTTGAGATCGAGTAACTCAGAAGCCCTGTAGCTAAGGCTGCCGGGCTTCTTATGCCCCCAGCGACTCTTCATCGTGAAGTCTTCATGTACAATATGAAGACTATGGCGTGGCTCACACAAACCTTACCAAGGCTTCACTCGTTGAAGATTCTTGCTCTTGTGACTATCGCTCTCGTTGCTTTCCTGGCTCCCTCCGCGGCACATGCGGTTGATGGGGAAATAACCTACACGGGCACGAATACGACCCTGACGGGAGATGATGTTGGTGCGGGTCCCTTCAATCTTGGGTTTACTTTCGACTTTTACGGTACTGACTACACCCAGACATACGTAAATATTAACGGCACACTCAACTTTGCCGCTAACTACAGCCGTTATTCGAACGTCCCACTCAACACAGCCATCAGCGGCAGCAACATCGCTGACAACTCCATCTATGCGTTCTGGGATGACCTCAATACCAACGGCAGTCAGATTATCTATTACGCGACGATAGGCAGCGCGCCTGAGCGGAAATTCGTAACGCAATGGACGAACATCTATTTCCACGGCACCAGTATCCAGCTCGGTACGTTCCAGGTAATCCTGTACGAGGGAAGTGATGTGGTCCAGATTCAGTATCGCGATCTTTTGGGAGGTAGCAGGGCACTGGGCGATAGTGCAACGGTAGGAATCAGAAAGAATAATGCAACGAGCATTCAGTACTCGCATAACACCGCGAGCCTAACTGCTGAACAAGCCATTCGCTATACGCCAAACGGTTCTGGCGGATACACGGTCAATACGAATGCGCCGTATGAGCTCGTGTACCTCGCTCCTGTAGGTGCACCAACAAGTCCAACGCTCGTTAATCCAACAGACGGTACGTCAGGCGTAACCCTCACACCGACCTTCGAGTGGCTACCCGTTGCGAGTGCCTCAACCTACACCGTACTCATCTCAACCGTAAGTAACTTCTCAAGTACGGTGGTGAACCAGACGGGCATTACGGGAACCTCATATACGCCAGGCAGCAACCTTGCTGCCGGCACCAACTACTACTGGCGTGTACAAGCGGTGAATGCAAGCGGAAGTAGTCTCTCGCCAACGCGCTCTTTTACGACTGGTTCTGCGAACGCGGCCCCAAGCACACCCTCAAATGTTGCTTCAGCTACGCTCATAGGAGACGTCGAGTCTTCAAGCCTCTCTGGTGCAACTCTTACCGCAACGCTTGCTGACCCGGATGATGCTGAACAAGTACGCTACCGTCTGCAGATTGCAACAAGCAGCAACTTCTCTGTGCTCGTGCTCGACTACCGCTCTCCCTTTGGAGCTGAAGGGGACGTCTCCTTCACCTACGGAGAGGAAGGAGGGACGTATCTTGTTGGAACGGCAACTACTACACTTCCTGTGGGTGACTATTACGTACGTATCCGTACCGAGGACGACGCCGCTGCCTCTAGTGCCTGGCACACGGTGAGCGGTGTGGCGTTTAGTCTTATCGATGCGCCGGATACCACGCCTCCTACACTCTCCTCCATCTCTGTTACCAGTCTTGCCACAAGCACCGCAACCATAACCTGGACCACAAACGAAGCAGGAGACTCGCGTGTTGACTACGGAACCTCGTCTTCGTATGGAAGCGCGTCTACGTCAGCAAGTCTTGGTACCTCGCACACGCTGCACCTTTCAGGACTTACTCCTGCAACTACGTATCATTACCGCGTCCAGTCTGCGGATGCGGCTTCTAACACTGCGACCTCAAGCGATCTTACGTTTACGACTGATGCGCTTCCAGACGAGACTGCTCCTGGGATATCAGGTATTACTGTAAGTCCAGAAAGTGACCAGGCAACCGTACTTTGGACTACCGACGAACTCGCATCCTCTCTTGTGGAGTATGGCCCAAGTACCAGCTATACGGCATCGACTACCGAGTCTGACATCTCTCCTCGGGTGCTCTCACACGCTGTTACCATCCCGAACCTTGAGGCATGTGTGACGTACCACTACCGTGTTCGCTCGATAGACGCGAGCGGAAACGAGGTTGTGGGGGAATGATAACCGCTTTACCACAAAAGGATGTACCGGGGCGGCGCTCGTGACCGCACAGACCGCAAGTCAGATTGCCACCACAACAGGAGGCACTATCGATCTCATGAGTTCAGGTCGCGGTATTACACTCACCGTTCCTGCCTCGTTCTCAACCTCTTCAGCACACTTCCAAATAAAAAAGATTGATGACAGTGCTGCGCTTGCCTCAACAAGTGTGCCTATCGGCCGCGCGAGTGTGGGAACGTATACTTACGAACTTCATGCGGTTACCGATACCTTCGAGGTTATCGAACAGTTTGAAGAGCCCATAACGCTTACGCTCGCGTACGGCGCTGACGATGTGGAGGGAATCGTTGAAACATCGCTGCGTATCTATCGATGGAACGAAAGTGCATGGACCGCACTATCAGACTGTTCCGTGAATACAAACGCTAAGACGGTTACCTGCTCAACCGATCATTTCTCAACGTTCGGTCTCTTCGGAGAGGAAGAGGATGTACCGGAGGCCTCAACCAGTTCGTCTTCAAAGAGAACGGGAACGAGTGTGACGGCACGAGTGCGTAATCTCGTAAGTATCGGGAAGCCTGAGGCGGCAGAGCAGCTGAAGAGTCAGTGGCCAACACTCTTCCCAGACGTTACTTCTACGTCTACCACGCTTTCGATTCGTGATCTTGAACTGCGTATGGAAGGTGAGGATGTACGTATGCTTCAAACTCTTCTTATTGAACAAGCGAAAGGACTAGAGGCACAGGAGCTAGGGCGCGTAGGGGCAACCGGATACTTCGGTCCCTATACACAGAAGGCTCTAAGCGAGTACCAACGTCTCTCGGGTATTCTTCCAGCTGCTGGATACTTTGGTCCCATTACTCGCACGCAAATGACGAGTGTCGGGATAGGGTGGTGGTAGTACTTACCTCCCTTTCTTTTCGAGCAGGGCAGTAATAGAAGGACTAATCGCCTTGTCTGTGCGATGCACGCACCCAATCCAACAACAGGGCCTTCGGATACCTTGTTTGAGCTTGTCCCGCATCTGCTCTACGTGTTCTACTCGTGTCTCCGTCTTCTTACCAGAGATAGTCCAGCAAATCCACTCGTTACGGGCGAGTGGGGTTATGTCGTTCCAAGTCGCCAGTGCCTTTGAATCTTTCGCGAGCGCGGTGCGCATGTCAGCGGGTAGTCTGTGCGCGGTGCCACCTCGAATTCTCTTTTCAGTCATATACAGATGATACTCGAACACTGCTCGCTGCCACACGTCAATCGGCATATGTTCTAGGTGTGTGATTCCGCATCCTGCTCATTCCCATAGTGGGCACCGTGCTGTTTATTGTCGGAAGCTACCGCGGCTAGCCTCTATATGCAGAAAGCGCCCTCATGGGAGGGCGCTTTCTAGTTCTATCTACGAAGCGATATTAGTTCGCGATGTAGAGAGGATCGGTGCGATAGTCAGCGTTGTTCGCTACCGTGAACACGGTGCTGCCGGTGAAGTCTGCTTCTTCGTTGAAGCGAACACTGTTGAGGCGAACATCGTAGGTTCCTGCCGTGCTTGGATCAAGCGTAACGGTGAGCGTGAAGGTTTCAGTCCTTCCCTCGCGAACGAGGTAGAAGCCGTCCTCCATGTCAGCCGTTGAGGTAAGAGAGGTGCTCTCAGTACCTGCAAACGCGTTGCCGCCAATCACGTACTGTACACCAACGGTTCCGGTTGTAGCTGAGGTTGAGGCAATGTATGCGTCCTCCTCAAGACCAGTAACCTCAAACCTGATGCTGTAGGTTCCGTAGGTCGATGATGCATCGCTTCCAGGAGTCACTACCGTCTGTGATGTTGAGACTGGCTCAACAACAATGCCGGTGAAGGCGATGGTGTGAGTCTCGCTGGATGCAGACCCTGAAACAGTTGCGTCGTTGCCGCTACGTACACCCTCTGCCTCAACGTTTGCGTTTGCAAGAGCGAAGGCAATCGGGGTAGTGGTTGCAGCACGTGCAAGACGGATGACGAGTGTAGCCGTAACCTCGTCGTCTCCATCAATCTCAGCGTCCATGTCATCGAACTCGATGGTAGACGCGTTTACGTCTCCCTGGAACTTGTCACGACCAATCTCAAGGGTTGCGCGGCGGATAACATCCGATGCGTCAACACCCATGTTCATGTCCGTAACATCGATAGTGAGGTCTGTGAGGAGCGAGTCAACGTCGTCACGGTTCTCAAGATCGAACACGAAGACATCGTACTCGCCAGACTCGCGGTCCTCGTCAGCAACGAGAATCGATGCATCTGGGTTGTCAGAGTTTGTAGAGATGCGGAGGTCGCCGTTCTCCTCAGCGTCGAAGCCGAAGGATACGGTCTCAGAGTCCTCACCCACATACTGCTGGATACCCTTAGCGTCAACAGCGCGGATGCCGCGGTCGTCAATGCTGAAGACGAAGGTCTGAGCCATGTCAGCTGAGTCGATGTTTCCAGCGATGTCTGCAACAAGTGTGAGCTCAGCAGCGTCGTTCTCGCGAACGATGTGCTTCAGGCCTGTGAGGGAGAGGCGGTAGCTGTCTCCAGAGCGGCTCCAGTCAGAACGAGAATCTACGTCCTTGTCCGCTACCTCCTTGCCGTCTGCAAGAATGGCGATGCGGTCAAAGTAGCGCCAAGGCTGCGTGTTAAGGGATCCGTTCGATCCTTCAACACGGAGGTCAAGGCGCTCAACGCGGATGTCTCCACCGTCAACGTCGAACTCAACGGTTGCGACCTCAACCTCCTTGTCACCCTCGTTACCTGAGGACTGCTCGCGAACAAGATCGAAGTTGGAGAGGCGAGCCTCATCACCGTCGAGTTCGTTCGAGCCGTTGCCTGGGTTCGTTGGTGTTCCAGGAACGATAACAATTGCCTGGTTCACGTGTGCACGAGTCACTGGGCCGAAGTAGCCTACTGCAGGTGCGATAGCATTCGCTGCCTGGTAGCGAGCGAGCGCTGCCTGTGTCTGGGCACCGAAGTAGCCAGTTGCACCAGCGGGGATAGCGTGTCCCTTACTAATAAGCCAGTTCTGAAGTGCTGTAACGTCAGCACCGGTAGAACCGATCGTCATATCGCGATAGAACGCGGTAACCGCAGTAGCAGTCTGGATGGTCGTTGTCTGGGCACGAGCCTGTGGGGCAAGTACGGCGACAGACGAAGCCACGAGACCTACAACCGCAAGTACCGCGAAAAGCTTCGCGACGAGTGTGTTGTTCGTAGTAGTCATAATGCCAATAAGGGTATTACTTGATAGGATGCTTGGTAATGCACGGTTTTAGCGATATTTTAGTCCCGCAAGGCAAAGCGTGCGCTACCGGGGACATATATAGGACAGGCCAGGCTCCAGAACCTTACAGGTTCGGGTCTGTAACACTTTGCTCGTTCATCTGTCCTACATATGGGTAAGATCACTGAAACAGCCTTCATCAAGGCATATGACGAGTATGCGGACGAGATTTTTCGCTTCTGCGCCTTCAAGCTCTTTGATCGCGAGAAGGCACAGGACGTTATGCAGGACAGCTTCATGAGAACCTGGGCCTATGTGGCTGCTGGGAATGAGATTGAGAACCTGCGCGCCTTTCTGTATAAGACTGCTCGCAATCTCTGTGTGAATGAGATGGTACGCGGGAAGACCTACTCGCTCGACGAGATGCAGGAGGTGGTAGGCTTTGATCCTGAGGACTCTCAATTGGAGAGTCCAGAGGACATTGCTGAGGCTTCGATGCTCATGCAGAATATCGCAACCCTCGACGACGCCTTTCAAGAAGTCCTTACGCTCCGCTATATGAACGGTCTTGCCGTGAATGAGATTGGGGAGATACTAGGAGAAGCCCCCAACACGGTCTCGGTCCGCATCCACCGAGCCATTCAGGAACTGAAGAAACGGATGCATCTATAGCCTATGAACACCAACGAACCTATTGAGAAGAACCTCACCCGTCTTGCAGAGACGGTGTCGTTGCGTGTGTCTGAAAAGGCTGAGGGCCTGGAGACTCTAAAGGCCTACATGGCACAGACGCGTGTGCCGGTGCGTTCTCCATTCGCGTGGCTGCATGCTCCGAGCATGCGGTACATGAGCGCGTTCATGCTGTTTGTTGTGGTGAGTGGTACGGGTGCGGTGTCAGTTGCAGAGGCGTCTCGTCCGGGAGACCCTCTATATGGAGTAAAGCTTCGGGTAACAGAGCCAGCGCGGTCGGCACTTATATTTGATAAAGAAGAGAAAACAAAGTTTGAGATCGAACGAGTAGACCGCCGTCTTAAGGAGTTCTCCCTAGCAACCCTAAAGAGTCCCGACAAGGAAACAACCGCCCTTATTAAGGAGTCTCTCGCAGAGAGTATTGAGCAGGTGTCTAAAGACGTGTCAGAACTCTCAGCGTCAGGAGAGGCTGATAAGGCACTTAACGCAAACACAGACATCAAGTCAGTGCTTTCAGCACACAGCCTTGTGCTGAGAGAGGTATCAGAACGCAATCCATCGTCTGCAGAAGATATTGCGTCCATAGCGCTTTCGGTTGATTCAGGTATCGCGGCGTCTGAAAACGTAGAGCAGGGTATAGAAGACGCTCTCGATTCTTCTCTTGAGGACGGCTCCGCTGTTGAGGAGCAGGAAGCAGAGACTGAAGGCTCTCTCACGGGTGTCTTTAGTCAGTTGCTTGAAGAGGCGGCAAGTATTGACGTCGAGGATCGCGCTGAGATTGATGAGTCTCTCACCTACATATACGAAACCATTGCAGAAGCACGAGACGCACGAGACGAAGGGTCCCGCAAGGAGGCATATCTGTTATACCTCGAAGCAAAGGAACAGCTTGATAGCCTTATAACCCTCGTTGAGGCGGACCGCGATCTCGGTATTGGTGTTATTGGTTCAGACAACTAAGAAGACTTCTGTGCTCTGTGCTTGAGGTAGAGATAGGCAAGGATGCCAAGGGTTATACATACAAGGAGTCCAAGAAGGAGTGTCTCAATGGTCTTGAAACGTGCAAGGAGCATGCCGGCAACCTCAAGTCCTGCGTACCCTGCATAGAGGAAGAATGCATCGCGCACAATAGAGCCAATGAAGGTAGAGAATATAAAGAGGCGGAGGGGTATCTTGAGTACGCCGCTTCCGGCACTTATAACGGCACTTGGCACAAACGGCAGCATGCGAAGCACTGTAAGGAGAACATAGTCTTTCCAGCCGTTCCCAAGGCGCTGTCCGAACGATTCTATCTGCGCATGCGTAACGCCTATAAGGGAACCAAGACGTCCTGCAAGAATATCCTCTGCCTTGTCTGCGATGACATACACGACGAGTGCGCCCAGGAGCTTTCCGAAAGCCGCAACTACCGCGAGGCCAAAGAGCATGAGAAGGGTATATCCCTGTACCTGTGCCAAAGAGCCCATCACCAGCATCACAGGTCCAGACGGAATAGGAGCGATAATCTCCTCTACAAAGGAAGAGACTGCCGCAAAGACGGGAAGGGGGAGGATATCAGCGAGAGAGATAACCAGTTCTTCAAGGGCGTGCAACATGTTCCTTAGGTATACCACATGAAGTAGGGGTATCTGCCTGGTACACTATTTGTATGGATATCTTTCTAACCGCGCTTCTGTTTCTGTTCGTATACATGTGTGTGGCATTCGTTATATCGCTTATTCGCAAGGACAATGGAACGGCAGACATTGCGTACGGGTGGGGATTTGTATTGGTTGCGTGGACAACGTACCTGCTCGGGAACCCGGGACTCGTGGCATTCTTTGCGAGTGTATGTGCAACCATATGGGCAGCACGTCTCTCCATACGCATTTACCTTCGTAACATTGGCAAGCCTGAAGACTTTAGATACAAGGAGTGGCGCGAGGCATGGGGGAAGACGTTTGTTCTGCGAAGCTTCCTGCAGGTCTATGTTCTGCAGGGCGCTATTATCTTCCTTGTTGCGCTCCCGCTCTCGCTTCTGAACGTGTACGGTCCAGGTTCTGCTGTGCCTACGCTCGCGCTTGTTGGGTTCGGGTTGTGGATCATAGGATTCTTCTTTGAGGCGGTGGGGGACTTCCAGCTGGCTCAATTTTTAAGGAACCCAGAGAGCAAAGGCGCGGTTATGGACAAGGGTCTGTGGCGCTACACCAGACACCCGAACTATTTCGGCGAGTCACTCATGTGGTGGGGTCTTGGACTCGCAGCGGCCTCAACACTCCTTCCGTTCATTGGTCTAGGAGCACTTGCGGCCTTCATAAGTCCAATCCTTATCACGTTCCTGCTTCTTAAGGTCTCAGGCGTGCCTATGCTTGAGAAGCGGTTCGAAGGGAAGCCTGCGTGGGAGGCATACAAGAAAAGGACGAGTGTCTTCTTTCCGTTGCCGCCGCGCGCGTAACAAAAGCATGCTCGTCCCTTCTGACGCAAAAACACTTCCACGCTTCAGTATTCCGGTACTGATTGCGGTACTTGGCGTACTTATCCTTGGGGTAGCATCCTCAATATACGTGTATCAGAAGGTTGACGAGTCTGGACGTAGCTCGGTACTTCAGCGAACCCAGACCTTTGCTGCGGGTGTGCCTGCTCTTGAGCTCGAGCGTCTCCAGGGAACAGAAGAGGATTCGGGTACGCCGGAATACGAGACAATCAAGACATACTTGACCGTTATGCGCTCGGTTAATGCTGATGCGCGCTTCCTGTATATCATCGGACAGAGAGAGGAGGGGCTCTTCTTCTATGCAGACTCTGAACCTGCGGAGTCTCCTGACTATTCACCCCCAGGCCAAATCTACTACGAAGCCACGCCTGCGATGTTCGCGGTCTTTGCAGATGGGCAACGGCATACTGAAGGACCCGACCAGGACCGTTGGGGGCTTTGGATATCTGGGTATACACCTATAACTGACGACGCTGGAAACGTTGTGGCGCTCCTTGGAATGGACCTGCCTGCCAACGAGTACCTAACCGATCTTGCCACCTACTCCTCCCTCCCTCTTCTGGTAGCGGTGGCGCTTGTCTGCATCCTCCTTATACTTGAACAGACACGTAGGAAAGAACGGGCCTATGTTGAACAAAAGACAGAGTTCCTTTCCATTGCGTCACATGAGATACGTACACCGCTCACGGGTATACGTTGGGCGGTTGAGGGCTTGTTGAAGCGCCAGAACCCACCACTTGATCCAAAGTCCCGTGTGATACTCTCGCTCGTGCACGAGAGCTGTCTTGGTCTCGTGGGAAGGGTAAACAACCTCCTTGATCTTTCGGGTCTCGAAGGAAAGACTCAAGTGCTGCGTATGGAATCCATTTCCATGCGCTCGTTCCTTGAGGACATTGTAGACAGTCTACTGCTTTCGGCACGCCAACGAAATGTAACGCTACACATCGACGTCTCTGTATCAGAGGATTTGGTTGTTACGGGAGACCGACAAATACTGCACCATGCGTTCTTCAATCTTCTAACGAACGGCATTAAGTACACGCATGAAGGTACGAGAGTATCTATTTCATACGCAGCGGAGCAGGGCATGCACGCGTTTAGTGTGTCGGACGCCGGAGACGGTATCGCGCAAAGCGAACAAACCACTATATTTACTGGATATCATCGTACCCGTGAGGCGATACGATCCGGCCAGTACGGTACGGGACTCGGTCTTTACTTGGTTAAGAAAGCTACAGAGCTGCACAACGGATCCGTGCGGGTTCAGTCTACGCCCGGGAACGGTGCCACCTTTACGGTGCGCATTCCCTCGAGTACCTAAACTTTGCTGATGTGCTCTTCAACGAGCGCAACCACGCTATCTATCTGGCGGTCTGACTTAAGGAGGTACGCAACCGCACCAAGCTCCATAGCGCGTGATACGTAGTCCATATCATTTGCGTTGCTGAGTACAATGAAGGGTACTTTGGTCTCAGGGAATGCAGCACGGATTTCCTGAAGCATTTCAACACCATCCTTTACGGGCATCATCACATCCATAATTACGGCGTCTGGCTGTTCTGAAGTAAACTGTTCAACCCCTTTAGCGCCGTCGGTTGCGGTTGTTACAACATAACCAGCGTCCTCGAACTGGTGGGTTAGGGTAACGAGGAGGAGGTTGTCGTCTTCAACGATAAGTACGTTCTTTTTGTGTGCCGAGGTCATAGGTCTTAGTGTAGCAGAGTGTTCATAAAGTCTTAATAAAAGGTGTGAGAAGATAGGTCTCACACGGTTTTGTAACCGCTTAATTCCTATACCCAAACTGTATGAAGCCATACGCACCTCTTGCTCTCCTATTCGCACTAAGTCTTGCAGGAGGCGTTGAGGCACAAGTGCTCGACACAGGACTTGACGCCACTCTTACAGGAGGCTCTTCAGAAGCGGTACTTGATGCTTCTCTCAGCACCAACGCAAGCGTGAATGAAGAAGACACTGCAGAGAGTGCGCTCGATATTTCCTTCACCCGCACGTCTATTGAAGAAGGTACTACCTATAGCGTAACGGAGTCTGGACGTGTCCGTTCAGTCTCTGGACTTGAGTCCTATTTGGGTGCGTCTGTGCAGAACGATGAGCGTCTCACGTCTGTTGCTATTAGTGACAACCGTATGGATCTTACCTACAAGCGAGATGGCCGTCTTCTATGGATTGTTCCTATACAGATGGGTACCCGTGTTTCCGTCGATGCCGAAGGGGAGGTGTCCGTGAGGTATCCCTGGTATTCCTTTCTTGTAGCAACCGACGAGAGTAGGGTAGACCTTGAAGCTAGGCTTAGAGGCGAGGTGAATGCGGTTGAAGCAGGCCTCGCGGCAAACGCTGAGGCCACGCGTTCAGGTACGAGCCAGACGGGTATTCAGGTTGGTACTGATGAGGTGCGTCGCTGGGCCCGCATTCTTGATCGTCTGCATGCAGAACTCTCTGCGGAGGTAACTGCGTAAGCAATATGTTTGAACATAAAAGGGCCCGCTTGGGGCCCTTTTGCTTATCCTTCCTTTGCGTAGCGCGCACGCACTTCTTTTCCTGGCCAGCGATGGTAGAGAACCGGTACGAGTACCAAGGTCAGAATCATAGACCAGGCAAGACCAAACATAATAGAGAAGGCGAGGGGTCCCCATATGCCCGCTGCAAGCGAGAGTGGCACCATACCAATAACGGTTGTAATTGTGGTAAGCACAATAGGACGGAAGCGAGAGGATGCTGCTTCAACAACTACGTCCGTAAGACTCTTCGTGTCGTGCTCTTTTCCAATACGTGCCACGGAATCCATGAGGATAATGGCGTGATTAATAATCACCCCTGCCAGCGCAATAACGCCAAGCATAGATGGGAAGGAAAGCGGCGAGCCGGTAATAAGGAGACCGAAGAACACCCCCACAAGTGAAAGCGGAATAATAGAGAGCAGATAGAGCGAATGGCGGAATGAGTTAAACTCAAGGACGAGAATAGCGAGCATGAGTGCTGCTCCTGCAAGGAGTGCAATACCCATCTCCGCAAAGGATTGATTCACGTCCTCGCTCTCGCCTCCAATCTTCATGTTTACCCCTTCAGGAAGGGTGACGCTCTCCATCTTCTTCGTGAAGTCAGATGCAATCATGAGAGGATTGCCTCCGGCTTTGGCGTCTGCGGTAAGGGTGGCAATACGCGTCCCGTCCTCATGTCGAATAACTGCGTTTGCGGGTTCGTACGTAATGGTTGCAATCAAAGAGAGAGGAATCGGTCCGTTCTTCCCTGGCACCGTAAGGCTACGCACGGCGTCGATGGTAGCGTTTGCGGTCTCGGAAGGGTCACGATATCCAGGGTTGAGGTCGAGCTTGGTGCGCACTTCAATGTCTGTTGCGCCGTCCCTAATATCGGTTGCCTTAACGCCAAAGAGGGCACCACGAAGCGTCTCTGCAACCGTCAGAGGAGAGACGCCAAGTTCTGCAGCTCTCGCGGAATCAAGGCGCACCACGAACTCAGAGCCGTCGTCCTTCATAGAAGTGTCTATGTTTGTGGTACCAGCTACGTCAGAGAGTACGCGGGCACCTTGGTCTACTGCAGTACCAAGACTTGCAAGATCCTCACCCACAAACGTTACCGAGATTGCGGCACCTGTTGGAGGTCCTCCGGCAGGCTCAGACACAACGATGCGTGCGGAGGTTATCGCTGAGAGCTCTTCGCGCAGGCTCGTTACAATCTCGCCACTCATCTCCTTGCGGTCACTCGCAAGATTAACGGTTATATTTCCGATGTTGCTTCCGGACGCTCCGCTGCCGCTAAACGCGCTCCCCACACCAACGTCAGATACGAAGGACTCAATGCGGCTGTCGCCATAGAGCATTTCTTCAACCTCGCGCACCGCGAGGTCCGTATCAGTTAGTGCGGTACCGAGCGGCTTCTCAATCTCGATGTAGACGAAGTCCATGTCTTCGGTTGGGAAGAACACCACCTTCACGAGTCCAACCATGGGAAGGAGTAGAGACAGGAAGAAGAGTCCTACCATCGTAAGGAGGAAGCGATTCTCTTTCTTGCGGTTGCCGAGAATGCCTCGTAGGTACTTCTCGTACCATGCCTTTGCACGCTCGTTGTATCCTTCTTGCAAGAGCTCTATGCGGGATGGTTCTTTGCGGATGAGGTATATCGCGAGAAGCGGAACGAGACCGAGCGCTACGAAGATGGACGCAAGGAGTACGAAGATAACGGTGAAGGGAATTGAGGCGATGAACTTGCCCACAATGCCTGAAAGGAAGAAGAGGGGAACGAATACCGCAACCGTAGTGAGGGTGCCGGCAATGAGCGGCCAGGCGTACTCTTGAATGGCCTGTATGGCAGCCTGACGCTTCCCGCCAGCGGTCATAAGACGGGTGTGAATCGCTTCCACCACCACGATGCCCGAGTCCACGAGAATACCAATGGCAAGAATAAGCGAGAACAGCGATATGAAGTTAATAGTGTTTCCAGACGCCGCAAGACCAATGAAGGCGATGAGGAAGGAAAGAGGAATGGATGCAGCAGCAACAAGTGACTCCCTCCAGCCAAGCGTAAGGAAGAGAAGAATCATAACGAGCACCACGGTCTCAAGTGCTACCTTCGATAGCTCTTTAAGATCGTGTGCGATATCGTCGCCAGCATCGTACGTAATAACGGTCTTTGTTCCTGAGAGCGATGTCGTCTCTAGGCTCTCAAGGGTCTTCTTCACGTCGCTTCCGGTCTCTAGGATGTTTCCGCCACGGCTTTTGAATACAGAAAGGGTAAGGGCGGGAACAGACGGTTCGCTCTCAACAGACACACGTGAATAGGTGGAGGGGTCTGCAAGACCGTCTACGACGTCCGCAACGTCCCCCACACGTAGGGCACTTCCTCCGGGGCCTGGGAGTGCGATGGCGCGTACCTGGTCGGTATCGGTTATGCCCGCCTCAAGGCGCACTGCGTAGCGAATACCGTCTACGGTTATGGAGCCGGCGGGGGACGCAACACCCGACGCACGAAGCGCGTTGGTTACGTCAGACATCGAGAGGCCGTACTGGCGAAGCTTTGCCTGCTCAACGATAACCTGCACCTCACGCGCACGAACACCCGACACGGATACTGAGGACACGCCACGAACGCGCTCAATCTCGTTAGCAACGGTCTCGCCAAGGGCCGTAAGCTCAGCAGGAGCGAGCTCGCCTGCGATAGAGATAATGAGGATGGGCTGATCAGCGAAGTTGATGTCGCTTACGATTGGATCGTTCGCGGTCTCCGGGAGCTCGGGACGCACCGTGTCCACCTCGTCCTTCAGAAGCTGAATGGACTTATCAATGTCTGCGTTCGCATTGAACTCAACACTCACCGACGACACGCCGTCGCCTGAGGTTGAGGTTACTTTTGAAACGCCCTCGATACCGAGTACACGGTCCTCAATCTTGTCTGTGATGAGAGACTCAACGTCTTCAGCAGACGCGCCGGGAAGTACGGTGGTAACCACACCAATAGGAATCTGTATCTCAGGCGATGACTCCTTCGGGATAACGGCAACAGCGTAGAGGCCACCGAGAATAAGCACGATTGAGAGAAGGATCGTGAAATGGTGCTTATCAATGAAGAACGTCCAGAATTTAGTCATGAGTTCTGAGGTTAGCGAATGCCGTCTGCGCTTGCCACTTGCACGAGCTCGCCCTCTGCAAGACCGCGCGCGTCTGCAACGATGCGCAGCTCTTTAGGAAGATCGGTGCGCACTTCAATGCGGTCTCCACGTACCTCGCCAACCTCAACCGCGTGTGCAACAAGACGCTGGTCTTCGCCAACGGAGAACACGATGCGGTCTCCTGCGCGGAGCTTAACTGAAGCCAACGGCAGAAGGATCGGACCCTCTGCAACTACTTCAGTTTCTTCTCGCGGAGCGAGGTCTGGAAGAGCGATATGTACAGACTGTCCGTTTACGAGCTCGCTCGCTCCCGTAACGGCTACGTGTACCTCAATCTGCTTGGTTATAGGGTCGAGAGCCGGAGCGATAGAGGTAATAACGCCTTCGTACTTCCCGTCAACGGTAGCGCGCCCTCCTGCAGCAAGAAGATCGCGGTTGTCTTCAGAGACGTACGCCACAATCTCAAGCGCACCGTTCTGTGCAACGGTTGCGACGTGCTGAAGTGGCGTTACGTAGTCGCCAACACGAATCGGAAGGAAGTTAATCTGCCCGCCAATAGGTGCACGTACAACCGTGCGCTCAAGGGCCGCCTGTGCGCCGCGCAGGGCACCGAGCGCCTGTTTGATAGATGCGTCCGAACTTGCGGTTGCGGACACGGTACCGGTGCGTAGTCCCGCTCGAGCTGAAGTAATGCTCGAAAGTACGCCATTAACACCTGCGCGTGCGCTTGCGAGTCCTGCCGTCTGTGCGGCGGTAACTCTTGAGTCACGCTGGTTAGCGGCATCAGCAAGCTGGTTTAGGAAGGTTTGTATCTGACGGGTGATTCCTTCAGCTTCATTCAAAAGTGTCTCTGGAGTACGACTGTTTGCGCTCGCAAGACCGGTTTCGTAGGAAGCCATGAGGGTATTGAGACGTGCACGCTCGCGTGAGAGGCGGTTTGCGGTGTCTGCACCAGGATAGATCAAGAGATCGGGTCCAACCGGAGTAGGGCCTCCAAAGAAGGTGTCGACATCGTTCTCAAGAAGCGTGTCGAGTGTAGTGAAGATACTGCGGTAGGAGTCACGTGCGGACGCTTGAGTGTCGGGGAGAGACTGTGCATTGCGGCTTGCGATAGCAGCGTCGTACGCGCCTTCAGCCTGAAGCACCACTGCGCGCTCTGCAGCGTTCTCAAGTTCTGCAATAACGGAGCCCGCCGGGACGGTGCCGCCAATACGTGCGCGCACACTGCGGACGGTACCGCCATTCTGTGCAAGGAGGTTTGCCTCGGTTACGGAGCGAACCGTACCTATAAGGTCAACACTGCCACCGGTTCCTGAAAGCTCTCCAACAGTTGCGAGTGTTACAAAGCGACCCTCTGCGCGAGTGTCGTCTGACTTCTCTCCGTTGAGGAGCATGAATGCACCAATAAGGAGTACGAGAAGAAGAAGGGCAATACCAACTCTCTGCCAGAGGGGTAGGGCAGCGTAGAGAGCCCAGAGCGCTTTGGCGTTCGCTGGGAGAGAGGTAAGGAATGTGCGCACGCGGGAAAGAATCGATGTAAATGACATATCTCAATTATTATCACATAATAGGCATATTGTCAAATATTGTCGCCGCGGCATAGCCATAAAGTAGGCCGTTTTATAAGAATAGGCTCCAGGTTGAATCTCGTGTGCACATAGGAGGAAGAACAGGTGGTATTCTGAAGAGATGAAGATTCACGAACACGTCTCCTCGCACCACTCATTCATGTATCTTTGGATTGTGGGAGCACTTCTGGTGCTCGGAGGGCTTGTCTACTCCTATGTAGGATCACATCCTGCCGGCATCATCGACGGACAGCATGAGGGAGATGTGCGTACAACGGTTGCAGGATTCGGCAACCAGCTAAACTCGGTATCACTACTTTCTCCGCGCGTTTCTGAGGAGATACAGCGTGCGTACCGTCCGTATGTAACACCTGAATTACTTACAGGTTGGATAGCAGATCCGAGTACTGCCCCTGGACGCGGTTCCTCAAGTCCGTGGCCTGACCACATCGAAGTTGATAGCGTCACGCTCAGGGAAGACGGAAGTTATGAGGTTATGGGGCGTGTCATGCTTAGGGCGAGTGATGGTGACGCAGGAATTATTCCGGTTGCACTCACGGTTGCAAGTATTGAAGGAAGCTACCTCATCACCAAGTACGAAGAGAATCCTCAAGAAGTAGAAGTTGCAACTGAGGACACAGTTACACTCAGTCTTAACGAAACGGGTTCTCTCTATGGTGTGCGCATAACGCCACGCATGGTTACTGAAGACAGTCGTTGTCCGCAAGACGTTGCCTGCATTCAGGCAGGACAGGTTCGTATCCAGGCAGAGCTCATAGATGGTATGGGTACCAGCACCATGGAGTTCACCCTTGGAGCAGAAGAATCTATTAGCTCAGAAGTCGCTATGTTCTGGCTCACGACCGTTACGCCAGAGAAAGCCTCAACAACCCACACAGAAGACGCGCAGTATCGTTTTACGTTCACAGCTGAAAAACGCTAGCTTCCTTTCAGATGACTCAGGCTGAAGCGCTTTCGATACTAAAGACAGGTGCGAATGTATTTCTTACGGGAGAACCGGGAAGCGGCAAGACACATACCGTTAATGCATACATCGCGTGGCTTCGTTCGCACGGTATCGAGCCCTCTATAACGGCATCAACGGGTATTGCTGCTACACACGTGGGTGGCATGACGCTTCATGCATGGAGTGGTATCGGTATTGCAGACCAGATGACACCAGAACTCCTCGACACCATTGCAAACAAAGAACATGTTGCAAAGCGTCTTCAGAAAGCAAAGGTGCTCGTTATAGACGAGGTGTCCATGCTTTCAGCGGGGGTGCTGTCTATGGTGGATGAAGTAGCGCGAGAAGTGCGCCATCGGCCGGAACACGCGTTCGGAGGATTGCAGGTAGTGCTTGTGGGAGACTTCTTCCAGTTGCCGCCGGTCTCCCGCGGTCAGGTGCAGTTTGCGTTTCAGTCTCCTGCGTGGACGAAGCTTAATCCTATGGTCTGTTATTTAACTGAACAACATCGCCAGGACGATGCGCAGTTTCTTTCGGTACTTGGCGCTATTCGCTCGGGTGAGTGGGATCACACGCACGTGTCGCAGATAATGGCACGCGAAGCGGAGTACGACAGTATTGAGGAAGGAGTACCGCAATTGTTTACACATAATGCAGATGTTGATCGCATCAATAGCGACCAGCTTACGAAGCTTCCCGGAAGCACGAAGACGTTCGCCATGTCCGCGTCGGGGTCTGCGGCACTCGCAGAGTCTATGAAGCGCGGATGCCTTTCTCCAGAGTCTTTGGTTCTTAAGGAAGGTGCGGTTGTTATGGCAACGAAGAACAATCCGGTTGCAGGATATGCAAACGGTACGCTCGGTATTGTTATTGGATTTGAACGGGGAACAGGGTTTCCTATTGTTGAGACACGCGACGGACGTGAGCTTACCATTGCACCGGCTGAGTGGGCTGTTGAGGAGGGAGGGAAGGTTAAGGCGAAACTCACCCAGATTCCTTTGAAGCTTGCCTGGGCCCTCACTATTCATAAGAGCCAGGGGCAAAGTCTTGATGCTGCGGCAATGGACCTGTCTCGTTCATTTGAGTACGGACAGGGATACGTAGCGCTCTCACGTGTACGAAGTCTTGCGGGTGTCCACTTGCTTGGATGGAGCGAGAACGCACTTATGGTGCACCCACTCGTGGCGTCGCTCGACAAGGATCTGCGTATAACGTCAGAGGCAGCTGCGCGTGCATTCGAAGCGCTCGAGGTGTCCGGCGAGCGGGAGATAATGGAGCAGAACTTTATAAAGGCCTGCGACGGTACGCTTGAAGCTGTTCCTATTGGCGAGCGACTTGAGAAGCGCTCAACATTTGATGAGACGTTCGCGCTCCTCGAAGAAGGAAAGAGTCTTGCAGACATCGCAAAAGAACGGAAGCTTACCCTTGGCACTATTGCAGACCATGCAACTAAACTCGTTTCTTCAGGACGCATAACCACTGAACTGGTTGAGGCACGTATACCAGCACGCCTTAAGGGTGCTCTTCCCTCCATTTACCATGCCTTTGAAGAGAATGGCACCGAGAAGCTTACGCCCGTCCATGCTTTTCTTAAGGCCAAGTACTCGTTCGACGAGCTGAAACTCGCACGTATTCTATACACAGCGGAACGAGGATAAGAGATACGGTACAATAGGTGTCCATGCAGGCATCGTTCATTGAGTCTTTCAGACGACGTCGTCCCACACGTCGTCACCTTCTTATAGGAGGCGCTGCATTCGTACTCTTTCTTATAGTGTTCGTACTGGTATACGCAAAGTATTTCGGACCTGTTACTCCTGCATCGATTCCCGCTTCTGACTTCATCGTGTCTCCAGACAGCGAGTTTGAAACTGTTGTGCAAGAACTGAAAGCCGGCGGTTACATAAAGAGTATGACGGCCTTTCGTATTGCGTACGGTACCCAGGGAGGTATGCGCGAGATTAGAGAGGGAGGCTACGTTATCTCGCCGTCTATGGACGTGTGGACCGTTGCGGACCGTCTGTCACAGTCTCCGTATCTTGCGTGGATAACGTTTCCGCCCGGCTGGCGAAAGGAGCAGATTGCAGACTACCTCACCCGAAAGCTCGATTGGACCGAAGAACAGAAGAGACAGTTTATTGAGGTGGACACGGCACCTTCGTTTGAAGAGATTGAGGGTGTGTACTATGGCGATACGTATCTCATTCCTTCAGACCAGAATCCCGCACAGATTGCCGCACGTCTGAGAGATCGCTTTAAGGAAATGTTCGCGCCCTATGCCGCGCAGACTGTTGAGAAGAATGTCACCTGGACCGAGACGCTCATTATGGCGTCCTTAATTGAGCGTGAGGCGGCAAAGAACGACAAGCATCTTGTTGCGGGTATTCTCTGGAACCGCATTAATGACGGCATGCGTCTGCAGGTTGATGCAAGTCTGCAATATATCCGTGGAGTAGAGGGGAACTGGTGGCCGCAGCCACGCTCTGAGGATAAGGATCTTGAATCTCCCTTTAATACGTACAGAAATTCCGGACTTCCTCCGCACCCCATTGCAAACCCGTCCCTTGAGTCCATTGAGGCGGCCCTCAACCCGGAAGACACCAACTGCATGTACTACCTACATGACAACGACGGACAGATACACTGTTCGGTTACGTATGCAGGACACGTGGCGAACGTGAATAGGTATCTTCGCTAGTCTCTCTTTACAAGGCTGGGCGAGAGGAGTAGCGTTCCTGGTATAGAACCGGTTACGGGTTCATAAGATCCTTGGGAGGTAAACGTGGTTAAAGAAGTAGAAGTTACCGCTGCAGACGCCGAGAATGCTCTTGACTCCGTGAGCCCGATCATCATGGGCCTGGTTGCTGTTGGCGCCCACAAAGGGGCGTATGTCAGAATCGGAAACCGTACATCCGGTGAACGGCTTGCAGAGCGCGGATTCGGCGTTGTGAAGCCTCAGGAAAATCTGGACTACAAGGATTTATCTGGGCAGAAATACAGCGTCGTGTTTAAGCGTGGGGTGTCGATGCGCTACGCATTGAATAATCCTGCGATGCTTGATCCGAACGAGCGCAAACTACATAGAGGCGCTTTTCTTTTCGGGGATTGCATCATTGCTGTAGCAGGGTTGGGGGATTCGAGCGAGACCATTGCATTTGTTCTCGCTCAGTACCTCGGACTGCTCTATGTACCGGCCGTGGAGACCCTTGCTGCTGAATAAGCCAACAGACCCGCCCGCAACCCCCGTGGTTGCGGGCGGGCTTTCGTTTCCCCGCGTTGACGCATTACCTATATAAAGGTACTTTATAGACATCAACGCCCAAGGGGCATTTTTATTTTACCGAGCCCGCAATTACCTATGGAAATCCGAAACATCGCCATCATCGCGCACGTGGACCACGGCAAGACCACGCTGACTGATGCCATCATGAAGCAGACCGGTGCTGCCGCTGAGGGTGTGTCTATGGACTCAAACGCGCTTGAGCACGAGCGTGGTATCACCATCTACTCGAAGAACACCTCTATTGAGTACAAGGGAACCAAGATCAACATCGTGGACACCCCAGGCCACTCCGACTTCGGTTCTGAGGTTGAGCGCGTGCTTCGCTCCATCGACTCCGTGCTTCTCATTGTTGATGCGCAGGAGGGTCCAATGCCACAGACTCGTTTCGTACTTAAGAAGTCTCTTGAGCTTGGACTGAAGCCAATCGTAGTGCTCAACAAGATTGATAAGCCAGCGGCAGACCCGGCGAGGGCAGAAGACCAGGTACTTGAGCTCTTCCTAGAGCTTGGTGCGTCTGACGAGCAGTCTGACTTCACGACCGTATACGCTATTGGGCGAGAGGGTGTTGCTATGAAGAAGCTTGATGACGAGCGTAAGGATCTTACGCCGCTTCTTGACGTTATTCTTGAGCACGTTGCCCCTACCTCAAGCGACGAGAGCGCGGCTAAGCCACTTAAGCTCCAGACCTTCAACCTTGCCTACGACAACTTCCTCGGACGTCTTGCTATTGCGCGCGTGTACGAGGGGGTGGTTAAGGCGGGACAGGCCGTTATGGTAAAGAAGCCGGACGGCACAAGTCGGAACGCTAAGATCACCAAGCTCTTCACCTTCAAAGGTCTTGAGCGTGTGGACGTTGCAGAGGCAGGTGCTGGAGACATTGTTATTGTTGCTGGTATTCCGGACGCTTTCATCGGCGAGACCGTTACGACTGACGCGTCAGTTGAAGCAATGCCTGCTATCGCAATTGATGAGCCAACCATCACCGTTAACTTCCTCGTTAATAACTCTCCGTTTGCCGGACGTGAAGGAAAGTACGTAACCAGCCGTCAGCTCCGCGAGTATCTTGAGCGCGAGCTTGAGGTTAACGTGGGACTTAAGGTGGACTTCGTATCTCCTGACGCCTTTAAGGTGTCCGGACGTGGAGAGCTCCACATCGCTATTCTCCTTGAGAACATGCGCCGTGCTGGGTACGAGATGCAGGTCTCTCAGCCACAGGTAATTATCCGCGAGGAGGAGGGCCAGAAGCTTGAGCCATACGAGGAGGTTACTATCGACACGCCTACCGAGTTCCAGGGCTCTATTATCGAGCGCCTCGGCACCCGTGCGTTCGTCCTTCAGAACCTCGTGCAGGAAGGGGACACTGTCCGCCTCACGCTTGAAGGTCCTACTCGTGGACTCCTTGGATACCGCAACCAGTTCGTGGTGGACACAAAGGGCGAGGGAATTCTCTCTACACGCGTTATCGGCTTCAAGCCATACGCAGGCGAGATCAAGAAGCGCCAGGTTGGTTCCATGATCTCCATGGCAAGCGGCAAGGCACTCGGCTACGCTCTCTGGAGCATGCAGGAGCGCGGCGTGCTCTACATCATTCCCGCTACGGAAGTGTATGAGGGTATGGTTGTGGGCAACACCTCGAAGGGAGAGGAGATGGTGGTTAACCCAACCAAGGGAAAGAACCAGTCCAACGTCCGTTCGTCTGGTATGGACGAGGCTATCAACCTCGTACCTGCCTTTACGCTCACCATTGAGCGCGGACTTGAGGTTATGTCTGACGACGAGTACCTCGAGATCACACCGCTCTCAGTACGTCTTCGCAAGCAGGGTCTCACCGAGACCGATCGTGCGAAGAGCAAGCGATCCTAAGTATCGGTAGGTGCGCCTCAATATCCCGCGAAAGCGGGATATTGACTTTATATACAAAATGTATATAATAATGTCCGCATGCTGTTTGAATTCTGACCGAGGAGGGTCACATGGAATATCAGAAAAATGTCCGCTTGTTAGCCAAACTGATGGGAATCACCAATCCCGACTCCATTCCTGAAAACGAGCTCGGCATCGAACGGCTGGTCTACAGAAATGAAGCCGGTGACGCGTTCATCGTAGACGCCCTGCCTTCGAACCGGGGCGGCCGGCTTTTCTGGCAGAGTGTCGCCGCATTCCAGGACAGGAAGACGCTCGAGTATGTCGCTCGAAGCGACTATGTGAAGTTCGGCCCCGGTTTCAAACAAGCCGCGGCTGACTTCTTCTTGGATGCTTGGGGTGACCTCAGTTCTGTGAAAAGGACCCTGCTCTATGGCATCGCGACCTACACCAGCGTCGAGATCTTCTGGAAGGAGGGCTTCTTCGACTAGGATTTCCTCCAAACCATCAAAGGGCGCTTCCGCAAGGAGGCGCCCTTTCTTCATCTCACCTCCAGGTTCCTTTGTGTACGGTATACGCTTGTTACCTCATTCATTCCGTACACCATGCTGTATACCATCGCTGTTATCCTCCTTGTACTCTGGCTTCTAGGCAACGTTCTGTCATTTACTCTCGGCGGCTTCGTACACCTGCTTCTTGTTATCGCCATTATCGTAGTGCTCGTGCGTCTCATTCAGGGAAAGAACCCTATTGCCTAACTGAGGACATGAGCAAACAAAGGGTCGAGTAGTTACTCGGCCCTTTGTTTGCGGTGCAGTTCAATATTTATCGAACCGCTCGACTCTTCCACCGTCCAATTCTGAAGGTATTTCTTGAACATGGCAGAAAAGAGACGGGAGCGTGCGCGTGACCGATCCCTGCTGTTTGGGTGGGCTCCGAGAAAATGCTCACCAAACAGATCTTTATACATCTCGAAAAGCCGACCACCCTCGTATGCTCCAGAAAATGATAGGAGTTCTTCGCGGGTATAGACCGTGTCTGGATGGGTAAGGATCTTATCTATACATGCCTTAATATCATCAACTGAATATGAAACTCCTGAAGGGCTACTTTCAATACGTTGTACTAGGCCGTTAGCGTAGTCTGTAAAGCTTTCAACAAAGGCAGCTCTCGTTCGGAAAAGTTCCTCGCTACTTTCGGGGTCGAGGTTAGTTGTGGCAAAGCCATATCCTTCCGTCTCTGTTTGCAGGGTAAAGGAATGTGGACTGAATTGGCCCTGTGCCAGTCTGAAACGATATGCGTGCCCACCGATGGTTTTTGAAAGAATGAACCGATGATAGGTTTTTTCCTCCGGATCATTCCAATACGAAGTACGGTAATGCACAATCGAACCCTCAGCCGGATCGGGCCTGTCTTTACCTTGGTATACACCCTCGTCCTCAATAATGGGGAATCGCTCAAGGTTCTCCTGCGATTCTTGAGATGCAGTAGGCATCTTACGACGCTCCGTGGGCAATTTCTCGCTCATGACCTCATTAAAGCACG
The DNA here is from genome assembly GCA_022842945.1 of Minisyncoccota bacterium. Classification (GTDB taxonomy): domain Bacteria; phylum Patescibacteriota; class Minisyncoccia; order Phycocordibacterales; family Phycocordibacteraceae; genus C7867-001. Next base: position 33,690 of record JALHOO010000003.1, read on the forward strand.
TGAGTAGCTCTAGTCCTGAGTTTAAAATCCCCATAGACACTTGCAAAAAAGCCCACATCTGCTATACTATTTCCACAACGGTTATTCCACGGTTTGTCGTCTTGAAGAGTTATTCAAGACCAGACACCGCGCTACGGCGCACGTCTTGAAACTCTCGAGAACGGTTGAGTCAGATTCCTGGCTACTTACACAAACCGCACGCCCTACAGCGTGCACTAGCATTCCAAATACATGAATTCAAAGAATGACACGCGTTCGCGCGGTCCTCGTCGTGAGGGTGGCGCACCGCGTCCACGTTCTGGCGGACGTCCAGCTCCTATGAGCTCGGCATACGAAGCGGGCATGAAGTTCGCTCTCGATAATGGTTTCAAGCGCCCTGCAACAGCGGCGGTTGAGTTTAAGCGTTCCCGTCCCTCGGGAGGCGCTGGATCTCGCGGTCCTCGTCGCGATGCTGGACCGTCTCGTAGCCCTTCGCGTGGAGGCTCGACAAGCTCACGCGGTGGCTACTCTCGCCCACAGTCTGGCGGTTCTCGTTCTGGAGGTGGACGCTCAGGCGGACGCAACTTCCAGGAGATGAACGTCGATCTCTCAAAGCTTGTTAACAAGGCAACGGCTCCAGCTGAAGTTGAGGTATACGTACCAACACACACCTTCGCAGAGTTCGCCGTTGACGAGCGTTTGAAGACAAACATCGCAAACAAGGGCTACGTTGCGCCAACTCCTATCCAGGACCAGTCTATTCTTCCTATGCTCGCAGGACGCGACGTAGTGGGAATCGCTAACACGGGTACCGGAAAGACCGCAGCATTCCTTATTCCTCTCATCGACAAAGTACTCAAGTTCCGTGCCGCGGGTACAGACGAGCGTGTGCTCGTTATGGTGCCAACGCGTGAGCTTGCTATCCAGATTGAGGACGAGTTCTTCGGCTTCGCTAAGGGTCTTGGTGTTAACTCCGTAACCTGTGTCGGAGGCGCAAACATCGTGCCGCAGATTCGCGTGCTTAAGCGCAACCCAGCCTTCGTTATCGGAACCCCAGGACGTCTTAAGGACCTTATGGAGCGCCGCGAGCTTAACCTTGAGCACTTCGGTACGGTTGTACTCGACGAGGCAGATCGCATGCTCGACATGGGATTCATCGACGACATGCGTTTCATCATGTCGAAGATGCGCAAGGAGCGTCACACACTCTTCTTCTCAGCTACAATGTCCCGCGACATTCAGGCACTTATCGGTGCGTTCTTGAACGATCCGGTACATGTGTCTGTTAAGACTCGTGAGACGTCGCACACCATTGATCAGGACGTGATCAGGGTGCATCACACTCAGAAGTTCGACAAGCTCGTAGAGCTTCTTAAGGACGAGAGCTTTGACAAGGTACTCGTGTTCGGACGCACCAAGCATGGCGTAGAGCGCCTTGCGAAGGATCTCCGTTCGTCTGGTATCCGTGCAGACTCTATCCACGGGAACAAGACGCACTCTGCCCGCCAGAAGGCACTCATCGCCTTCAAGCGTGGCGACGCGCGTGTGCTTACGGCAACTGACGTTGCGGCACGTGGTCTTGATATCTCGGGCGTCTCGCACGTGATCAACTACGACCTCCCGTCGACTTACGAGGACTACACTCACCGTATCGGCCGCACTGGCCGCGCGGGGAAGGCGGGCATGGCCCTTACCTTCATTCCGTAAGGAAACTAAACGCTTTTACAACGCACACCCTCGCCTTTGGCGGGGGTTTGCTATACTTAGGGACATAGTATTTAAGGGCATATATATTCGTATGGAAACTAAAGTTAATGGCGCAGGTACCTTTTTCGAGAAGTACGGTACGGCACTTGCGGTACTCGTTGGTGCACTCATCATCGGAAGCGCATTCGCATTCGGACAGGGTGGGGAGCGTGCACCCGTTGCAGGAGAGCCTATCGCGGTTGATATCAAAGATGTAGAGCTCGACAATGGTCCTTCGGTTGGGCCTAAGTCTGCAAAGGTATCTGTAGCGGTATGGTTTGATTACCAGTGCCACTTCTGCAAGCAGTACGAGACCACTACTATTCAGGAGATTATCGCTGCATACGGAAACGATGTGCGCATCGTATACAAGGACTTCCAGTTCCTTGGAAGCGCATCGAACGATGCGGCACTCTACTCACGCGCTGTGTGGGACGCATACCCAGACCGTTGGAGCGAGTGGTTCGCAGGTATGTTCGAGGCAGGTCCTGACAGCGAAGGAACCCTTAACCTCGCTGCCATGGACGCACTCTCGTCTCGTCTTGGACTTGATGTCGCGCGCCTGACTAAGCTCCGCACGGATAAGGCCTCTGAGTACCAGGCTGCTATTGATGCAGACCGTGCTGAGGGTCAGTCCTTCGGTATTAACGGAACCCCGGGTACCATCATCGGTACTACGCTTGTCGCTGGCGCTCAGCCATTCGCAAGCGTAAAGGCGCTCATTGACGCCGAGCTCGCTCGCTAGCAAGAAGTGTAGATAGCAAAAGCCGCTCAATTGAGCGGCTTTTGCTATTATGTGCACATGACTCCCAAAGACGTGCTCGTGAACGATCTCATGCAGAGCGGGTATCGGTATGTTAGAAGCGAACCCGTAGGCAAGAACTTTGCGAAAGACTTCACGCCGGATCTTACACCAAAGGAAGTCCTTCAGTTGGGTGCGTTTGGTGGAAAGTATATGACGGACTGCAAGGATGAATTTCCGAAGGACTGGTATGACGGCGTTAAGCTTTGTCACGAAAAGCATGTAGCAGAGTTCAACTGCTTCGGTGTGAACGCATCCCAGCCTTTGTCGGTGTGGCGAGCTAAAGGATGGATATACGAAGAGGATCCTCGCGGGTGGTTCCAATGGTACTGCCGGTACTATATGGGTCGCAGGATTCCAGAAGAGGATGCGCGGCAGATTAAGCGGTGGAAGCAGATGGTGCGACACGTGGCGCAGGTTAAGTATGGGTGCCGTGCGGGAGACACCACGTGCCGTCCGCGTCAGAGGCAGGCCCTGTTGCACTGGGCGTATGATAGTAGGAAGCTATGAGCGAGTACGAGTTTGAACAGATTGCAGAAGGAGAGTGGGCGCGTATGCCAGAGCGCTTTAAGCGCGAGATTGTGAACGTTGCCCTCCTTATTGAAGACGAGGTGAGTGACGAGATACGTGCGCTCGAGGGACTCGAAGAAGGAGATACACTCCTCGGCCTATACCAGGGCATTCCGTTAACCGAGCGCGGAAGCGAGTACGGCATTGGTATGACGATGCCCGACACCATAACCCTCTACCGACTACCTATCCTTGAGGAAGCAGAAGAAATGGATAGAGCGTTTAGGGACGCGGTCCGCATCGTTGTACGGGAGACGCTATGGCACGAGGTTGGACATTACTTTGGGCTTCAGGAACATGCAGTTAACGAGAGGGAGAATGAGGGGACGAATGGGTTCGATACCTAGTCTGCCAGCAATGAAACTCCCCCGATTACTCGGGGGAGGGCTTCAGGTTATTCGGATGAGAGATCGCTAACATCGCTCGTTTCTGGTCTTCCGTAAGCGGCGATGAGGCGCTGTCGGTCGGCACGGATCTGCTTCTGAACTGAGGCAGGCGTTGAGCAAGAGGTCTTATGCGATGTGAAATGGCGGCGTGGTCAACGGTACGAGGATGTCTCGCGGTCATGCTATTTTCTCCTATAACTACCCGGAGTAACCGTAGCATGTACCAACACGTGTTCCAACATCGCCCCATACAGCCAAGCTATACTGAATGCATGAGTGAAATCAAACACATATGTCTTTGTGGCTCCATGTCTGTTCTTCCACGCATTCTGGAAGTTAAAGATACTCTCGAATCAAAGGGTATCATTGTTGAGACCCCTAGTCTTAATGAGCCGAGCGACTACTCGACACTCTCTGAAGCGGATCGTGCACCTATAAAGACTGAAATGATTAGACGTCATCTGGAACGAATTAAGACCTCGGATGCGATTCTTGTAGTGAATGAGACTACAAAGGGGATTGAGAGCTACATTGGTGCAAATTCATTCCTTGAAATGGGTATTGCATTCGCATTTGAGAAGCCAATTCTTTTACTGAATTCTGTACCTCAGCAACCTAATCGTGATGAGTTGCTCGGCCTAAATCCAAGGGAACTCAAGGGAGACCTGGATTCCATATAGATTCCAACATCGTCCCAGCCTCCAGCAATCTATAAAATCTTATACAACACTTCGCAGTACTCGAAGTCTGTTCCGAACTGCTCTGATTGTCGTCGAGAGAACTCCATGATTCGCGAAGAAAGATCCCCGCCTACAAAAAGCTCAAGTGGCAGTATTTGAGACTTATACATCATTATCGCTTCAGTCTTCTTCAACACTTGCTCTTTTAAAAGAGGGGCGACTACCGTCTCTGCATTCGCTACGCTTGTTATGTGATCTGCGCTGAGCTTTTCTTGAGGAAGGGTGCAGGCGTACGGCAAGTCCTGATATAGGAAGCAATGGACATTTCTGGATACTAAATGCGGAATAGCAGCATGCAAGACCTGCTTTATAAGTCGGTGATCCTGATGCAATTCCAGTCCAGGCGCATAGAGGTTAAGCTCCCTTTGTCCGCATCCTTCTAGGAAGGAAAGAAGGCCCCGAAGGAGAACTTCTTGAAGTTCTCCTTCGCTTGATCTGCGAAATATACTGCTTCGGTATTGCTGGTCTAAGTGTCCCAGATTAACAATCTGTTCCTGCGGAACTCCAAGGAATTCAAGAGCCTGGCTATTTTCTTCTACTCTGGCTTTGTGCGCTTGATTGCTGTTAAGAAATCCAGAAGAAAGATCCCAGGGAGTGATATGAAGAGTGTCAGGCTTGCCGGCAAAGAATGTTATTACCGTTGAGATGGCGCCTTCTTTCGCCAAGAGTCCGCCCAGAGAAAGGACAGCATCATCAAAGTGGGGTGAAAGTATAATGTTATATCTTTCCATATCTAGAAGTATATATCTTTCCTTCTGCATGGACTCCAACATCGTCCCAGACTGCCAGCAAAATTAGCCGTATACTTAGAGAATGATCCCTCTCAAGAGGCTTTTATATACGTTCATCCAACCATTCAGAAAGCTGTATTGGTTTATGGTACGGCCGCATACCTTAGGAGTTAAATGCCTAATCGAACACGAGGGAAAATTTCTTTGCATACGCAATTCGTACTATCCATATTGGACGCTCCCTGGAGGGGGAGTTGGCAAGAACGAACTACCTAAACAAACAGCCCGAAGGGAGACGCTAGAGGAAGTAGGAATTGATGCAGCAGACTGGAAGGAAATAGGAGAGTACCAAAGCAGGCGCGAGCATAAGAAAGATGTTGTGCACTGCTTCTACGTAGAGGTAGAGAGTCCGGAATTTCAGATTGATAACGACGAAGTAATTGAAGCTCGTTGGTTCAGTGAAGACGAGATTCCTGAGAACCGATCGTTTGCTGTGGAGGAGGTCCTAGCTCTGTATGAGGGATCAAGATAAAGGTTCCAGACTGCCAGCAATACTTTACAGGCTATAATCTCAGTAATGGATTTCGTCGATGCCCTGGCAATAAAGCTCTGGAACTATCACCACGTAGGTCATAAGTGGGAGAAAGCGGACATCATCTTTGCGCTCGGAAGTCATGATCTAGGCGTAGCGCGCTTTGCAGCACTCCTGTTCCAGGAGGGGTGGGCTCCGCTTCTGGCATTTTCGGGAGGCATCGCACATCAGGGTGATTCGTTGCGAACTGGCTGGGACAAGTCAGAGGCTGAGATGTTTGCTGATGTAGCGATGAGTGTGGGTGTCCCTAAGGAAGAAATCCTTATTGAAGACAGGGCAACAAATACGGGTGAGAACTTCGCGTTCATGGAGCAAGTGTTTAAAGACCAAGGACTGAATCCCAAGAAAGTAATTCTTGTACAGAAGCCTTACATGGAACGTAGGGCACTTGCCACGGCGCTCGCGCATTGGCCACAAAGAGAATTCATTTCAACCTCTATGCCCATATCATTTGAGGACTATACGAGCGGGGATATACCGAAAGATCGCATCATTAACATCATGGTTGGCGATCTGCAAAGAATTAAGCTCTACGGGGAAAAAGGATTCCAGGTTCCTCAGGAGATTCCAGAGGACGTATGGGATGCATACGAGAAGTTGGTTCAGTTGGGCTACACCTCACATTTGGTTACTGAAGCATAAAGGTTCCAACATCGTCCCAGACTGCCAGCGATAACGCTATACTAGCTACATGCAATATAAGGCCCTTGTGTTCGACTTCTTTGGAGTGGTTTGTTCTGAAATATCTCCGTTCTGGTTCGCAGAGCACCTCCCGGATCGCGCAAAAGAACTTAAGCACCAATACCTGCGTCCTGCGGATCAAGGTGAAGTATCGCAAGAAGAACTATTTAATCAGCTCGCTATGTTGTCCAACCTTCCTGCGGAAGAAATTGAGCAGGACTGGAACGCACGTGCGGTTTTCAATACAGAGCTCGTAAGCTTCATAAGAGAATTGAAGGGTGAGTATAAACTTGGCCTTCTTTCAAACAGTATGGCTCCGCTCTTTCATACGCTCGCAGAGAAGGTTAATGTAGCCGACTTATTCGAACAGGTAGCGGTATCGAGCGAGATTGGTCATGCCAAGCCTGAACCAGAAGCATTTCAAGCAATACTGGCAAAGTTAAGCGTGCTTCCTGAGGAGGCACTAATGATTGATGACAATCAGGTTAATCTTGATGGTGCGAGGGAGATAGGAATGCCAGGATTCCTTTTCACATCAGTTTCGGGACTGAAGGCTGCATTAGGGAAGTAGGTTCCAACATCGTCCCAGACTGCCAGCAATAAAATCTGATACAGTCTAAGCATGCAAAAGGCTTTTATATTCGACATGGACGGCGTACTCGCAAATACTGAACCCTATTGGGAGGCCGCTAAAGCCGAGGTCTTCAACGAATTCTTAAATCCATTGGTAGTACAGAAGATGGGTCCAACCATGGGCCTCAACATGGATAGTATCTACAATCTCGCTGTAGAATGCGGCGCGTCTTTAGATAAGGAGGCGCTCATCAGCGCCTTTTATGCTAAAGCACACTGGGTGTATGAGAACGCTGCATTAACGCCTAACGTAGAAGAGTTGGGAAGAGCTCTTCAGCGAATGAACTACGCCATTGCCATCGTATCCGCATCTCCAACAGATTGGATGAGTACAATTGTTGGCCGGCTTCCATTTCGAGAGTCTATTCGCCATCTAATATCTTTGGAAGACCGAAAGGATCTGGCGCACAAGCCTGCGCCTGACGGATATCTTGAGGCTATGAGGGAGCTGGGTTCTGGACCCGAGACAACTATTATCCTAGAGGATTCAAATACCGGCATCGCGTCGGCAAAAGCTTCCGGTGCCTATACGATCGGACTGCGAGAGAATCTCATTGAGGGATACGTACAGGAAGGCGCCGATACATACGTTGAGAACATGGGAGATGTACTGCAGATTCTAGAGAATCGAGAAAAGGCCTCGGTTTAGGAAGGTTCCAACATCGTCCCAGACAGCCAGCAATAATATATAAAAAAGCGCCTCCTGCTGGTACATGCAGTTGGCGCTTTCGCTTCAGGTGTCTGATGGCCCAGACATTTTCCCCTCAGTCGCTGGTTCTGATAGGCCCCAGTAAGCCATCACCGAATGAACGACGATGCTAGAACTATACTAGCAGGATATATTTATTTGTCAAGTACAAAAAGTTCTAACATCGTCCCAGACCGCCAGCAATAACAAAAGCCGCTCAAAATAAAAGCTAAACGGCTTTTGTCTTTGAACGGCTTAGGGGAATTAACCCCAATAGCTGCAGAGGAGAAGTTCAGGTTCGCGGAACTCGATTCCGGCACGTTTGCAGAACGCAGCCAGTTTCTCGCGCCACTCGGGTTTGACCTCAACGCCCTGTCCGAAGGAAAGTGGCGAGCCTCGACTGCTCACGTGGTCGCAGTCCTTGACGGCGAGAATCCACATGGGGTATTCGCCCGAGCAGTGCTCGACCAGGGTAACACCGAATTCCTCCTCCAGATTCCTTTTCTTGGCCCAGTAATCGGACCAAGTCTGGGCATACGCAGGATCGGAGTCGTACTTCTCCTTATCGAAGGAGTCTGGCTCCCGGAGACCGACGAGGTTTGCAAGGAAATCCTCGAATTCCATCGACTCCTCGTCGTCGTCGCCAGGCAGCGTCAGCCATTCGGGTGATTCGCCCTCGACTTCGTCCCCATCTTCATTGTGGATTCGAAAGCCGTAGCAGAGAATTCCGTTCGTTGAGACGCCCATGGCATTTCTCCCTTTAGCTTGTGATAGATCAATTGGCCACAAATAGGCTTGGTACTATCATAGCACGATATTGCTTATTTTGTCAAGTACAAAGGTTCCAACATCGTCCCAGACTGCCAGCAATATTTGGTACACTTTCAATTATGAAATGGGACATTCCGCCAGATATAAAGATATATGAAGCGCTGGGAGCAGTTGCCGATGAGCGAGTTAAGGCAGACGAAAATCGAGCCAAAGTTTATTCCTCAAGTGGTAATAAATTCTACGACGTAGAATATGACGCAGACTCGGGGTCAATCATGACGAACGATAATGGATCGTATTGGAAGGGGTATCTTGGTTATCCAGCCGTTGCGTACTTAATGTCGCTCAGGGTACTAACATACAACTCTAATCTCGGGAGTTTAATGCAGGGAATCGCCTGGAAGGATCTCAATACCAAGTACAAGAATGATTTTGAGAAGACGCTTGATTTCATACTTAAAGACCTACCTATAGGGGCTAAACAGGAGCTTCAGGATTATGTATCCCAGGTTCAGGGAGAGATAGTAAGTCTCGACCTAAGCCTCTTAGGTAAGAAAACTCTACCGCCGCAGGGATACTAGAAAACCATATACCTTCCTTGCCTCCTAGCTTTAAAAATCACACCTCCAGCTGGTAAGGCTGGAGGTGGTCGTCTTGTTTTCAGGCATGGCGTGCAATCAGCCCAAGCTCGTGTTGAGAAAGTCCCAGCTGTTCTGCAGTGAGACCGCGTTTGAGATCCTTCTCCAGTCTTACAATACGAACCGAAGTCTTGTCTCCTGAATGGAGAGCCTGAAGAAGTTCTTGGGCGTTCTCTTTCGCAGCAGCCAGTACGTTTGGCGTAATTGATTTGGCCATAGTTCTTGTCCCGTGTTGCTCCTAGACAAAACCTAGCACAGTTGCATAAAGGTTCCAACATCGTCCCAGACACCCAGCAATCATCTGCTCAGGTATATACTATAGAAATTATGGAAACCCTCATTGCGAAGATAGTTCTTTGGGCAATAGCGATGTCTATGGTGCTTTTGCTGATAAGAGCCGCAAGAATTGGAAGAATTCCGGCACTCCGTCCACCTGGAGTTTATTACAAGGGCAAGGAAGGGCGGGTTGATGTGCACAAAGAGCCAATTCTGTTTTGGTTTAATTGCACTGTGATATTGCTGGTTACTTTAATTGCTCTTGGCATAATCTTTGAGGTACCGTTCTCAATCTTTGATTTTGGAGCAGATGCTGTTGAAGCACTCAATTTGAATTAAAAAGGTTCCAACATCGTCCAAGACTGCCAGCAGACTTTCTAGTGAGGCCATTTTAGGTGCATTAGCTAGTGGAGGCGCTCTTTCTTACTCAGTCTCACTAAAAACAGGTGGTTTAATTTTTCTTGCACGCTATACTTAGCATATGGAATCACTCATTTCTTTCGTATCAGCACTCACACTCACCCTTACCACGTGGTTGGGTCTCGTCGAGCAATCAGTAACGAACATTACTGATCTTGGAGCTATTGATGCAACTCTAAATCAACTTACCGAACTGGGTTCTTCGACAATTGAAGAGCTGGTTGTGGGCGAAGAGGGAAGTGAACCGACCGAAGGGAATTAATTTCTATAGCGTCGCGGCATGATGCATGGGTGTTGGTTGCTGAGGCCATGCTAAATCGAGTGTGTTAGCTCGAAGCGTCTAATCATGCGAAGCGGTGGGAAGTCCTCTCTTTCAGAATAGCTAGATTTTCTCGAGTATCATCCGAGACTAAACACAAAAGCCGGGTTCCAAGGAATCCGGCTTCGAGCATTGCTACGGACGAGTCTCAGGAACGCGAGGGAGGGCGAAGGGTTCATTGCTGAACCGGATGTCGCCTGCACTTGCGGCAAGGTCGGTTGCGACACTTGCAGAGACTTGTGCACCCCGAAGGAATGCAATAGCGGTAGCTTCAATTTCTGAAAGGACCCCGGGAAGCAGAAGCTTGAGGACGATGATGACAATCCCGAGTCCTATGGCTTTGGTAAATGCCATACGCGTAGACGTAAGTGGATAAGGGAACGGAGATCTGGAACAGATCTCGCATCAATCGTCTTTCAAGGTCCTGGCTCCCTCTACTTATAAGAACACTATCTCCTGGGAATAGGTTTCAGGAGCGGGTAGACGAGCTAGTACACGCGGGCGTATAGTACCGGAGGATAAGAGGGCATAGTGCCCAGGAGGATATAGAAATGGGAGTGCGAGGTGTCACACATGCTGCTGGGTGGACGCCAGATAGGCTCGACTCTCTTAAGAAACTTTGGCTTGCAGGCAAATCTGCAAGCCAGGTCGCAGAAGAGCTTGCTGGCGGAGTTACAAGAAGTGGCGTTTTAGGAAAGGTTCGTGATCTAGGTCTTTCTGGAGATGGGGCGCCGACGCGGTCTACCCGCTCGTCGTTCAAGCCGAAAAAGCGGGCACCACAGAAACCTTCGACGGCCGATAAGTCATCAGAGGTTCCAGCAACGCCCGCAAAGCCTCCCGTCCCGGAATTGCCCGGGACAGCGAACATCGAGACGCTCGGCGCACACATGTGCAAGTGGCCTATCGGAGACCCTGACAACACGTCCTTCTCCTTCTGTGGGAGAAGGACAGACGGTAGGTGTGTGTACTGTGTTGAACACGCACGCGTGGCATACCAGCCCAAAAGCAAGAATCCAAATTCGAACCGGGTGTATGTACACCCATCTCACTATCGTTAATCACAACCTGAAGAGGCCGCTTCGCAAACGCGAAGCGGCCTCATTCCTTTAGGTTGTATGCATTACGCGTCCGCCCGTTCAGCTGCGTCTGCCGCCTCATCTTTGCGGTCTGCAGCCTCATCTAGATTACGCGCAGCTGCATCATGGTCTTCCTGGGTCCTGCGCTCGTCGTCTGCACGCTGGCGGTCTTCTTCTGCGCTCTCGCGGATGTCATCAGATGGATCAATCATAGGAATGGGTAGTTACGCTAACCCTTTCTGTATACCAGTCGGTATATGGAGGGTTTATGAAGGATTGGTGTCCTTCTTTTCAAACTCCAGCGCTACAGAATTGATGCAATAGTGTTTGCGGTCCTCGTTCTGAACGGTCTCGTCGAACACGTGGCCCAAGTGGCTTCCGCAATTCTTGCAGAATACCTCGGTGCGTACCATACCGTGTGAAGTATCAGGCCTCAATCCAATGTTCTCCATGAGAGCTGCATCTGAGAACGAGGGCCAGCCATGGAGGCCTGGTCCACTTTCACTCGAATCAAGCTTCTTATCTGACGAAAAGAGAAGCACCTTGCATGCCTTGCAATGGTACATACCCTCGGTGTCTGTAGTTACGTACGCGCCGCTAAAGGGCGTCTCTGTGGAGCCTTCGCGGAGCACCGCATACTCCTCAGGGCTCAGCAGCTTCTTCCATTCCTCTTCGGTCATTTGGGACATATCCATGCCTACATCATACCGTTCAACCATGAAGGTTGCCGGTACGGGAGTGTACGGGGTAAGATTATGTTCATGAATCGCACCCTCCTTGTTGTTCTTTTGGTTGTCCTCTCGCTCTTTGGCATCGTAGACTCTTGGTACCTGTATCAGAGTGCGGTCACCGACACTGCGCTTACGTGCGACATCGGGGCCGGGCTTGATGGATGCAACATTGTGGCGCAAAGTCCGTACTCTCAGTTCATGGGACTCCCGCTCGCGCTTTATGGGATAGGATTCTTCTCCCTGTTGTTTATGCTTAGCATGGCACTACTCGTGCTTCCTGTGCGCCTCCTCTATCGTGCAATCTACATCCTCTCTCTCCTTGGGGCTGTAGCGTCGGTAGTATTCTTGTTTATCCAATTCGCCCTCATTAAAGCTATCTGCATATACTGCATCGCCTCTGCGGGTATCGTGTTCGGTATGTACGTAGTTTCAAGAGTGCTGTGGAAGCGGTTCACACCGTCTGTGCCTTCACTATAGAAAATGGGTATCTACCAATCTAGCGGAAGACAGAATCAGGGATTCACGCTCATCGAGCTCCTGGTGGTGATTGCGATTATCGGTCTCCTCTCCTCCATAGTCCTTGCGAGCCTGAGCACGTCTCGAAACAAAGCGCGGTTAACCAAGGCGGTCTTAACCATGCAAGAGATTAACAAGACCGCGTATCTCTGTAGTTTGAGTGGTACAGCGGTAAATATCCCCCCTACAGGTTCAACCGGGGGCACTGCAGTTTGTGCAACAGAACCAATGATTCTTCCGAATCTGAATGATATTGGTTTTACCTATTGCGGCTCGGGAGGGTGTGGGGGATGGACGGGCAGCAGCGACAGCTATGCAATCTCAATTTATTCCGATGCGTATCCTGGCCAAAGAAAGATCGTGATATGCGGTTCCAACTACAACGCCAGTGGATGGTTCTTTTCAGGCTCATCCTTTAACTTTTCAGGTACCACAGGCTGCTTGAAGAGCGGATTCTAGACATCTTGACGATTGTCGGATTGTGCTAGAATGGTCCCACCATGACCTATCCTCGGATTCTGGCGGTCATCCTCCTCGGGGTACTCACCGTGCCTCTCAGTGCTTCTGCGGCAACCTTCTTTAGCGAACGAACTATTGTGGTGTCTGAGGCCCCAGAGGACAACCTGTATCTTGCCGGAACAGATGTAACGGTTGCCACCGCTCTTCAGGCAGACGTACTTGCCCTCGGCGGTACACTGAGTCTTCGTGCTCCTATTGCACACGACGCACTTCTTGCGGGCGGCACCATTGTTGTTGACGGAGATGTGGGAGGAGACCTGCGTGCTGTTGGTGCGCGCATTGTGGTTACCGGTGACGTTACCGGGGACCTCTCACTCGCAGGTGGCACCATTATTACCTCGTCCTCAGCCCAGGACGCACGTATGGTAGGGGGGTCGCTGCGGGTGAACGGGGGAGGTGCACGAACGGTGCTCTATGGCGCTGACGTACATCTCGCAGGAAGCTTCACAGGAGACGTGGAGGTTGTGGCCTCTGACAGTCTTACGCTTGCAGAAGGAACCGTTATCGAAGGAACGCTCCGCTATGACGCTCCTCAGGAAGTTACGCTTCCAGCGACAGCGACGGTAGCTGAAGGAGTTACATACACCGGTTCGTCTTCATATCTGCCAACGGTGGAGCAGGCCAAAACCTTCGCTATCGCAGGAGCGAGCGTGTTTCTCGTAGTACGTATTCTGTCGCTTGTTATTGCCGCTGCGCTTCTTGCAGGGCTCTTCCCAGCATTCGCACAGAAGGTCTCAGATCGCGTACTCTCTCGTACTCCGGGAAGGTTTGCGCTCCTTGCGCTCCTTGGCTTTGCGGTTGTTATTGCAACCCCGGTACTCATATTCCTTCTCCTCGTATCGTTTGTGGGTATGTCCGTTGCCTTCGTTATGCTCTTTGGATACTTGCTCCTTATCATGCTGGCATATCTCTATGCCGGCATAATCGCAGGAGCGTCTCTCGCACAAGGCCTGTTTAAGCGCACCCAGGTTACCTGGAAGTTCGCAGTACTTGGTATGCTCGGTCTCTATCTTGTGGGCACCGTCCCGGTTATTGGCGGACTCATTGTTTCCATACTCTTCTTTGCGGCCGCCGGCGCTATTGTGGCGATAGCGCACCGTGCGGTGTTTGGGCGTCTCCCGGAAGATATAGCCGCTGAATAGTCCTATGATTCCTCAGATAGGCACAATAGCTCCAGACTTTACGCTTCTTGATCAGGACGGCGTTTCTCATACACTCTCATCACACAAAGGAACTAACGTTCTTATCTATTTCTATCCGAAGGACAATACCCCAGGCTGCACCAAGCAGGCCTGTGCATTGCGCGATGCTATGCCCGAGCTTTCAAAACTCGACGCTATTGTCTTTGGTGTTTCGGCAGACTCTGTTATCAGCCACAAGAAGTTCGCCGAGAAGTATGGCCTCCCGTTTACGCTGCTCGCAGACGAGGATCACGCGGTCTCAGAAGCCTATGGTGTGTGGGGTACCAAGAAGATGATGGGGCACGAGTTTCAGGGTATACGCCGCACCTCGTTTCTTATAAGCAAAGAGGGAATGATTGAGAAGGTGTACGAGAACGTAAAGCCAGAACTCCATGCGGATCAGGTGCTCGCTGATCTTGCACATGCCTAGTACACCAGAGCAACGCAAAGCACGTGCACAGAAGCTAGTTCGCTACCTGAAGAAAGCCTATCCGGTCCCCGAGACTGAGCTTGAGTTCACTACACCCATACAACTGGTTGTTGCGGTTATGCTGTCTGCGCAGTCTACCGATAAGCGCGTGAATCTTGTAACAAAGACACTGTTTACGAAGTACAAGACCGTGAGGGATTTTGCCGAAGCAGACCCGGCCAATTTCACAGAGCAGATTTCCTCCATAACGTTCTTTAGGAACAAAGCCCGCCACATCATTGCAACTGCAAAGATGATCCAGGAAGAGTTCGGCGGGAAAGTTCCGAAGACTGAGAAAGAGCTCGTGCGCCTTCCGGGTGTGGCATACAAGACCGCACACGTGATTCTCGGAGAACTGCACGGTATATGGGAGGGTATACCAACTGACACTCATGTGCGCCGCTTTGCGCTTAAATTTGACCTTACGGACAGAACCGAACTCACAAAGATCTCCAAAGACCTTGAGCTCCTCATACCAAAGGAAGACTGGAAATATGTTAACAACGGGCTCGTGCTGTATGGCCGCTACGTATGCAAGGCAACGCCGCATGCTTGCGAGGATCATGCGTTAACCAAGTTGTGGCCGCAGGCTGCAGAGCGGTGGCCGAAGGCGAAGTAATTGCCATATCATCCAGTCAGGCTTATATTCTTCTGTAGGTTCTTGGTTTCTTGCGAGAGGGTCGAGATCACTTACGATCAGGTCCTAGTGAGCCTGGATGGAGTACTCCTTCGTCCTAAGGTAACGCCCTTCCATAAGGCGACCATTCTCACACAGAGACCAACACCATTGTCCCTTGAGCCCACTCACACGTGAACCAAGAACCTACCTCGCCCCCTCTGCTTTGGGGGCGTTTCTTTTATCCTTAGAACAGCGCATTTGGTATACTTGAATGATATGGAAAAGAAACTCACCAGAAGCAGGAAGAACAGGGTACTTGCAGGTGTTATGGGAGGTCTCGGAGAGTTCTTTGGTGTTGACCCAGTACTCCTTCGCCTTGGGTACCTCATCCTTACGGTATTCTCCGGATTCCTTCCCGGCTTTATTGGATACATGCTCGCTATCCTCATAGTGCCTGAGGAGCCTCTCTCGGTGCCTTCTACGCCTGCGGAGGCACATGACACCGAAACGGTTTAGGACGCTTGTCCTCACACATTACGCGCAGTCTGGCAGGCATACGCTTCCGTGGAGAGAGACGAAGGATCCGTACAAGATCCTGGTGTCTGAAATCATGCTGCAGCAGACGCAGGTTGAGCGTGTTATCCCGTTCTACCAGACCTTCCTCAAAGAGTTTCCAACGGTAGGGGTGCTCGCAGAGGCACCTCTTTCGTCTGTGCTCGTACGCTGGCAGGGTCTAGGCTACAACCGTCGTGCAAAGATGTTGCATGAAGCGAGTAAGGCAATTGTTCGCGACTATGCAGGGAAGATGCCAAGGACGGTTGAAGAGCTCGAGAAGCTTCCAGGGATAGGACCCTATACCGCTCGTGCGGTTGCGGCGTTCGCATACAACCAGGACGTAGTATTTGTTGAGACAAACCTACGCACCGCGGTTATCCATCACTTCTTTCCTGGAGAAGCGAAGGTTAGCGATGTGCAGATATATCCCATACTTGAGAAAGCGCTCGTGCAGGGAGATGCGCGTACCTGGTACGCGGCACTCATGGACTACGGTTCCTTCCTCAAGCGCTCCGGTGTGCGAGTAAACGCAAAGAGTGCGCACTATGCGAAGCAAGCACCCTTCAAAGGGTCCGGAAGGGAGGCAAGAGGAGCGATATTGAGAGCGCTTATGGACGGTGCAAAAACTGAGAAAGCGCTTCTAGGCACCTTCGAGACTGATAGGGCTGAACAGATACAGGAGCAACTTGTTAAGCTTCAGAAGGAAGGTCTTATACAAAAGACGGGAGCTAGATACCTCCTGTCTGCATAACCCTGCTACGATATGTCTATGACGTTTAACGGACCTCCAAAGCCAGTACACGAGAAGGCTCCTGGTGCTGTAGTGGAAACACCAGAATACTGGGAGGGTAATAAGCCATTCAAATCTCCAAGAAAGTATTACGAGGCTCAGTTTGAGTTGGCGAAAATGATGGCCGAGCGCACAGGAATGTCCTTAGTAGATGCTGTGGATTTATATGCACCTGTCATAAAGAATCATATTCATACGTTCAACGAAGAGAGTGATTGGGAAATCACTGGACTTGAAGAAGGTGTTACTGACGAGAACATGCTCGAGCATGCCTGGGAACGATCCT
Source organism: Minisyncoccota bacterium (assembly GCA_022842945.1). Lineage (GTDB taxonomy): Bacteria > Patescibacteriota > Minisyncoccia > Phycocordibacterales > Phycocordibacteraceae > C7867-001. The sequence goes on from JALHOO010000003.1 coordinate 50,404, forward strand.
TGGTGCGTCACATTGAACGTAATAGCGAGCCTACGGAATACCATCCGGAAGGTTCGCGTTTTGGGTGTCATTACTATGATTACGACGAAGCCTCAAAGACTATAAATATTCATTTCTTCAATGCAGAGTTCGAAGAAGAATGGGTAGACGGAGCCGATGTTTCCAAGGGTCCTCTTGATAGAGTGAAGATTGAACGAAGGCTGCACGAGCTAGCGGACATGTTCCGAGATATTAAAGCTCGATATCCTGATGCAGAAAAGGTTCGCTGCCAGACAACTCTAAACAATCTCGAATCCTATCTTAGATTGTTTCCAGAATCCTACAGAGATTCCGTAGGCGGCATTGACTACGACCCTAAGCTTTGGGGTCAGGGCACAACGGTCTGGGGTCAGTTTGTCGGCGGGAATAACAAGAAGAAGGGAGAGTACGGGTTTAAGGAAGAACTCGTCGCTTCATTTCTAGAGAAAGCTAAACACGTGCCTATAGATAAGCTACCTGAAGCACTACCTAATCCCGTTCGCACCGGAGAGGCGCCGATAGAGGATTTCTACGATCTCTACCGGGTTGCATAGTAGAGTTTAGTTCGCACCTTGTCTCAAGGTGCGTGCTCGACAAGTCTACATTTTTATACTATAAGTAACCTAGTTGAATTTATGGAGGTACAGCTATGGCTACTCGTGTGGAGCGGCTCCTAGCCGCCTTCGACAAGATCTTTTCCAGACATCACGATCGGAGTACTCCGGGGTCCAATGGTGCCGCGTACTCTGAGACCTACTGGTCTGGTATCGGCACCAAGTTCTGCTTCGTCGACAAAGCAAGCAACGTCTCATGGCTCGGGAATTCTTTCTGGGTCATTCATCAATATGATGAGAATGGCGTCCTACTGAGTCGGAAACGCGTGGTTGAAATGGCTGGTCCTGACGAGCGTATCATCTACGGCCATGACCAGGTGTATCAAGCGTACCGTGATCAGCCGAATGATCAGCGGTTCCCCAGGTCTCCTGGGACGATGACTATCTGCTACTGAAAGCCTTCAGCGACGGCCCGAGAAATCGGGCCGTTTCTACTTGCCTGTATTCGAATATTATCCCTCGCGACCAGCACCAGCTAGCGCACATCCCTAAGCGGAATCGTAACAATAATGCCAAGAGCAACAATGAGTGCACCTGAAACCATAAAGAAGAGCAGATAGTTCCCGGTAATAAGAAGGAGACTCGCAAACAAAGGAGCGATAAGTGCACCAACCGGTCGCATCATGCGGTATACCGTTATGGTTGAGGCATCTCGTTCCGTTACGCTCCTAAAGAAATGCCCCTCAACCATAGCCTCAACAAGCGCCGCGCCAATGCGCGACACAAAGAGTATGGCGGCAATAACAACGAGAGAGGTTGATGCAGTAACGAGCGCGAGTGCTCCGAATGCTATGCCTGTAATAACAAAACCGGCAATAAGCATTTCCTTGTCGCCAAGCCACTTGTCCGCAATAATCCCGGCCGGATATTCAAGAAATACAAACGGCAGGAGCATAACGGCAAACACCCATCCTAAATCGCTCCATGGGAATCCTAATACCGTGTGCAGATAGAGTGGAATGTAGAGAGGCGCGAGATGGAAGAAGAACTGAAGCACGCCATTTCCAAGTGCCGCAGCTCTAAGGTCTGGATTCGCCCATATACACGCAAGGGTGGTAGCTATTTTAGATACGTGGGGAACCTCTCCTGTAGGAAGACGCTCAAAGAGAAAGAGTGCAATGAACGGAGTAAGCGAAAGAGCCGCAAAGAGAAACACACGTCCGTATGCTTCTGTCCCATCGAGCACCCAGCCGATAATCAAAGGAGCTAACAGAAGCGCTACGCTTCCTGCAGTTATGAAGAGTGTACGAACACGCCCTGTTGTTCCTTCCTCGTCCGTAACCGCCTCAAGCAGAAGATCAAGCTGATAGGACAGAATGGGGGCGAGCGCCATAACCACAACCACACACAGAACTGCAAACAGTACACTTGGCGAGAGGGCGAGTACAGACAGAAACACTGCCTGCAGCGCTGCGAGTATGAGCGCTAATCGCTTCGCGCCAATCGTGCGCACCATCTGTGGCACGAAGGGAAAAAGAATGAGTGTGGCAAGCGCGCCAAGCGACACCACCAGCCCGGTCTTGCTTGCTGGCATCAAGAGCGCCAAGTACGGCGCTACAATATAGATAACGAGAAAGAAGTAGATAGCCGAGAGGAAGTTCCCGATAGAAAGGACAAGACGCGGGTGCATTACTTCGATTCTAGCATTCGCATGCACTGCTTTTCACACAGCACGAATGAGCTAGCAAATCTTGTTAAGGGGATGTATGACGTTGTACGTACAATGTATTGACAGACTCAAAGAGCGAGTATAGACTATGTCCATGACTACCACGATACAAGTCCGCGTTGACGCTAAAGTAAAGAAAGAAGCCCAAGCAGTGTTTGAGAATATGGGACTCGATCTCTCCAGTGGTGTGAAGCTGTATCTTACGCAGGTTGTGCGTGAGCAAGGACTTCCTTTTACGCCACGCACGGCAAATGGCTTCTCGTCCGCATATGAGACTAAGCTCTTACGTGAGGCAGCGAGCACGAAGAAGAACGGAACTTCTTATCGTTCAGCTAAGACGGCAATGCGCGACCTACTCTCCTAGTCCATGTACGAACTTCGCTCCTCTCGTCTTGCGAAGAAATCGCTCAAGAAGCTCAGTCGCAGTGGCTCGTTTGATGCTCAAGCCTTTGAAGATTTGTTAGAGCACTTCATAGCAGGAGGGAAGATCCCGTCCAGATATAAAGATCATCAGCTTCAAGGAAACCTCTCCCTGTTCCGGGAGTGTCATCTAGTGTTCGATCTTCTTGTTATATACGAGCGAGACGAAACGCACCGAACCGTTACCCTCCTTGATATCGGTACGCACGACAGTCTTTTCTAAGAGAGTAAGCAAGAAGCCCGCGTGACCTAGGTCACGCGGGCTTCTTTGTATAGGCGGTACCTAGACTCCGATGAGTACCGGGATAACCATAGGCGCTTTGTTGGTGCGCGTGAAGAGGTATCCAGCCATCGTGTCCGAGAGCGCGTTCTTCACGAAGTCGAGGTCAACCGGGTTCATGCCCTCAGTTGAGTCCTCAACCGTCTTCTTAATAAGAAGGCGTGCTTGGTTCAGCATGTCCTGGTTCTCACGCAGGTATACGAACCCGCGGGAGATGATATCCGGAGACTTGCGGAGCTTTCCAGTCTTCAGGTTAACGGTGGCGATGATAACGAACATACCATCCTTCGCGAGCGCAAGACGATCGCGGATAACCACTTCCTGGAGGTCGCCGATAGAGAAGCCATCCACCACGAGTGGGGTAGAAGGAACCTTCTGCTTGTGGATCTCCATGCGGGTACCCTGGTCTACGATGTCGATAACGGTACCGTTGTCAGCCACAACGATAGACTCGCGCGGACGCCCTGCCTGCTCAACGGCCTTTGCGTGGCTTGCGGTCATCGAGTAGTAGCCGTATGCAGGCATGAAGAACTTTGCGTTCACCTGCTGGTTAATCCAGATAAGCTCGCCCGTGTTTCCGTGTCCGGTTGAGTGCACGTCGCTTGAGCGGTAGTGGATGAGGGATGCACCGCTGCGATACAGATTGTCCTTCAAGCGCTGCACAGAGATCTCGTTTCCAGGAATAACCGAAGACGAGAGGACAACGGTATCGCGCGGATTAAGCGTAATGGACTTGTGCTGCTTGGTTGCGATGCGCATGAGGGCCGCAAACTCCTCTCCCTGAGCACCGGTTGAGAGGATAACTATCTTGTCTGGTGGATAGTCTCCAATCTCCGCAGCAGAGATAATCGTCTCCTTCTTAACCTTAAGAAGGCCGGTCTTCTGGGCAATCTCGAGGTTGGTCTTAATGGAGCGACCTTCGGTAACAATCTTCTTGTTGAGAGACTCTGCGATCTCGATGATACGGACCATGCGTTCGAACTGCGAGGCGAAGGTTCCGATAATGAGACGGCCCTTAACGGTCTTAATGATCTCTTCGAGCGTCTCATGTACTTTGCGCTCAGGCACCGAGAAGCCGTCACGCTCAGCGTTCGTTGAGTCTGCAATGAAGAAGAGGTTCTTCTGTGCCGCAAGCGCACCCCACTTCTTCTGCTCAGCCGCGGTTGGAATACCGTTCTCGTGGTCGAGCTTCAAGTCTCCGGTTGCGATAACGTTTCCGTAGGGTGTCTCTACCGCAATACCCATAGAGTCAGGAATAGAGTGCGTCACGGGGAAGAACTGAACCTTGGTTGAACCAATGGTCATGGTTGAATTCGGATCAACCGTAATCACATTAAGTTCTGGTTGGTCAGGGTACTCTTCCTGACGCTTCTTGATCATTACGGCAGAAAGGTTCTGCGTATAGATAGGGGGATTGCCCATGCGCTCCATAAGGAAGGGGATACCGCCGATGTGGTCGAGGTGGCCGTGCGTGATGAAAATACCGCGAATACGGTCCTTGTTAACCTCAAGGTACTTGGTGTTTGGAAGAACGTAGTCGACGCCTGGCTGTGTATCCTCAGATACGAACTGGAAGCCTACGTCAAAGACGAAAATGTCGCCATTGGTTTCAACGGTAAACATGTTACGTCCCACTTCCTCAACACCGCCAAGAGGAACGATACGGACCACGTCCTTGCCCGGAGCTGCCGGGAGGTACTCGGCAACCTTCTTCTGGATGCCTTCGCCTCCTCCGGTGCTTCGCATAGGGCGAGGACCGCCGGAACCCGGACGTCCTGCGTTGGTGCGTCCGCGACCACGGCCGCGACCCGCGTCACGTGGGGGACGTGGCGTGTCGCTCTGCGCACGCTCGCGAGGAGCGCTTGCAGGAGTTTGAGAACGAGGGCTTGGCGCCGGAGCTGGCGCAGGTGCTGCTGACATAATAGTTTTAATTGTTAGGTATGTTAATGGTATAGGTGCACACCAGAATGGTTTGAGTGCGCAGTAGGCAGACAGGAGGAACGGTCCTCTGGTCTATCTACTAATCACTCGTTCGCGCAAATACGGGCCACACGTGCTCAGTAGTACGGTACCAGCCTCTAACACCTGCGAACCGGTCTGATGGTGTTGCTATCTGGGGAAGGCGCACTCCGTGGACGCTGTTAGGAATAGCATACAGGAAGTCGGGTGCATGCGTAAAGGCGGCGGGATAATCGCTCGCGATAAGTGTGGATACCTCCTGTAAATCCTCCGTTGCTACAGCAGGATCCTGCTCTTCACGAATACGCTCAAGCAGAAGGTCAACGGTACGATTAGCGTACGCGGCAATGTTAAGTCCCGGATCACTACGCTCTCCAGAGTCCCAGAACGCAAACAAATCGCGGTCTCGTCCCACAACCATACCGAAGAAGAGTATCTCGTATGCGCGTGGGCGAATAACAGTCGTGGCAAGGTCTCCTGGTTCGTACAGCTCAACTTCAACCTGTACACCAAGACGCTCCCAGTCTGCCTCTACGGCGGAGGCTATAGCCTTGAGTTCAGGTACGTTCGACGTCTTGAGGGTAACGGTTTCAAGGGTGTACTCTCCATCGCCCCACACCCCTGTTTCCGGATCCCGCTCCCAACCCTCTTTTTCAAGGGTCTCGATAGCAAGGGTAAGGCTATCTCCCTCGGGGAACGGGAAGCTCTCTACGCCGCTTCCAGGCGGCACGGGTCCCGTGAGGGGAGTGGCAAAGCCGCTCAGTACCTCGTCTACGATATATGCACGGTTAACAGCAAGAGAGAGTGCCTTGCGTACTTCAGTCTTTGCAAAGACCGGGTTCTCGTCGCTATTGAAGAACGCACCGAAGATACGAGAGTACGGGGAGCGTAGAGACGTAGGGGTGCTCAGACCATGCGCGCTCTGAATGCTCTTGCGAGCATACGCATCCTTAAGCTTTTCAGTGTCGTCATAGAACTTTACGTAGATGCGATCGAGATAGGGACGCCCGAGTGCGTACGAATCAGAAGCCTTAAGTTCATAGGAGATAACGCTTCCGTCACTATCACGGGTTACCTTGGCAACCTCAAAGGGACCGGCACCGATAGGGTTGCTCATGAGTGGCGAGAACGAGAATTCGCTGAGCGGTATGTTGCGCCACTTATCCGCCGGAAGGATACCGAGTGTCGTATCTATGAGGAACGGCGCATAGGGCTTTGGAAGGGTAAAGACAACGGTGCGTGCATCAAGGGCCTGTGCACGAATGTTTGCCCAGTTAGCGAGCTCTGGACTGCGAAGCGCTGGGTCTTGTGCCTTCTCAACCGTAAACACCACATCGTTTGCGGTTACGGGCGTACCGTCTGAGAACCTGGCGTTCTCTCTCAGAGAGAACGTGTACTCAAGACCGTCTTCTGATACGCGGTACCGTTCAGCAAGTACCGGTACGAGATTTCCCTCGTCGTTAAGACCCATGAGTCCAGCGTAGGTTAGGGCCGTAAGGTCGCGGTCTGCGTCCGTGAGTGCAAGAAGGGGGTTCACAAAGCGCGGAGACCCCACAACGCCTTCCGTAAGCGTGCCCCCGTAGGCCGGCACTTCAACGAGGAACGTTCTCTGAAATGCAATGAGGCCTGCAAGGCTCGTTCCGAGCACAACGAAGCCAAGGAAAGACGCAATAAAGCGATCTCCCGGAGAGAGCTGCTTGAAGAAAGACACTATGCGCTTAAGGGGGGAGCTTTGGGAGCTATCCATACGTACGTAAATAGGGGAGTGGCCACCTAAGTGGCAGGGAGCGAGTCTGAAAGACTAGATAAAGAACCCAGCGACAACCGACAGCACAAAAAGAATAGCCGTTACGATGGTCGCATTGAACAGGAACTTCTCAGCACCTCGGCGCTTGTAGAAGGTCGATGCGAAGTTGTCGCCTCCAAAGGCTCCTCCGAGGGACGCCCCCCGGTTCTGGAGGACAATACCTATGATAAGGAGTAGGGAGAGGGCTATCTGAATGTAGGGCAATCCTGCCGAAAGAGTCTCCATCTGTGGGGTCGAGTATAGCAAATAGGGGACAGGAATGCAAAAGCCCCCGGTTCCTTTCGGATCCGAGGGCGACTGGTGTTCAGGAAGATAGGGAAGTGTTGAGCGATCGTCGAGGCCCCCGCTTGGTGCCTTTCTCAACCGTTCCTGTGGGGTGATCGACTTCGTGGTCGATCTCCCAAGAACGGAGCCAGACCCTTTTCGTGTTATTTCCGCGTGCGACTTCGTACCACGAGCGGCCGTTGGTCAGAGCGCGGTACCATCCGAAGTTACGCCAAAACATCCTTTATTCCTCCTGTGCTGCAAAGGTGCGTCAAAAGAAAAATAGCATATTTTTAATGCAAAGTCAATTACCCAGAGAATAGTTAGGGAAGTTGACGCTCACTACCGCCGTTCTATACTGTGGATAACTCGGTGAGGCACAACAGCGCACCGAATGGGGAATCTTTCAGTTTGACGTTTATAACCGCACTAAGCGAAACATTTTCCTATGGCTACCTCAGACAAAAAACTCGCTATTACGCCACTTGCAGACCGCGTGGTAGTACAGCCTTTGGCGAAAGACGAAGTGTCTGCATCCGGCATCATTATCCCGGACTCGGCAAAACAAGAAGCGCCCTCAAAAGGAACCGTTGTAGCGGTCGGTGAAGGTCGGTATGACGATGGCGACCTTATCCCTATGACGGTTAAGGTTGGAGACCAGATTCTCTTCTCGAAGTATGGCTACGACGAAGTGAAGATTAATGGTCAGGAGTACTACATTCTTTCAGAGTCTAGCGTCCTCGCTATTCTCGGTTAGCGACTCCCCTTTTATTTCCCTTTCTTAATTCCCTTTCACTATGGCGAAACAGATTCTATTTGGCGAAGACGCACGCAAAGGCATTCATGCAGGTCTTCAGAAGGCAGCGAGTGCCGTAAAGGTTACCCTCGGTCCCCGCGGTCGCAATGTCGTGCTAGAGAAAGCGTACGGCGGTCCCCGCATCACAAACGACGGCGTTTCTATCGCGAAGGAAATCTCCTTTAAGGACAAGTTCGAGAACATGGGCGCAGAGATGGTTAAGGAAGTAGCGAACAAATCGAATGATGTTGCGGGAGACGGCACCACCACAACCGTAGTGCTTCTTGAGGCACTCGTGAATGAAGGACTCAAGTCCCTCACGAAAGGAGCGAACGCCATGGCTATTCGTTCCGGTATGGAGCAGGCACGTGATGCAGCCGTGAAGGAACTCAAGAAGATGGCGAAGCCTGTTGAAGGACGCAAGGACATCGAGCAGGTAGCAAGCATCTCCGCTGAAAGTGAAGAGCTCGGACGCATCATTGCTGAGACGGTTGAGAAGGTGGGCAAGAACGGCGTGGTAACGGTTGAGGAGAGTCAGGGCATGGAACTCTCATACGAAGTGGTAGAGGGTCTCCAGATTGATAAGGGCTACGTGTCTGCGTACATGGTCTCAAACCCTGAGCGCATGGAAGCAGAGATGCGTGACGCACACATCCTCGTAACTGATCGCAAGATTAGTTCTGTGCAGGAGATACTTCCCCTCCTTGAGAAAGTTGCTGCAAGTGGGCGCAAGGAACTTGTTATTGTGGCGGACGACATCGAAGGTGAAGCACTCACAACCTTCGTACTGAACAAGCTTCGCGGAACGTTCTCCGTGCTTGCGGTGAAGGCTCCAGGATTCGGAGATCGCAAGAAGGAGCTGCTTGCTGACATTGCGGCAGTTGTGGGAGCTGAAGTGGTGTCCGGAGATCTAGGACAGACGTTCGAAAACACAGAGCTCTCTGCTCTTGGTAAGGCAGCGCGTGTGGTTGCCGGGAAAGATACAACCGTGTTTGTTTCAGGCAAGGGAAAGAAGGCGGATATTGAGTCACGTATCAGCCAGCTCAAGGCACTCGCTGAACAGGCAAGTGGGAAGTTCGACAAGGAGAAGCTTGAAGAGCGTATTGCAAAGCTCGCGGGCGGCGTCGCAGTTATCCGTGTGGGAGCGGCAACCGAGACTGAGATGAAGTATTTGAAGGACAAGATTGACGACGCGGTGAAGGCAACGAAGGCGTCTATTGAAGAAGGAATTGTTCCGGGAGGAGGCACGGCACTCGCGAAGGTGTCTCGCATGCTCCGTGTTGAGGACTGGGAGTTCGACAACAAGGACGAAGAACTCGGCTTTGCTATTGTTGGAAAAGCACTTGAGGCTCCCCTACGCCAGATTCTTCTAAATGCAGGCAAAGATGACGGCTCCGCTATTGTTGAGCGTGTACAGAATGGCAAGGGCTTTGGAGGATACGACGCGCTTAAGGGAGAAGAAGTGGCCGACATGGCCGAAGCCGGAATTATTGATCCGGTTAAGGTAACCAGGAGCGCGGTTGAGAACGCAGTCTCGTCTGCCGCTATCCTCCTTACAACGGAGGCAGCTATTGCTGAGATTCCTGAACCAAAGCCTCAAATGCCTGAGGGTATGGGCGGAGGAATGGATTTCTAGCGCTAAAGAGGGAAACTGAAAAGCGCCGCGGTCCTTACGGACGGCGGCGCTTTCATTTATGCCTGCTCTCGGGCAGAGCGTTGCTTTTCTTCGCACCGAGTTTCGTAGTCGTCATCAGCGCAGCTCAGCTGGACAACAAACGAAACGATGAGCTCTCCGAGAAAGCTGAGTGGTCGGGCAAGCACGCTTGCGAGGATGAGAATCGCTGCGAGTCCAAGTGAGATTGCCACCAAAGGCTCGATGAGACCCCCGACAAAATCTGATACATACTGCCCGACCCCGTTCCATACGGACTCCGACATAGACCTAACTGTTCCGTTGTGCATTTCAAACCTCCCTTTTCCGTCTCTGACCATACGCCTACTCGCAAAAACACGCAATGAAGGAGGGGGTGAATTGCCGTTCTTGCGTTTGCACCTGAAGAACTTACAATAGAGGTATATGACTATTCTTTACATTGTGCTCGGCGTACTTGCCCTCTTGGTTTTGTGGGTGGTGCTTACCTATAACGGATTTGTTTCTCTACGGAATCGTGCAAAAGAAGCATGGTCTGACATCGAAGTGCAGATGAAAAGGCGCTATGACCTTATCCCTAACCTCATCGAGACGGTTAAGGGATACGCAGCACATGAGAGTCAGACACTCGCAAGCGTAACTGAGGCGCGCACCGCCGCTATGGGAGCACAGACGGTTGAGCAGCATGCAGAAGCTGAGAATATGCTCACCGGAGCTCTTAAGTCGCTCTTCGCAGTATCAGAGGCGTACCCAGACCTTAAGGCGAACACCAACTTCCTCGAGCTGCAGCGCGAGCTCTCAGACACTGAGAACAAGATCATGGCGTCACGCCGCTTCTATAACGCGAACGTACAGACCATGAACACGGCGGTTGAGCAGTTCCCTGGGAACGTCCTTGCAGGACCCTTCGGCTTTGCGCAGATGGATCTCTTCGAGCTTACGGACGCTGAGCAGGCCGCTCGCGAGCCGGTGAAGGTTGCGTTCTAACGCTCTATGCTGAACGAAGCTCAGAAACGTATCGACGACTGGGCACAGCAGTTCGCTGAGCCGTACTGGCCACCGTTGTCTCAGTTCGCGGCTCTCACTGAGGAGGTGGGCGAAGTAGGCCGGCTCCTCAATCACCTGTACGGCTCGAAGCCGAAGAAGCAGGAAGAGGCTGCACAGGAACTCGGCGGGGAGATTACCGACGTTATATTCGCAGCCATGTGTCTCGCGAACCGGCATGGGATCGATCTCGACGCTGCATTCGAGAAGAAGATGGATACCTGCTACGGTCGCGACAAGGATAGGTTCGAGAAGAAATAATTCGTTCACTCTATGGCATCAACCCTCTACCAACAGCGTTCACGCAATGTGCTCAAGACCTATGCCCTCATGGCTGGGTTCTTGGTTGTAGTTATTGCTATTGGGTGGGCGATCTCTTGGTACTACGGCAACCCAGCCATCCTCTACGGCGCGGTAGTCTTCTCCCTCATCATGAACGTAGGGAGCTACTGGTTCTCGGATAAGATTGCGCTTTCGATGAATGGCGCACGCCCGGCCTCGCGAGAGGAGTTCTTCGATCTCTATACCGTTACGGAGAACCTCGCCATAACAGCGGGGCTTCCCATGCCTCGACTCTACGTTATTGAAGATCCCGCACCCAACGCATTCGCAACTGGACGAGACGAGAAGCATGCGGTTGTTGCCGTCACCACCGGACTTCTTGCGATACTCGACCGCACAGAGCTTGAGGGTGTTATCGCGCACGAGCTCGCGCACATCCAGAACAAGGACATGCTCGTTATGACGGTTGCGGTTGTGCTTGCAGGGTTTGTGGCAATTGTCGCTGACATCTTCCTTAGGATGTCTTTGTTTGGTGGAGGCGGACAGGAGCGTGACAGCAGGGCAGGTGTTCTCTTTATGGTGCTTGCGGTTGTAGCAATTATCCTTGCACCCATCGCCGCCCAGCTCATCCAGCTCGCTATCTCTCGAAGGCGTGAGTTCCTCGCCGACTCTTCAGGCGCTCTTCTTACGCGCTATCCCGAGGGCCTCGCGTCTGCACTCCAGAAGATTGCCAGCGATGGTACGCCGATGCGCCGCGCGAATCACGCAACGGCGCACCTCTTCATAGGAAATCCGTTTGGAAGTCAGGCGGGGAAGTTCATGAACAAATTGTTTGCGACACACCCGCCGGTTGAAGCAAGGGTTGCGGCACTTATGGGCAGCAAGGCAGAGTAGAAAGCTGTACACAGAAAGTACACAAGTTTTATAGATATTTTATCTGTGCTTTATCTGAAATCCGTACCATTAGTTTATGGTACGGATTTCTTCGCTTCAGTATCCTAAAAAGAGTCACCGGAAAGTGGTTACACTTCCTGATCCTTCGATTGAGCTTGCAGAGTTCTTCGGCATCATGATGGGTGACGGGGGAATCAACAATGCGTGGCAGGCGAATATTTGTCTCAACTCAGTTGCAGACAAAGACTTCGTCGTCTATGTCTGCACAGCTATAAAGAAGCTTTTTGGAATTCAACCATCTGTATTCAAGTGCAAGAACAGCCAAGCTACAAAGATACTCATTTCTAGTGTTGCTCTTGTCGATTTTTTAGTCGACAAAGGACTTAAAAGAGGAGGCAAGCTCAAAAATGGATTATCTATTCCGGAATGGATACTTGGTAGTACTGAATACAAAATAGCCTGTGTGCGGGGACTTATGGATACTGACGGTTGTTTATATATTCACAAGCATACAGTTGCAGGAAAGATCTATAAGAATATTGGTCTTTGCTTTTGCAGTCACTCACCTGTAGTTATTGCGCAGATATGCGCGGTATTTGAAGAATTCGGCATTATCCCGCATATTAGTAATCAGGGCCGCAGTATCTATCTATATAAGGAAAGTGCTGTGGCTCGGTATCTTGAGGTGTTTAGTACCTTAAATGAACGTATACGTTCGGTATACAAGAAATTCGGAGGCGTCTCATAGCGGTCTAGTGAGCACGCTTGGAAAGCGTGTGAACCGAAAGGTTCCGAGGGTTCGAATCCCTCCGCCTCCGCACAGATTAGTGATTAACATTAGTGTCACGCACATATGAAAGCAGTTATTTGTGAAAAATATGGACCTCCAGAGGTTTTAAAAATACGTGAAGTCGATACGCCGTCACCGAAGACTGACGAAGTCTTAATAAGAATCATGGCTACGGCCGTTAACTCCGGCGATGTGCGAGTCCGAAGTCTCGGGGTTTCCGGAGTAATGAGAGTAGTCATGCGTGCTGTGCTCGGATTTCGTGGGCCGCGCAAACAGATTCTGGGAGTTGCGCTTTCGGGTGTCGTAGAAGCTGTGGGAGATCGAGTAACGAAGTTTAAGGTGGGTGATGAGGTGTATGCTGCTACTGGCTTCGGTTTCGGCACGTATGCGCAGTACACGACCCTGTCAGAAAACAAGGCGATTGCGCTCAAGCCTAGAAAAGCTTCGTTTGAAGAAGCAGCGGTAATACCCTTCGGCGGTACCACGGCTCTATACTTCCTCCATAAAGCGGGCATTGAAGAGGGTAGAGGCAAAAAGGTTTTGGTGTACGGTGCTTCGGGTGCCGTTGGAACAGCAGCCGTTCAGATTGCAAAGCATTATGGTGCTGACGTAACTGCGGTGTGTGGAGAAGATGGTGTGGGCCTGGCGTCATCCCTTGGAGCCGACACCGTCATCGTCTACACCAAAGAGGACTTCACTACTAGTAAGGAACAGTACTCGATTATCTTTGATGCTGTGGGTAAAACTACAAAAAAAGCATGCACACAGGTACTCGCCCCAAATGGTGCTTTTGTAACCGTAGGAGGTCTTGATACGGCGTCTGAGACCAAGGCACAGTTAGATTTCCTAAGTGAGCTGTTTGATACGGGTGCATACAAAGCAGTTATCGACCGCACATACACACTCGATGAAATTGTCGAGGCACATCGCTATGTTGATCAGGGTACAAAGAAGGGTAATGTGGCCATTAACATTTCCAGTTAAGACCTTCTTGGCCGTGAATTCCGGAAAAGATTGAGCTTGAACTAGAATATACTTGCAGCTTTCAATCTCTGATACATCACACCATGTCTATCAAACTAGCAGTAGCATCTGCCATTCTTGCAATCGCTATAGTCGGTACAGGAGTCTTCTTCTTCATGCAAAACAACAAGGTTGCTACAGAAGAATCTGAGCGCACGTCTTTGGTTAGAGACTCAGTGCCAACGGTAGTCGAGACCGTGCAGGACTTTGAGTTTGAAATAGTGGCTTCTCCTGAGGCACGTGCCCAAGGATTGTCTGGTCGTGCAGATGTACCTCCCGGATACGGCATGCTGTTTGTGTTCGATGTGTCTGAGCGGTATGGGTTTTGGATGAAAGATATGCTCGTGTCTATCGATATCATCTGGCTTTCAGACAACGGCACCATAATCGGCATCGAGGAGAATGTCTCGCCTGCAACATACCCAACGGCGTTCCAGCCGCCCGTTCCCGTGCGTCTTGTTCTTGAGACGCGCGCGGGAGAAGCGGGAGCACGGGGATGGAGTGTGGGAACACGGATTCCACTCCCGCTCTAGATATGAAAGAACCCGCTTGCGCGGATTCTTTCAATTGTTCGGACCGGACTATAAGCCGAATTCTGTCTAGGACGACCATCTATCTGGGACGTACGTTGCCGTACGCCTCGAGCGGCGCTCCCGCTTTCACGGGCACGGCCTTGCACAGCGGTAAGGATTTAGCCGTTTCAGTCTGACGTTGCAGTCAGCCCATCCTCCAAGAAGGATCTCTAGTCTTTCGACATCGAGCGTTTCTGTTCGCACCTCGCGCATCACTGCGGACGGGCGTTACCCGCTACCATGCTGCTCCTAAGAGCCTGTGTTCGGACTTTCCTCCCTACCTCCCTAAAGGAGGGTAGAGCGATCGTCACATCCGGTCCTCATAGATAATACAACGAACCTACATAAAAGCAATCAAGTGCATGTAGTCAGTCCACAGATGTTTCCCTAGGCGTCACTTCAAGCAGGGTATACTACCTAGTATTACAAGGGCCGTTTTTATCTTTACCTATGCACGAGAATCACTCTGGAGAGAACGTAGTACGCCGTAGGCGCCTGTCGTTCGATATTGCTACGAATTGGGCAGTAGTACTTACGTTCGCGCTCAGTGTTATTGCGTTTATTCCTGTAAACACGATTCCGTTTCTTTATACAAAGGTAACGGTTCTGGCGCTCGGTGTCCTCGTGACGCTCGTGCTCTTCATACTTGCGCGTCTCACGCGCGGAAATGCCATCATTCCACCACTCCCGCTTCTTGCGAGTCTCTGGATTGTGCCGTTCGCATACCTCCTGTCCTCGCTCTTCTCAGGAGCCGGCGTCGGTGCCTCATTCTTCGGTACGGAGCTTGAGTCCGACACCTTTGGGTTCATGCTGCTTCTCGCGACATTCGCAACGCTTACGGCCCTAGCGTTCCGTCGCACCGCAACCTACCGGATGTTCTATGGTGTTGCAGCTATCGTTACCGCACTTGTTGTTGTGAGTCAGGTACTTGTGGTTATCGTTAGTCGTTTTGCACCAACCATCATCGCTCCAACCACCAACCTTGTTGGTTCGTTCGTTGATATGGGCATGTTCCTCGGTCTTGCTCTCGCTACGGGTCTTCTCGCGCTTCGCCTCCTAACGCTTTCTTCGAAGACGCGCACCATGATCTATGTAGGGGGCGGTGTCGCACTCTTCTTGCTCGCGCTCGTTAACTCGGTTGTGGTGTGGGTGCTTGTGGCACTTGTCGCGCTCGCACTCTTTATTGAGGCAATCATGCGTAACCGTGCGTCAGGAGACCAGACTGATCTTGATGGTGTTGCACTTCTTCTTGCTGAGGAAAGCGACGATTTACCGCAGTCCTCTCGCTCACTTATTGCTCCGCTTGCAACACTCGCTATCGCGCTCTTCTTCCTTATTGGAGGCTCAACCATCGGCAACGCCCTTGCGAGCGGGTTTGGAATTAGTCTCGTTGATGTTCGTCCATCGTGGCAGTCAACCTTTGATGTGGGTAGTCACACGTATGCATCGTCCCCGCTCTTTGGTTCAGGTCCCGGCACGTTCGACACTCAGTGGGTTAAATTCCGTGATCGTAGTTTGAACGACACACTCTTCTGGAACGTTGACTTTGTATCGGGTATTGGAACCATTCCAACCTCGTTTGTAACGACGGGTCTCATGGGAGCACTTGCCTGGATTGGATTCATTGGTCTCTTCCTCTTCTTTGGTCTACGCGCACTCTTGATGCGCCTCCCAGAGGATCCGTTCATCCGCTTCGTATCCGCTTCTTCATTTGTGGGAGCGCTCTACGTGCTCGCGCTCGCAGTGTTCGCGGTCCCAGGGGAACTCGTCCTCCTCTCTGGGTTCCTACTCTTGGGTATCTTCATCTCGTCGTTGCGCTACGGCACTGACGCGAGAGAGTTCGGTATTATCTTCGCGCGCAGTCCTAAGGTTGGATTCATCATTGTGTTCGTGCTCACGCTCTTGCTCCTTGCTTCAATCCTAGCGGCATATGTTGTAGTTGAACGATATCTTTCGAGTATCGCGTACGCAGAATCTGCAACCGCGCTTCAGGCTGGAGACCTTGAGAGAGCAAACAATGCGGCAAATCAGTCCATTACATTCTCTCCGAGCGATAGGGCGTACCAGCTTATATCTGCTATTGGTATTGCTCGCATGAATCAGGTGGCAAGTGACACAACGCTTGCACAGGCAGACGCACAGACACAGTTCCAGGCTGCACTCTCCGGCAGTATTAGTGCCGCGCTTGCTGCAACGAAGCTCAATCCAAACGACTACCGAAACTGGGCAATGCTTGGAAACGTGTACCAGACCGTTGTGCCGCTTAAGATTGAAGGCTCCTATGACAATGCGAAGAGTGCGTACGATCAGGCAATCGCACTCAACCCTACAAGTCCCGCACTTCCGTTCGTAGTAGCGCAGCTTGAGATTGCGAACGAGAACCCGGTTGCAGCGGGAGAGTCACTCATGGCAGCCATTACCCTCAAGCGTGACTACACGCAGGCTATCTTCCTCCTCTCTCAGCTTGAGGCACAGCAGGGTAGGGCTCGCGAGGCGCTCGAGGCGGCAGAGGCGGCAGCGTACTTCGCACCGAACGACCCAACGGTTCTCTTCCAGGTTGGTATCCTCCGTTCTGCTAACGGCAACAATGCGGGAGCAATTGCGGCTCTTGCACGCTCCGTAGAACTCAATCCTCAGTATGCCAACGCACACTTCTTCCTGGCGGTTATGCAGGCTATTGCAGGCAATTACCCAGCGGCAACCGCACAGCTCGAGTTTGTTGCAGGTCTCTCGCCAGAGAATGCAGAGGCCGTGGCAGCAGACCTTGCGGCCGTCCGTGCAGGAAGGAACCCGTTCCCACCTAGTCGTCTTGGCGCACTTGGTATTCCTCAGGCCCCTCTTAGGGAGACTGCACCCGTTCAATAGCGTTCGTACGGGCGCATGGTACGAAAGATACTCACGTCGCTTGCAGGGCCTGTACGTGGTCTGCATCAGGCCGCGTACGTGCTTGCAGGGTTAACGCTCGCGTCTCAGGCTCTTGCGCTCCTGCGTGACCGATTGTTCGCACACAGCTTTGGCGCAGGCGACGTACTCGACTTGTACTACGCTGCTTTCAAGGTGCCGGACTTGGTCTTCGCACTTGTAGCGTCCTTGGTGTCAGCGTACGTGCTTATACCACGCATTGCCGGAGGATCTCGTGCTCAGTCTCGAGAACTCATATCGCAAACCGCGTCGTTCCTCTTGATTGGGGGCGGCGCGCTTTGCGCGGTGTTAGCACTCTTTGCGCCCACGCTTCTCTTTGCGCTCTTTCCGAATGCGCAAGATTCGGTGCATGCAGAATCGTTTGTGCTCCTTGCCCGCATTCTTCTCATCCAACCCATTCTTCTCGGGCTCTCGGGAATTGTAACGAGCGTGACGCAGGTGCGCAGACGTTTCTTCTTGTTTGCGCTTTCTCCGGTGCTCTACAACCTCGGCATCATATTCGGCACGCTCGCGCTCTACCCTCTGTATGGTTTGCCGGGCATTGGTATGGGTGTGCTTATAGGAGCGTTTGCGCATCTCTTGATCCATATACCCGTGCTTGCGGGAGAGAAGCTCTTGCCACGGCTTGTGGTGCCGTCTCCGCGCTTATTGTGGGGTGTGATACAGGACTCGGTGCCGAGGTCACTCGCGCTCGCTATGGGCTCTATTACCGCGCTTGCCCTTACTATTCTTGCGGCGAGAACGGGTGAGGGGAGTATCGCAGTGCTATCACTTGCCATGAACTTGCAGGCAGTACCGCTTTCCCTCATTGCCGCCTCCTATGCAACGGCTGCGTTCCCGGTGCTTGCACAGAGTATGGAAGAGAAGAAGTATGATGCGTTCAAGGCGACGCTTTCAGCAGCCGCACGTCACATCGTATTCTGGTCTGCGATTCTGTCGGTGCTCATTCTTGTTATGCGGGCACACATCGTGCGTATTGTGCTCGGGACCGGTGCGTTTGACTGGGATGCAACCAGACTTACCGCAGCCATTCTCGCCATACTGGTTATTGGCCTTATGGCGCAGGGTATCGTATTGCTTGCGTCCCGTGCGTTTTACGCAGCGCAGAGGTCCTGGAACCCGCTCCTTATTCAGGTTGGAGGCCTTATCGTCTCTATTGGAAGCGCTATCGGTCTTCTTATGCTTGCGCAGGCATTCCCACCAGTTCGCTACTTCGTAGAGGCGCTACTGCGCGTTGAGGATATACCGGGAACAGACATTCTCCTCATTGCCGTAGGTGCCATGCTCGGCCAGGTCTTCATGGGCTTCCTTGCGCTTGTTACGCTTCGCACAGTTGCGCCTGGGGTGAGTCGTTCACTCGAGCGTCCGGTGTTCGAGGGGGCTGCAGCGGCCATACTTGGAGGCGCCTCTGCGTATGGGGTCCTTTCGTTCTTTGGAAACCTCGCGCCAGCCACCACCCTCCTCTATGTCTTCACTGAAGCCGCTCTCGCTGGTATGGTGGGTCTAGTGGTGTCTGGTGCGGTTCTGGCTCTCCTTGCCAACAAGGAGTTTAAGGACCTCTCAGACTCTCTACGGCGTCTCAAGCCCTCGACCGCCCTTGCGCCTTCCGGGCCGGTCTTATCTGATCGCTCGGATGCGTAGTTTTCAATAATCGCGCTACAAGCTCACGGCATGGTAAAATTGCTCGCATGGGAAGAACAAAGATTCTCATACCTGAAGCTGAGTTGCGACATCTCTATGAAGATGAGCGTTTATCTCCTGCAAAGATAGCCCAGAAATTTAATTGCACGTCCATAACAATCCGGTCTCGTCTCATTGAAGCGGGAATACCTCTTAAAACTAAAAGTGCCGCACAGACAAAGTACCCGAAGTATGATTTTGATGGCACTGATCTAGAAAAGGCATACATGCTGGGCTTCAGATATGGAGACTTGAATGTATACCAGCCGGCAGGTGCCTCAGAGACTATTGTGGTACGGTCACACTCGACACACCTAGTTCAGGGTGATCTTTTTAAGAGGCTGTTCGAACGATACGGAACCATAACGGTCCATGCAAATGAACGGAGCACCCAAATGAACTGCTATTTAAATTCAAGCTTTAGTTTTCTTCTTAATAAATATCCTCGAGAGATGCGCTCATGGCTTTCTTCCAACGAGGCATTCCTTTGGGCATTCGCAGCAGGATATAGCGATGCCGAGGGAACATTTGGACTTAATCAAGGCAAGGGACGCTACAAGATTGATTCGTATGATTTTGAAATACTTTCTGATATCCATTCACTACTTGCCAGGAACGATATACGGACCACTTTTCGTGTAATAGCAAAGAAAGGCGAGAACGATTACGGTTGGATATGGAAGGAGGATTTATGGAGGTTGTCAGTAAATGAAGCAGGTTCTCTTGAAAGATTGATCTCAAACCTTAAACCGTTCTCACTTCACAAAAAGCGCGTTAAAGATGCAAATATGGTATTACAGAATATAGCGACCAGAAGACACAATGGAACAATCTCGTAATATACGTAACTTCAGTATCATAGCTCACGTGGACCATGGAAAGTCCACGCTTGCTGATCGTATGCTCGAGCGAACTGGGACTATTGAGACCCGCAATATGCGGGACCAGGTGCTCGACAAGATGGACCTGGAGAGAGAGCGTGGCATAACCATCAAGATGCAGCCGGCACGTATGAAGTACGTGGGTGCTGACGGCACACCGTACACGCTCAATCTTATTGATACACCAGGACACATCGACTTTTCGTACGAAGTATCCCGCGCCCTCTCCGCGGTTGAGGGCGTTATTCTCCTTGTTGATTCAACACAGGGTATTCAGGCGCAGACCCTCACAACGCTCCAAATGGCGAAGGACGCGGGATGTGTGATTATTCCCGTACTCTCAAAGATTGATTCAATTGCCGCACGTGTCGACGACGTGTCTTTGGAACTTGCGGAGTTGCTTTCTATTGATCCTGATACGGTGCTTACGGTTTCCGGAAAGACCGGCGAAGGTGTTACGGAGCTTCTCGAGGCGGTTGTTGCTAGAGTGCCCGCACCCCGTCCAAGTGCAGGAGGGCCCCGTGCACTTATCTTCGACTTCTCCTATTCCACTCATCGCGGCATAACGGTGTTCATGCGCGTCTTTGACGGGGAGTTTAAGAAAGGGGACGTGCTGCGCTTTGCGGCCGCTGGAGAGCGTTTTACGGCCCTTGAGACGGGCATATTCATGCCCGACGAATTGATTACGGAGTCTCTAACGGCAGGCGAGATTGGGTACCTGGTTACGGGTGTGAAGCAGGCGGGTGTGGTTAACGTGGGAGATACGGTTATTGCGAACGCTGGATCAACTGCAGGTCTTGAAGGGTTCGACCGCCCGCGTCCGGTTGTGTGGGCATCGGTATACCCAGAGAGCCAGGACGATCTTACAGAACTCCGCCAGTCTCTTGAGCGTCTGCGTCTCTCAGACTCCTCGCTTGCCTTTGAGGAAGAATCCTCCGGTATGCTCGGGCGCGGGTTCCGTTGCGGATTCCTCGGCATGCTTCACCTTGAGATTATTGTGGAGCGTTTGAAGCGCGAGTTCAATCTTGAACTTATCGTTACCATTCCCACCATCGCGTACCTTGTTACGGACAAACGCGGCAAGCGCGAGACCGTGTACACCCCGTCCAAGTTCCCAGCGTTCGGCGAGACTGAGGCTATCGAGGAGCCATGGGTGAAGGTTACGCTCATAACCCCGAACGAGTCGCTCTCAAACATGATCCAGCTCTTCCACGACCATGAGGGCAATGTGCTTGAGACGGAGACGCATCTTGATGGACGTATTGAACTGCGTGTGGAGATGCCGCTTCGCGAGCTTATGCGCGGGTTCTTCGACAAGGTGAAGAATGCGTCGTCTGGCTACGCATCCCTTTCCTACGAGTTTATGGATGAGCGTCCTGCTGACGTCGTAAAGCTTGAGATATACGTGGCAGAAGAACCTGTGCCAGCGTTCGCACGTGTGGTGTCCCGTAGACGCGTGGTTGAGGAAGGAGAGCGCATGGTTGAGAAGCTCCATGAGATTCTCCCGCGCCAGATGTTTGTGCTTAAAATCCAGGCACATGCCTTGGGACGCATCGTTGCGTCGCGCTCTATCTCAGCGCTTCGCAAGGACGTAACGGGGTATCTGTACGGAGGCGACATAACCCGCAAGATGAAACTTCTTGAGAAGCAGAAGAAAGGAAAGAAGCGCCGCGGGGCACACGCAAAGATGGATATCCCCCAGGATGTGTTCATGAAGATGGTGCAGGACTCGGAGCGTTAGCTCAGGAGTTGCTATACTCAGAGGAATGCCTCGAAAGTCCAAGAAACAACAAGTGCGACAATTAGGTGAATACCTCTTGGCTGCTTTCTTGGTGCTGGTGGTCCTCGTACTTGCCTGGGCTGTGTGGGGTATTGCACAGAAGGAGAGAATCGCACGAAGCGCGGTTGATGACAGGAAGGCAGAGCTTGCTGTTCTCAAAGAGCGCAAGGCGGTCTTTGAAGAGAATATGGCTGAACTCTCAACTGATCGAGGACAAGAAGCAACCCTTCGCCAGAATCATGGCGTCGCGAAAGCGGGGGAGGACGTGATTATCGTGGTGCCTCCTAAGGAGGATGAACTTGAGCCACGCCTGCCATGGTACAAGCGATTCCTTGGATTCTTTGGTATTTGGTAGAAAAGTCCTTTAATACAGTGTATTTGACATAATAGCAAGTATATGCTATTCTCCTAGACAGAAGGCCTTGGGTCTTCATGTTCCACTTCAACAGGAGAAGACTGTGCACAAAGCTTCCTATCTGGCAGCGGCTGCCGCCGCTCTGTTCATCAGCCTCGGCGCCTCGCCCGTTCTGGCCCAGTCCCACGACTGGACCGGCTGGCAGGCCACCCTCGGCGCGTCGTCGGTCGAATCCAACCTGGAAGGCGAAGGGTTCTACAATCCCTATGATCTGGCGCCCTCGGGCACCGTGGTCAGTGTCGGCCTGAACCATCGCTGGAACGCCGGCCACATCGCGCTTGGCGTCTACACGAACGCCCAGTTCGGGTCCGTCGAGGCATCCGGTTCGGGCATTTCGTGCGAGATCAGCGACTGCGGCTTCGAAGAGATCGAGTATCGGACCGAGCGCACCAACTATACCGTGAACGCCGGCCTGTCCGCCGGCCACGAGATCGGCCCTGTGCTGGTCTCTGTGCTCGGCGGCGTGACGGTGGGCGACTACATGCGCTCCGTCCGCTACGATGTGAACGGCACCGTCGACTACTGGTACGAAGGCAAGGGGTTTCGTGCGGGCTACCACTACGGCATCGCCGTCGAGTACGCCTTCACCGACCGCTGGTCGGCCCGCCTCGAACTCCGCCAGACGGAGCTGATCGAGGACGTGTCCGAAAGTCCCTTCTACACCGACGAGTCGGGATTCAGTCAGACGAGCGCCACGCTCGAAGCCGGCTGGAAGTTCTGATCCACGGCTAACTGGATATGAAGAAAATGGGGCCCGTTGCGCATGCGCAACGGGCCTTTTCTTATTCCTATTACACCTAAAATGCTATACTGAAAGGACATAAGCAATACATTCATGGAAAAGACAGTCACCATTTACACCACGCCAACGTGCCACTTCTGCCAGATGAGCAAGGAGTTCTTTAAGGAGAACAACGTTGCCTACACTGAGTTCAATGTTGCAAACGACATGGAGAAGCGCCAGGAGATGATTGATAAGAGCGGCCAGATGGGCGTTCCTGTGGTCTTCATCGGCGACGACATGATCGTAGGCTTCGACAAGAACAAGTTCGTTGAGCTCCTCGGTCTTGGGGAGGCTCCCGCAGCAGTGTAGGGAAGCACCATAAAACCCGCGACCTGAATGGTCGCGGGTTTTATGCTACTCTCTCGATACGCTCTCTTAGTTCAATGGATAGAACGGAGGTTTCCTAAACCTTAGATTCAGGTTCGACTCCTGGAGAGAGCATGTAAATGGTATACTCGACATACTCATGCCACCCGTTGAAGGACACGCAGAACTAAAGAAACTGCTTGAAGAAAACCTGGCGGTTGCCAAGGACAATAACCGTCTCCTGCGGGAACTTCGCCGCAACGCTATCCTCGGTCTTATCGCAAAGGTAGTTATTTGGCTTGTTATTCTCGGCGTCCCACTCTTCTTCCTTTCGGCATACCTCGGTCCCCTCATGGAAGTCCTCTCAGGGCAGAATACAGGCTCAGAGAGCCTTCCTACAAGTATTCTTGGTTTCCCCTCAGAGGAGCAGATTAGCCAGATACTTGAACAGTATAGGGCGGCAGGAGAGTAGGAGGCGGGGGATGAAAGCTCCGTTCTAATGTGATAAAGTGCTGATATTGCTTGGATAGCTCAGTTGGTAGAGCACACCCCTGAAGAGGGTGGGGTCCCCGGTTCGAGCCCGGGTCCAAGCACCAGAAGACACGTCAGTATGGCGTATAGTTAATGCATGATCCGAAACATGCTCTCCTGGGCACAGCGGAATGAACGACACCTTGGCGCGGTGGTGTTCGTGTTTGGCTTTATAACGGACATCATTACGTTCGTGTTTCTTGATATATCGGTAGTGAACCTGGTGTTCCTTGGATACCTTGGTCTCGCAACATTGTCGCTGCTGGTAAGCCATATTCTTTCCTCTCGCCAGCCAGAGAATCCCTCAGTCCGGTATCGTAGCGCGCTCGTTATTCTTCCTCTCATAACGCAGTACCTCATCGGAAACCTGCTCTCAGGGTTCCTCATCTTCTATACCAAGAGCTCGGTACTCGGGGCATCCTGGCCGTTCTTGGTTCTCCTTGCGCTTATCTTCATCGGAAACGAATGGTTCCGAAAGTACAAGGACCGTATCGCTTTCATGGCGGTGCTCCTGTTCTTTACGACCTACGCCTATACGCTTTTTGCGCTTCCGTTATTTGTGTATTCGCTCGGCCCTCTTGTGTTTGTGGGAAGCACGCTCATAGCGCTCGGATGGTTCGCCCTGTTTCTGTTCTTGTTGTACCTAGCAGGAAGAGCGAAGCTGGTGCAAAGTTTGGCGCCAATTATTGGTTCGATGCTGGTTATAACCACACTGGTATCAAGTGCCTACTTCTCGGGCCTTATCCCGCCCATACCGCTCACGCTCAAAGAAGGCGGTATATATCACACCGTAGTTCCGGAAGCAGGGAACTATGTCCTCACCGGAGAGCCAGAGCGTCCGTGGTATGACCTACGGCCTGCCGTTGTGCATGTGTTGCCCGGACAATCTGTATCAGCCTTTGCCTCTGTGTTCGCACCCATACGGTTTGGTACGGTTGTGGTGCACCGATGGCAGCGATATGACGAAGAGAAAGGATCGTGGGTTACACAAAGTCGTATAGCGTTTCCTATATCTGGAGGACGCCAGGGCGGGTACAGAGGCTACTCAGAAATCTCAAACACTATACCGGGAGAGTGGCGGGTGCGTGTTGAGACTGAACACGGACAGGTTATCGGACAGATTAGGTTTACAATTGAGCGCACTTCTGTACCGCCATCCTTAACAAAGACCATACGATAGAAAAAGCCCCGGGAATACCGGGGCTTTTCTCAAAGAAAGGCTATCCTGCCTTAACGCGCAGCTTCGTCTGTCGTGCCTTATCTAGTTTAGGAAGGATAAGGGAGAGGAGGCCGTCTTTTGCGCCGGCAGTACAGTTGTCTACATCAACTTCTTGGGGCAAGAGAATGGTGCGAGAGAACGAGCCCCAGAAGAGTTCGCGGGTGAAGTAGTCTGAGTCAACCACTGAATCACGCTCATCACGAGATCCTTCAATCACTACCATGTCGCGGCTTATGGAAACATTGAGCTCGTCGGGGCGTACGCCTGCCACAAATGCACGGATAACAATCTCGTTAGGAGTCTGGTACACGTCTACCGGAAGCTGTCCCTCGCTCTGGTCCTCCTCAATAACGTTCGCGAACGAGCGCTCAGGAAAAGCCTGTGTAGCTATTGGGCGAGAAGCACCGTTGATGATGGTCTGCTGAGGCAGGATGTCGTCGTCGAAAGAGTCGTACCCGTCATCCATCGGGACGGAACCAGAGAGGCGGTCGAAGAAAGATCGTTTTTTCATAAGAGTGTTAGATATCGCACGTGTTCTTGGGTACGTTCCGATACCGGAAGTATTTTAAAGTCTCAAAGAGTGCGAAGAGTACTACGGCCCCACTCCACACCATGAAGAAGGCAAGGAGCGTGAACGAACCGCTTCCATCAATTATAAGGAAATTGAAAAGGGCATGCAATGCGATAGCAAGGATAAGTCCAATGGTTGCGAACACGGTACGCACTACGCGACTCTTGCGGAACGAGAAGGCCAGTGCAAATCCAATTGCCGACGACGCAACTACATGAAGAAGCGTAGAACCAATGAAGCGTAGGTTTCCGGTGAGGAATCCTTCAGCAATATTTCCTCCGGAGAGCGGTGCAAGTAGGAAGAGTGCGTTCTCAAGTGCGGCAAACCCAAGTGCCACCGTAAGCATGTAGATAACAAGATCGAGAGACTCATCTACTGACCTCCTCCATAGCACCATAATAGCGGCCAGCAAATACTTCACGGTCTCCTCAATAGCTGCCCACGCGATAATAACCGGGATACCTGCGGGCAAGATGAGTACCGAGAAACGCTCAAGGGGAAGTACCAACGGAACCGAAAGAATACCGGCAAAGAATGCCAGTGCAATCATGTGGCGTGGCTCAGGACACCGACGATCCTCCTTTAAAAGGAAGTACAGCCATACAAGGGCCGGCAGAATGCCGCCGAGGAAGGCGTATATAAGGGTCTCAGTGGAGAGCATCCTCCTTATTC
This sequence comes from Minisyncoccota bacterium, assembly GCA_022842945.1. Taxonomy (GTDB): domain Bacteria; phylum Patescibacteriota; class Minisyncoccia; order Phycocordibacterales; family Phycocordibacteraceae; genus C7867-001. The sequence goes on from JALHOO010000003.1 coordinate 76,248, forward strand.
TACACTGCTGTCGCTGGCCACTTTTCCACCATCAAGAGTGTGTCCTTAGTTCGGACGCTCTTCCAGATCTCTTCCGTAACAAACGGCATGAATGGGTGGAGGAGCTTCAAGATATCGGTTAGGAGCGATAGAAGAAGTACCTTGCGTGAAGCTTTTGCCGCTTCGTCTTCGCCAGTAAAGATCGTCTTGGATTCTTCGATGAGTTCGTCAGCGAGACGGTGCCAGGCGAAGTGGTAGAGCTTCTCTGCAGCCATGTAGATACGATGCTCGTTAATATCTCTCGTTACATCTGCTGCGAGTGCCGCTAACTCTTCGCGCACTGCAGAGTCAGTCTCGGTTAGCGGCGCGTCTTTTGCTCCTTCAGTTTCTGTAAGAACATAGCGGGTGATGTTCCAGAGTTTGTTAGCGAAGTTCTTGTAGCCCTTAATCTTGTCCTCGCTAATGCGGGTGTCTGTGCCGGGTGTGTTGCCCACAATAAGTGCCATGCGTGCCGCGTCTGCACCGAACGTGTCGGCAATCTCAAGCGGATCAAGATTGTTGCCAAGAGACTTCGACATCTTGCGTCCTTGTGCGTCACGCACGAGTCCATGGAGATAGACCGTCTTGAACGGCACCGTATCAAGTGCAAAGCCGGTCATGAGAATCATGCGGGCAACCCAGAAGAAGAGGATGTCGTATCCGGTTTCAAGAAGAGCGGTAGGGTGGTATGCGACAAGCTCCGGTGTCTCTTCAGGCCAGCCGAGAGTTGAGAAGGTCCAGAGTCCAGACGAGAACCAAGTATCGAGCGTATCCTCGTCTTGTACCCATCCCTCTCCCTCGGGTGCGGCACCAACCACGATCTCCTCTCCTCGATACCACACCGGTACGCGATGTCCGTACCAAATCTGGCGGCTGATGCACCAGTCCCTCAGGTTCTCAATCCAGTGGAAGTACGTCTTATCAAAATGCTCCGGGATAATCTCAATGCGCCCGTCCTTAACCGGGTCAAGCATAAGCTGCTTCAGAGACTTTCCACGTCCTGGAATCTCCTTGTTCACGTCGATGAACCACTGCAACTTCGGCAAGGGTTCGATAACACCGCTGGTGCGCTCTGCAAGAGAAATGTTCTGCGTAACCTCTTCCTCCTTTTCTAGAAGACCTTCAGTGCGTAGCCACTCAACAACCGTTGAACGTGCCTCGCCAACTTTCATGCCGTTCAATTGTCCCTCTACGGTCATCTTCGCGTACTCGTTAATAACCGGTATACGAGGAAGGTCATGGCGGTCAGCAATTTCCCAGTCAATCTGGCTGTGTGCTGGAGTAACGCCAAGGGCTCCGGTACCGAACGCTGGGTCAACCTCCTTGTCTGCAACGATGCGAACCGTTATCGGTACGTCGCAGAATACCGCTTCATAGGTCTTGCCAACGAACTTCGCATAGCGCGTATCGTCCGGATGCACGGCAACCGCAACATCCCCCACCTTTGTTTCAGGGCGTGTGGTGGAGATGGTAATAGGGAAGTCCTTTGCATATTTAAACGTATAGAGCGTTCCCTTGCGCTCCTCATGCACAATCTCGTCGTCTGAAATGGTGGTCTGGCCTTTGGGGTCCCAGTTAACAATACGGTTGCCACGATATATGAGACCCGCGTCATACATCTGCTTGAAGACGGTGTACACCGCTTTGGTGCGCGGTGCGTCGAGCGTGAATGCTTCGCGAGACCAGTCGAGAGACGCGCCCATAACTTTCAACTGAGAGACGATGGTGTCATGACTCTCGTTTGCAAAATCTCCAATCCGGCGCAACAGTTCTTCGCGTCCAAGATCATGACGACTCTTGCCCTCTTTCTTCATGATGTCTTTCTCAACCACAGACTGTGTAGCGATAGCTGCGTGATCGGTTCCTGGAATCCAGAGCGTGCGGAATCCCTGCATGCGCTTGGTACGTACGAACACGTCTTCAACCGCAAGCATGAGTGCGTGACCCATATGAAGGCGTCCCGTTACGTTCGGTGGAGGAAGGACTATGGAATAGGTTTCAGCAGAAGCCTCAGTTAGGCCATCTTTGATCATCTGGTCCGGGTTGAAATACCCACTCTCCTCCCACTCCGCATAGATACGAGCTTCGGTTGCTTTGGGGTCGTACGGCTTCAAGAATTTGTCGTCCATGTATACGGAATATAGCAAAAAAGCGCCTTATACGCTCGCAGGAGAAAGGGAGAGGTTGCCGCTCGCAACGAGATTGTCTGGGCTCGTGTAATCCTGTTTTAGTGCACGATAGAACCCGGCGATGCCAATCATAATCGCGTTGTCGGTCGTAAAGCGGGGTTCGGGAAGGTAGAGCGAGACCTCTGGGTGTTCAATAGTCATGCGCTCACTAAAGACACGGCGAATGTTGGTGTTCGCAGATACACCTCCTCCAAGCACCAAGGTCTTCGCACCAGTCTCAAGAAGCGCGCGGGAGGTCTTTGCAAAGAGTACGTCTGAAACTGCCTCCTCAAAGGAATGTGCGATCTCTTCCTTTTCAGTCTCTGAGAGCGCGCGGTCCTTAATAAGGTAGAGGACTGCAGTTTTAAGACCTGAGAATGAAAAATCACACGCAGAATCCTTCATCATTGGGCGGGGAAGAGACGGCATCTGCGTGTTCCCACGCTCGCGTGCATTCTCTGCAAGCTTCGAAACTTCTGGCCCGCCCGGATAGGGAAGTCCAAGCATACGCGCGACTTTGTCGTACGCTTCGCCAACCGCGTCGTCTTTGGTTTGGCCAACAAGACGATATGACAACCAGCTCTCCATAGCCATAAGCTCGGTGTGTCCTCCTGATATAAGGAGACCCAGAATAGGGAGCTCAAGGTTTTGTATAGAAAAGTCCTTTTCGCTCTCGGGTTTCGTTAATGCAGAGAGAAGATGTCCCTCCATGTGGTTCACGCCAACAATAGGCTTGTTCCATGCAAGCGAAAGTGCGCGCGCAAGATTAACACCAACCCATAACGCGGGTTCAAGGCCCGGACCATGCGTAACTGCAATCACATCGATGTCGGGGACTTCTGTCTCGTCAAGAAAGGCAAAGAGGGCTTCTGCGAGTTCAGGCTCGCGTGTAAGGAGAACACTAATCTCCGTACGTAATTCGTCTGGAAGCACCTGCAGGTCTTCCTTCATAAGTTCCGCTTCTTCAAGAGATGCTGCGAGTACTGGGACCAGATTCTTCGCATGCTCGCGCTTAGCAACCGCTGGGTACACACCACCGAACTCGCGGTGTATGTCTATTTGCGAGAGGAGGGCATTCCCAAGAACACGAAAGTGCGCAGAAGACTCGTCTCCCGTGGCTTCAAGTATAGACACTGCGGTCTCGTCACAGCTGGTCTCAATTGACAGTATCTTCATCCTTTTCAACGATAGTCCACGGCATCTCTCCTCCAGCAGGAATAAGGAACCCAGACGAACTCTTGTGTCCGTTTCCGCCGTACCTGCTCGCAATCTCTGACACATCTATGGTGCCGTCTCCGCGGATGGATACTCCAAAGCCTTTCGGGTGTGCGCTAACCACAAGTGCGAACGGTCCCTTCTTCTTTGCAAGCAGGTTTCCAACCAAAGACTTCATGGGCTTAAAAGGGTGCGCAGTTGCGAAGTACACCTCATGTCCCTCGAAGAGAACGAGCTTCGCATGATCAACGGCAAGTTGTGCAAGGAGTTCGAAGTACTCCGCATAGGTGCGTACCTTTAATAGGAACTCCTGGCTCTTTGCGGGATCGTCGAGCATCTCTCTAAGTTCGTCCCAAGACTCAAACGCATACGGCTTAACAGAAAGATACGAGACAACGGCCCTCGTGTCTGGAAGCTTGAAAAGGAAGAGATCGTCATCTTCAACAAAAGAAAGAAGAAGAGGAACAGGAACACCGGGATGGAAGTAGTTCCAGGCGAGGGTTGCGCCTGAGCGGTCGTTGTCGAAGACGGATCCCGGGAAGGACTCGGTTACTTCCTGTACGCCTGCGTGATGGTCGAGGACAATGAGACTGTTGGCGTCCTTTGCAATCTCATCCATGCGCTCTTTCTCATAGACGAAGTCTACGAAGTAGAGGTCTGCTCCCGTAACCTCCGGCATCGGGTCGTCTCCTCGGGTAAGGGGAATATACTCAGCCAAGTCTCCGAACTTCTTCCACGCGGCATATGCCCCTCCGAAGCCGTCGGGACACGACCCGTGATAGAAGACAATAGTGCGTGCCATATACCATTGGTTATAGCCTATTTAGGACGAATGAGGAACTAGGAGGAATGCCGAACGACCGCCCTCAACGAGGGCGGTCGTGACGCGATGTACTGTCTCCCTTGAGAAGCAGGACGAGCGCAACGACACATAAGAGTCCGCTGACGCTGACTATCATGATGTTGTCGCTGATCGGGCCTGAGACCATTCCAAGGAGCTCACGAATGTTACTCATGATCATACTCCCTTGTTCCTCAGATAGTGTATCAATCACTTGAATGCCAAAACCCGGTTTCAAACCGGGCTCTGGATAACTTGGTGCGCGGTGTAGGGATCGAACCTACTACCTCCACAACGTCAATGTAGCGCTCTACCAAGTGAGCTAACCGCGCATCATGTTCTAGAGGTATCGGGAGCGATTCCCTCACAGAAACTTTTTGCAATGTACATTAGTCTGCGACGTATTTCAACTTTGCCGCAACTGATTGCGCAGACACCCTTGTAGTGTGGGTAAGTAGACTTCCCATGAGTTCTCATGTCTATAGATGTTTTTCCAAAACTAGTTTCCGGTAGTTGAAGTTGTTCTGCCCAATAGCTTCTTAGTAATTCAGGGTTCTGATCAGCGCGAAGATGTAAGTAGCACCTAATCTTATCAAATGGGACTCCATACAGACGTTTTAGGCTTTCTGCGAAGAAGCGTGCGATGGCAGGGTCTGAACTTCCAAGGGAAGTTGTATCGCCCTTGGCACCCTCGCCAAGATAGAGAAACGCAAGAGCAAGTTCAATGATGTGCGGGTCTTGAGTATCAAGCTCTTCTAATACACGTCTCCCTGACTCGTTCGCTGCTTCAATGCGTACTTCCTTCTGTGTGGTATGCCACACCGCAGCCTTTTGTCTTGCACGTACGAGCCCTTCTTTCGACTGACGTATTAGCTCTTGTTCTTGCTCCATTGTAAGTTGAATGGACTTGAACCAACCACTAAGAGTCGAACGAGGAATACCAAGCTCCCGTTCGATAGTGCCGATAGACAGCCCTGATTGCCTGAGTTCTATGGCGCGTGAGCGCAATTGTTCGAATCGAGACCTCATGTATACATAATACACTCAGAAGTACGAGCTATTGTATGTGATACGCTCAATCTGTGGAAACCATTTGCTTAACAGGCTCAAGTATAGACAGCGCCGCAAAGAAAGCTGCGCAGGTACTTAAGAATGGAGGCATTGTCCTCTTCCCAACGGACACTCTCTACGGTCTTGCCGTTGATGTAACAAACCCTAAAGCACTGCAGCGTCTGCGGGACTTAAAGGGCAGGGAAAAGAAGAAGCCGATATCGGTAATTGTATCGGGAGTAGATGGTATTTCTGCATATGCTCAGATGAACGATGCAGCTCGTGTGCTTGCCGAGCGCTTTCTTCCCGGAGCACTCACCCTCGTGCTGCCAGCAACCTCAAAGATTCCTCAAGAAGTCACACTTAACGGATCTATAGGTATCCGTGTTCCTAACGATGCGTTCTGTCTTGCCCTTGCACGTGCGTTTGGCAAACCCTACACCGCAACCAGCGCAAACAAGAGCGGACGTGAGACACCGGCAACAATTCGAGAGGTTATGCTGCAGTTCGGACACAGTGTGAACGAGATAGCACTCGCTATAGATGACGGAGACCGGAAGGGCAGAACCGGCTCAACGGTTGTGACGATGGTAGATGGTGTTCCGTATGTGCTTCGCGAAGGTGCTATTACAAAAGAAATGTTGAACGATACATAGGGAAACGGCTCCGCCTGTTGGGGCGGAGCCGGCGGAAACTGCAGTTCCCTAGTAGTAGAGTTCTTCGCACGGGGTGGTGTAGTGGCGGCACACCGCGGCATAGGCGTCGTTGTTGCGACACGCCGTCATGGCGTTCGCCCGTGCCCGCCTGAGAATCTGGTGCGTGCCGAACCAGTTTCCACCCGCGGTATCATAGACCCAGCAGCGATACACCAGAACCCGGGTGGTTGCCGCCGCCGACGACTCGCCGGACGCGGAAATCGCCGGCGCGGGCGCCGCCGCGCTCAGAAGCAGGGCAGCCGCCAGAGCCGGCGCGATAAGAAATTTATTCACGGGATGTCTCCTTGAGAGTTAAAAGGTACGCGTACTGGTTCTGACCCTACCGTGCCGTGTGGGGTTTCGTCAACTTTAGAGCTACGACACCGGGAACCAACCCGTAGCCTTGCGACTAGTTGCAACCGAGTGTGTAAGTGGTTCTCCGCGTCCTGTTTCGCAGACAAGCTTCAAGCTCTGGAGTGCCTTCTCCCACTGATATCCTGTTATGCGATAGAACTCGGTTATCTCATTCCATCCACTTTGAGTGAAAGAGACAAGGGTGCCGCGCGAGGGGCTCTCCGCAAAGTCTATGCGTATGGTTGTAGGGAACTCAGACGCATCTTTGGAGAAGGTGCTTCGCAGTACGGTCCACGTAATCATCTTGTTCATACGGTAGTCCGTAATCGCAACGTGCGTCGCCTGGTCTGGTCCAAAGCCAAGCTTTAGTTCGCCACCTTTCTTTGGATCTCCCGTTATGTCGCGCGAGTACCAACTCCGCAGTCCTCCAAGGGTGGTCATCATCTCATACACCCGCCCTATAGGCATGGCTATGTCGACGGTGAAGGTGATCTTTTCCATAGGAGGGGGAAACGCGAAAGCGCCCCGAGGGGCGCTTTTCGGTTAGACCTTGCTGACCTTGATCGCGTTCTGTCCCTTAGGACCTTCAGCGACTTCGAACTCGAGAGTGTCTCCCTCGCGAAGATCGTCAAAGTTGACGTTCACGAGCTCGTTAGAGTGGAAGAAAAGATCCTTCGCTGCTCCTTCGATGCGGATGAATCCGAATCCCTTATCAGTAAGACCTGCAATTGTTCCCTGCTGCATATGCGATGTGTTGTTGAGAGCACCTAAGTAAGTATCAATGAGGCTGGATATCGAAACTACGATTTCCGTACTACTTACTCAGCGCTACGTTGATAGCACCAGACTACTACAATCGTATTATTTTGTCAACTCATGTCTGTGGGTCGCACAAAGCCCCGGACCAAGATGGTCCGGGGCTTGATAGCAGGCCGAAACTAGGTGTTCGGCCGACAAGTGGTATTGGCCAGCTGGCCCATGTTGTAGGTCGCGATGCAGCTGTAACGGTTTCCGTTGCCGGTGTCGGCCGTCCAGGCCAGCTTCATCATCTCGGGGTTGTGGCGATTCAGAATCTGGATGCTCGCCGCCAGGATCATGGGCTGGTCGTTGTCCTGAAGCCACTGAGCCGTGACATTCTGGAGGGTGCTGTCGGGCGCCTGGCCGAGTCCGAACGGAGTCGCGTTTGCCATGGCGAGCACAGCGTTGTTCACGGTGCCACAGCCGGAGAGCGCGACGGCCGCGAGGCCGCAGAGAACGGTCATCTTGAAAGTACGCATCGTAAGGCTCCTTGATGCTGCCGCCACAGTGACGTTACGGTCTGCTAAAGAGCAGAACCACAGCTTTTCGTACGGAATCTTTTGGACCCGTATCTGATAGGGTTATACGTTATTTAGATAACTCAGTCAAATGATATTTTGATAGGTCTTGCCTTAAAATGCAAAACCGTCCTTATCGGACGGTTTTGCTCATGTGATCCCACGGGGAATCGAACCCCGATTTCCTGCGTGAAAGGCGGGCGTCCTAACCGTTAGACGATGGGACCTTTCCTGTAGCTTGGTGCTACGACTGGCACTGTACCACTTTTTCTACAGGCCTCAAACGTCCTCGTAGTTTATACTCGGAGGATATATGGCACTTATACTTTCGTTCGCGCTTCTTGCGGTTGGGCTCGTTATTCTCATACTCGGCGCCGAATGGCTCGTTAAGGGTGCCTCATCTATTGCACGTAAGTACGGTATTCCTCCTTTGGTTATTGGTCTCACGGTTGTGGCATTCGGTACCTCGATGCCAGAGTTGTCTGTGAACATATATGCCGCTGTCTCCGGTGCAACAGGCCTTGCTATTGGAAACGTGGTTGGCTCAAATATCGCAAACATACTCCTTGTACTCGGTGCGTCCGCTATCATCTGCAGCCTTTCCGTTAAATCAAGCACGGTACGTTGGGAGATTCCGCTCGCGCTCCTTGCGAGCGTACTCGTCCTCGTCTTTGGCAGCGATATCCTGCTTGATGGAGGGGTAACGAATGTGATAACTCGTACGGACGGTATGGCGCTTCTGGGCCTCTTTGCCATATTCATGTTCTATATCGTGGCGCTGTTCCGTTCTGACGCGAGTCCCTTAGAAGAAGAGGAGGAGAAGCCGCTGACGCCATTACGTGCATTCCTATACACCATCGTTGGTCTTGTCGCGCTCACTGGCGGCGGACGCCTCCTTGTAGATCAGGCAGTGTCTCTAGCAGGGGTCATAGGTCTTTCAGAAGCAGTTATCGGTCTTACGGTTGTTGCTATAGGAACGTCGCTTCCGGAACTTGCAACGTCTGTAGTTGCCGCATGGCGTAAGCAGGTAGATATTGCGGTAGGGAACGTCATTGGTTCAAACATCTTCAACATCTTCTTGGTACTTGGCGTGAGCTCTGTTATCGCACCCTTGCCGGTGCGGGAAGGGTTCGTGGTTGATGCACTCGTTATGATTGTGGCAACCGTCTTCCTCTTTGTTGCCCTCTTCCTTGGAAAGCGTGGACACATCGACCGATGGCAGGGCATTGTGTTCATACTCCTCTATGTTGGCTACGTGGCGTATCTCCTCCTCTAACCCCCTACTTATCATTTAGTGCGTATCTTGCTAGGATGCAGGAGTTCAACTCAAGGAGAGGTGCGTGAGTGGTTGAAACGACCGGTTTCGAAAACCGGCATGCCGAAAGGTATCGGGAGTTCGAATCTCCCCCTCTCCGCTAAAGAGACTCGAAGAGAGTCAGATCACCACCTTCACAGCACAGCCAAGCTGTGCCTTGGTTTGGGTGTGTCGGCGGTGAAAGGTACAATGGCTTTATGCGCGTCCAGACTCTCCGCCTGCTCGACTTCAAGCGTTTTCACGACCTCACAATCGACCTGACAACTAGGTCCACGAAAATCGTCGCCATCGTCGGGCCCAACGGCTCCGGCAAGAGCAGTGTGTTCGACGCGTTTGAAGAGATCGGAAGTTTTCAAAAAGGGCGAGGGGGCAAGTTAGAGGCTTACTACAAAAAATCTGCCCACGACCCGGCCGGTCCGGTTGTGCCAGGCTACGACGTTCATCGCTCTGTTCAGTTGGTGACCGACCCGGCCGAACTGACGCGTACGAGTATTTATATTCGAAGCGCGTACCGGTTCACGGCTCGGCTCGGTGTCGGGCAAATTCGCCAACTCCCTGACGCCGAAGCGGATGGTAACAGACCGCAGTATCTGATCGATACCGACGCGAGGCTCACCGAAAATTACGAGCGCCTAATCGGCCGCTTTTTCGGAGAGGTCTACAATAAGGACGTGAAGGGCGACGAGTGGGTCACGGCCAACATCGAAGGCATCAACGTTGTCCTGAGGGAGGTTCTGGATATCCAAATATCCGACCTCGGTAACCCCGTCGAAGGGCAGGGGAGCCTGTACTTCGATAAGGGCACGTCGCGAAAATTTCCATACGAGAACCTTTCCGCGGGCGAGAAGGAGGTCGTCGACCTAGTGCTCGATCTCTACGTGAAGCGGACGATCTACACCGACAGCATCATTTGCATCGACGAGCCTGAGCTCCACCTCAACACGGCCATTCAGCGCCGACTTCTCATCGAACTCGAGAAGCTGGTACCCGATGGTTCTCAGCTTTGGGTGGCGACCCACAGCATCGGGTTCCTGCGCGCACTCCAAGAGGAGCTTCGAGACAATACAACGGTTCTCGATTTCAGCGATATCGATTTTGATGCGCCACATACGATCGTGCCGATCGCCGGGTCGCGTGCGGACTGGTCTCGCATATTCGCAACGGCGCTTGAGGACCTGACAGGTCTCCTTGCGCCTAGGCGGATCGTCTACTGCGAAGGACGTCCTGATCCGGGCGTGAACGGCGAAGAGCAAGGTCTCGACGCCGATGTGTACAACACGATTTTCCAGGAAGGGCACGGCGACACCCTGTTCGTGTCGAGCGGAGGTGGCGGAGAAGTCTCAAGGAATGCCCTTCTCGCGATGCGGATTCTCGGCAAGGCCCTCAGGGATGTGCGTCTCGATATTCTGAAAGACCGAGACCAACTTTCTGAAGCTGAGCGCGATGCCTTTCTTGCTGAGGACCCTTCGAAACGGATGCTGCGCCGGCATGAGCTGGAAAACTACTTGTTCGACAAAGAGGTGTTGCAAGCCTTCTGCGCCGGCAGGGGTGGAGCGCTTGATGAGGCTCGCTACGACGCAGCAGTGAATGACGTCCTTATGCAAGATCTCAAACTGGTCCAGCAGGAGATACAGGCCGCCTGCGCCTTCAGGGGAAACATGCCCGAATTTAAACGTGCCCTAGCATCCGCCTTCGACCCCGCGTTCGCGGTCTACCAGGATCTGGAAGCCTCCATCTTTCCCTAGTCGGTTAGCGCATGCGGGCGTCTGAAGCATTCGCGGCCTCAAACAGAGTCGTTTGACCCCCTTCTATGCACAGGCGCGCATGAGACCATTGCCTCAATGGGACTTAGTCCAGAGGAACTCCAGACCTTCAAGGACGCCTACAAAAAGGCATTCCAGGAAGATCTCGACGATGCCGAAGCATCCGATCTGGCCTACCGCCTGCAAGAACTCTATCGGCTCATACTGACGAAGCCGGATGTGTGCGCCTCAACGGATTGATCATCAGTCACGACACCATACTTCCTAAGCAACGAAAACGCCGCCCAGGGATGCTGGGCGGCGTTGGTCAATTTCGAAGGCTTGCTCAGAGAGCCCTGCGGAACATGCGGATGCAGTTACGACCGTTCTCTTCTGCCACGTCTTTTGGTAACGCGGGACGGTCTTCGAGCTGTGGCTCGCGCCAAGCCAAGAACCGGTTGAGGACGGTGTCGGCCTGCATCTCTTCAGCCGTAGGTAGGTCGCGTGGACGAACTAGCATAGCAATGCTCCTTCGCTGTCTGAAACTGTTGTCCAAATGAAGTATACCGTGTTTCAGCATACTGGGGATGTCAGGGACTTCGGGGACGTTGATTTAGCGTTATGCGGCGTCCGTCAGCTCGTCGGATGCAATCACGTCTCGTATCTCTTCGAGTGCCTCACCCCGTTTGCTACTCTTGGTGTGTGCTAGCATTTCCTCAAGCCACACCTCGGCCTCTTCCGGAGGCTGATAAGTTCGAACGTCATCTACCTGCCCCCGCTAAAAGAAAAAGGGCGCTCGCTTTCGCGGGCGCCCTTTGAAGTCTATACGGAATAGATAGCTCCTCGAGCTTGAAGCGCCAGAAGAGAATCCACGGACTCGCGCCCTTCAACCGCTTCGTCTGCGATATAGAACGTGCGGTTCGGCTGGTCTCCGGGCATTTTGAACTCATACTTGCCAGGAGTTGCCGCAGCCGGTGTAAGGCGCTCAAGAAGCCAGCTGACATCCTCTCCGGCGAAGCTGGTGCCGTAGAGGCTGGAGCTTGCCATAAGATGACGCGCGATAGGAGCGCCCCCTGGAAGCACGAAGATCGCAGACGCTTCAGGAAGCACGTCCCTCAGCATATACAGTCCGGTAAGCGCATCGTCAGCGATCGTAAGAGAGACGTCTTCTGGTTGAACGCGTGCTTCTGCAAGCGCCCTACGCAGAAGATGGTCAGCACTTGCTTCTTTGGTACCCAAAGAGGGCACTACATAGAAGCAGGGCTTCCCAGGCTTGCTCTCGTCTCTGAAGTCGATGAGGGCGCGTTCTCCCATTTCAAGGAAGTGACTCGCAATCCGCAACTTCAAGTCAGTTTTGTGCTGCTCGTCTTCTGGATTGAACTGAAACCGCCAGTCGAGCGGCTGAACATCAGTTCGACCTTCATTGAAGGCGGTGTCATCTTCGAGTTTAGAAAGCGCGCCGAGAAGGTCGCCGTTGAAATCAATCTCTTCGAAGCGACGCCGGACATGCTTTCTGAAGTCCAGTCCACCAAGAAGCTCTGAGAACTCGCCGTCGTACGCATACCCTCTATCAGGTTGGCGCAGAAGAAGACTCCCTCCAAAGCCCACAATCGCAGAGGGGTCTAAATGACCCGCAAAGCGACGAACGCGTTCAGGTTTCGCATATACAAACCGGCCCGTTTCAGGATCGATTTCAAGATGCGGTGCTGCACGCGCGTAGCCATACTTGCGAGATGCTTCAAGCGCCTCGCTCGACATAACCATGCCAGTTTCGCGTGCGGTGTTATATACCACTGCACCGTTCCCGTGCGCCACTTCATGCATCTGGATCTGAGAAGTCTCAGAACCGGTGCAGGTGTTGTCGAGATCCAGAACACTTACGCGCGGATTACGACGCAGTCTCCGAACCAGCAGACTGTCCTTGTACGGATTAATCTTGGTTTCCACGGTAGCCCCCAGTTGTGAATGAACAAGTCAAGCACACTCTACCTAACATCATCTGAAGACTTCATGAACTCTCTAGGACGTCCTACATAGGCTATACTGTGCCAATCATGGCGTTCACGCTCCCGAAACCCAAAGACTGTGCAGACTGCGGCAGTGGAGCTATATTCCACCGAACCACCTACATAAGCATTGTTATAGATGGCATCTTTGCACCGCTTTCAAGTCCGAACCCGTTCCTCAGAGGATTCACGAGACTTGTGTACGGCATTGAACGCAGGGTTACGCCCTACATACTCAACACGCTCACGGACTGGGGATGGGCGAAACGTATACCCGAAGCAGATGACGATACCCAACTCTTGGCACTTATGCTCTGGAACGAAGCTAAAGAGCGAAACATTGAGGTATCAGAGGTTCGTCTCTTCAACCTCCCACGCAACATCTTTACAGCGAAATACCCAGACGGCAGACGCATCGCATTTGAGGGCATTCCCATGCCCGCGAACGCAGACCTTGATCGCGCTCCCTGGATGGACAACAAGGACGTACTCAAGAAGAAGTTCCGTGCGCTTGGACTTCCTGTTGCAAAGGGCGGGGCAGTTTCTACTCTTAAAGAAGCGAAGAAGCTTTTCAAGACGCTCACACCGCCTGTTATTGCAAAGCCGTTCTCCGGTTCAGCGTCGCGCCATACCGTTCTCCACATCATGAACGAAGAGGAACTCGAACATGGGTTTAACGTTGCAAAGCAAATAGCACCTAAGGTTGTTATAGAAGAGGAGCTCGTAGGGGCGGTGTATAGAGCAACAACCGTGAATGGGGTATTTGCTGCAGCGCTTCGCAGAGACCAGCCTCACGTAACGGGAGACGGCACCCATACCATCAGAGAACTCGTAGCTATTGCAAACGAGCATCCAAGCCGACAAGGACCGTACTTCCACAGAATGCAGTTAGACGAGTACGCAGAGAAAGAACTTGAATGGCAGGGCTACACCTTCGACACCGTTCTTCCTCCGGGTATCAAAGCAACCTTGCACCAGAAGATTAATTGGAGCGTAGGAGGCACCACCTGCGACGTAACGGATGAGGTGCACCCGGACAACATAGAGCTCTTCGAAGAGGTGGCGAGAGTACTGAACGCCAAGATCGTAGGTCTCGACTTCATCATTGAAGACATGAGTCGCTCATGGAAAGAGCAGGAACGATGCGGCATCCTCGAGTGCAACAGCATGCCCTTCTTTGATAACCATCACCTCCCGTTTGAAGGGAAGCCACGCAACGTTGCGAGCCTCATTTGGGACATGAACGAGCCTCAGAACAAAGCATAATTCTTCATTGCCTTTTCAGTTCTGGCTGTTAGACTTAGGATATCGGTCGAATTGCCAGCCAATATATATTGGATGGCTTTGTTTCTTCCTTCAGGGAGGCGCAGAGCCATTCTCCAAAAATCATCATGGATGAGAACGAAGTTATCGCCCCAGTAGAGGGTGTTGAGGCAGAGGAAGAGGCTACCGAGGCTCCGGCTGAGGAAGCAGCTCCTGCCGTGGAGGCTGACGAGGAGGCGGCTGCATAAGCCACTCTCCACGCAAAGAAAAGGACCGCACTTTGGTGCGGCCTTTTTCTTTTATATAACGGGAACTACGAGTGCTTCATGAGCCACTGATAGATGTCCTCAAGCGCCTTAACCGCGTCTCCGGCAGCAATGTTGTTCTGGTGGTAGAGCTCGTCGGTACAGTCTCCGGCCGCCCACACACCGTCAACGCTCGTGTGCTGGTTCTTAGGGTCCGTAACCACGTGTCCCACTGGATCAAGGGTAACCAAGTCCTTAACGAAGTCGGTGTTTGGAATAACCCCAACCTCAACGAAGACACCCGTAACCGGAAGGTCGGTAACAACACCGGTTGCTTTATCTCTAACCGACAGACCGCTCACGAACTTGTCGCCAAGTACCTCTGTTGGCTCTGCGTTCAAACGCGTCTTCATATTTGGGTGCGCCAGAACTTTCTCAACCGTAATAGCGTCGCCCTTGAAGGTGCTATGGCGATGGATGAGTGTAACGGAGTTTACATACGCGAGTAGCTGCGCGGCAGTCTCAAGACCTGCATTCCCGCCGCCCACAACCGCAACGTCCATACCGGAGAACATTGGCCCGTCGCAAGATGCACAGTACGTAACGCCCTTGTTCTCAAACTTGTCCGCGCCCGGCACCATAAGTTTCTTGCGGCTGGCACCTGAGGCCAAGAGTACCGCACGGCTCGTGTAGGTCTTTCCGTCTCGTGTGGTCGCCGTAAACACCCCGTCAGCCTTCGTAAGGAGCGCAACGCGGTCTCCTTCCACAATAGTCAGTATGTCTTTGCTGTACGCCTCCAGGTGCTCCTTAAAGGACTTCTTCAGATCCTCGCCCTTAATGTGTACGGTACCTATCCAGTTCTCAATGCCGTCTGAGACCGTACTCTGTCCGCCAATCTCTTCGGCTATTAATACGGTCTTAAGACGCTTACGCGCTGCATAGACACCTGCGGCTACTCCTGCGGGCCCGCCGCCAATTATGATGAGGTCGTTCATGAAGTGAGTATAGCAAAATCCCCTGCAAGGGGTGCAGGGGATTTCGTTTCCACGTATCTCTACTTCTTGTGTCTTCGGAGGAAGGACGGGATTGCGCCCCATGCCTCGTCCTCTTCCTCAGCGTTCTGTGCGGAAGGAGGTGTAACAGTCTTCTGAATCGGTGCTTCCTCACGCTTCTGAGGCTGGGCCGTAACGAGAGGTTCCTCTCGGCGTGCTGATACCTTTGGCTCCTCTACAACAGGCTCTGGAAGGGGTGCAGGAACAGGCTCCTCCTTGCGTCCCATGTCGTTGTATATCTTGCCCCGGGTTTCCTCCTGTTCTGCAGGTGCCATTGCAAAGAGCGAGCGCTCGATGCCTCCCTGGCTCCCATCGCCATTGTCGCCCTCAGGGAAGCCTGTTGCGATAACAATGATGCGGATCTGGCCCTTCTTGAGCTTCTCGTCGCGCATGATACCGAAGATAACCTTTGCGGCTGGATCAACGGAGTCTGAGACAACCTTCGCCGCTTCCTGGACCTCGAGGATACCGAGATCGTCTGCTCCGGCAACAACGAAGAGTACACCCTTCGCGCCCGTGATAGAGACGTCGAGGAGAGGGGAGTTAACCGCCTGCGCTGCTGCGTCTTGTGCACGGCGATCTCCTTCGGCAATACCAATACCCATGAGTGCGGGACCAGCGCCCTCCATGATGGCCTTGATGTCGTTGAAGTCGGTGTTGATTTCTCCGGGAGTGGTGATGATGTCAGACACACCTTCAACTGCCTGGCGGAGAATCTCGTCGGCCATAGCAAAGGCAGACTTTGCAGAAGTCTGTGCCTCAACAATAGCGAGGAGTTTATCGTTTGGAATAACGATAAACGCATCTACTTCCTTCTTGAGCTCCATAAGACCGCGCTCAGCGAGCTCCTTGCGGTGCATGCCCTCGAACATGAATGGGCGGGTAACAACGGCAACGGTGAGTGCTCCGATTTCTTTTGCGATGCGCGCAACAACAGGAGCAGCTCCGGTTCCGGTACCTCCTCCCATACCACAGGTGATGAACACCATGTCGGAGCCCTGGAGTGCCTCCTGGATTTCCTGGCGAGTCTCTTCAGCTGCACGCTTGCCGAGTTCCGGATTCATACCGGTACCAAGGCCACGGGTGAGGTTCTTACCAATGTGGATCTTGCGCTTGGCGAGGGAACGATGCAAATCCTGGGCATCTGAGTTAACGGCGATGAATTCCACGCCCTTCACTTTGGAATTAACCATGTGGTTCACGGCATTACACCCTGAGCCACCGACACCAACGACACGGATGCGAGCGAAGGTTTCGACTTCTGGTTCTACACGCTTTGACATAGGAAGCTGTTAAATGGTCCTTTAATAAGTTCTGATTCATCATACCAGCCAAAAGGAGCTTGCAAAGACTGACAAAAACAGGAAACGTGCTGTAAATAAAGCGTCACATTGGGGCGTCTGAGAGAAAAAATGAAACCCCGGCGCTAAAAGCGCCGGGGCATACTCCATTTCGGCGTCCCGTGGAGTGCGGGATGAAGGACCCGAAGTCCATCTCGGCGATGCCTTACGAACGAACAGCGCGTCGCATGGGCGATCTCCCTCGGATCCGTTCTTGCTACGGGCTGTAGCTGTTTGCTCGGTCCAGTATTGATGATGAGGTATCAAGTACAGGACGTCAATGTAGTATCTACGGCAAAAACTGCTTCAAGAACTTCTGTATAGAAACTGCAAACTCTCCCATGTTCGCGCCTTTCTTCTTCGGTGTCTCCGTGTCTCCCGTAAGGCCCCAGAGCGCAAGACCATAGGCAACCGCCCACGTAGCGTCCTTAACTTTCGTGTCGCTTGAAACCTTGAGGTCTGCAATACGGGAAGGAAGGTTGAGAGTCCCTTTCGCAATGTCGCTAATAGAGCCTTGTCCTGAGGCACCTCCTGAGATAATGATGCCGGCAGGGAGGTTGCCACGGCGTCCGAGAACTTTGAGATGCTTGTCTATGAGCTCGAACATGGCACGGAAGCGTGCGGTAACAATTTCGTCCACGCGCTTTCGCGGATACATAGCACCTCCAAGACGTCCCATCTTCAAGCGCTCCGCGTCTTCTAGAGACACTTTGAACCCAAGGGCGAGATCATCCGTTATGTTTGTGGAGCCAATAGGGAATACTTTTACGGAAATAGGAAGGCCCTCGTCATAGACAACAATAGAGACGGTCTCAGCGCCGATGTTCGCCAGCACGCACCCCTTCATCTTCTGATCTTTAGTGAGGGTTACATACGAGCCTGCAAGGGGAGATGCCATGCGATCCACAACCTCGATGTTTGCCGCCTCTGTTGTAGCAGTGAGGACTTCTGCGTGCTGCGTAAGGCAGGTAACGAAAAGGTAGTCAGCGGTGAGGCGCGTACCCTTGAGACCAATAGGCTCTCCCAGAGACTTCGCCCCGTCTACGCGGAACTCTACAGGAATCTCGTGGAGGATAGTGCGGTTCAGGAAGTTCGGACGTGCTGCCTCGCGTGCAGTCTCAAGCACCTTCTCAAGATCAAGGTCGGTAATCTCCTGGTCTGCACGAGAGATAATAGCTTCGCCCGTTGCGCGCACCTCGTCGAGAGATACGCCGCCAATAGCAAGAAATCCGCGGCGTATAGGGACACGCGCAGACTGCTCTGCCTGAGCCCTTGCCTGTCGTACGCTCTCAGCCGCATCCTCCGCATCAACCACGTACCCGTGCCGCATCCCGCGACTCTCAGAGATGCCCGTGCCGATGATATGAAGTTCCGAACCGGCTTCCGTCTGCACCTCTTCAACAACCACGACTTTCGTCTGGTGGGTGCCGATGTCGATGCCGGTAGCGATTCGTCGGGACATTTAAGAAGAGCTGTTTTTAGACTGACTAGTAAGCCGCTTGAAGAGCAAGCGTTCCTTACGTTCCATTGTAGCCCCGTGTTGCTCTCCCTTCAAATGGAAACATCCGTGGATAAACAAAAACCCAACGAACTCGGTGTACGTCATGTCGTACTCGGGTGCCTGCTTCTTCGCAACTTCAAGACAGATAACGATCTCTCCGGACTTCTCTCCGGCTTCGTACGAAAGCACGTTCGGCACATAGTCCTTGTTACGCAGAAACATGTTCATGGCCTTCGCGCGCTTCTTCCCGGCGAACGCTAAGGACATCTCCCAGCCTGGGAGTGTAGCCTTAAGCGCCTCCTCATACGGAAAGCGGGGAATAGGAGAACGAGTGAAGTTGCGAGTGTCGAGTGAGGTCATACCCATAGGATATAGCAAAAAGCGCCCGAAGGCGCTTTTATCTACTTTCGTCCGCGAGTCTTGCGAGCGGCTGGATCGATCTTGCCGAGCTTCACCTGTTCGTTGTACTCAGCGATGCGCTCTCCACGGATCATGGCGCGAGCGTGGTCTACGTTCTTGGACTTCTGGCGAACGTAGTAGCGGCGCTTACGGAGCGCGCGCACAAGACCGAGGCCCTGGCCACGGCGAGAGAAGCGGCGCAGAAGCGACGCGGAGCTCTCGTTCTTGCTACGGACTACCTCAATTCGTACGGCGTTTTGCATAGGTGGAGATTAGCATAAATAGGGGTTTTCTGTCTAGGAAGGGTGCAGAAACGCCCGCGGCCTTGGAGGGCGCGCGGGCGTGTGTGGCGGCTAGTCTGCCGCCCGGGTGGACCTGTGGTGTGTCCACAGTTTGAAGCCCGTCAGGATGATGGCCAGGGCCATCAGGCCGTCGATCGACCAGAGGAACAGCATGATCGGCGCGTCCGGCGTGATGATGAGCATGGTGGTGGCGACTGCCAGTACCATGCCGAGCACCATGCAGGCGAGCGCGACGCCGAGCTTTTCCGAACGGTCGGTTTCCATGTCCATGGAACCGGTCAGGATGCCGAGGAAGCCGGCAGAGAATATGCCGTTTGTCACGAGCACCAGACCAGTCAGTGCGCCCTCCGTGCTCGCGGCCATCTGCTGAGGGGCAAGATACAGCAGAAAGCCCTGTGAGACGCAGACGATGGCGGCGCAGGTTGTGAGCCCCGACCAATTATTCCATGTCTTCTTCAAGGTACTTCTCCCTGCGTGTGGCGTGACCAAATATGGTTACTGTCCCAACTACGCTGTAGCGTAATTATACATAAATCTTAAAGATTGTCAATCTACGCAACAACCTTCAGTCTCTCAATAAGCGAGGCAAGAGGAATGAACGTCTCGGTGTGCGTAGAGCGCTCTCGGAGAATCACATTCCCCTCAAGCGCCTCCTTGCGGCCCATAATAAGGAGGTACTGCGGGTTATGCGTCTCAGCAAGGCGCATCTGCTCTGAAAGGGACGCAACACCCATTGCCTGTGTCATGGGAATACGTGCACGACGCAGATCGTCTGCCATCTTCATGCTCTCGCGCTTGGCTTCGTCTCCAATGTGTACGAACACGAAACGCGGTGCTGCACGCTCCTTAACGGGCGCTATAGGTTCGCGGTTCGAGGTGTTGATACGAATAACCGCACCAACAGAGTGCACGGCAGTCTTGAAGAAGGGACGTGCGAGTTCGTTATATCGAGAACCCCACGCGTGTACGTTGTTGTTGCCTCCAGGAATAGAAAGATCGAAACAGGTCTCTGCCCAGTAGTTGCCGTGCGAGAGGAGGTCTGGCGCGAGCTCGTACGGGGTGTCGGTTGTCTCAAGATACTCGAGTACACCTTCAAAGTGCTTGCGGCTGGCTTCTGAAAGATGATCGGTAGGAGATGGGAGCATATCAACAAAGTCCTTCATGCAGGTAAGGACAGAGGCGGCTTCGATAACGTTGCCGTCCTTTGCTTTCTCGAGGCACTCTGAAGGAAGGGTGGCTCCGTGCTTCCTCGTGAACTGCGAGAACTCACGCGCATAACGGCTCCGTGTCTCTTTGTCACCCATGCTGTTAAGACGGAGTTTTGGATCGGTCTTTGAGAGATCCTGCATGAGGGCACGCACCGCACGGATGAGTACCGCGTCTGCGATAGCGTGCTCAACCCCAAGCACATGGAATTGGATAACAATCTGCTTTGGTGCAGGACGTCCTTGTGCGGCGTTGGTGTGCCAGAAGAACAACGGCTGGAGAGCTGAAGGCGTGAGGCCTGCATCACGCACCTGCTTTAGAAGCCCTACAACCTCCTTAGCAGACGGTTCGAAGGAATCGAGTGTATAGCCGTCCGGATACGGTGCCTTAACGGTCTGGCCGCGTCTGGCGTGCGTAAGGGTGGAGAGAGGAGCGAAGCCGTAATAGTTGCCGATAGCGTGCGCACGCTTCAAAACGTCTGAGGGAAGAAGGGTAGTAGGCATAGCTATTGAATTTCTGATACAGCGCCCGGAAGCACGTCTATTCCGTCAACCGGCAGAAGACGGATGAACGCACGGCCCATAATGTCGCGCTTGGGTAAGGCTCCCCAGGTGCGGGAGTCCGAGCTTTTCGGACGGTTGTCACCCATAACGAAGAACTGGTCTTCGCCAAGCGTGCGTTCAAGCGTGTACGTAGCGTCCTCAGAGACTACATACGACTCATCAAGCGTTATTTCTGTGCCATCAACTTTTGTTACGCGTGTAGTGCCCTGTTCAACATGCACGGTTTCTCCCGGAAGACCGATAAGGCGCTTGATGTAGAACACACTCTCATCATTTGGGTACCTAAATACCACCACGTCGCCACGCTTTGGTTCGCTAAGACGGTATGAGAGCTGATCAACGATTAAATAATCGCCGCTATCAAACGTGGGATACATGCTTTCGCCTTCAACAACGAATGGTTGCGCAACAAAGAGGCGGATGGGGACGACAATAATGATTGCAAGGACAACGAAGGTGATGAGTTCACGAAACGCCGTCACAAGAACTTTCATGCGCGCATTGTATTCCTCTGAATCTGCACGTCAACTTTTTGAACGTTTGACAGTAAACAGAAACTCCCCGTCGCGCATGCGCGACGGGGAGCGTTTCTAGTTCACATGGATCTGTGACACCGCCAGGAACTTTCTGACAAATGCCATGCCGCAATTCGTCCCGAGCCACTGGATGGTTGAGTTGATAACCTGTACATCCCGCGGCGTGAACTTCTCTCCTTCGCCCATGATGGCGTGTATAGCGGTCCTGCCGTAGTTCGTGCAGTGCTCCGGTATGCACTCGATCTCCCAGAGTTCGGCGATGATCCTTTCCGGGTTTCGTTGAGGCCAATCGAGTCGCGAGACAGAATGGGAAAGGCGTAACGAAAGCTTGGCATGAGATCTCCGCCGCTCATTTCTGGGCACATGCGGAAAATCTTGAGGCCGAGCCCGAGAGCTGTATTGAACGACCGGTTGCTGCGACCGTTCGACAATGCGTTGCAAGCCGGTAAAGGCTTCCTTGTAGGGGATAGTTCCCTTGTCGATGCGTCGTACAATCTCGTCGACACGTCTGTGAAGACCCCCGAGCTCTTCGTTCGTGAGTCTAACCGTCTCCGACAGCTGTGGTGCCGTCTCCATTGTGACAGTCCTTCTAGTTGAAGTTAAAAAGGTACGCGTACTGGGCGCATCTCATCACTTATGGCTCTAACAGTCAAATACTCCAAGGCCGGTTCAGTCGATGTTAGAATGCTTGTAATGGCACACGTACTCATCGGCCTTGGAAACCCTGGCGGCGAATATGAGAAAACCCGGCACAATGCCGGAAGGATGGTTGCAGAACTCTTTGCCGAGGAAGAGGAGTTCGAAGACTTCAAGCTAAAGAAGAGTGCGCAGGCTCTTGTAACAGACGGTGCGGTAGACGGAAAGAAAGTGCAGATAGCACTGCCTGAGGTATACATGAATCTTTCTGGAAAGACGGCACTCGCACTTGTGAAGTCAAAGCCTGCTGCAAAGAAGCTTCTCGTTATCCGCGACGATCTCGACCTTCCTCTCGGAATAATCAAGATGACAACCTACGGACGCGGTGCCGGAGGACACAAGGGCGTAGAGAGCATCATGCGTGCACTTAAGACCAAGGATTTTGTACAGATAAAGATTGGTATCGCTGGAAGCACTCCAAAAGGAAAGCTCAAGAAAGTCTCTGGAGAAGAGAAAGTAATTAGCCACGTAATAGGGAAGTTCAATCCTGCAGAGGAAGCAGTGCTCAAGAAGACCTTGAAGAAGGCATCTGTAGCTGCGCGTCTCTTTGTTACAGACGGAGTGGAGAAGGCAATGCTGTTTGCGAACACAAAGTAGCGTTTTATGTAGCGCATGGTAGATTCCATGCGGAACAGATAGGGAGGTCTCCGTGAGTGAACATAGACGAATAAAGCCTGAGCATCTCGAAACGCTGACCGAACATCACCTTGCGGGCTTTCACCTGCATCGGACGTTTCCAATCTTCGTGCGCTACAGGAAGATTGGGTTGAACTCTCGCGGGTCCCGGTATCAGCTGGAACTGTCGCCTTTGGGACACTTTCCTCCGCTTTCGGTTACTGGCGGTTTGCCGACGTCGGAAGGCGCGATTGCTTGGTGGCAGGATAGCGACCTCGCAGACTGCCTCGACCAGATAATCGTCAAGACGTATTCTGGCCAGGGCGAGTATCAATCCTTCACTCTTGGAGGAAACGGCAAGGTCATACCCAAGGGCGGATAACGAAAACACCCGGAGCAGTAATGCTCCGGGTGTCTCCAATTTAATACTTGCTACTTCTTCGCTCCCTTCGCTCCTGCGAACGCAAGCGTCATGCGCTGGTCCTTTGGTTCAAAGAGGGTAATGGTGAACGGATAGGTCTTGCCAAGCTCAAGTGCTTCGCGTAGCTCAACCGGAGACGCGAACTCTGAGATGTGTACGAGACCTGCAACACCTTCCTCAATGGAAGCGAGTGCACCGTGCTTGTTGTACTTGATGATAACGCCAGATACCTCCATGCCCTTCTGGTAGCGGTCGCTCGCGGTCTTCCATGGGTTCTCCTTGAGGGCCTTAACGGAAAGGGATACCTTGCCGTCCTTAACCTCGATAACCTTAACGGACACCTTGTCGCCAACCTTGAAGAGCGTGCGTGGATCCTCAACGAGTCCCCAGTCGAGCTCAGAGATATGCACGAGTCCCTCAAGACCCTGCTCGAGCTTAACGAACACACCGAAGTCAACGGCACCGGTAACCTCTCCCTCAACAACGTCGCCAACCTGGTACTTGTCGATAAGAGATGCCTTCTCGTTCTCTTCGTCGCCTGCGCGCTCAGAGAAGATAAGCTTGCCCTCCTTTGCTTCAGCCGTAATGATGCGGACCGAAAGCTGAGTTCCCGTGAGCTTCTGGAGCTCAGAGAAGATCTTGTCCTTGTCGCCCTCAGGAACGCGTGGGTAGTGCTCCTTTGTGAGCTGAGACGCTGGAAGGAATCCCTGGATACCCTGCCACGAGAGGATAAGTCCTCCCTTGTTTGCCTCGTCAACGGTAAGGGTGTAGACAGTCTGGCCTGCAATAGCAAGCTCAGCCTCGCTCCAGATAGCAGCCTGGCGAGCCTCCTTAAGAGAGAGCTCGATATAGCCGTCGAGACCTGCGGGGTCAACAACCTTCGCAGAGATAGTGTCGCCCGGGTTCGCCTTGCGGAGAACGTCTGCGGCGTTTAGGTACTCGCGTCCGTAAATGATACCGGTACCGAATGGAGGAAGATCTACGTAGAGACGTCCACGGACGAGCTCGATAATAGTTCCTTCAATAAGGTCCCCGGCGCGTGGGGGAGTTGCGATAGCGTCGAGCATCCCTTCCATAGGGTGTCCGGCGGTAACGGCAACAGTTGAGACAACAGGAGGAGCTTTACGCTCTTCTGTTGCCTGAGTTTCTTCAGGCATGATTAGTGTACGAGGCGTCTCTTTGTGGTGGGTACTCGCTACCTTGCGGCATGCGAGGGATAGCCCACTCACGGCGTATATACGCGCTCGCGATAGGGAAAACCTACCATATATATAGGTAAAGAAAAAGCCCCCGTCCATTTTGGACAGGGGCTGTGCTTTCTGAAGTACTTGGGTACGAGCCCTGAGTCAACGCCGGTCCCATAGACCGAAGTGAACGCATATCAGGGTGCCTCGTGGCAATGCTCCTTTCTGGCCGCAGCCTTCAGGGGTTTCGTGGCGCCGACATTCGTGTCAGACGCCGCCGCGCATCGATCAGGTCGCGCAGATCAGGCCGGAGACGCCGGCCGCGGCGCCCAGGGCGATGTCGTCGTTGTTCACGAGGCTCTTGAAGCTTCCGGTGCCCACGTGGCCCGGCGGATGGAAGTTACGCATAACTGTCTCCCTTGCTTGCTTTGACATCCCGACCATCGGGCTCGTAGCTCGGATAACTTACCATACCCTCAGATATTGTCAATACCCCTGTGGATATGGTCTAAAACAGAAAACCCACCCAAAAGGGCAGGCAAGTGAGGGAGCTAATCTTCCGGTATCGGTACCCGGACAACGAACCGATATTCATGACCCGAAAGATCAGCTCCCCGCGCGGCAGTCTTCTGCGCGCTCCCTCTACGCTAACACCTCGAACCTGGGAGGAAAGACATTCTCCCTGTGCACAGCCCCTGACTTCCCTACCTACTCCCTCTTCTTTGCGGTATAATGAGGGGAACATGGTCATCACGCACCACGGCGGGCAGTGCTTCAAAATAACTCAAGGCGACTTAACCATCGTCTTCGATCCTATATCTAAGGCAGGCACCTTGCCGGCTGTCCGCTTCGGTGCGGACCTCGCGCTCGTTACACGCAAGCATCCTGATATGAGCGGTACCGACGAAGTATCGTTCGGCGGAAAGGAACCGTTTGTTATAGACGGGCCGGGAGAATACGAGCACTCAGGGGTTCGTGTGCAGGGATTCCTTACGAACAGTCAGTACGGAGCAAGCAAGGGAAGGTTGGATGCGGTTAATACGGTCTATGCCGTTGAGGTAGATGGCATGACGGTAGTGCACCTGGGTGCGCTGGCAGATCCTATGCTCTCGCATGACGCACGCGAAGCTATAGACGACATCGACGTACTCTTCGTTCCTGTTGGCGGAGACGGTGTGCTCTCACCTGCTGAAGCAAGCAAGCTCTCCGTTACCCTTCAGCCAAAGATAACCATTCCGATGCACTGGTCTGGTATGGGGGAGCCAAAGGCACTTGAGAGCTTCCTGAATGAAGGCTCGAAAGAGTTCGAGAAGGTGGATAAGCTCACTCTTAAGAAGAAGGACGCGGCAGAGAAAGACGGTGCTATCATCGTTATAACTCCATAGACCTATGGCAACTGAACGCATCATCGAGCACGTGAATCGTCTCCGAGAGAAGCCGCACCATGTGCGCCACAACATCGCTATGGGTGTGGCGTTTGGTATCACGGGGTTAGTTGCACTCGGCTGGATGACGGCGCTTGCAACCTCAGGCACGCTCGCCCTTAAATCAAGTGCGGTAGTATCAAGTGCTTCTGGAGCGGGGAACGATGTGTCTGAGGTTGTCTCAGAGTCGACAAACGCCTTCTCGAGTCTCATGGGGGCGGCCGGGGCCGCATTCAACGCAACCTCAACTGAAGCTGCACTTGATATTATCGAGAGCGAGACACGCACGTACTCAACCTTTGAGACGCGCACCGAGCCCGCGAACAATACTGATAAGACGGTTATATCTTTTTAATACATGCCTAAGAAAGCAGTTGTTCCTGAGGAGCCAATCGTACCGCGCGTAAACGTGGTGGATCAGTCTATTACGACTGAGATGCGCACGAGCTACCTCGACTACGCGATGTCCGTTATCACGAGTCGTGCTCTCCCCGACGTACGTGATGGACTCAAGCCCGTACACCGCCGCATTCTCTACGCAATGCGTATGACGGGACTCACGCCAACGGCGAAGTTCAGGAAGTCTGCGACGGTGGTGGGAGAGGTGCTCGGTTCGTACCACCCGCACGGCGACGCGTCGGTGTATGACGCGATGGTAAAGCTCGCGCAGGACTTCGCAACGCGCTACCTCTTGGTGCAGGGACAGGGTAACTTCGGTTCGGTAGACGGGGATCCGCCTGCTGCATACCGTTATACGGAAGCGAAGATGTCGCGCCTGGCGGACGAGATGCTCAAGGACCTCGAGAAGGAGACGGTTGAATGGGCACCGAACTTTGACGGTTCAAAGCAGGAACCAACCGTACTTCCAGCAGCGGTACCGAACCTACTCCTTAACGGTACGCTTGGTATTGCGGTGGGTATGGCAACCAACATTCCTCCGCATAACCTGCGCGAAGTTGTTGCCGCTACCACCCACCTCATTGATGATCCGGAAGCAACGGTGGACGATCTTTTGGGTCACGTGAAGGGACCTGACTTCCCTCTTGGTGCAGTTGCGTTTAATCAGGCGGATATTAAGCACGCGTACACTACCGGACGCGGAGGTGTGGTAGTGCGTGGAGAGGCAGATATCGTTGAAGAGAAGAAGGGAACGTCAATCATCATCACCTCCATTCCATACCGTGTGAACAAGGCGGACCTCATCACGCGTATCGCAGACCTTGTGCGCGACAAGAAGCTCGAGGGCGTGAAGGATCTTCGTGACGAGTCCACCACCGACATCCGCATCAACGTGGAACTGAAGGGAACCGCACACCCGCAGGCCGTGCTCAACAATTTGTATAAGTACACTGAGCTCGAGAGCACCTTCCACTACAACATGTTGGCGCTCGTGGACGGCGTCCCAGAGACCCTTTCTTTGAAGGGTATGCTCGAGAGCTTTATTGCGCACCGCAAGGAGGTAGTGAAGCGTCGTACTGAGTACGAGCTTCGCAAAGCTGAAGAGCGCGAGCACATCTTGCTTGGTCTCTCAAAGGCACTCGACCATATCGACGAGGTTATCGCTACCATTAAGAAGGCAAAGGACGTGCCGGACGCTAGCGTTCAGCTCCAGAAGAAGTTTGGCTTCTCCATCATTCAGGCTGCAGCGATTCTCGACATGCGTCTTCAGAAGCTCGCAGGTCTTGAGCGCAAGAAGATTGAGGAAGAGCTCGCAGAAGTACAGGAGCTTATCAAGCGTCTCAAGAAGATTCTTTCAAGCGCAAAGAACATTCTTGCGGTTGTGCGTGACGAGCTTGTGGCTGTCGCTGAGAAGTACGGAGATGATCGCCGCACGAAGATTGTGAAGGGTGGAGTGAAGAATATTTCTGTAGAGGACCTGGTGCCAGACGAGGAGTCTGTCCTCGTGCTTACGGCAGGAGGCTACGTAAAGCGTACGAACCCTGAGGAGTACAAGGTGCAGAAGCGCGGAGGTGTAGGGGTTATCGATATGTCTACCAAGGAGGAGGACGTGGTTACACACTTCCTTGCGACAACTGCGCACGCAGACCTCCTCTTCTTCACGGACTTCGGCAAGGCATACCAGCTCAAGATGTATGAGCTTCCAGAAGGAAAGAAGGCAACCAAGGGAAAGAGCATCATGAACTTCCTCTCACTTGCAGCAGACGAGAAGGTTACGTCGGTGCTTGCTATGCCTAAGGTTGAGAAAGGAAGTGGCGCACGCGACCAGCTCTCCGTATTCCTTGTTACCGAAGCCGGCACTATTAAGAAGGTTGAGGCGAAGTCCTTTGCTGACGTACGTCGCTCCGGCATCATCGCTATTGCTCTTAAGGGAGGAGATCGTCTGGTGTCTGCACACTTGGCTGCTCCTGGAGACTCCGTATCCATTGTTACGGCAGAAGGACAGTCCATACGCTTTGACGAGGGCGAGACCCGCGCCATGGGCCGCACGGCAGCGGGCGTGCGCGGCATGACAGTTAAGAAGGGAGACGCTATTGTCTCAGCTGAGGTTGTGCCTGCGGGAGCAAAAGCCGCATCCCTCCTCGTTATCATGGACAAGGGCTACGGCAAGAAGACGTCTTTGTCTGAGTACAAGGTGCAGGGACGCGGAGGCTCAGGCATCAAGACTGCTGACGTCACGGCAAAGACCGGAAAGATTATCGGTGCCAAGGTTCTTATCGGAGACGACGAGAAGGACGAGGAGCTCGTGGTTATTTCAAAGAAGGGACAGGTTATCCGCTGTTCAACTGGAGAGATTCCTTCCCTTTCTCGTGCCACACAGGGCGTTCGTATTATGAAGATGCGCGAGGGAGACTCCATCGCATCGATGGTTGCGCTGTAACAGATCTATCTATGAGCTTTGAACAACCCGGAGGTTTTGGACCGAAAGCGATTGACACCGTGCCAGACAAGGAGAAGCCGACACTTAACGCTGAAGGGTACTCAAAGCCCCCGCTCCTTGAGATCGTTAACACTACGTTTACTCCTGAAGAGAAGAAGCATCTCTGGGAAGTGTCTTCTGCAACCTCTATTCCAGCACTCAGGGAAGCCATTGAGAACTTTAATGCAGCGTCTAGTCCTAAGCTCGCTTCAGAGTATGGCGTAACACTGGATGTTATGGAGATAGTTGATCAAACGATTAACACACAGGAGATAGAAGGTTTTGAAGGCTCACAGGTTGTTCTCAATAGGACTATGCAGGGTGTCGCACGAATGGAGATACGGCCGTAGTTTTTTAGGACGTCCGCTATAGTTTGTTGATTGCGAGACGCTAACCGCGTCTCGCTTGCTATACTTCCTACATGAACTTTAGCAACCCGCAGAACAACGTGCTCCAGCTCGGTCTTCGAGATGGAATGAAAGTGGCAGATCTGGGTGTAGGTTCCGGACACTATGCGGCAAGTGCCGGCGCTATTGTGGGACCTGAGGGCCGAGTGTATGCCGTTGATATCCAGGAAGACATTCTGAAGCATGTGAAGGACCATGCCGAGAGCAGAGGTCTACGAAACGTTGAGACGGTGTGGGGGAACTTCGAGAAACTTGGGGGCACCAAACTGCGTGACGCGTCTGTAGATGCGGTTATTCTTTCAAACACACTCTTCCAGCTTGATCATAGAGATGGGGCAGTTGCAGAGATAAAGCGCATCCTAAAGTCTGGAGGAAGGCTGCTTGTTGTGGACTGGGCGGGTGCGTACGGTGGCATGGGGCCACTTCCACATCAGGTGGTGTCCGAGCATGTGGCTGAAGAACTATTCATCACCGCAGGCTTTCATAAAGTGAAAGACTTCCGTGCAGGGCCTCATCATTACTCCATTGTATTTACCGCGCCTTAACTCTTTCGTATGACGAATCTCAAACCGTTCCAGGTGATAATCATGGGGATTTTCGGCTTCATCGCTGTCCTTGGTCTTGTACTGTTCGCAAACTTCCAGGGATTCTCAAGTGGCGGACCACAGGTAGGCAAGGTGCTCATCTGGGGAACGCTGCCATCATCTGATTTCAATAGTGCCTTAAGTACGTTTAGAGAGGCACATACCGAGTATGCAAGTGTTTCGTATGTAGAGCAGCCTGCAGAGACCTTTGACCGAGACCTGGCTGAAGCTATTGCAACCGGTAGGGGTCCTGACCTTGTGGTTATTACCCAAGAGGAACTTCTCTCGGCACAAGGGAAGCTCACGCTCATCCCGTCCTCAACACTTTCTGAGCGCGACTTCCGAGATGACTATCTCCCTATTCACGAACTGTACTTAACCTCTAACGGCACCTACGGTGTACCGTTCCTGGTTGACCCGCTCGTGCTCTTCTACAACCGTCCTATCTTGGCGTCAGCGGGTGCGCCTAGGCCTCCTGCTACCTGGGAAGCGGTTACTGGTCTTGCCTCAGCGGTGAACCGGCAGACAGACGCACAGACCGTTACCCAGAGCCTTATTGCGCTTGGTACGTATGAGAACGTAGAGAATGCGCGTGCCATCCTTTCGCTCCTCTTCCTTCAGGCAGGGTACAGCATCAGCGAGCCTGCAAGTGCGGGTATGCGCGCAACACTTTCCGACTCCAAGGAAAGTGTGTTTGGAAACTCTCCAGCCGTAAGTGCGTTGAACTTCTATACGGAGTTCGCGAATCCCGGAAAGACCGTGTACTCCTGGAACCGCTCTCTACCCCTTAGTAGGGATGCATTCGTTGCAGGAGATCTCGCACTCTACTTAGGTTTCGCGTCCGAGCGCAACGACTTGGCACTCGCAAACCCGAACCTCGACTTCGACATGGCGCCCGCACCGTCTCCATCCCTTACCACAACCCGCATAAGCTACGGAAACGCGTACGCGTTTGCGATACCACGCGCCTCTAAGAACAGTGACGGGGCGCTTCGTGCAGCACTCACGCTCTCTGGCAAGGACGGTTCCTACCTCTTCGCACGCGCAACCGGCATGGCTCCAGCACTTCGCTCTGAGCTCGCACCAACCAAGGACGACCTGTTCGAACCGGTGTACTACCCAGAGGCGCTTGTTGCTCGTGCCTGGCTCTCCCCAGCCATTGAAGAAACCGACCGCATCTTTGCTACCATGGTTACGAACGTGTTGAGTGGCAGGGAATCAGTGGCGAGTGCCATCTCAACGGCTACTCAGGCTCTTAATGCGGCGTTGAAATAATCTTCTATGACTACTATTGCACCCCTTCTCCGAACGTACGCAGCTATGTTTGTGCTTGCCTTGCTGTCTGTGGCAAACGTTGCGAACGCACAGAACACTCCGGGAGGAGGGAATCCGGGCGGGGGAAACACGCCTGGAGGAGGAAATGCAGGAACCTCAGGAGGTCTCGTTAATCCATTGAACGGTATTAACTCTCTGCCTGAGTTTCTAAGTGCCATTCTGGCGGGTGTGGTACAGATCGGTACGATTGTCCTCATCATGATGCTCGTGTACGTGGGCTTCTTGTTTGTGGCGGCACGTGGCAACGCAGAGAAACTCCAGGGAGCAAAGAGCGCGCTCGTGTGGACGGTTATCGGTGGTCTGGTTCTCCTTGGCGCTACTTCCATCCAGCTTGTTATTCAGGGCACCGTTGATTCATTGCGCTAGTATGCGATTTCTCCTATCAGCACTTGCGCTCCTGCTGCCTGTGCAGGCACAAGCAGCAAGTCTTAAAGAACTTACCGAGGATCTCGTTGGGTTCGCGAACAACTCTATCGTGCCGCTCATCTACGCACTGGCGTTCCTCGTGTTCATCATTGGTATGGTCCGGTACTTTTTCCTTGAGCAAGGCGAAGAGGGACGCGAGAAAGGCAAGCAGCTCATGCTCTGGGGCATTATTGGCTTTGTGGTTATGTTCTCCGTCTGGGGCATCGTTAGGCTTCTTATGACGGCCCTTCCTGGGTAGTGCATAAGGGGTTGTTGCTTCCGTATATCCTGTTACGCTTCACTATATGAAAACTTTCGCTACTGTTCTGGCTCTTGGCCTGTTCGCCGTTACAAACACTGTTTATGCCCAGAATGGGGAGATTGGAGGCTCTACTCTCGGGGCATACCTTGAGAGCATTCGTGACTTCATCAACATCTATCTCATTCCGTTCCTGTTCGCTATCGCGTTCATCGTCTTCATTTGGGGAATATTCCAGTACTTCATTGCAGGAGGTGCGAACGAAGAACAGCGCGACAAGGGAAAGCAGCTCGTTATGTGGGGAATCATTGGTTTCGTTATTATGGTCTCGGTCTGGGGTCTTGTTAACCTTGTTACGAACACCTTTAACTTAAACAATGACAGTAGTGATCTGGAGCTTCCAACCTTCGATATAGCAAATTAACGCGGGAATTCGTTTTCCACACGTATTTCCTAGCTCTATTGACGCACTGCCATTCCGGTCTATCCTATAGCTATACGCCATCGCGTTACCCGTAATCAAACATTATGAAGAAACTAGGTTATCTCAGTGCAGCGTTCGCTCTCTCGTTCCCGCTCATGGCGGCTGCGCAGGTGAATGCAACAAACGTGCAGAACCTCGGCCAGGGTCTCATCGGTCTTATCAACAACGTTGCGGTACCGCTTCTTTTCGCTATCGCGTTCATTGTCTTCATCTGGGGAGTATTCCAGTACTTCATTGCAGGAGGACATGACGAGGAGAAGCGCGAGACCGGAAAGAGCCTCATGCTCTGGGGAATCATCGGATTCTTCATCATGGTCTCGGTATGGGGTCTCGTGAACATCCTTCGCGGAACGTTCAACTTTGACGACAGCATCGATTACGGACAGGAGCTTCCTGAAAGGCGCTAGCTCAAACGCTCTCTCCACACAAAAGCCCGCGCTATTGCGCGGGCTTTTGCTATAGTTCATGTATGAGCCCCTTCCAGACCTTCATCGGCAAAGTACAGGCAGAAATTCTGACCCCCATCATCACCCTCCTTACCCTTGGAGCGTTTCTTATATTCCTCTGGGGTATTGTTGAGTTCATTGCGGGTGCTACAAACGAAGAGAAGCGTGCTGCAGGCCAGCAACATATGATCTGGGGCATCATTGGCCTCGTTATTATATTTGGTGCGAACGCTATCGTGTCTCTGCTTAAGGCAACGGTTGGAGCAACCTAGAGGTGTGTCTGTATAAAAATGAGCCCGCGCTTCCAGTTAAGGAATCGCGGGCTCGAAGTTTTGAACAAGGTGCTTAACCCGAATACGGTTCACGCCAGACTGCGAGGTTGAGTGCGATATTGCTCTTCGATTGGACCCGAACAGCAACGTACTTTTCGCACGCTTCCACGCTCCAGTTATGGACCACTCCTTTGCGGTCCATGCACTGATAGATGTAGCCGATCTTGGTTACATCAGACTCGGTGTCCGTACAGTCCAAATCGTCGTTCGCTTCGCAGCTTACGATCTTCTGACCCGTTGCGGCATATACCCAGTCAGACCATCCATCTCCTTGTGCAGGCGCCTCAAGAGGCGAAGGTACGTAGAGGGTGGGTGCGCTAGCTGAGGTGAACGTAGCGGACGGCATGGTGCCGGTGTTCGCGTTGATAGCGGCACGCGCCTCACGGGAAAGGCCGGGAGTTTGTCCGAACCCCATCGAGGCCAGCCAAGGCACGACGATGAACCATACGAAGGCACCGACGACTGCCAGGGCTCCAGTCGTCTTAAGCAGGGCAAGCCAGAAGGGATCGCCATGTCCGTGGGAGTCGTGACCCCCGCCACCCTTTGTGGGGTGATGGGGATCAGGATGTCCGGCGACCGGATGGTCGCCAGGTTTCTTCTCTTTTGTCGGAGCCTTCGGCTTCTTGTGGCCGACTCTTCGAGCGAGGATAATGCTTCCGACAATAACAGCAATTAGCCAAAGAAGTAGCCCGAAGGCGACGATGATGACAAAGCCCCACAGGATGAACCCGCCGAGCGTTTGAGCGGCTTCTTCCAACAGATTCTCTCCTATGGTTTAGTGCTGGCTGGTTTGCCGATAGTTCCGATAGCGTCAACAAGAGCCGATGGTACGACAAAAGTCGTTCCTTGGCCCATTGCCTCTGTAACGAGAATCTTCTCGCTCAGCGGCTGATTGGTCTCCATCGCCCGAAGACGGGCAGTGATGGCGACGGCTTCAGCTCTTGCCTTCATTCTCGTTTCAAGCGCGGTAGCTCCAGCCCTGACAACAGTGTCATAGGCCGCAGCATTGGCGCCTGTCCTGACCGTCTCAGCATTCCGATCGGCAGTGTACGCCGCAAGACTGAGTCTCTCGTTCTCAGCGGCAGCTGCACCGCTAAGGACGATGGACTCGAGGTTCGCAGCCTTGATCGTTACGCCGATGTGGCCCTTAAGGCCCCTACGGTCTTTTTCATCGAGCCCGCATTCTTCTTCCTCAGGCAGACAGAGTGTCAGCTTTTGGATTGGAATGGAGAAGTTCTCCTTCTCGCAATTCTTCCCTTCGTCCGTTTCCGAACGAAGTTGGTCATAGGTGAAGGTGCCGATGAAGTTCCGTCCAATGCGATCTACATACGACTCGAGCTGAGTGCGCCAATCGTTTGATTCGAAGAGCGCCTTGTAGGGGTTCGTGATGCGGACGATGATGACGAATTCAGCTCGAACCGGGAGCATGTCCCGGGTCTTCGCGTCTTCGATAACCATGACATACGAGAAGTCGTTTGCGACGAATACCTCCGTCTCTTCCTCTCGATGCCAGACATCACGCCCACCTTCAAGATTCGTCCGGTACTCGTTCCAGACGAAGTCGTACTTGTAGACTTCGCGCATGCCCGGAATCCCGACCCAGAAGAGGCCGAAGCTACGCGTGTACTGAGGCCGGGTTTCGTAGTTCTTGCCCGGCTTATTTGGAAGCACTTCCCATTCAGGCTCGTTCTCGTCGAAGTGGGGTTTACCTCGTTCGTTCAGATGGTAGCCGCGGAAGGAGAGAATCGCACGGTGAAAGGACTTGCCCTTCGCGATGATCTTTCCCTTGCCCTCAGGAACCTTCGTGTAAAGAAGGTTGGAATTCGCCGAGGTGCTCAGCAAGAACGGTGTGGCGATGTATGCACCACCGGCTGCAACAATAAGAGCGGCGGTCGCGGTCGCGGTAAGGATGCTCATGTTCGTACCCTCGTATTTGAGTTGTTGTGATTCAGCACCTTGTTCTCAAGGAGCCGTTGTCTGTATATAGTATACCACTAAAATCGACAGAAAGTCAATAGATGGCTTGATATTGTGCTGGAGAGAGGACTTGAACCTCCACCCCCGAAGGGACCTGCTCCTAAGGCAGGCGTGTCTACCATTTCACCACTCCAGCGCTGTCCCTATCCTACCAGGAAAAAGAAAAGAAGGGAGCCCCTAGGGACTCCCTTCTTTTCCTCCTTGGTGCACCTGCCTGGGCTCGAACCAGGGACCATCTCCTTAAGAGGGAGTTGCTCTACCAACTGAGCTACAGGTGCAAAGAAACGTACCCCATAGGGGTACCTGTTGATACTAATAGATATGTCCTTCTAATTCAACTACTCAACAACCCGGGAGAGGTGGGCAGGGATATGGGCGAGGAGTACATAGGGCGTGGAGTCCGCGAGGCGTGCCATAGAGCGCACAGAGTTCGGATCCTCCGGGTTTCGGCTTATGAGCGTAACAACATCGCCTCGAGCGGCCTCTACGTCCGTTACATCAAGCGACACCATGTTCATGGATACTCTCCCCGCTATAGGAGCGGGTACCCCGTTAACCTGCAGACTGCCTACGTTTGAAAGGGCTCGATCTACGCCTTCATAGTATCCAGCGGGGACTGTAGCGATCCGGGAAGGACGCTGTGTAGTGAAAGAGGCGTTGTATCCCACAGAGTCTCTTCGAGGAATCTCGCGTAGTGAGGTTATGAACGAGCGCA
The DNA here is from genome assembly GCA_022842945.1 of Minisyncoccota bacterium. Classification (GTDB taxonomy): domain Bacteria; phylum Patescibacteriota; class Minisyncoccia; order Phycocordibacterales; family Phycocordibacteraceae; genus C7867-001. The sequence goes on from JALHOO010000003.1 coordinate 111,537, forward strand.
TAGAGAGCACCGGTTTCAGATTGTTTGCAGCAAAGGATGCATCATACCCATACAAGCCCACGCCAATGCGCAGTACGTTCATGGGGTATGACGCAGAGAAACGTGCACCCTTTGTTGCGGAAGCATGCCGGTACGTAATAGAAGGGAATGCAACCTCAAGCTGCACAAGACTCTCTTTCCACAGCGAAAGCTGATTCTCCGTAAACGAAGTATCGGCGTTATCTGCGTCTGCGAGATGTGTCGCTACACCAACAACTGAAAGCTTCGAGTTCATCTGTATGAGTGCTATAGCCTCTTCAAGATCGCCTGGAAGAATGCCCTGGCGGTGCATACTCGTATCAAGCTTCAGATGAATGCGCACAGGCCTGTGTACGGTCTCTGAAAGGGAACGCAGCTGTTCTATGTCCGTTACGGCGTAGTCCGTATCTCTAAGCGAACTGCGAGCTATAGACTCGGGACGCACATAGCCCATAACAACAATGCGAGACGTGATACCTGCTCTACGTAACACCCTCGCCTCGTACAAGGAGTCAACCATAAAGAACGCGATGTCTTCTGTATCAAGAAGGGAGGCTATAACCGTAAGGCCGTGGCCGTACGCGTTGCTCTTGAGTACTGGCGCAATCTTCTGTGCTGGATACTGCTCTTGATATGCACGGAGGTTGTGCAGAAGATTCTCCTTCGAGATGGATACGGTTATGAGCGGCTTGTCGTGGGTAAGCGCTCGGCGTATGCGTCGTAGAAGAGTTCGAAGCAGTGGTCTCATAGTTGGTACCAGGGGCGGGACTCGAACCCGCACGACATTGCTGTCTGAGGTGTTTAAGACCTCTATGTCTACCATTCCATCACCCTGGCGTATGTACAGGAGTATACCTTGGAGGCCCAGACGGAAATCGCATCCGTGCATAGCGGGTTTGCAATCCGCCGTGTTTCTACTTCACCACTGGGCCGTACCGCAATACTAGCGCG
>JALHOO010000004.1 GCA_022842945.1 Minisyncoccota bacterium
TCCCGACATAGCTACCGAGCGATGCCACTGGCGTGACAGCTCGTAGACCAGAGGTCAGTTCACCCCGGTCCTCTCGTACTAGGGGCAAGTCTCCTCAAGAATCAACGCCTGTAGTAGATAGGAGACCAACCTGTCTCACGCATTTCGTTTACTTCCATTACTGAAAGGATCGGACTGTAATACCATCCTTTCGGATGTCTGACGTTCAGTCTCTACGGGCATGTTGTGGGTTTCAGAGAGGGAGCGAGTGTTAATTCACTCGCTCGTGTGTATTTTGGTGAGAGTGTTTTTAGGCCACTCTCAGGGTTTTTTAGATGCCGTACTTACGGCAAATACATGTTCCCTCTCCCCCGCCCTGTGCGCACATTGGGGAAAACCAGCTAACGTGAAGGTACTACCACCCTCTCTGAAACCCACAACACTTCCCTCGGTGTCGCCCCTCTTGCGAGTAGGGTTCCACCGATACCAGTCAGCTTCTCGTATACCCTTTCAGGTACACGCCGCCGTGTCGTGGTTGGTTCTTATCTTTTTTAATAGACGAAAAGACATTCATTCTAACTTCGCACTCGCACTTTTTCGAATTCTGACAACAGAAATCTCGAAGGGATTCAAACGGTGTGAGTATCGATCTTGCGATCAATGCCCACACGGTTTGAACCCAGCTCGCGTACCTTTTTAAATGGCGAACAGCCATACGCTTGGGACCTTCTCCAGCCCCGCGCTAAGGTGAGCCGACATCGAGGTGCCGAACTCCGCCGTCGCTATGGACGCTTGGGCGGAACTAGCCTGTTATCCCCAGGGTAACTTTTATCCGTTAATCTCTGGCCGCATCTAAGGCGGACCATCGGTTCACTATGCTCTGCTTTCGCATCTGTGCGGGATGTACCCCTTACAGTTAAGCTGGCTTGTGCCATTACACTATCGGCACGGTTTCCATTCGCGCCTAGCCAACCTTAATAGACTCCTCCGTTACTTTTTAGGCTTGATGTTCTCCACTTTGTAAGCAAAGAGCGGTAAATCGATCAGTATTGGCTGTACGAAGCTTGCGATAATTCGCGAGCTTTCATACGGGAAATACAATCGAAATGTATCGTTTCTCTGCTTGTGCTGACTGCTTTGAATGCCGAGGCTTTCGAGCGCATCTTGCACTAGAACGAGATCGGCTTTGCTGTACCCGAGCGAATGAATCACGAGCGATTTGTGCTTTGATGATTTGGCAGAGCCGTCATCAAGAAACCAAATCGCGAGTGAGAGAGGAGACATGAGCCGCTTTATGAGCGGCGGCATGCGTTTCTTCCCGTCTTGGTAGAATTGCTTCGCATAGAAGCGAAAGGCTGGATGACTCACTGTTGTGAAGCCATACACCACTTTCTCTCCTCGCTGCTTTTCATACCAGTCTGACTGGATCCATTCTTGGAACTCTTTCGCGAGCCACACGAGGTAGTCGCGTTGAAGTGCGCCGTGCTCAACCTTAAGTCGATACGTACGTCCTCCATTCTGAGTTTCAAGATGTCCATCTCCGAGCAAGAGCCCTACGATGAGTTCTCGCTGTCGCTTGGATAACCGCAATTGCTTCTTCCGTTCACGAATTCCTTTCGTGTTCATGGATGTGTACGTTAGTTAACGCTACACCTGCATGTCGCCATGCAGATCGGACTATATCTTCTTCCGTTTACACGGAGTCTGGCATGTAGTCTCTGAGGGTTCTCTTTCGAGTCTTCCCTGCTGATTGTCCGCACTTCAAGATTTTCACTGCTCGCCTAAGCGAACGAGTACTTGAAGATACTCGGAGATTCCAGCATATGGCCAAATTGCTTGCATGAATTACTTCATGCAGTCCCCCTTTCTTATATTCTCCTGTTTCCGGATGGTTGGTCGGATGGGCGCCGCTTTCGAGGATAGCGCCCCACCAAAACTACCCGCCAGGCACTGTCCCCACGTAGTTCTTACGCGGGTTAGAAGTTGCACATTGTAAGAGTGGTATTTCACTGGCGACTCCACGACCCCCAAGAGGATCGCTTCAAAGTCTCCCACCTATGCTACGCATACAACACACAACCCCAATACCAAGCTGTAGTAAAGCTCCTGGGGTCTTTTCGTCTAACTACAGGTAACCGGCATCTTCACCGGTATTGCATTTTCACCGAGCAAGTCCTCGAGACAGTTTTCCACTCATTACGCCATTCGTGCACGTCTGAACTTACCAGACAAGGAATTACGCTCTACTATTCCTCACAGCAGGACCATATCTTCACCCCGTTACCGGGGGCACGACGTATGGCCTCTCATTTGAGTCGTGGATCCAACAGACCTTCCGGTCTGAAGAGGTAGCTTTTCATGACGTAATCTTCTCAGAACTGTTTACGGTCTCCTATAACCGCCCCAATCCGTTCTGGATACAACCGGAGTCATATCCAGAACCTTAGGACGATTATAGTTATCGCCGACATTCACCGGGGCTTATAGGGCCTAGCACATCAATCGAAATCAATGTACCGTCCCTGCTTGACCTTCCGGCATTGGTCAGGCGTCACCCCCTATACATCCTCTTACGAGTTCGCAGGGAGCTGTGTTTTTGGTAAACAGTTGGCAGAAAATCTTTCGCTGCGGCCCCTATTGCTAGGGGCAGGCCTTATCGCTAACTTACGGCCGCTTTTTTGCCGAGTTCCTTGAGGACCTCTCACTCGTTCGTCTTAGTCTACTCGACCTGAACACCTGTGTCGGTTTCCGGTACGGTCGGTATATGCTGAAGCTTAGAAGTTTTTCTTGGAACCGCGCTCTCTATGCTCTGCCCCTCCGAAGAAGGACATTGTTTTTCCGCTCGGAGTATTGTCTGGCGGATTTGCCTACCAGACCTCCTCACGGCACTAACCCAAATCCAATAATGGGCCATAGATACAGCAATCCGTCACTCCATCGCACATATACACGGTCAGGGAATATTAACCCTGTGTCCATCAGGTGCGGCTTTCGCCATCCCCTAAGGCCCGACTAACCCTCAGTTGATCGTCATAGCTGAGGAAACCTCGTTCTTTCGACGTGCGGGGTTCTCACCCGCATTGTGGTTACTTGTGCCTGCATTCTCACTTCCGTACGCTCCACTATGGGTCACCCCTTTAGCTTCACAGCAGAACGGAACGCTCTCCTACCGAATGCATGTCTCGGAAGACATGCATTCCCGCAGTTTCGGTATTACGCTTAACCCCGATCATCTTCGGCGCAAGGACTCTCGATGAGTGAGCTGTTACGCTTTCTTTAAATGGTGGCTGCTTCTAAGCCAACATCCTCATTGTCAATGAATCCTCACTTCCTTAAGTTGTACTTAGCGTAGATTTAGGGACCTTAACTGGCGATCAAGGGCTCTTCCCCCTTCGACGTGTGGAGCTTCGCCCCCACCGTCTAACTGCCATGCTCATAATCCTTGGTATTCGGAGTTTGATAGGAATGACGAGGTTTCCCCCTGTTCATCCCTTCCAGTGCTCTACCCCCAAGGGGAACGCATGACGCCAGCCCAAAAGCTGTTTCGGAGAGAACCAGCTATTACCAAGTTCGATTAGCTTTTCACTCCTTACCACAAGTCATCCCAAGACGTTGTACGATCTACGGGTTCGGACCTCCATATGTCTTTCGACAGACTTCATCCTGCTCATGGCAAGCTCACTTGGCTTCGGGTCTAATGTATGACACGGACGCGCTATTAACACTCGGTTTCCCTGTGGCTCCATCCCGTTACGGATTTAGCCGAAGCGACATACATTAACTCGCAGGCTCATTCTTCAATAGGCACGCTAGGATGGACCGGAGCCCACCCTAACCCTTTGTAAGTACACGGTTTCAGTTCTATTTCACTCCCCTCTCGGGGTTCTTTTCACCTTTCCCTCACGGTACTAGTTCACTATCGGTCCTGCGACATATTTAGCCTTACCGGTTAGTTCCGGCAGATTCATCCGAGCTATTCGTGTCTCGAACTACTCAGGAACGGAAGCGCACAAGGGTTTTACATTTCGCATACGGGACCATTACCCTCTAGGGTGAAGCTTTCCAGCTTCTTCTGCTATGTAGAACTTTTGTAACTTGTGCCATGTAAACATGGCGCTTCCGCCCTACAACCCCGAATACCGAAGTATTTGGTTTGGGCTATTCCCGTTTCGCTCGCCGCTACTTAGGGAATCACGAGAGTTGCTTTCCATCTACTCGAAGCATCGAATAGACGGAAAGCAACTCGTTGTTGTTTTCTATTCCTCCAGGTACTGAGATGTTTCACTTCCCTGGGTTCGCTCCTCTACAAAATATTGAGAGGTAACCATTACTGGCTGGGTTTCCCCATTCGGACACCTCCGGATCAAAGACTACAAATCGTCTCCCCGAAGCATTTCGCTGATTAGTCGCGTCCTTCATCGCTGTCGCAAGCCTAGGCATCCACCGTGCACCCTTCATGTCTCCTGTGCGGAAACCTGAACACCACTTTCTAACGATTGTGTGATTCTGCAATATTCATTCCGTAAGGTGTGTACGCGAACGCACACGCCTAACGGCGTTGATTACCTATTTGCATATTCGTCTGTCAACGATCCCCGTGTTCCGGCAAGAAAAAAGCCCCTTCCGGGGCGGTATGGCCAAGTCGTGAGACCCAGTCGTTACCCGCTCCGTTTGGTTAGTAATTTCTTGGCTTTAAACACGTATTGCGAGTATACGCGGCCCTAAAACAGCTGTCAAATCCCCATGAAGGCTCTCTGAAGGAATCCCCTGCTCAGGATGCTATATGACGGAAAAGGCCCCAATTTCTCAGGGCCTTTTCCTCTACAATACGAGACTACTTGATTTCGTTCTGTACCCGCTCGATATAGCGAGCAGCAGCTGCCTGACCACCCAGACCGAACGCGAGACCGAACGCGAGCGCGAGCGCTACGACGATGCCCGTGAAGAGAGTCTGAATCAATGGCGAGACACCGAGGCGCTCGAGAGCAACGAGGATCGCGAAGATCCAGATAGCCCAGCGAGCAACCGCACCGAGAAGGTTCGCTGCGCGGATGCCTGCAGCGCGAGCTGCTCCAGCAACGACACGCTGAGAAGCCTCTGCGATGACCGCAGCCACGAGGAGGATGAACACCGCGACGATAACCTGCGGAAGGTAGCCGAGCACGACACCTGTAAGGAACGCCGTTACCTGTGTGAGGCCGAGTACATCAAGCGCTGCCACGAGGAAGACGATGATGAAGAACCACTTCACGAGGAAGCCGAGGAATGCACCGGAGTCGAGGGTGAATCCTGCACGATCTACAACACGCTCAACGCCTGCAGCGCGGAGTGCCTGGTCAACACGAAGCGAACCAACGACCTGCGCGACGAGGCGGCCGATGCCAGCTCCGACGAGCCAGCCGATCACGAAGATGACGAGCGCAACTACTAAGTTAGGGATGAACGCGACGAGTCCGTAGAACAAGTTCTGGAAGGACTGCGTGAGAACATCTGCCCAAGTGGTTAGAAACATAGGATGTGGGTTATCGAATTAGCGGCATAATTCCGTTAATACCCTAAGTGTAGCAAGGTGAAGCCTTCAGGAAGGGGGGTATGTGGACAGCCCAAGAAACGCGAAAGGCCGGCTCTCTAGCCGGTCTTTGTTGTCGCGAGGCCGATCTTGTCGACGATAACGCGGTTCGGATAATCGAATACATCGCGAAGAAGACGATCATAGACTCCAAGGCGGTATTTGAACTGCTCCGAGGAGAAGCATGCATAGCGTATCTCACGACCGAGCTCAGCTTCGAGTGCGTGGATTGCGGTAGCGAGCGGACGCTCTTCAAGACGGTCTCCAACAATAAGTACATCGACCTTTGACTCAAGTGCACCAGTGAAGAGCCCTGAAAGCACGACGAGCTTTATCGTACCCGCCTTCTTTAGAGAAGTAATGATTGCCGTATCGCTGACGTCTGTTGTCGTGCGCAAAAATATTCGCAGTGCGTCGTAGTGTGCGAAGCGCTTGTCTGCGCTGTACCCTACCGGACTCTTCCCTGTCTTCTTACGGAGGATACCGGCATTCGTGAGGGCAGTCAGCTCCTTGCGGGTTGCGTCCTTAGTGAGACGCGCGCGGAACGCAGCATCGGTCGCCAAGAACGTTAGATCATCATTAAACAGGAAGAGTCGCAGGAGCTTTACCCGTGCGGCGGAACCGAAGAGACGTGCCAGAGGGTCCATAAGCGTTGGCGCATTGTACCTATTTCTTTACGGTCCACGCAACCTTGACAGAATGTGGCCAAAACCTAGTAAAAGGCACCTCGCTATGATGAGTAACTCATGAAAATATTGTTTGCGGGCCAGGCACAGAATGTGAGACTATTGTAGGTATATGACTCTTACCCCCCGACATAAATTACTTATCGGAATTGGTGCTGCATTGCTCGTTATAGGCATGACGATATACCTGACACGCGACCTATGGATGCCAATTCCAGACAACACCACTTATCGCGACAGCAATTTCTCATTCGTCTATCCACGAGTGTACGAGACTAAGGAATATGCTGCAGGCACCGTTACGGTTGGAGACACTATAGACGATGCCTTTAGCCCTCTTGTGGAGGTCATTCGCTACGAAAGCGATCGAGACGTAGCCCTCCCTCCAACCTTTGATGCCTACATAAAACGCCAGGCTCAAGCGCTCTGCGGTTCTGATGGTGCTGAAAGCGTGACGTGTACCGACGTCCTTGTTGCTCCCTACACCAGTACACAAGGATTGATAGGCCAGGAACTCTCCCTAACGCTCAACCGCAAGAACCTTATAAGCGGCACGACAACCACAACTACCTTCGGACCGGTGTACGTATTCAACACAACCCGTCCTGTCGAAGATCCAAGCGACATACTCCGCTACCGTGCGATCTTCGTGTACCCATCATTCGCATCGGTTGTTTCTGCAACTACGTCTCCAGCGCTCTTAACCCAGATCATCGACTCACTTACACTCCCGAACGGAGTGAGTACTACTACAAAAAAATAAGAGAGGGCTTAGGGAAACAGAAAACAGCCGGGCAGAGCTCGGCTGTTTTCTGTAGGTGACAGTAGTATTACTTGAGAGTAACCTTGCCTCCTGCCTCTTCGATCTTTGCCTTGAGGGCATCTGCATCGTCCTTGCCAACGTTCTCCTTCACAACGGAAGGAGCACCGTCAACGAGATCCTTTGCCTCCTTCAAGCCAAGTCCGAGAATCTCCTTCACGGCCTTGATGACCTGGATCTTGTTCGCGCCAGCGTCAGAGAGCTCAACGGTGAAGGTGCTCTTCGCCTCCTCGCCGCCCGCTGCTCCTCCACTTGCCGGGCCTGCTACCGCAACTGCGGAAGCCGATACGCCGAACTTCTTCTCGAATACCTTCACAAGCTCAGAGAGCTCAAGAACAGACATCTCTTCGATAGAAGCGACGATCTTCTTGAACTTCTCAGGAACCTCGACTAGAGCCTCCTCAGCTGCTGGTGCTGGAGCTGCTGCCTCCTCTACTAGAGGAGCCGCCTCTTCGGTGGTCTCCTCCTGCTTTACATCTTCTTCAGCCATAAATACTACGGTTAGGTTTTAGTCTAATGCTTACGCTGCCTTCTTCTCGGCGATCTTGTCGAGCGCAATAACGAGACCCTGGATAGGGCTGTTGATTACGTTGACGAACATGCCGCGGAGTACTGGTACCGGAGGGATGGTCGCGATGGCGTTCATGCCAGCAGCGTCCGTAAATTTCCCGTCGAAGATACCGCCCAATATAGAGAGCGCTCCCTTGTGCTTCTTGCCATGCTCAAAGATATCTCGAGCCGCCTGTGTTGCGTCCTCCGAGCTCCACGCAATCGCTACCTCTCCGGGAAGTTCAGGAATCTCTCCCTGGTATCCCTTCTCAGAAAGTGCTTTGCGGATAAGGGTCTTCTTGGCTACGTAGTAGCCGACCCCACCCTCGCGAAGACTCTTGCGCATTGCGCTCGTGTCTCCAACCGAGAGGCCCTTGAAGTGCACGAAGACGACCGATGCAGCATCCTTCACGGACTCTCTGATCTTCTCAATGACTTCCTGCTTCTTTGCTTTGGTGATTGCCATGCTGTGTGTTTGGTTCGTACGAAACGGACAACAGTCCCTATTTAGGGACCGTTGTGAGGAGAGATTCGACCGGTTCGCGCCACATTATAGTAATGGCGATCCCCTTTCGTTCCTCGGCAGGGCTTATGGGTGCCTGCTGTCTTCGGTCCGTACCCCGGTACTCTACCCTGGACGAGCCCTTGAGGCAACTAGGCCGTCCCAGCGAACTGCATCCCAAAGAGGGAGAGGCCGATAATCATTGAGAATACGGCCAGGAACTTGAGGAAGTGGTAGAAGTACTCCATGTCGTTACGAAGAGAATAGCACAAAGCCCCGCACTCGCGGGGCTTTGTGCTATTAACGATAGAATCCTACGGATTCGCGTTTATGTACGCACGCGTCTTTGGACCGAAGTATCCAACGCTAGGCATAATGCCCTTTGCTGCTTGGAACTTCGCGAGTGCTGCTCGTGTAAGTCCTCCGAACATCATAGTCTCGTTCCCCTTGGAACCTGGACCAGAAACTGCGACCGTGAAGCCCTTAGCGTTCAGGTATGCCTGGAGCGCCTTTACTTCAAGACCTGTCACACCAACTGTCAGGTCAGTTGTGAAGGTTACGGTTGAAGAAGTCGTTACCGTGGTCTGTGTAACCTTTGTAGGAACGCTTACGGTAGTTGTGGTCTTTGTCTCTGTCTTCTTCTTTTTCGATCCGCCGGAACTTCCGGAAGAGCTACTAGTGGTTACTGCAGCTACGTTAGTCACATTAGAACTATAGGTGAACGCAGTACCTGCAGATGATGCAGAACAGCTAACCTTAAGGTCGTCCTCGGTACAAGCAACCGCCGCATTTGCGTCAACAATCGGAGCGAATACTTCTACTACTTCCTTAACCGTAGCGCCTGCAGACATGCGGACACTGTAGAGCGTGCCGTTAATCGTAATGTTGAAGTCTGCATTCTCGATGGCAGCAGGGGTAAACGTTACCGTCTGCGCAACCGCTGCACGGTTAGTCGTAGCACTTGTCTGCGTAAAGCCGGTACCCGCGACCTTCGCATTGAAGACAATGGTGTTCGTGCTCGTCGAGATCGTGAATGCTTGAGAAGCGTAGCCGGAAGAGTTTACGATTGCGAGACCGAGACCTGTTGCGATAAGGGTAGTGGTCGTATCAGTGGAGAGACTAGTGTAGTTCACTGCCCCGACCGTTGGAAGGGTTGCCGTGAATATATCTCCTAGTTCTGCCGTACCACCAATCGTGATCGTGTTCCGCTGCGCTACTGGCACAACACCGCTTGTTGAGGCGGTTGAGGTGACGTCACCTCCCGTGTTGTCAGTAAACGTAATGGGAGTTGAGCTCGCCTCTGTGTTCGTTGTGGTGAAGATAGCGGTCGTAGTTGTTCCCGTTATGGTGAGCGCGCCGTGACCACCTGTCGTGTCAGTTACTCCAGTGAGAGAGCGCAAACGAGAAGCGATGGCTGCGGCGGTTGCATCCGTTGAGGTGCTAATCGCTGCAGCATTGTCGGCACAGTTGATGTCCTGCGTTACGGTTCCAAAGGTAACCACACAAGAACCGATGGTTATCGTCTCCGGGTTGCCGAGAGGAACGGCATTCACCGTAAGGGTTCTCGTAGCCTTTACTTCCGCGACGTTCGCGATAGTCGCCGTGGTTGTGGCGCCCTGGTCGTTGGTTCCTGCAGTTACATTCGCTACGGTCTCAAGAGCCGTGAGCGTTGCAGCTCGGGCTCCAAGAGGAGCGATGAGGAGGACCATCATAAGACCCAGGGAGAGTGTTAGTGATGGTATAAGCACGCTGGTTAGTTTCATGGGTACAAAGGGGTAAAGTAATTAATTCTCGTTCCTTTATAGGATACAGTACGCATCCCCTACGCTCTCACGAAGTTATCCCCATACTACGACTTGAAAAATTCATGAAGTATATAGCAAAAACCCCGCACGTATGCGGGGTTTTTGCTACTCATTACTCTCTACTAGCTATCGAGACGTATCTCGAAGGGCTATTAGTTAGCGATGTTGAGTGGTGCGGTCTCGAACTTAGCGTTGTTAGCGTCAACGTTGAACGTGTCGTTCTGAGCTGCATCACCAGAGATGGCGCGTGCAGCAGTCGTTGCGTAATTAACAGCGTCGAGCTCGATAGCGTACAGACCACTCTGAGTTGGGTCGATCGTCACCGTGAGGGTGAAGGTCTCAGTAGCGCCAGCGTTAACACGGAAGGCACCGCCTGACATGTCTGCTGTCGATGTGAGGACCGAGTTCTCAGAAGTGAATCCTGCGGTTGCTGCAGCACCGTTACGGAAGATGTTGTAGCTTGCGCCAGCCGTAGTCGAAGCAGTCGTTGAAGCGTTAGCCGCAATGTTGTCGATGAAGGTTGGTGCATCCTGATCTGCCGTTACGTCAAACTTGATGGTGAAGGTACCAGTCGAGTTAGCCGGAGTTGTAGCGTTGTTTCCAGCGCCGTTGTCCGTGCTCGCTGATACTGCCTCAACCATGAAGCCTGTGAGTGCGAGTGTGTGGGTCTCAGAGTCAGCACCGCCAGTGATGTCGGCAGACTTAACTGAGTTTCCGCTTGCCTCGCCCTCAGCAACGATGTCAGTAGCAGGATCTACGTCGAAGGCGATTGTGTCGCCAGCGAGGTAGTTTCCAGACTGTGCTGTGAACTTAACCATGAGCTCGAATTCGAGGGTCTCGTCGGAGCCGATTACAACGTCAATGTCCTTGAAGACAATGTTTCCGTCGTTTGCAGCCTCGATGTCGCCATCGTGCTCGTCACCATCAACAACGAGTGTTGCAGTACGGATAACCTTATCCGTGCTTGTTGAACCCGTGATTGTAGTGTCGATGGTGAGCTTGGTGATAAGCGTGTCTACATCCTCAGTGTTGCGGATGTCGAACGCGAATACCGTGTACTCGTCAGAGCTCTCGCTCGCCTCAACCTTGAGGGTAGCGGCCTCAGGATCCTCGCTGCTCTCGCGAATCGAAAGCTTGCCATTCTCCTCAGCACCGAAGCCAACATCAACACCGTCGGTGTTGCTGCCGGTGTACTGCTGGATACCCTCAGAGTCAACTGCACGAATTCCCTCCTTGAGGACCTTCAAGTTGAACTTCTGAGAGAGATCTGCGGCGTCGATGTTTCCAGCGACGTCCGCAACGAGTGTAAGTGAAGCCATATCACCCTCATCGACTACATAGTCGAGGCCAGTGAATACGATTTCATATACGTTGTCGGTAGTCTCGTCCCACTCATCGCGGTCCGAAGCGTCTACCTCACCAATCTCCTTACCGTCTGCCATGATGTAGAGGGTATCGAAGAACTGCCAAGGCTTGTTCTCAATACCTGCCTTCGTGGAAGATGCGGTGAACTCTACGCGCTCAACGCGGACGTCTCCGTCCTCAACGTCGAACTCAGCAGATACGAGCTCAACTCCCTCCTCGCCTTCGTTTCCTTCAGAATCTTCTGCGCGAAGGTCGAAGTCGGTGAGGTTAGCCTCGCCACCTGAAAGACCGCCATTGCTGGAGCCAGTTCCGGTACCGGTGCCTGTGCCGCCACCGGAAGTTGATCCACCTGCGTTTACCTTAGCGCGAGTGATCGGGCCAAAGTAACCTGCTGCTGGAGAAATTCCATTTGCTGCCTGGTACTTAGCGAGAGCTGCCTGCGTCTGTGCACCGAAGTATCCGGTTGCGCCAGCTGCGATAGCGAAGCTCTTGCTGATGAGCCAGTTCTGAAGCGCAGTAACATCTGCACCTGTAGAACCGATAGTAAGGTCACGAGAGAACGAAACCGATGCTGAAGTCGTGGTGGTCGTAGTAGTCTGCGCGCCTGCTACTGGAGCAAATGCGATAACAGACGATGCTACGAGTCCAGCGACAGCAAGAGCTGCGAAAATCTTCGCGATCATTGTGTTGCTAGTTGCAATCATATTTTTGTAAGTAGTTGAAGCACATGCGCGATACGGCTAGTAATAATTCGTATCGCGTACGCACCTTTTTATCTCTCTTTGTAATCTCCTCCCCTCCCCGAGAGGAAGGGAGTGAGTTTTCGAACGGTTCACACTATCCGACAGGGCGCCTTATCGACGAGCGTCCCATCGGCTAGTTGGCGAATGATCATTCATTCAAGCGTTCATCCATTTCTATCAAAAGCATCCGTTTCAGCCACCCGTCTGTTCATGAAGACGGGCGTGCCTGCTGGCTCTTACACCGCAGGACTTTCAATCACTATTCCTTTATCAAGGATCCCTTCTTTCAGGGTCATCTCAGCCGTTTCAGAATCCCGCGCTCCAGAACGATTCCGGATGCGCGGGCGTATACCTAGTATACAGAGATACGAGCAGTAGACCCTGCAAAAGCGATGTGGATAACCGTGTTTTTAACTAAACGCAAAACAGGCCGTTTCCGGCCTTTTAGAACGTCTGGCTCCCAGCGGTTACCACAGATGCATAATATGCTTTTTTTGGCTTTTCGTCAATGAAGCACTCTTGCGGTACTAGACTACTTCGTAGGTGGTCCAGCGCCGATCTCCTTTCCTGTGCACCAGCCCTTCGGCAACCAAAACGGAAAGTTCGCGCTGAATTGTCTTTTCACTTACGTCCCGCACAATCATAGAAATATCCTTTATATAGGATGGTCCTTTTGAGCGCAGAACTGCGAGAATACCTTCTCGACGCTCTTCGTTAGCACTCCCCCTTTCCCTTGCCGGAACGCTAGCACTGTCTTTGTCCTTTATATGTCCTTTTAGCTGTCCTTTATCTTGAGAGGTGTCGTGTGCATCGAGAGCCGGATCATACGTGACACGCGCAACTGATCGGAGACCACCGCGCTCGCGTGACTCACTCGCAGTTGAAGCTTTGGCAAGCGATGCAAGAGAAGGAATTTCATCGAGCACTAATCGCGGTTCCTCATACCCAACCACCTCGGAAAGTAAGAGATGCGCCTCTCGAACAATGAGATCTGTGTTCATGGCAGACAGCATGCCGCTAGTGCGGGCGATGGAGAGAATACTTGAAAGAGCAAGGAGCTCGCGCGAGAGCGCTTCCCTTGAAACAGGAGGAGGAAGTACCGAAGCATCAACAAGTCCCAGAGCAATGCGCTCAATTCGGTCCTTCAAAGTAGGCGACTCTAGAAAAGCAGGACCGATTAGGTGGATTGCTTTCGCAAGACGCTCGGCCTTCTTGTACAGGTATACGCGTCGTATGTCCTTTTCAAAAACCCATGAAAATATTGCTTTATCTAGGACAAAATCACTAATATCGGCATTACTCTTGTATGCCTTCATTGCATGCGAATCCTTATTCTGTCCTTTATCGCTCATGTTGTCCTTTATCGCGTCAAGGTCAGTATATGTCCCATAGGACATCATCGCAACAGCGTTATTAGATAGATAAACAAGAGGTTTAATGCACGCATCGAATCTGGTGCGGTGCTAGAATAGGTAAATGAAAAAGCGCCGAAAGCGCCGCGATGCGGACAACTATAGAGCTCTCGCCAAGTGGACGACGGGCATCGTACTTATTGCTTTTGGTCTTATCTTTGCACTCGCCTGTCTTGGTCTTGCTGGTCTCGCAGGGACTGCAATCTTTGGCTTTGGCTTCAGTGTAATAGGTATAGCGGCATTCCTCTTACCTGTACTCCTTATAGGAGTGGGTCTTTCTATCATGCTTGAGCGATCCTTCTTCGCTCCCCTTACGGCAATCGGCGTCGTGCTTATTATCATCGCAACCCTAACATTCCTCGGCATCATCACGGATGCACTTGGAGGAGCGGCAGGCACATCTCTTGGACACGCCGCAGCAGAACTATTTGGTGTGGCAGGCGCCATCATCATCCTAGTTGCAATAATCGCAATTGGTCTCATTATCGCAACCGACGTCGTTGCGCTTCTACGCGTACTAAAAGAAGCGGCAGATGCGGCAAGCGAGAAGATTTCCTCAGTTAAGCTTCCGCGGCTTCCTGAGAAGAAGGATACAGACGAAGAGGAAGAAGAAGTTGAAGAGGTCGAGGAGCCTACCATCGAAGACGAAGAAGCTCCGGAGAAGGAACCGACTGTCACCATGTTCAGTCAAGCTTCGTCAGTAAGTACTGATCCGTCTATCCCGAACTTTGACGCTGAGTACGAAGCTCCTCCCCTCTCCCTTCTGGGAGAAGACAAGGGTAAGCCGGGTGTCGGCGACATCAAAGCGAACGCGAACATCATAAAGCGTACGTTCCAGAACTTTGGCATCTCGGTTGAGATGGATGAGGTCTCGGTCGGCCCTACCGTTACCCGCTATGCAATTAAGCCAGCCGAGGGTGTCCGTCTCCAGAAGATCGTCGGGCTTCAAACAAATCTTGAGCTCGCACTGGCCGCACACCCTGTTCGCATTGAAGCTCCTATTCCTGGGAAATCCCTCGTTGGTATTGAGGTACCAAACGCGTCGAAAGCCATGGTTGGACTCGGCGGTGTTATCGGTGCCCCGGAATGGTCTGCCTCGAAGAAGCCTCTTCTGGCTGCGGTTGGACGTGACATCACCGGTACCCCACATTATGTGAACGTCGCGAAGATGCCACACGGCCTTATCGCGGGCGCGACCGGATCCGGAAAGTCAGTAGCGATCCATGCCGTAATCACTTCCCTCCTCTTCAGGAACGGCCCGAATCAGCTTCGCTTTATCATGATTGATCCGAAGCGCGTCGAGCTCACGCTCTATAACGGTATCCCTCACCTTCTCACACCGGTTATTACCGACCCTAAGAAGGCAATCTTTGCGCTCAAATGGGCAGCGAAAGAAATGGATCGCCGCTATGGCATTCTTGAAGAACGCCAGGTGCGCGACGTTGAGTCCTACCATACAACTATTGTTGAGCCAGCAAAGAAGCGAAAGGCAAAAGAAATTCCTGAAGCAATGCCGTATGTTGTCATTGTTATCGACGAGCTTGCCGACATCATGCAGAGCTACCCCCGCGAGCTCGAGAGTGCTATCGTTCGCCTCGCTCAAATGTCTCGCGCCGTTGGTATCCACCTTATTCTCTCGACGCAACGTCCTTCAGTTAACGTTATTACAGGCCTCATTAAGGCGAACGTTCCTACTCGTCTCGCCCTCCAGGTAGCAAGCCAGATCGATTCACGAACTATCCTTGACGCATCAGGTGCGGAGCTCCTTCTTGGTGCGGGCGACATGCTCTATCAGTCTGCTGACATGCAGAAACCGGTCCGTCTCCAAACTGCCTACATTAGTGAACAGGAAGTGAAGAAGGTGGTCAGTTTTTTGAAGGCACACAACGCCGGCTCCCTCTCAAGCCTTGATCTGGGTACTGGTACCGGAGGCACAGGTGTCTACGAAGCGAACGACGCGATTATGCTCGCAGGAGAAGACGATGATGTTGACGATGATCTCTACGGCCAGGCCCGCGAGGCGGTTGAAGAAGCTGGTCGTGCCTCTACGTCCTACCTCCAGCGCAAACTTCGTATTGGCTACTCCCGTGCAGCTCGCCTCATGGACCTTCTAGAGGAGAAAGGCATTATTGGTCCAGCTGATGGTTCTCGCCCCCGCGAAGTCTTGAGTAATGCTGGAGCAAGTAACGCAGACGAAGACGATCTATAGGTATGCCGACGCGCACTATTGCTGCCCTGTTCCTGTTTGCACTGCTTGCCTATGGCGCAGTTGCGGCCTGGCCCCTCCTCGCAGGTCCCCAAATCGCCTTATTCTCTCCAACGAGCGAGGAGGCGCTCGCTAACGGCCATACTCATATCGAAGGCCGCGCAGTCCATACCGAAACACTATGGCTGAATGGCGCACCCCTTCTTATGGACGAGGCAGGTAATTTCAGCACCTCACTTACCCTTCCTTCTGGGGGCGCTATACTATCTTTAACCGCAACCGACCGGTTCGGACGCGAGATAACCGAACGGCGATCCGTATTCGTTAATTAACTTTTCCTACCATGCCTGCAAAGAAACCAGCCAAGAAAGCCCCGAAGACCCTTGCACCTAGCGAGGCAGTTGAAGGAGCAAGTGCTGCTGACACTAAGCAGCGCGCTATCGATCTCGCTATCAAGGAGATCCAGACTAAGTTCGGTGACGAATCGATCATGACGTACGGCAGTGGTAAGGTAGCTGCAATCGATTCGATTCCTACTGGCTCCCTTGGTCTTGACGCTGCACTCGGTATCGGCGGACTCCCCCGCGGCCGCATCATCGAGATATTCGGTCCTGAGTCTTCAGGAAAAACGACGCTTGCTCTTCACGTTATTGCTGAAGCACAGAAGAAAGGTGGTATCTGTGCGTTCGTTGACGCGGAACACGCCCTCGATCCTGAATACGCACGCAAGATTGGCGTAAAGCTCCCTGAACTCCTTATCTCACAACCAGACACCGGCGAGCAGGCGCTCGAAATTGTTGAGTCCTTGGTACGCGCGAACTCCATCGACGTGATCGTCGTTGACTCAGTCGCCGCACTCACTCCAAAGGACGAGATTGAGGGCGACATGGGATCAGCCCAGATGGGTAAGCAGGCACGTCTCATGAGCCAGGCACTCAGGAAACTCACGGCCATCACTGCAAAATCGAATACCATCATCATCTTCATTAACCAGATCCGTATGCAAATCGGGGTTATGTTCGGAAATCCAGAGACAACAACGGGCGGAAAAGCTCTCAAGTTCTACACATCCGTTCGTCTCGATATCCGCCGCATCGCGCAAATTAAGAAAGGTGAAGAAATCGTGGGCGGCAGGGTACGTGTGAAAGTGGTAAAAAATAAAGTAGCTGCCCCTTTCAAGACCACGGAGTTCGATCTCCTCTACAACGAAGGCATCTCAAGAGAAGGTGAGATCATCGCACTTGGCGAGAAGTACGACATTCTTCAGAAGTCTGGTTCAAGCTACAAGTATAAGGAAAACTCTATCGGTCGCGGATACGATGCCACGCGCACATTCCTTAGAGAGAACAAGCCTATTGCGAACGAGATTCTTAAGCAGATTCGGGAGAAACTCGCGCAAGATTAGTCCACAGCATAAAAGACCCCCTAATTACAGGGGTCTTTTATCTTACATGCGACGAACCGGGAGCGATTCTCCTAGTGCGAGTGCGAAGCTTCGTGCAAGCCAGACGAGGGCCCCAAATGCAAGAATAGAGAGCACTTGCACTACCACCTCTGTATTAACAAAGGCGCTTCCAAAAAAACTCACTATTGCAGGGAGATCAGCATACGACGGCATGTTCTCAAACACCTTCGCAACCCACACTTCCCTGCCAATCTCCCAGACCGCAAGCATAAAGAGAGCGCTCGCACTCAATACAGGAGCGAAAGTCCGCACAGCATGCATGATACGCACACGACGCATAACAGTACGCGAAATCAATGAATTAGGAGTCATAAGGTTTTGCATTTTGTTCTAGAGCGTCCCGTAGTAATTTCTTCGCACGGTGCACGCGAGTTTTAACGGCCGGAACGGTACTTCCTTCGTGTTCCGCAATCTCCTCCTGTGTTTTCCCCTCAAGGAACTGGAATGAGAGTACCCGCTGGGCTGCCTCCGGAAGCTTGGCTAACGCCATGAGCACCTCGTCTCTCATCGTAAGATCCTCGAGGAACGTTCCCTCCTCCGGCAATCGTTCGTAGGTCTCAGGATCGAGGTCTGTGAATCGTGCATTCTTGGCCTTGAGTTTCTGATACCGCGTGAACGCAAGTCGGGTGAGAATCATATAGCCCCAAGACGCAAACGAGGCTCCCTCCATTGCTTCGTATCGGTCTGCATAGAGATAGATACGCGTAAAGGCATCTTGGACCACCTCCTCTGCGTCCTCAGGAGACCAGACGATTGAACGGGCTTTCCGGAGGAACGCAGCCTCGTACCGCGCGACGAGCAGAGCAAAGACTTCTGGGTCCTTACGACACCATCGTAGGATCTCCTCGTCTGAGAACTCCGGGGGTGTGGTTGCTTCCGGCATACTGTCCTGTATCATACCCCCTATCCGGGAGCCCGGCATTTTTTATAACGCGCTGAAGGCTCTCCTCGTTACATTCCCTATGGCAATCCTTTCCTACAACGAGATCACCCAGAAGAAGGTTATCGTCTACAACAACGAGCCGTACGAGGTTCTCTCCTCTCATGTATTTCGTATGCAGCAGAGGAAACCAGTGAATCAAACGAAGTTGAAGCACCTCATCTCTGGCAAGGTGCTTGAGATCTCCTTCCACCAGTCAGAGACGGTCCCTGAGGCAGATATTGGAAAGATGCAGGCAACGTACCTCTACACGAACCGCGGCGAGTCCTGGTTCACGGAGTCAGGAAACCCGAAGAACCGTTTCGCGTTCCCAGAGAACGCGGTACACGAGAAGGTACAGTGGCTTGTGCAGAACGCTCCCGTTGAAGTGCTCCTCTACAACGACAACCCTATGACGATTGCGATTCCTATCAAGGTTGAGCTCAAAGTTAAGGAAGCACCCCCTGCGGTTCGAGGCGACACCGCAACAGGCGGAGACAAGAAGGTTGTGCTCGAAAGTGGCGCCTCTATTACTACTCCCCTGTTCATTAATGAGGGTGACATTCTTCGAATCAATACTGATACCGGAGAATACGTAGAGCGAGTCGAGAAGGCATAGAAAAAGGCCCCCTCACCGAGGGGGCCTTGCGCATTCTGCGCGGGTGGCCAGTGCCCCGTTAAAGAGCGCTCGACCGTGCTGCCTCTGCAGCGGGATTGGATGTTGCAATCATGTGATCAATGGCGGCAGTGCAGGCACTGATACCACTGAAAACCACGAGAATGCCCCCTAATATTGCGAGCGCCCGTTGGCGCTTTTGGATTGGCAGTTTCTTCTTATACGTATCGTACACGTAGACTCCTGAGGAACAACAAATGCGACGCCCCATTGCGTCGCATTACTATCTAACCATATTTTTGAGATATCTCAAAATCAGGGCATACTGCTTCGCTTCAGTGCAGCTTCAGCTCGTGCGAGTACTTCGAGCGGTGTTTGGTTCTGTTGCGGCACTTTTATGCTTGCCGCAAGAGCCATGACGAGCGAAATCACGACAACCATTACTGCCGGCACGATGAGATTCACCGATCCATCCTGACTGCTCTTAGACATGTGCACTTCTCCCTCTCAGACAAACCCAGTGCTGTCTTTCCTTGCAAAGGAAACCATGACCCCCAATAAAGAACAAGGCCCGCTTCATGCGGGCCTTGTCTCTCCTCCTCCTGCTTACGCCGCAAGGTATGGAAGAAGTCCCATGAAGCGTGCGCGCTTAATAGCGAGAGCGATTTCACGCTGACGACTTGCCTGCACGTTAGTACGCTTCTTCGCAAGAATCTTTGCATGCGGGTTCATGAACATACGAAGGTACTGTACGTCCTTGTAGTCTACGAACTTCTTGTGCTCTATCTCTTCTGATTGATGTGCCATGATGATTACTTAACTGAAAACTAGAAAGGAATGTCCTCGGGATTGATCTCCTCCTC